>MGWD01000032.1:9887-18960 GCA_001800825.1 Euryarchaeota archaeon RBG_19FT_COMBO_69_17 | reverse complement strand
CTGAGCCTCACGGAGGCTCCCGCCACGGTGTCCCTGGGCGGTGGGCGGACGTCCTCGGCTTGGGTCTACAACGGCCTCCTGCCCGGGCCGACGATCCGTGCGGCCCGCGGAGAGGTCGCGCAGATACACCTGGCAAACGGACTGTCCCAGGAAACCATCACGCACTGGCACGGCTTGGTCTTGGATGACCGGAATGACGGCCATCCGCGGTTCGCGATACCGCCCGACGGCGCCTACGACTACCGCTTCACGGTCAATCAACGGGCGGCGATGAACTGGTACCACCCGCATCCCCACATGCTGACGGGAGAACAGGTGGCCATGGGGCTTGCGGGGGCGTTCCTCGTCACGGATGCGGAGGAGATCGCCTTGGGCCTGCCCTCCGGCGCCTACGAAGTCCCCCTCGTCGTGCGGGACGCGAGCTTCGACCGGAACGGGAACCTCGAGTACCGGCCCAAGTCGGGCGGCTTCCTGGGCAACACGCCTCTCTTGAACGGGACCCTTGGCCCGCGCCTTGAGGTCGACACGGCCCGCTACCGGTTCCGTGTGCTGGGCGGCGCGAACGCGCGGATCTTTGGACTGACGCTGAGCTCCGGAACCCCATTCACGCTCATCGGCAACGACGGCGGCCTCCTGGAAACGCCCGTCTCCTTGCCCCGGGTCGAGCTCGGGCCCGGCGAGCGACTCGATTTGATCGTCGACTTCCGAGGGATGCAGGTCGGGGACCGCGTCATGCTGCGGGACGCCCGGTCCGGCTGGGATCTTCTCGAGTTCGTCGTCGTACGTCCGGTGAACGACAGCGGGACTCTTCCAGCCACGCTCTCGACGATCCCGCCCCTGTGGAACCCGGTCCGGACGCGGAGCTTCCAGTTCGAGGCGATGTCCAAGATCAACGGCCTGGAGTACGAGATCGGCCGGATCGACTTCCGGGTGCCGCTCGGCGAGACGGAACTCTGGCGTTTCTCGACGAAAGGGAACGCGCCGCACCCGGTGCACGTGCATGGGGCGTCGTTCCAGGTCCAGGGGCGGACGGGAGGCCGCGGGCAGGTCTTCCCCTGGGAGCGGGGCTGGAAGGACACGGTATTGCTCGAGGACGGCGAGACGGTGGAGGTCCTCATCCGCTTCGAGGCCTTCAAGGGCATCTACCTGCTGCACTGCCACAAGCTCGAACACGAAGACATGGGGATGATGTCGAACTTCGAGGTCGTGTGAGGGGACCCTTCCTCGAGAGAGCGACGCGTCACCTTGCGAGTTCCGAAGAGACGCTGGGTCCGGCCGGTTTCCTCAGGCCGCGACCTCACCTCGACGCCTCCGGGCAATCTCCTCCTCGAGGCGGTCCGGGATCGGCCTGAGGTGGGCTTGGGCGTGGTCCACGTGCCACGCAATCCGTTCGTCCGTCGACGCGTTCTTCGGCGTGGGATGATCCCGATGCCAGGTCTCGTTGACGCGCACGATCCCACGCTCTTCTACGGCAGCGACCCCCGAGGTTCAAAACACCTGTGGAGGCCGCGGAAGGATCCCGTCGGTCGCCGAGACGACGATCCAGCGCGAGTCAGATCGGGATTGGTACTGGGAGAAGAGGGCACGGGCCTGCTGTGATTCGTCGCACTCCATGTCTCCTGCGTTCAATCAGCGAGGATTGGCATTTCGCTCCGGCTACTGATCGAATCGTCTCAGATCCTGTTTGGTGGTCGTCTCCCAGTCGTCCAAACGCAGTGGCGCGCCAAGTGGGAAGCGAAAACAGAATGCCATCCAATCCTCGAGATTGTTTCGCGCGCGGATGCCTACGAACGACGGGCCACGCGACCACTGCCACGCTAGGCGCTCTCGAACGGAATTCTTGGAAGAAATCGAGTGCTCCTGGCGGTTAGTGGGTTCTCCAAGGCACAATCCCGGGAGGGCCTCCAAGGGATATGCCAGCGGCATCGCTTACTCCTGAGCCCTGAAACCGTCCTTCCGGCGCGTCCCCGGCACGCCATCATGGTTACGGCTCCACCGTACCCGTGCGACGAAGCGGGGGGACCATCCGAGAGCCCGGCTGTTTTGTCGGGTACGAAGGGTTAAGTGGTACGATCCATTTGGGCTGTCCGAAATCGGCAGGACGGTACTCAGGACAGTCTAGGTGGGGAAAACGATGGCAAGCGCGGAGCGTAAGGAGTTCAAGTCTCCAGACGAGGCACGGACGTTCGAGAAAGGCAAGGTCGAGCTCATCAAGATCGCAGGCGGCGTCGTCGGGCGTCTCACCCTGCAACCCGGGTGGCGATGGTCCGAACACGTGAAGCCTGTCGCGAAGACGGAGTGGTGCGAGGCTCCTCACTTCCAGTACCACGTGTCCGGTCGTCTGCATGTCCTGATGTCCGACGGCAAGGAGTTCGAGGTCGGCCCGGGCGAAGTCACCGCGTTGCCCCAAGGACATGACGCCTGGGTCGTCGGGAAGGAACCCGTTGTCCTGGTCGACTGGGCCGGAGCCAGTAACTACGCGAAGCGATAGCCCGGCCAAGGTCCATCCTTCGAGTGCTTCCTCGGCTTGCTTGCACTCAGAACTTCAGGCGCCGGGCGGCCAGCTTACTGAATCCAATGAGGTAGAACCAGGGTTGGCCCATCGTCATTCTCAACGAATCGAATCCTACAGGATTCAAACGCTAGAGTAAGTGATCCCGGCGGGGAGTTCGGCTCCCGGCCCTCGCTACCCACCGGTCCTCCATGGGAGCATGCCACTGGCACGATTTGGGCCCCTGTGGCTTGGCTGGGGGCTCCGCCGGGCCCGCATTGCCTCGAGGGCGTTCCGAGGCCTTGATGGCGGCTCACTCTGAGGACTGTGACGGGCCTGCTGGCATTCGAACTCTAAGAACGCGACAAGTGCGTCCAAGACGAGCGATCGAGAACGCCTAGAACCCCAGTTGTCGAAGGATCCCGGCGTACGTGCTCACGTCGCAATACCATCCCTCGGTAATCAAGGCATCGAGACGGCTCCGGGCCTGTTCCCGTGTCAGAACACCTTCCGCGATTAGGCGCGCCAGGAGATACCCTGTGCCGCCGCAGGCCACGCCCTCAAGTTCCGCCACGCGGCGTACCTTGGCATCATCGGACCCCAAGTACGCGCGTTCCTTCAGGGCAACCGCAATGACCGCCGCGTCGGTCTCGCGGAGCCGCGTTTCCCGTCGTAGCCTCCGAACAAGGCGGGCGTCGGCCTCTCTCGCCAGGCGGAGGGCTCCCGCTTCCACCGCTTTCCGGATTGCGAGGGCGTCCGGATAGCCGAGACGCTCCCCAACCCCTGCGGTCTCTTCCAGAACTTCAGGCGGCACGAGGATGGTCTCCGGCAGCTCTCGAATCGAGACGAGCAGGTTCGCGGAAGCAAGGTTAATCAGGACCATGCTATCAAGGACGATTGGCGGCGGTTTCGGCAGGCTGGTTCACCTACCCCCGAGGCCCCTCTTGACGTCCTCCACGACCCCGCCCGCGACCCAGCGGACTTTCCGGTCCTTTACGAGTTCCCGGAACTCCCAGAGAGTCAGCCCGGCGATCTCGGCCGCCTCGCCGAAGCTCACCCTACCGGCCGCGAGGGCATCGAGGGCTTTTCGCCGTCGATACTCGTCAACTCCCAGGTGCAGCAACTTTCGCAACGCAGCCGAGCGATCGATCCGCTCCTCCCGCATGAGGTCCTCGACAAGGGCTTTCGTATCACGGGAGATTCGCGTGGAGACGGCGACTTCCGTCATGTGCGTATTGTATACATTACGCACGGATAAAGCTTGTCCCCGGGGCGACGGACGGACGAGCCTGCACCCTTCGGTGTGGCCGAGGGGCCACGACAGTGTCGGCTGGGACCAAGCGAGTCTCGAGGTCCGGAACGCTTGATATCGCGGAACGGGCGAGGAGATACTCCTCGAGCAATCGAGCTCGATGCCCGGGGAGACGGGCCTGCGCGCATCCGAACTCGTGTCTCCGCACAGATCCCCACCGTCCTTCGGTGCAGGGGCTTCCGAGCGCTCATCTCATGGTAGACGAAGAGATCCCGGCACCATCCGTGGAAGGCTGCGGACCCGCTGGCGAGGCCTCGGTTCAGTTCGATCCGCCCGTCGAGTCCACGGAACAGGACGCCGGCCTGGCGCTCGTTCCGCACGAGGGTGCGGGAAGTTTAGGCATTAGCGCATATATTTAAATAACCAAATAGACTCTCCGAAGCGTGGACGACGAAATCTACGTGCTCCACGCCCGGGTCTGCAAGTCTCTCTCCAGTCCCCTCCGCCTGAGAATACTGGACCTCCTCAGAGATGGTGAGAGGAGCGTGTCGGAGTTGGTGTCCCTCACGGGCGTGAGCCAGCCCAACCTGTCCCTCCAACTCAGGTTCCTGTGGGACAACGGGGTCCTGGAACGCACGCGGATGGGCACGGCAGTCCGTTATCGCGTCGCCCACCCCGAGATCTTCGAGGCCATCGACATCTTCCGGACGATCCTCGCGAAGAAACTCGCGCGGGAACATCAGCTGACCCGCAGGGGGACCCCCCGATGAGGACACACGTCCTTGGAGCAACGCGCAGCGTCCCAATCCGCGCCTCCTATGATTCCCAGGAACCGCGTACGGGCGTTCGACGGACTCCGTTTTCTTGGACCTGGCGAAGGTGATCCAATGGCGCACGTCGTCGTGGTGGGGGGAGGCATCGGCGGAGTCGTCGCCGCCTCAGAGTTGCGGCGCCGCTTGGGTCGAGGCGATCGGGTGACCCTCGTGGACAAAGGAGGGCGGCACGTCTTCCAGCCGGACTTCCTCTGGGTCATGATGAGTTGGCGAGAACCGGAGCGAATCCAGCGCGATCTCGCGCGTCTGTCGCGGCGAGGGATTGAGGTCGTGACCGCGGAAGTCCGTCGCTTGGACAGCGGGGCGCATCGCCTCGAGACCTCCGCCGGTCCGCTGGCGTACGACCGCCTGATCCTCGCCCCGGGCGCGGAACTCGCGTCGGATGCTCTCGAGGGATTCTCCACCGCAGCCCGGAACCTCTACACCTTGGAGGGCGCGATGCGGCTTCGGGAGGACTTATCCGCCTTTCGGAAGGGCAGGGTGGTCGTCCTCATTTCCAGCACGCCCTTCAAGTGCCCCGCGGCCCCCTACGAAACGGCCTTCCTCCTCGACTACCACTTCCGGCGCAGGGGCGTCCGCGACTCCGTCTCGATTGACGTCGTGACCCCCGAGCCGCAGCCGATGCCCGTCGCAGGCGCCGAGGTGGGAAAGGCCCTCGCGGGCATGCTCCGGGAGCGGGGCATCGGGTATCGCCCGCTCAGCAAGCCCGCGCGCGTGGACAGCGCCGCGCGGGACGTTGTCCTCGGGACTGGCGAACGCATTCCTTTCGACCTCCTCGTGGGCGTGCCGCCCCACCGCGCCCCCGCCTTTGTCCGGGAGACCGGGCTGACGGACGGGAGCGGCTGGATCCCCGTCGATCCGCGAACCCTCAAGACCTCCGTGGAGCACGTTTACGCCCTCGGCGACGTAACGGCGATCAAGCTGGCCAACGGGATGTTCCTCCCCAAGGCGGGCGTCTTCGCCCATCGGCAGGCCGAGGCCGTTGCCCGGACCCTCGCCGCGGAACTCACGCCCCGTGCCGACGGAGGCACCTTCGACGGGATTGGTCATTGCTGGGTCGAGACCGGCTTCGGCAAAGCGGCGTTTGGTTCCGGGGACTTCTTCGCGGCGCCCGCGCCGCGGGTGAGCTTGCGAAATCCCAGCCGGCCCCTGCGGTGGGGCAAGGTCCTTTTCGAACGGCGTTGGCTCCGGCGGTGGTTCTGAATGACGAAGCTGTTGTTCATCGTGAACGATCCTCCCTACGGCACGGAGCGCGCCTACAATGCACTACGCCTTGCCCTCAACGTCCTGAAGAAGGAGCCCGCCGCCGAGCTGCGGGTCTTCCTCGTCGGGGACGGGGCGAGTTGCGGGAAGGCAGGCCAGACTGTGCCCCAAGGCTACTACAACGTGGAGACGATGCTCCGGGCGCTCATTAAGCGGGGCGGCGTCGTGGGCGTCTGCGGCACATGCATGGACGCACGGGGACTCAAGGACGAGGATCTCGCCGACGGCGCCCGGCGGAGTTCCCTCGACGAAGTCACGGATTGGACCCTGTGGGCGGACAAGGTGGTCGTCTTCTGAGGAAACAGCTCCTTCGGAATCGACGCAAGGCCGTGGTCCCGTTCCATCGGCAGAGTTTCGACTTCACGTGCGGCCCCGCGTGTCTTATCATGGCGATGCGTCACTTCGAACCCGCCTTGGCCTCAGGGCGCGAGCTGGAGGTGGACCTCTGGCGGGAGGCCAACCTCGTGGAGGCCTACGCGTCGAGCCGGCAGGGTCTGGCCCTGGCGGCCCACCGGCGAGGGTTTAGTGTGCGGACTCAGGGAAACGCGGAAACGATCGAGCTCGTGGACTGCCTAGGACTTGACCCAAGCCTCGAGAACCGAAAGGTCGCCGTGGCCCTGCACCGAGACCTCAAGAGGCGGTGCCGCCAGGCGCAGATCCCCGATGCCGTCAAGCCTGTATCCTTGTCAGACGTGGTGGAGTGGCTCGCGCGCGCATGGATTCCCATCGTCCTCGTCGACGCTCGGCTCGTGGGCGACGTCGAGGTTCCTCACTGGGTCCTGGTCACCGGAATCGACCCCCATACCGTGACTTTCCATGATCCACTCGCACATGCGGGGAACACTAACGCGCCGAGGCGGGAATTCGCAAAGCGTCTCGGATTCAAAGGCACCAGTTGCGCAGTCGTCATCGAGGGGCAGCCACAGGCCTCACGGGGTGAACCGCCTCGGATTCCAGGTAGCTCCCGTGCGGCACCTTCCAACAAGCTTCATCTCCACAGTAATGCAGCGCTCTCGGCTTGAGACGCCCCGCGAAGGCGCGATCGGGAAGGAAGGGTCCTGGCCCACTCTGCCAGCCGTCTGCTTGGTGAAGGACCGGACCGAAGCGAGCACTGCGATTTGTCTCCCGCGGAAACCATCGGTCGGCGGGAGCGACGACCTCCCTGTGAGAAAGCTTATGGTCGTCGGGCCACTGTGCACCGGTCGTGACAGATTCCGGTCTCCTCGCGAGGAGTCGCACCCTCGCGAAGCTCGCACTCGTCAGTGCAGCGGCACTGGTCGTCCTCGTCCTGCTCCTCGTACTTCTGGTCGACCACACGACCGTGTCGGAGGTATTCCTTCTTGTGTGGGGCTTGTTTCTCCTCCTCGCGGCAATCATTCTCGGGGTCGCCCTCGCATATGTATTCATGACGCGCGGTGCCTACGAGCGGCACGAGAGCGTGGCCCCCGCTCCCGCTTCGCGGGATCGGATCGAAGAGACCGCGACGGCACCCGTCGACATCCTTGAGGGTGCTGTCCCCGAGGTGGCCCTGCGGCTCCTGAGCGGTGATGAACTCGGTTTGTATCGGCGGATCGTCGCCGCGGGCGGTTCGGTGCTTCAGAAGGATCTCGTGGGGCTGGGCCTCTTCTCCGGTCCCAAGGTATCGCGGATTTTGGAACGACTTGAGGCGAAAGGGCTCATCGTTCGGGAGCGCCACGGGATGACGAACCGAATTCGTCTCTCCGACGCTTGGCGGGAAAGGGCCTAAAAAGGCCACCCTTTTCGAGCATTTCGAACGCTTTTCATCGCTTTTCAGGAAGCCTTCAAGTGCCTTTTCTGCGCCATAGGGCCTCTGAGGTGCAGATCTTGGAAAACAGGCAACGGAGCTCCGTGCTCTGGCTCGTGTTCGCGCTCGTCCTCGCTGTCGGATTGATGGCGGTCTTCGCAGCGGCTTTCATGCCGTATGGAAGCTCGTACGGGATGATGGGTGTGGGATGGGGCTGGGGGGCCGTCATGATGATTGTCCCCGCAGTCTTCCTCATCCTCGTGCTGCTCGCGGCGCTGGGTGCCTTCACGCCTTCGCGGGGGTCTGTCCCGGCGTACTTACCGTCACCCTCGGCAGCCTTGGAAACCCTCAACACGCGCTACGCGCAGGGCGAGATCTCGCGGGAAGAATATACGCGCATGCGGGCGGATCTCGAGGGCCGGACTCACTAGGAGGACCAAGCCTTGAACAAGCTCACAGCGTTCGCTATCCTCGCGCTGGTTGTGCTCGTGGCGGGCGTGGGTGCTCTTCTCTACCGCGCGTCTACGGGCTCCGCGAACATCCAGGTCTCGATCTCTAGCTACTCCTTCAGTCCAAGCAACCTGACCGTGAAGGCCGGGACGACCGTGCGATGGGTCAACTTTGACACCGTCGGGCACACGGTGACGTTCGGCGCCCACGACGACATGGGGAGTGGGATGGACTCAGGACTCATGGGGCACATGGGGACCTTCAGCGCGGCCTTCACCGAGCCGGGAGCATATGCATATCACTGTGATCCCCACCCGTACATGACCGGGACCGTCGTCGTCACCGGATGAGCCAGCTGGATTGAGGATGGAAATCGAGAAGGCGGCGAGGAAATAGAGCGATTACGTGTCCTGCTCTCATGCGTCCTCTTCCGCAATCGTCCCTTCGATATGGGGCGCCAGGAAGACCGCGCGTGCCGAGAGCGCCTACGTCTCGACCGCCGGCCGCTTGGAACCCCCTTCGGTGCGAAAGGTCGCTGATTGAATTCAAAACGTCTCGAGTGTAACGGGCCTGCTGGGATTCGAACCCAGGTCAGAGGCTCCGGAGGCCTCTGTCCTATCCAAGCTAGACTACAGGCCCTCGGCCGCCGAAACGCCTCGCGGGATTAAGGCTTTCTGTGCCGCCGCGCGCCGCATCACTTCTTCGCGAACTCCGTGTAGCCGCACCGCCCGCACGACGTCCGGCCCTGGTGCTGGGCGAGGTACACGCCGGGACCGCACTTCGGGCAGGACGCCCGCGTCCGCGCGATCCGGTCCCCCTCGATCTTGTAGAACGTCCGCTTGAGGCCGACGGAGCCCTTCTCGGCCTTCTTCTCGGCCATCACTTGCCCTCCTTCTTCCTAGGCTCCACCTTCTTCGCCTCGGGCTTCTCCTCCTTCTTCCCCTCGGCCTTGTGTTCGGCCTTGTGCTCCGCCTTCGGCTCGGCCTTCTTCTCCGCGGGCTTCTTCTCCTCCTTCCTGT
>MGWD01000032.1:7640-9851 GCA_001800825.1 Euryarchaeota archaeon RBG_19FT_COMBO_69_17 | reverse complement strand
CTGCCTTGGGCTCCGGCCTCGGCTCCGGCTTCGCCTCCTCCTTCTTCGCGGCCGGCGAGGGCGTCTCCGCCTTCGGCGCGAGGGCCGCCTCGCCGGGCTTCGCCTCCTTCGCCTTCGGCTCCGCGAGTTTGTTCCTGACGAGGATATGGTACCGCTCGACGGAGAGGGCCTGCTCCTTGGACTTGTAGACCTTCGCGTAGCCCGAGGTCTCGGACCGCCCGAACGTCGAGCGGGCGCCGTCCACGACGACGACGTCCTTCGCCGCCTTCAGGTGCTTCGCGAGCTCTTGGCGGATCGCGTCCCGCGTCGGGGTGGGCTCCGCCTTGTGGATCGCCTTGAAGGAGACCTCCGTCCGCTGGAGGAGGGGGTTCTCCTTCTTCGCGAGGATCTGGACCTCCATCGTCTACCGTTCCATGCGCCGCAGGATCCCGAGGACTTTCTCCTTCGCGGCCGGGTCCGCCCGCACGACGACGACCCCCTGGGACGGCATGCCGTACAGGACGGCGGCCGAGTCGGGGGCGAGGGCGAGGCAGACCAGGGCGAGAAGGTCCTCTTCACCCCGGACTTCGACGCGTACCCGCTCCTCGGATTTAAAGGCTTCGGACACGACGGCCCACGCTTCCCGAGTGATCGTCCCCGCGGGGTTCGCGAGCCGCAGGACCTTCCGCCCGATCCGCTGGAGGGCCTCCCGGAGCTCGGGGTCCTCCTCCCGCTTCGTCTTGAAGTCGACGAGGGCGATGTCCGGCGATCGGCCCCGAGCCGCGAGGTCAAGGGTGCAGAAATCCCCGACCGTGACCACGGGTGATGCGGTCCCCACCGCGGGAATCACGTCAGGTCCGTGGACCAAGGGTCCCAGGGGCCACCGGAGGAGCTCACGCAGGTTCTCGGGGAGTCGGAGGTCCGCCTCGAAGAACTCATCGAACGCGGAGGGCGAACTTCCCGTTGGCATGGATGCCCATCTTCTTCGCGATCTCGGACCGCGGGTGGTCCACGATGATCACGTAGCCCTGCCAGTCCTTCGAGGTCTCGTTCCCGCACAACGGGCAACGATCTTCGTCCGTGATGTGCGCGCAGTTCTTGCAGGCCTTGGGGATCTTCACGACCATGGGCTCACCCCCGCCTCTTCCGCGTCCGGCCCTCCGCCTTCGCGCGGTCCTCCTCGATCCACTCGAGCTTCCCGAGGGCGGGCTGGCGCATCGTGAGGCCGATCTTCGACTCCCGCGGCGCACGCTCGTTGAGGGACACGGCGACGATCCGCGTGCGCACGCGGTCCCCGATCCGGAGGTCCCGCTTGGAGTCCTTGCCGATGAGGCGTTGGCCCTCTTCATCGACGTCGACGCGGTCGTCCATGACCTGGGAGATGTGGAGGAGCCCGTCCAGGGGGCCGAAGCGGATGAACGCGCCGAACTTGAGGATCTCCACGACGGTCCCCTCGACGACCTCCTGGAGGACGGGCGTGAAGACGACCGCGTCGTACTTGACCTTCTGGTACACGGCCCCGTCCCCGTGGACGATCCGGCCCTCCCCCTGGCGCTCGATGTTGCTCGCGATGAGGGTGAGGGCCTTGTCCGGGCCGATCCGGCCCTCGAGGGTCGTCCGGGTCAGCTCCCGCGCGACCGCGTCGATGTCCTCCCCAAGCCGCTCGGGGGGGATCCGCACGACGTCCTCGCGCTGGACCTTCATGTACATGAGAATCGACCCCGCACCGATTCGGTACGTTCTATTTAGGCCTTTGCGCGGCGGGCTGTGTGCCTGGTTCGCCGATCGGCCTCATGCGGGCTTCCGGGCGAAGTATACCTCCAGGTTCCCCCCTCGTCCGTCCGTCCAGACTGCATAGGCGGATCCGGACGAATCGATCGCGAGCCCGAGGTAGTCGCCGGGCCGCTGGAAGGCACTCGGCGTTTCCGCGTCCGTGACGCGTTGATTCGACGACCAGCGCCTGCCGTCCTTCGATGTCGCGTAGAAGACGTTGTAGTTCCCGGTCCGGTTGTCGAGCCATGCGATGTGGATCGTCCCGTCCGGCCCGACGGCGAGGGCAGGTTGCCACTGCTCCCTCCCTGAGGTGTCGTCGTTCACACGGACGGGCTTGCCCCAGGAGTTGCCACTATCGTCGGACCGAGAGACGAGGATGTCGAGGTCGGCGCCGATCCCTTCCGTCCATGCGAGGAGGACATCCCCGCGTGGCGTCGTCACGATCGAGGGCAAGGGCAG
>MGWD01000032.1:2170-7593 GCA_001800825.1 Euryarchaeota archaeon RBG_19FT_COMBO_69_17 | reverse complement strand
TGACCCGAGAGTCGGACCTCCAGGTCCGCCCGCCGTCCACCGATCGGTCCGACAACACGTTCCCCGATCCCGGGTCCCACCATGCGGCGTGGACGACACCGCCCGGGGCCGCCGAGAGGACGACCCCGAGCGGGTTCGTCGTCGCGCGGTCCGAGACCGGCACGGAGGCCGACCAGGAGTGGCCTCCATCCGAGGACGTCGCGACACGGATGTTCGCCTCCGGCGTCCGGCCTGTCGCGATGAGCGCGGTATACCCGGCGTACAGGAGGGTTCCATCCGACGCGAGCGACGACTTGTCGACGAAGGCGAGGGGCAGGTCGTCCGCATCGGAAGGCGCGCCCCACGACGCCCCGCCATCGCCGGACCGGGACACGACGACTCCCTGGTTCTGGAGCAAGGCCTCGGAGAACTCAAGGCGTCCGAAGTACAGACGACCGGAATCGTCGAGGGCGAGCCAGGGATCGGATTGAGACCTGTACATGCGGTCCATCAGGATGTTCGGGGACCACGTCGCCCCTCCATCGAGCGAACGAGAGAAGCCCACGCGGACACCCACGCCGTCGGACGTATCCGCTTCCTTCCATCCAACGAAGAGCCGGCCTTGGGCATCCACAACGACGAACGGCTCGACATGGTGCGAGAACGGCGTCGTCCCATCCGTCACGCGGACGTTCGGGGTGAAGCCCGGGTCCGGCGAAGGGGCCGCGGTCGCGATCGGACTCGCGCTGGTAACCGAGAGGGTTGCGATCACGAGACATGCCCAGATAACGGAACCCTTCCACCCACGCATGGGCCTCCCCCGCCTTGGACGTATCGCAGAGGGCGCTACTTCTGTGTTCCGGTGCCCGACGCGTCGACGTCCAGTCGCACCGAC
This sequence comes from Euryarchaeota archaeon RBG_19FT_COMBO_69_17, assembly GCA_001800825.1. Lineage (GTDB taxonomy): Archaea > Thermoplasmatota > Thermoplasmata > RBG-16-68-12 > RBG-16-68-12 > RBG-16-68-12. The sequence goes on along the minus strand of MGWD01000032.1, from coordinate 6,719 downwards.
GCGGACGCGGTTACACGAGGAGCGGCACGAGGACGAGGGTGATCGTCGACAGGAGCTTCACGAGGATGTGGAGGCTCGGGCCCGCGGTGTCCTTGAACGGATCCCCCACCGTGTCCCCGACGACGGCGGCCTTGTGGGTCGGGCTCCCCTTCCCGCCGAGGTTCCCCGCCTCGATGAACTTCTTCGCGTTGTCCCACGCCCCGCCGCCCGTGTTGAACACGAGGGCCATGAGGACGCCCGCGATCGTCCCGACCATGAGGGTCCCGCCCAAGGGCTCCGCGGCCCTCAGGCCCGGCGTCACGACCGCGAACCGGAAGATCAGTCCGACGGCCACGGGCGTGGCCACGGCGAGGATCCCGGGGACGACCATCTCCCGGAGGGCGCCGCGGGTGCAGATGTCGACGGTCCGGCCGTAGTCCGGCTTCTCGGTCCCGGCCATGATCCCGGGCTTCTCCTTGAACTGGTCCCGGACGTCCTTGATGATGGACCACGCGGCCCGGCCGACCGCGCGGATCGCAAGGGCGCTGAACAGGAAGACGAGGGCCGCGCCGATGAACCCGCCGATGAAGACCTCGGGATGGGCCATGTTCACGGAGGAAATCTTCGCCTCCGTCAGGAAGGCGGAGAAGAGCAGGAACGCCGCAAGGCCCGCGCTGCCGACCGCGTAGCCCTTCGTCAGGGCCTTCGTCGTGTTCCCGGCGGCATCGAGCTTGTCCATGTTCTTCCGGGCCTCGCCGGACATCCCGGACATCTCGATGATCCCCGCCCCGTTGTCGACGATGGGGCCGAACGTGTCCATTGCGAGGATGTACGCGGCCGTCGCGAGCATCCCCATCGTCGCGATCGCGGTCCCGTAGAGGCCACCCTGGTAGATCCCCGTGAGCGACCCGAGCCAGTACGAAAGGAGGAGTGCCGCGGACACGACGAGGACGGGGAGCCACGTCGCCTCGAGGCCGACGGAGAAGCCGGAGATGATGTTCGTCGCCGGGCCGGTCTCTGAGGCCTTCGCGATCTCCTGGACGGGCCGGTACTTCGACTCCGTGTAATACTGCGTGATCCACACGTACGCGAAGGCGGTGACCATCCCGATGATCCCGCAGATCCAGTAGTAGACCCAGGCCTCGGGAGCCGCCAGCTGGAGGCCCGGCGCGACCGGGTCCGCGTCGCCGCCCGACGGTTGGAGCATCGCCCACGCCGCGAAGCCGAACAGGGCCGCCGCGAGGACCGTCGTGACGAGGTATCCCCGGTTCAGGGCGCTCATCGGGGATTCGTCCTCCTTCGCGCGGACGATGTACACGCCGACGACGGACGCGAGGACCCCGAAGCTGCGGGCCACCAGGGGGAACACGACGCCCGCAATCCCGAAGACAGGGAACAGGACGACACCCAGGATCATCGCACCGATGTTCTCCGCCGCCGTGGATTCGAAGAGGTCCGCGCCGCGCCCCGCGCAATCGCCGACGTTGTCTCCGACGAGGTCCGCGATGACCGCGGGGTTCCGCGGGTCGTCTTCCGGGATGCCCGCCTCGACCTTGCCCACGAGGTCCGCGCCGACGTCCGCGGCCTTCGTGTAGATGCCACCGCCGAGCTGAGCGAACAGCGCGACGAGGCTCGCGCCGAAGCCGAACCCGACGAGGCTGAGGACGATGCTCTCCTGGACGCCCTGTGTGACCTCCCCGCCCCACCCGTAGCCGTAGTAGAGGATCGCGACGCCGGCGAGGGAGAGAGCGACGATGCTGAGGCCCGAGACCGCGCCTCCACGGAGGGCGATGACGAGGGCGTCGTTGAACGACTTCAGGGAACCGGCGGCGGAGCGGACGTTCGACCGGATCGCGATGTGCATCCCGATGTATCCCGACAAAGCCGAGAACAGGGCGCCCAGGGCGAAGGCACCGGCGGTCTTCAGCCCGAGCTCCCACCCGCGGGCGCTCGTCAGTCCGATTCCCGCGGCGAAGGCGATCGCAAGGATCGCGGCGATGATCCCGATCGCGCGGTACTGACGACGGAGGAACGCCCGAGCGCCATCCTGGATCGCGGACGCGATCTCCCGCATCCGCTCCGTGCCCGTGTCCCGGCGCAGGACGTCCCGCGCGAGGAGTCCCGCACCGCCCAGGCCGACGAGGATCGCGATCGGGATGACGAGGCTAAGGTCCATGAAAAACCCGCTCCGGCTGCAACCCGAGGCGGCAATCGCGCAATCCTATAAATCCTTTGGCGGCTCCCTCCGGAGGGGTCTCACGCGCCGTACTTCTCCGCCCGGTTCGCGAGGCTCATCAGGATGGGCATGAGGTCCCGCCCGCGGATCCGCCCGAGCCCGCCCTTCGCGACGCTCCGCTCGTCGAAGCTCGACACATCGTCCACGCGGACGCCTTCCCCGAACACGGTCACGGGCACGGGGTCCCCGGAGTGGTCCGCGAGGGCCACGGGGGTCGAGTGGTCGGCGGTCATCGCGAGGACGATCTCGGGCCCGAGCTTCGCTTTCAGGACGGCCATCATCTGGTCGATCCGCTCGATGACCCGGATCTTCTCGGACGCCTTCCCGTCCGCGGCCTTCACGTTCACAACGACGAGGTCGTACGTCCCGAGGGCGTCGAGGGCGGCCTCCGCCTTCGCGACCATGTCCGTGTCGAGCCCGCCCGTCGCCCCGGGGACTTCGAGGACGTCCATGCCGACCGCGCGGCACATCCCTTTGATGAGCGCGACCCCGGCGATCCCCGCGGCCTTGAGGCCGTACTTCTCCGGGAGGGGCGCGAGGTCGGGGAACTGGCCCGGCCCGCGGGCGAGGACGAGGTTCGCGGGCATCTCCCCCTTCGCGACCCGCTCCTGGTTCACAGGATGGTCCTTGAGGGCCTTGTGGGCCGCCCTCGTGAACGCGTTGAGGGCCTTCGCGGTCCCTTTCGCCTTCGGAACGAGGGGCTTCGCCTCGGGCACGGGCACGCCGTGCTCGTGGGGGTCCGTGTCGCTCACCCGGGGGGAGAGGCCCTTCCCGCGGAGGACGAGGGCCCCGCGATGCTCCGTCCCCGCGCGGAAGAGGACCTTCACGCGGCCGATCTTGATCCCGTCGAGGGCCTTCGCGAGCTCCTCCGTCCCCTCGCGGATCCGCCCCGCCCGCCGGTCGAGGACCTTCATGTCCTCGTCGACGGTCACGAAGTTGCAGCGGAACGCGATGTCCCCGGGCTCGAGGGTGATCCCCACGCCGGCCGCCTCGAAGGGCCCTCGGCCCGTGTAGACCTCGTACGGGTCGTACCCGAAGAGGGCGAGATGGCTCGTGTCGCTCCCGGGCCGCACGCCGGGCGCGATGGGGTCGAGGAGGCCGTTGATCCCGTTCGCCGCGAACCAGTCGAGGGCGGGCTTCGGCGCGGCCTCGAGGGGCGTCTTGTGCCCGAGCTCCGCGACGGGGCGGTCCCCGAGCCCGTCGAAGATGAGGAGGAGGATCTTCCGACGGTCCATGGCGCGGCTGCCAAGGAACCTGCCCTAGATATGCTTTGCCTCGGGCGCCTTCAGGGAGCCTTCCGGACCGTCACGGTGGCCTTCGGGGCCGCGTCGAGGTCCTTCGCCGCGCTCCCCTCGCGCCGCGCGATCTCCAGGAATCCGCTCGACGAGTACGTCGCGAGGAGCTCCCCTGCAGGGACCTCCCCGTACGTGCGGACGAGGGCCACCGTCATCTCATACCCGCCCAGGGCGACGGCAAGGCGATCGCCGAGGCGCCAAGTCTTCTCCCCGAGGGAACGGGGGACGTTCGTGATCACGTTCCCGAACCGGTCCGCGGTGATCACGCGGGCCTCGAAGCCGCCCTTCGTCTTCGAGGGCGTCCCGAAGTCGAGGTCCGCGAAGTCCCGCACGACGGGCCCGACGTCCTTCACCTTCGTCCCCGTGAGGAGGTGGGCCGCGACGGGCGCGAAGACGTCCCGCCCGTGGAACGTGTCGCTGACCGCCTCCCGCATCAGGGCGCGGTTCGTGATGTGGCGGACCTCCTTGAGGCCGAGGCGCTGCGCGGCGGGGAGCAGGAGCCCGTTGTCCGGGCCGACGAGGAAGGCGCCCTCTGCGACGACGACGATCCCGCGGCGGGGCGTGCCCACGCCCGGGTCGACGACGGCCACATGGGCCGCGAAGGGGAAGTGCGGGACCGCCGCGTACAGGACGTAGGCCCCGTGGACGACGTCCTGCGGACGGACGTTGTGGTCGACGTCGACGATCGTCGCGTCGGGGGCGATGCCGAGGACGACGCCCTTCATCGCCGCGACGTACTCCCCCGGTCCGAAGTCCGAGGTCAGCGTGAGGATGGCGCCCATCGTCCCTCGACCGCGTATCCCCCAACCGGGATAAACGTTCCGCGCTGCTTATCGCAGCCGCCGCAGGCCTTCCTTGATCCGGGCGATCTCCTGCTTCCGGCGCTCGAGGTCCCCGGCGTACTTGCGGAGGCGGGCCTCCTCGTCCTTCGCCTTCGCGGCGCGGGACTTCAGGTCCTCCCGCGTCTCGGCGAGGGCCCGGCGCTCCGCCTCGACCTTGGCCCGCGCGGCGGCGACCTTCTCCGCCCGATCCTCGAGGG
>MGWD01000032.1:0-2150 GCA_001800825.1 Euryarchaeota archaeon RBG_19FT_COMBO_69_17 | reverse complement strand
CTTAGCCTCCGCCGCGAGCCGTTCCTCGCGATCCTCGCGGGTTGCGGCCTGGCGTTCGAGTTCCTGCGCCCGCGCGGCCGTCGCCTTCTCGCGCGCCTCGAGCGTGGCCTCGCGGTCGGCGAGCTCCGCCTCGAGCTCGTCCAGGGACGTCGCCTTGCGCTCCGCGGCCCCTTTGGCCCGGGCCTGGGCATCCGCGAGGGCGGCCTGGCCTTTCGCGAGCTTGTCCCTCGCCTTCGCGAGGGCGGCCTCCTCCCGCTCGAGGGCGGCCTTCCGCGTCTCGATGTCCTTGAGATCCTCGAGGAACGCGATCTCCTGCTCCTCGAGCGTGAGCCGTAGGGATTCCTGGGCGGCGACCTCGTCCGCGAGGCGCTTGTCCCGCCCGACGGCCTCGCGCTCCCGCTTTTCGAGGTCCGCCTGGAAGGCCTTGAGCCGCTCCTCCCCCGACGTCAGGCGCGCGCGGAGGTCCTCCTCCGCGACGTCGAGGGCGTCCTGCCGCTCGGAGAGCCTCGCGGTCGCGGACTCCGCGGACGCCTCCCGCTTCTCGATCGCCGTCTCCCGGCGCTGGACCCCGGCCTCCCGGCGGCGCAGCTCCGCGTCGAGGACCTCGAGTTCCTTGAGCCGCTCCTGGGCCGCCCGTTCCGTGCGAAGCAGCTTCAGGGCCTGCTCCTTGAGCCGTGACCGCGTCTCCGCGAGCTCCGATTCGAGGGCGGCCGCCTGCCGCGCGCGGCGCTCGAGGTCCTTCTGGAGGGCCGCGACGTCTCGCTGCGCCTTCCGGAGCTGGACCTGTCTCTCCCGGGCCTCCCGGTCCTCCGCGGCGATCTTCTTGTCCTTCTCCGCGAGCTCTCGGGAGAGGCGCTGCATCTTCTTCGTCGCGCGGGCGAGCTCGTCCCGGCGCTCGTCGAGGCCTTCGTCCTCCGCCTCCACGGCGGCGGCCCGGCGCTCGACCTCCTGGGCCCGTGCGGCGACGGACGCTTCGCGGTCCGTGAGGTCCTTCAGACGGGGCTCGAGCGCCGTCTCCCTCTCCGCGGCGGACGTCTCCCTCTCGGAGACGGACGCGTCGTGCTGCCGGACCTGATCCTCCCACTGCTTGGAGGACTGCTCCCGGAGGAGGACCTCGCGCTCCCTCCGTTCGGCCTCGGCCACGCGGGCGTCGAACGCCTTCCGGGCGTCCGCGATCTTCGTCATCTCCCGTTCGAGGCTCGAGTAGAGCTCGTTGAGCTGCTTCCGCTCCCGGTCCAGGGCCGTCTCGCGGCCCGCCGTCCCGGCGTCGCGGTCCTGGAGCAGGGCCTCCCGAGACGCGAGCTCGCGCTCCCTCGCGTCGAGGGCCGCGGCCCGCTCCGCGAGGCTCCGGCGCTGGGCCTCCGCCTCCGCGCGGGACCGCTCCGCCTCCATCGAGGCAAGCTTCTTCTGCGACTCCAGCTCGACATCCCCCGCGCTCCGCTGCTCCTGGAGCTGGCGGAGGAGCATCGCGGAGGCCTCCTTGACGGTCTGGAGCTCGGACCGGAGGGACTCGAGCTCCTTCTGGCGCATCGCGCTCCGCCGGAACTCCTGCTCCAACTCCCATTTCCGGCGGTACAGCTCCTCCTCCTTCGTGATGAGCTTCCGCTCCTGCTCCCGGCGCTCCTCGAGCTCCCGGAGGTACGTCTCCCGGGCGGCGGCCTCCTGCCGCACGACGGCCGCGAGGTTCCCGTCGACGTCCCCGAGGCCCTCGATCGCCGCCTCTGGGTACGCCCGCTGGAGCTGGTCGATGCTGATCGACGAATGCCCGTAGTCGTACGTCCGGACCTCGATCTGGGCCCGCTCGCTCGCCGCATCCCGGAGGATCTCGGGGAGGGCGTCGGTCCCAAGGAGGTCCGCGGCGGCCCGATGCTCCGCGAGGACCCCGTCCCCGCCCCGGAACACGAGGACCCCCTGGGAGGGCAGGTCCCCCCGGAACACGGACGTCTTGAGGAGCCCGTTGAACTTCAGCGCGCGGAGGTCCGCGAGGATCCCCCGCAAGGCCTCGGTGCCCCCGTCGGAGATCCGCTCCACGCGGCCGGGAGGGAGGTCCATCGCGCGCGGGACGATGTTATCACATAAAGAACCTTGCCATGAGATTCCCCGCTCTGAAATCCAGGATCCCGCGGGGAAGGGTTTTCAAGCGAGGGGAC
>MGWD01000031.1:5838-5951 GCA_001800825.1 Euryarchaeota archaeon RBG_19FT_COMBO_69_17 | reverse complement strand
GTCGCTGTCGCTCCTCGCGTGGCGGAGGGCCGTCTCGAGCATGTGCTTGAGGTGGCCCGCCGTCTCGGCCCCCATCGTCTTGTCGACCTGGCCGGCGTAGGGCATCTATCCGC
>MGWD01000031.1:5623-5704 GCA_001800825.1 Euryarchaeota archaeon RBG_19FT_COMBO_69_17 | reverse complement strand
ATCGCCCCCTCGAACGTCTTCGCATGGGACCGGCCGGTCTCCTCGGGGATCTCCACGGGGCTCGCGCGCACGACGATCCCG
>MGWD01000031.1:4088-5545 GCA_001800825.1 Euryarchaeota archaeon RBG_19FT_COMBO_69_17 | reverse complement strand
CGCCGATGGGATAGTACTCGAGGTGGACCGCGCCGTCGCTGAGGTAGATCGGAAGGAGGACGTCCTCCCCGACCGTCTCGCCGGGCCGGGCGTGCTCCTCGACCGTGCACAGGACGACTCCGAGCTCCTTGAGGGTGTAGAACAGCTTCCCGATGAGCTCTCGCTGCTCCAGCTTGTCCTGGGTCGCCCAGATCACGGGCGTCATCGGGTCGATGACGACCCGCGTCGCGATGTTGTAGTCCGCGCGCGCCTTGACGAGCTGCGGGAGCTGCTCCTCGATCATCTTCTTGAAGTTCTTCCCCTTCAAGTGAATGAAGAAGAGGCTCTTCTCGTAGTACTTCCGCAGGTCGAACCCCATGAGGTCCGCCTCGCGCATGATCTGCTCCGGTGGCTCCTCCAGGGTCACGTACAGCGCCTGCTCCCCGTTCTCGATCCCCTCCATGAGGAACTGGATCGCGAACGTGGATTTCCCGGTGCCCGAGGAACCGAGGATCACGATCGTCGACTTCGGCCAGAACCCGCCCTCGATCAGATCGTCGAGTCCAGGAATGCCGCTGCGGATCTTCTGCGCTTGCGCCATGGCTCTGCCCCCCGCGCGTGCCCTCCGCCCCTATGGCCGGGGCTGCGCTGGGTCGGAATCGCGCGACGATGCCGCCTCGTTTTTAAAGGGATTCCGACCTGGGAATCCAACGTGATAACAAGGCGCGCTCACAGCTTGCCGCGCATCGCGTCGAGCTTCTTCGCGAGCTCGTGGTTGCCGGCCGCGACCGCGACCTCGCCCCGCGTCTTCTCGATGAGCGAACGTGCGACGTCCTGCTTCCGTTTCAGGGCGACGAGGGCCGTCGGGTAGTCGAACCGCATCAGGGCGTCGAGGATCCGCTCCATCCTCTCGAGGAACGCGGACGCCCGGTCGATGTCCCCGCTCCGGAGGTGCTCGAGGGCGACGCGGCGGAGTTCGCCGACGACATCGCCGAGACCGAGGAGGTACGCGGTGTCCGTGACGCCGCACCCCTTGGGCGTCGGGAGCTCATGGCCCTCGAGGATCGCATGGACGAGGAACGCCTCGCATGCCTCCTGCATCGCGTTCTCGACGAAACCCGCGTGGAAGAGGTCCGGGTGCCCGTCGAGGAGGCTCTTGAGCTTCATGACCTCCTCCCGCGCGTCGCGAATCGCCGCGGAGACGTCGTCGCCTCGGTGCATCCCCTGGATCCCGCTCCCGGCCAGGCGCGCGATCGTCCGCGACGACTTGATTGCGAGCTCTCGGACCTCGTCCTTCTCGTCGAGCCGAACCTCGATGTCGCCGATGACCTCGTCGAGGTTTTTCACGCGGCGAGGATGATGCATCCCGGTACTTGAGCGTTGGCTCTGCGATTCCCAGCGTTCGGCCCCGACCGCCTCGACTCGGGTTCCGGATCTGCCCGGCCCGGAGGCCTACGGGAGGTAGGTCCCCCTGACGA
>MGWD01000031.1:3846-4012 GCA_001800825.1 Euryarchaeota archaeon RBG_19FT_COMBO_69_17 | reverse complement strand
AGCACGGACTCCCAGACCTGCCAGTCGTTGAACGGCGACCCGTTCACGAAAATCGTGCCCGGCACCGCCGGTTCCGTCACGACGCGGAGGATCCCGTGCGGCTTGAAGACGGCACTCACCGTGGCCGTCTGCCCGACGGCCAGGGTCACGGTGAGCGCAGCCGGGG
>MGWD01000031.1:3545-3734 GCA_001800825.1 Euryarchaeota archaeon RBG_19FT_COMBO_69_17 | reverse complement strand
GACTCCACTCGCTGTCCCCTCGACCCGGGTGGCGACTCGGAGGAGTCCGAACGTCGAAGGATCGGGGCCGGGGGACAGGTCGTCGCGAACGTACCTTCCGACGACCTCCGTGAGCCGCTCCGCGACGACCGCCGCCGTCTCCGGCGGGGGTCGTTGGTATCCGGCGACGGGCCCGAACGCGATCTGGTA
>MGWD01000031.1:3024-3504 GCA_001800825.1 Euryarchaeota archaeon RBG_19FT_COMBO_69_17 | reverse complement strand
CACCGTAATCGTCCCGGGCACCGCGGAATCCGTCCGGACGCGCAGCCATCCGCGCGCGAGATACTCGCCGTGCACCTCCGTCACCTCGCCCGACGCGACGGTCACGACCGTGTCGGACGGAGTGCCGAGGTTCGGTACGTCGGAGTAAGAGATCCGATGCTCGCCAGGCGCCATCTTCAACCAGTTCAGGGCCCACTCGTCCCGCCCGATCCCATCCACGAGGATCTTCGCGGGGACGCCCCAGTCGGGGTGAAGATCGATGGAGGTGAACACCCGGAGGAGCCCGGGCTCCCGGATCCGCGCGACGGCGCCGGACGACGCGCTCCCGCCCGCACCGTCGAACACGGTCAGCCGGACGGCGTAGTCACCCGGAGCCGCGTAGACGTGGTCCGCGTGGATCGCGGTCCCGAGAACGGTCGGGGTGCCGATGTAGCCGGAGGCGAACGTTCCGTCCCCGAAGTCCCACACGTAGTCGATATC
>MGWD01000031.1:2778-3002 GCA_001800825.1 Euryarchaeota archaeon RBG_19FT_COMBO_69_17 | reverse complement strand
AAACCGGAGAGACCAACGGACTCCTGCGCAATCGCGGTGACGGGGAGGGTCTCGACCGGGTCGACCGTGGGTGCCTCGTTCGCCCGGGCGATTGGCGCGATCAAGGGGTAGCGATCCTCGAACGAGCCCGAGGGGGTGGGGATGAGGAAGGCGGTGTCCCCGATCCCGTCGGGAGAGGTGCAATCGTCCTGCGCAGGGCCGCTGCAGGCGTCCGTGCCCTGGTA
>MGWD01000031.1:1561-2745 GCA_001800825.1 Euryarchaeota archaeon RBG_19FT_COMBO_69_17 | reverse complement strand
TGCCGTAAAGACGGGAGCGGAACCCCCGTAGGCCGTGACGCCATAGCCGCCCCCGGATTCTCGCGTGAAGTCATTGTGAAGGTACACGACGAAGACCTTGTACTCCATGTTCAGGAGGATGCCGCTCGTCACGCGCACGACGTTCCCTACGACGGTCCCGCCGACGTCATAGAATTGGAATCCGTTCTGGGTGCGCCAGATCTCGTTTGAGGCGACAACGATGTCGTGGGACATCGCGATCCGCATCCCCGACAATGATGCGGACACGTTGTTGTAGCGGAGAAGCATCCGGTCGGACCCGGACACGAACATTCCGTATCCCCCGCCAACCCGGTTCCCCTCCACGCGCATGTCGTCGGAGTCCACGATCTCGATACCTGTGATTCGACCCGATAACCCGTTCCCCGAGACCACGCCGCTCGACTGCTTGATGGTGATCTGGATGTCCCCGTTATCGAGGGCCTCGTTGTCTTCGAGAGCCAGCCCTTGCGTCGAGCGGATGACGATGCCGCCCCCGGCGTTCCGCGACACCTGGTTCGCGGAGATGATGAGCCCGGAGTTCTGGTGGCACTCGATCCCGTGCACGCGGTTGCTCTCGATCCGATTAGCCCGGAGGCTCACGTCCGAGGAGCCCCAGACGACGACGCCGATGTCGTTCTGCAGGATTGTGTTTCCGTCCGCCAGGACGTCGGAGGAGGCGTCGACGAGCAGGCCCTTGTCGACGGAGGCCGTATCCAGGTTGTTCGACGAAATCGTGTTCCCGCGAAGGAGGATGGACGAGGAATCCCACACCTGGAGGGCGGTGCGACGTGTGCCCGTGACCGTGCTCTCTACGACGCTCACGTTCGCGGAGGACTGCACGTGGATTCCGAGAGCCCCGCCGCGGACCGCGACACCGCGGAGAAGGCCGTTCTCGACGCGCTGCAGGGAGATCGCGGTTGTCGCAGCGCTCGCCTCGACGGTCTCGAGGACGAAATACGCGTGCGTGTTCGCGATCTCGATCGCGACGTCGAAATCCGTCGTGACATTCCAGTCCGCGATGATGTACGGATCCGCCTCGGTCCCCGATCCGCTCCGCACACCGTTCGCGGCCGTGAAGCCGGCATCGCCGAAGATGAAGATCGGCGGATGCGTTTCCAGGGTGGCTGCGGCCGCCCGGCCCGCGATCGCCGAAATCGCCACGA
>MGWD01000031.1:1166-1508 GCA_001800825.1 Euryarchaeota archaeon RBG_19FT_COMBO_69_17 | reverse complement strand
GTGAATCCCCCCGAACGGGATCGGTGGTCCGTTTCATAAGGTTTTGGTCCTCCGGCGCCCGTCTATCCGGGGACCCGGGACCGGATCCGCTCCATCCGCTCGGCCTTCGCGCGGACGACCTCCGGCTTGCCGATATCCCGACGGGCGTAGAACGTTCCCGAGACGAACGCGAGCGCCTCCTCGGACAACGCCTCTGCGCGTTCGAGATCCTCCGCGACTCCGACCACCGCGAGGGACCGCGAAGTCGTCGTGTACACGTGCCCCGCCTTCTCGTCGACCGCCGCGTAGTAGACCCGCGCGCCGGTGCGTCGGATGCTCTCCTCGTCGACCTTGAGCAGCTCT
>MGWD01000031.1:781-1104 GCA_001800825.1 Euryarchaeota archaeon RBG_19FT_COMBO_69_17 | reverse complement strand
CGCGAAGCGTCCGCTCGACGGTAGACGGCCTTCCGTGAGCCGATGGCAAAGGCCGAGGAAGTCGTCCTCGAGGATCGGCAGGACGTTCATCGACTCCGGGTCCGCGAACCGCACGTTGTACTCGAGGAGCTTCGGCCCGTCGCGGGTGTTCATGAAGCCGCCGTACAGGATCCCCTTGAACGGCGTTCCGCGGGAGGCCATTGCCGCGAGGGTCTTGCGCATCGTGTCAAGGGCCTGCTCGTACTCGCCCCCGGTCACGAACGGGAGGAGATGGTCCACATCGCTGTACGACCCCATGCCGCCCGTGTTGGGCCCCTTGTCGC
>MGWD01000031.1:413-588 GCA_001800825.1 Euryarchaeota archaeon RBG_19FT_COMBO_69_17 | reverse complement strand
CCAGACCCGGACGCCCTTTCCGCCCGTGAGCCCGACGGGCTTGATCACAAACTCGAAATCGCTGCCGTTCACGAACTCCTCGTAGGCGGCGAGGTCGTCGAACGACCAGAACTCCGGGAGGCCGGGGACCCGGTGCTCGCGCAGGAGCGACCGCGCGAACCCCTTGTCCGTCTCG
>MGWD01000031.1:144-286 GCA_001800825.1 Euryarchaeota archaeon RBG_19FT_COMBO_69_17 | reverse complement strand
GGTCACGTCCCCCAGGAGGACGGCCACCGCCGCGCGGCGGATCCCGGGATTCTGGTTCCCCATCGCGGCGAGGATCTCCGCACCGCTCCGGCGAAGCGCTTCGACGATCGCGTGCTCGCGCCCTCCCCCGCCGACGACGAGG
>MGWD01000031.1:0-125 GCA_001800825.1 Euryarchaeota archaeon RBG_19FT_COMBO_69_17 | reverse complement strand
AGGACGGGGTCGCCTAAAGGTTTTCGTCCCAGGCCGATGCCCATCCGCAGCCGTCCGCGCGACAGACCGCGGCATCACCCAGGCGGGGCGCCCGCGGTGGACTCCGCCGCCTGCACTGTGTTCCT
>MGWD01000030.1:6996-15712 GCA_001800825.1 Euryarchaeota archaeon RBG_19FT_COMBO_69_17 | reverse complement strand
CGCCCGCCGCGTGGCCGCCTCGCCCCTCGTCCGCGCAGGGACCGGCTTCGTGAACCACGACTACGCCTTCCTCCGGTTGCGTCGCGCGGCCCTGCGCTCCCTGTGCCGTCGGCGCGCCCTGCGGACATGGGGACGGAGGGCGGCCCTCGTGACGGACGTCTCGGAGACGTTCGACGCCCGCGTGATCGACGTGACCCCGGTCCTCGGCACGTTCCGAGGGGTCCTCGGGGACGCCCCGCGGATCGCGGCCTCCCTGGGGAAGGACCGCGTGGAGACGTTCCTCCCGCGTCGCCCCGAGGTCCTCCGGACCGCCCTCGACCTCGGGTACCGCCCGATGTCCTGGGGGGACGAGGCGATCCTCTGCGAGAAGCCCGTCCTCCGGAACCGTCACATCCGGTAGAGGTCCACGGGCCCTGCGGGCGCCACGCCGGACCCGCGCTCCGCCCACGCGAGGAGGCCCGCGCACGTGATCGCCGCGACGAGGATGATCAGGGGGAGCATCCCCACGAGGAAGTCCGCCTCGACGGCCGGGAGGACCCCGCTCTCGACGGCGAGGAGGACGAGGACCACGTCCGTGAGGCCGCGACCCACGGTCCCCAGGAGGACCCGCGTCTCCCGGCCCGTGAGGTGGATCGCGCGGCGGACGAGGAACGTCGTCGGGGCGCGGGCCACGACCAAGCCCGCGGTCAGGAGGACGGCCCCGAAGAGGGCCCCGACACTGAACCGATCGAACGTCATCGTGAGGCCCAGGTACACGAAGAAGAACGTGCGCATGACGAACGTGATCTCGGCCTGGAACGCCCTGAGGCCCTCCGCGGGCCCGGGCCCCGCGGCCGCTTGCGCAGTCGAGGGCCGGTGGTACGCGAGGACGATCCCGAGGACGAACGCGGCGATGGCCCCGCTCTGCCCGATGATCCCGTCCCCCACCGCGTAGACGACGATCGCCCAGGCGATCGTCGCGATGTAGAGGAACCTCGCCTGGGGGAGGCGGCGGAGGGAGAGCCTCCAGCCGATCCCCAGGAGGAACGCGGCGGCGGCCCCGAGGGCCGTGGAGGAGAGGAACGAGATGAGGGCGCCCCCCGCCTCCTGCCCCGGGGTCCGGATCACGAAGAGGACGACGACGGCGGCCGCGATATTCCCGAGGACCCCCTCGTACAGGATCACGTTCAGCGCGTTCGGGGAGAGGCGCAGGTGGGGCGCGAAGCTCAGGACGATCGTCGCGCTCGGCCCGCTGAACGCGGCCGCGAGGACGAGCCCCGTCGTCGAGCTGAGGCCGAGGACCTGCGTCGCGATGAGCCACGTGAGGGCCATCGTGACGGCCATGGCCCCGAGGATGTGGGTCACGAGGACCCCGGTTCCCTCCCCCGCGTCCCGGAAGCTCAGGGTGAGCCCGCCCTCGAACATGATGAACGTCAGGGTGAGGGCCGTGAACGCGGGCAGGACGGGCCCGAGGGCCGTGAGGAGGCCGGGGCCGAAGGGCTCCACGGGGACGTGGCCCAGGACGACGCCGAGGAGGAGGAGCATGAAGAAATCGGGCACGCGAAACCTCTCGAACAAGAGGGAGGCCGCGAACCCGACGAGGAGGAGCGTGCCGCCGACCAGCAGGGAGACCCAGACGAGGTCGGCCACGTCCTCGGATGCCCTCCCGCCTAGAAAACGCTGCCGGGCCTCAGCGGATCCGCTCGAGCTGGAACGACCCGATCATGATCGCCTTGTTCGTGTGCTTGTAGGGCACCCAGTCCCGGGTCTGGACCTCCCCGAGGCCCGCGACCTGGAGGAACGTCCGCTGCTTGTCGAGCTTGAAGTGGAGGGCCCCGTCGACCATGTGCTCGAGCGCCTCGAGGGTCTGGTCCGCGTGCATCCCCCGCTCGAGGGACACCGCGGACACGGCCTTCGTCTGCCGCAGGCGGTTCACGAGCTTCTGGAAGAACGTCATCGCCTCCCGCTCGTCCGCCTGGGTGATGCTCGAGCTCAGGCTGAGGTAGGCGATCCGGAAGTACGGGTACTTCGCCTTGAACTCCTCGTCGAGGTGGTTCACGAGGTTCAGCATGTTCTCGAAGTCCGTCGGGCCGTTCACGCGCCAGACGTTCTTCTCCTGGACGGGCTTCCCGCCGGGCAGGGTCGACGTCGCGTCGATCCACCGGACGAGGCCCAGCTGCTCGTACTGGATGAACGTCGGGAGGATAGGGGCCATGTCCCTCGCGACGTCGATGGGCGGCTTCGTCGTCGTGATGACGATCGCGGGGACGCCCTTCTTGAGTCCCTCCGCGACGAAGTTCAGGATCGCGACCTCCTTCCCGACGAACGCGGGCCCGACGAAGAGGACGTTCGAGTTGAACGGGATCCCGCCGTACAGAAGGTCGTCGAGGCGGGAATTCCCGGTCTTGACCTTCTCCGCGCGCTTCTCGACGGCGACGGCCTCCTCGGCCGTCTCCGTGACGCCGGTCGCGACCTGGGCCTTCACGGCGACCTCCCGCATCTCGAGCTCCTTCTCCTTCTGGTACTGGCGCCGCTTGAACTCGTCCTCCCGCTCCCGGAGGCGGCGCTCCCACTCCTCGAGCTGGGCCTCCCGATCGAGGTCCCGCATCCCCGGCGTGGCGGCGGCCGCGCGGGCCTCCCGCTGGCTCTGCTCGAGCTCCATCTCCCGGAGGGACAGCTCGCTCTCCCGGGCCTCCATCTCCTTCGCCTTCTCGAGGAGCCCCCGGTTCTCCTCGTTCAGGCGCTTGATCTCGGCCTGGAGGTTCGCCTGCATGGAGGCGAGCTTCTTCTCCCGGTCCTCGAGGGTCGCCTGCTGCCGGCGCAGGTCCTGTGCGTTCGACCCGGCCGCGGCCTCCTTCATCTTCGTGTCCTTGAGCAACTCGGAGTACCGGCGGGCCTGCTCCTCGAGCTTCGTCTGGGCCTCCCGCACGGACCCGGTCTGGCGCTCGACCTCCTCCGAGCGGTCCTCGAGGGCCGCCTCCTTGTCCGAGACGGACTTCTCCCGGGAGACCATCTCCGCCTCCCGGTCCTCGAAGATCTTCCTCTGCTCCTGGAACCGCCGCTCGATCCGGGTCGCGTTCTCGTAGCGTTCCTTGAGCTGGTTCTCCAGGGTGCGCAGCTCGACCTCGAGCTTCCCGAGCTCCTTCTCCTTGGAGAGGATCTTGGACTCCCAGTCCTTGAGCTCCTTCACGCGGACCGTCTCGACCCGGGAGGTCGTCGCCTGCGCCTGCTCCATCTTCATCCGCAGCTCCGACTCCCGGAGCTGGAGGTCCTTCTCGAGCTTGAGGAGGGCCGTCCGCTTCTCGTCGACCTGCTTCTCCGCGGTCCGGGCGCGGTCCTCGCGGTCCGCGAGGCCCTTGATCCGCTCCTCGGCCGCGCGGGTCTGGGACGTCAGCTCGATGGAGAAGCGCTTCGTCTCCTTCTCCCGCTCGTTGAGGACGGCCTCCCGGGCGGCGACGGCCTGCCTCGCCTTCTCGATCTCCGCCTTCCCCGCGTGGACGTCCGTCTCCCGGAGCTTGAGCTCCTCGACCCGCGCCTCGATTTCCGCCTTCGCGCTCGCGATCTTCCGGTCGAGCTCCCGGAGCTCCTTCGTCGACCGCTCGACGGCGACCTCCCGCGCGGCGACGTCGGTCAGCTTCGTCTTGAGCTCCGTCGCCTGATCGTCGAGCTCCTGCTGGAGGGCCTCGAGGTGGGCCTCCCGCCCGCGGATCGCCCGCTCCTTGTAGTCGAGGGCCTCCCGCTTCTTCTGGAGCTCCTGCTGGAGGATCGCGACCTTCGTGTTGTCCGCCTTGAGGATCTCCCGCTGGTACACGCTCGTCCCGGAGGCGATGATGTGGAGGAGGGACCCGGAGATCTCCGTCGTCACGGCGCCCGTGAGGAACACGATGAGGAAGAACTGCTGGCCCTCCGGGCTCCAGATCGTCTCGTTGAACAGGACGAGGGCGAACACGAGGGCGGGCAGGACGACGGCGAGGAGGATCGACCCGGCCTTCTTCGCGCCGAGCCCCTCCCACGTCATCGCCATGGAGATGATCGCGGTCGAGAAGCCCGCGACGGCGATCGGGTACACCCAGTGGCGGTACTCGACGAAGAGGTTCCAGTTGATCATCACGACGATGAACGCGGCGACGATGAAGAACAGGACCATCCCGAGGGTGCTCATCACGAAGTGCCTCGAGAGGTAGTGCTTCCGGTACGGCTCCCGCTTGATCCGGATCGCGTCGAGGGAAGCCACGGCCCCGAGGGCCGACGGGAGGATCCAGAGGATGTAGTCGGGGTAGTAGCCCTGGGGCGGGACGGGCGTGCCGATCGCCCCCGACGTGTACATGTTGAACAGGAGGACCGCGTTGAGGACGAAGGCGACCGCCGCGACGATCCCGTAGCCGTGGGCGTGCCGGCCGAACGTGAGCTGGAGGAGGCCCGCCTGGGCCGCGGCGGCCGCCTCGGAGGCCGGGGTCGGCTTCACGACCCGCGGCTTCGTGTACACGGGCTTCACGGACGGGGCCGTCGTTCGGGTCGGCGCCGGCCGTCGAGGACTCGCCTTTCGGGCCATGAGAGTTCCCTGAGGGCACTCGCGGGGGAGACTGACCGCGACGAACCTGGTCAGTTTACTTAAAGCTTGAGCCGAAGATACCAGCCTTGATATTAAGCTGGCCCATTCCCGGTCCGCACGCCCGCGGGACGGCCCCGTGCGCCACGAAAGCGCTACCGTTAAATCGCGCGGGCCCATGGGCGTCCCGGTGACCTCGATGCCCGCCCCTGGCGAGCCCGCGCCCGATTTCCGGCTGCCCGCGGACGACGGACGGACCGTGTCCCTCAAGGACCTCCGCGGGAAGAAGGTCGTCCTCTACTTCTATCCGAAGGACGACACGCCAGGTTGCACGAGGGAGGCCTGCGCGTTCCGCGACAACCTCGCGCGGGTGACGTCGAAGGGGGCCCTCGTGTTCGGCGTGAGCCGGGACAACCTCGCGAGCCACGCGAAGTTCAAAGACAAGTACCACCTGAATTTCCCCCTCCTTGCGGACGTCGACGGCATCGTGACGAGCGCGTACGGGGTGTGGAAGGAGAAGACCTTGTACGGCCGCACGTCGATGGGAATCGAGCGGACGACGTTCCTCATCGACGAGAAGGGGCGGATCGCGAAGGTCTGGCCCAAGGTCAAGGTCGACGGGCACGCGGACGAGGTCCTCGCCGCCCTCTGAGGGAGACCATGATCCCCCCGAACGCGGCCCCACCGAAGACCCTCGTGATCGACTACCCGGCGGCGGAGGAGAAGCTCCGGAAGCAGTACGTGTACCAGGCATACCTCCCCGAGGCGGAGGTCCAGCGGCAGAGGATCGTCCCCGGGAACCGTCTCATCGTGAAGTTCAGGGACGACACGGTCGGCGAGGGCCAGGCGATCCTTGTCGAGCCTACGACCCTCGAGCGCCTCTCCGCGTACGACGCGATGATCGGGGGCTTCGAGGACGTCGAGCACCTCCGGAAGCACGTCGCCGCGACGGTGCTCCGGGCCGCAAAGAAGCCCGCGGAGGCGTCCTTCTACCGCCTCCTGTTCCGCTGGCTCTGAGCCCTCAGACCTTCGAGCGGAGGGTGGGCTTCCAGCACCCCGTCCCGTCCGGGAGCTCCGTCCGCACGAAGTCCCCGTAGATCATCGGATGGTCCCGCACGCAGATCTGCGCGACCTGGTCGAACACATGCCGGATCTCGACCTCCGCGGCGGGGTCCGTCCGCATCTCGATGATCCACCGAAGGGCGCGGTGGTTCGCGCTCCAGACCACGTGGGTCGCGAGGCCGTCCGGCAAGATTCGGCGCATCGCGGACGTCAGGCGCTTCTTCGCGTCCATGGGCAGGGTGTCCCATGGGATCGAGGCGTCGAGACGGCGGTAGGCCTCCTCCGTCTGTTCGACCGCGTGCTCCATCTGCGCCTTCTGGTCCTCCGTGAGTTCGTCGGGGAGCCAGAGCTTGACGTCGCGAAGCCGGACGTACCGGAGGGACTCCTGGCTAATCGCGACGCCCGCGCGATGCCTGACGAGCTCGTGGGTCATCACCCGGCTGCAGTAGAGGAACGCCCAGGAAAGGACCCCATGTTCCATGACGCTCCCGTCTCCCTTCTTCGCAAGATTCGCGAAATATTCCTTGGAATCCTCGCGAATTTTCGTGACGTTCGGGTTGAGCCCGATCTCGAAGGACTGGTAGCACATGCGCCCCGCCAGCTCCATGACCGTCTCCCCCGTGTCGGCCATGCTCTTGAACCGCGCCTGACCGGGCTCCGAGACGCCCAGGGCCTGGAGCATCTGCATCATGCCCTCCCGGTTCACGCGCGTCTCGCCGATCTTGATCACGATCGGCCGCACCCGCTTCATGTCCCCGCCATCCTCGGCCCGTCGCAGCCGACCACCCATTCCCCGAGTCCTCATAAAGCCACCTGGGGCGTGCGCGGACGGAGGGCAGGACCCGTCAGGTCTCGGCCTGGACCTCGTACTCCGCCATCTCCGGCGGGGCCGTCGTGAGGCGCATGAGGGCGAACGCATCGCTCCCGAGGGCCGGGTCCGAGCGGAGCCGCCCTTCGAACGTCCGGAGGGACGCGTCGTCGCGGAACCTCGCGAGGAGGATGACGACGGTGTCGGGATGCCGGCCCCGCGCGACCCACGCGGCCTCGCAGCCCGGCGCGGCGGCGACCGTCTTCGCATGGCCGCCGAGGATCCGGAGGCCCTCCTCGACGGTCTCCTCCTTGAACCGGTACCGGCTGAACCGGAGGATCACGAGGACGGCACCGCGTCCCTCGGGAAAGACCTTCCCGTCCGGCACCTTTATCTCCCGCCCTCGTTCTCCATCGGGCAATGTTCAGCCGGAAGAACATCGGCGAGGAACCGCAGAAGTGCGACAAGTGCGGCTCCGAGAAGGTCTTCTTCGTCCAGCACTCCCACGGGAACTACCCCATCCTCGACTACGTGTGCCCCAAGTGCGACCTCGGCGGGGACCAGGGCGTGCCGGACTGGTACATGTCCCCCACGGGGCGCGACGGATCCCCCGACGAATGAGCCGCCGGGAGGTGCTCGATGCCCGAGGTCGTGATCCAGGCGTACCGCGTGAGCGGCTACGTGAAGGGGCCCTGCACGAAGTGCTCCAAGGAGGAGCGGGGCCTCGTCATGTTCGACGACTACGGCCTCGGGTGGGAGTGCCTCGCGTGCGGGGAGATCGGGCGCGTGGACCGCGTCGAGTGGGTCGAAGGGGCCGACGAAGACCCCCACGGTCCCGAGTTCGAGGCGTGATCACAGGATCCCGCACACGGGACAGATCCCCTGGCCGTGGCAGCGCTCGCATCTCCGCTCGACGCGGACGAACGTCTTCGTCCCTCGCCCCGCGCAGTACGGGCAGAACCCCGTGTCCCCGCACCGCGGGCACGGGCGCTCGACCTTCTTGATCGCGTAGGCGACCTGCCGGTTCTCGGGATGGACCTCCTGGATCCGCTGGAGGATCTCGAGGGCTTCCGCCCGCCCCTTCTCGCGGTCCCGCCGGAAGAGCAGGGCCGCCTTCATCACGAGGACCTTCTCGTTCCCCGGGTCCGCCCCGAGGAGGTCGTCGTGGGCCCGGAGGGCCTCCTCGAAGGCGGCCTCGACGTTCGGGGAGTCGCGGAACTCCGTGTCGTAGGGGATCGCCCGCCTCGCGATGTCCGCCCGCCGGGCCTCCCGCGCCGTCGCGGCGAGCCGGATCGCGCGGGCGAGGTGCAGGCCCACGTACAGATCCCGGACGTGGGGGTCCGAGGGATCCGCCGCGAACGCCCGTGCGACGAGGTCCGTCGCAGCCACCGCGTCCCCTCGCTCGACGGCAGCCCGAGCCTGCCCGAGGAGATCGTCCGCCACGGAATCCCGCGCGGGCAAGGCGGGGCCTCCCCTAAGCGTGCGCCCCGATCCGCTCGACGATCCGTCGGACCGCGGGCGCGAGCCTCCCGTACGGGGCCTCGTGGTACCCGCCGAGGACCCTGAGGGCCTCCACGTGGAGGGCGCACACGTGGGCCGCGGACCCGATCCCGTCGAGGACGGCGAGGGCCTGGAAGTCCTTCGACCACGAGTCGTCCCAGATCGCGTGGACGTTGTACGTCGCGTTCGCGCCGCGCTTGAACTCCCCCGCGAGGGCGAACCCCCGGTTCTCGAGGACGTCCGCGAGGCGCGTCGTGAAGTCCATGAAGTCCGACTTCCCGGACTGGAACGCGTCGACGAGGTGGAAGCTGTCCGAGGCCGAGCTCAGGCCGATGGCCAGGGACGAGACGACCTCGCTCGCGCGCTTCGCGGCCTCCCGCGGCCGCTTCGTCCGGTAGGCGACCCCGGCGGCCAGGTTCGTTGTCGAGTGGAGGAACTCGAAGACGTCCTTCCCGCCCGGGTACTTCTTGAAGTCCCGGAGGACGGGCCGGACGCCCCCCGCGATGAGCCCCTTCGTCCCGAGGTGGCGGTCCAGCTCGCTCGCGCACGCCCCGAGGCGACGGAGCAGGCCGGCCTCGTCCTTGCTCGGGGTCACCCAGAGGTGGTCGTGGAGCGCGTTGACCGCGGAGGACCATCGCCGGTCGAGGCTCGGGAAGGAGGCCATGGCGTCCCCATGGCGGTCGGCCCCATAAGGCTGGCGGGCGGGAAGCTTCATCCCCGACGACGTCGTGCGCGGGCCCATGCGGGACGCGTCCGCGTTCGAGGGGGCGGCCTTCCTCGGCCTCGCCCGGACGTCCAACCGGGACGTCCAGCGCCTG
>MGWD01000030.1:6743-6986 GCA_001800825.1 Euryarchaeota archaeon RBG_19FT_COMBO_69_17 | reverse complement strand
CCTCGATCCCGAGGAATCGGCCAGGGTCCTCCTCCCGACCCGGTCGGGCACGCTCCTCGTCACGGACCGGCGGATCCTCGAGCTCCGCACCCACCTCGAGGTCCACGGCGCGTGGAACGTCCGCCGCTTCGCGGGCTTCGAGATCGAGCGGGAGCTGCGCCGGGAGGAGGTGTCGTCCGTCGAGGTCCTCCGCCCTCCGGGACCCACGGAGGCGGCCTCCGCCCGGGCACGGGAGGAGCGGCT
>MGWD01000030.1:0-6722 GCA_001800825.1 Euryarchaeota archaeon RBG_19FT_COMBO_69_17 | reverse complement strand
CCCCGTGGAGTTCCTCGTCTCCCGCGGCCCCGAGCCGACCCTGACCCCCGAGGACATCGACGCCCTTCGCCGGGCGGTCCTCGGGCCTCAGCCGAAGTAGTCGCGGCTCCCCTCCATCCGCCGGAGGAGCTCCGCCGCGGGCTCGTACTCCGGGTTCACCTTGAGGGCGGCCCGGAGGGCCTTCCGCGCCTTCTCCGCGAGGCCCTGCTGGAGGTACACCCGCGCGAGGTTCGTGTACGCGTAGAAGTAACAGCAGTACCGCGGCGCGTGGAGGGCCTTCTCGAGCCAGGGAATCGCCTCGTCGAGCCGGCCGAGCTCGATGAGGTACGCCCCGATGTCGTTGTACGGGTTCCCGAACGTCGAGTCGACCTCGATCGCGGACTTGCACGCCTCGATCGCGGCGTCGTACCGGCCCAGGAAGGACCACGTCCACCCGAGGAACGTGTGGGCCTCCGCGCTCGGGGCCAGGGCGAGGCTCCGGGCGTACGCGTCCGCGGCCCGCTCGAGCTCCCCCGCGCTCTGGAGGATGTACGCGGCCCGGAACGCGCGGCGGGCCGCGAGCTTTTCGCATTCCCGCGCAGGGTCGAAGCACTCCGGGTCGAGGGGCCCGCCCGCGAACGTCTCGTCGGCGACGTCCTCGAAGTGCTGGTCGTAGTGGCCGAGGATCCGGCCCTCCCAGGCGTGGACGAGGAGGTCCTCCACGGCGAAGAGGCGGGAGAAGTCCACGGGCGCCATGGAGTCCGCGCGAGGGCCGCCCGCGAGGGCCGGGGCGGGGGCCTGGCTGAACGTCATCCGCATCGACGCGTCCCCCTGGCGGACGACCTTCACGAAGGCGAGGTCCTCCATGCCGCGCCCGCGGGCGAGGAGGAAGCCGAGGTCCGCGAGACACCCGACGAGGTCCCGCGGCCTCGGCACGGCGGGGTCGAGGACGAGGACGCGGTCGAACGTCCCCGCGGGGGGAATCTCGACCACGCGGACGTCGGCGAAGCCCGCCCGTGCGAGGCGGTCCGCGGTCACGTCGCGGAGGTCCGCCTGGGGCTCGACGACGGTCACCCGATCGGCCCCGACGATCCGCGCGAGGAGGGCCGCGGGGTAGCCGCCTCGGGCGCCGTCGACGAGGATGCGAAGGCCCGGGGCGGGCTCCAGGAGCTCGAGGGCCGCGACGAGGCACCGCGCGGAAGGCATCGTGGGCCCCCGGAGGTCTCCGTGGACCGGCATGGGCATGTCCGCGTACGCGAGGCACGCGAAGCCCTCGGGGAGGAACGCGGCCTGGTCCACGTCGCGCAGGGCCTGCTCGACGTCGGGGTTCCGGAGGAGGCCGACGTCCCGGAGGGAGGCCAGCAGGTCCTCTCGGGTCCACATGGAACGGCCCACGACCTCGCTAAGCGGCCGCTCGGCTAAAAGGTTTCATAGGAGGAAGTCCCGCTCGAACAGGGAGCGGACCCGCGCGAGCTCGTCGTCCGTGAGGGGCGGGGCGTCCGAGGCCGCGAGGTTCTCCTCGACCTGGGCGGGCGTCTTCGCCCCGGGGATCGCGACGGAGACCTCGGGGTGGGCGAGGAGGAACCGGAGGGCGGCCTGGGCGAGGGTCCGGCCGTCCCTCCGGAGGAAGGCGAGGCGCTCCGCGACCTGAGCGCGGGCCGCGACCATCCCGGGCGGCCAGTACGAGCGGATGTCCCCGGGCGGGAAGCGCGCGGTCCTCGGGATCGCCCCCGTCAGGAAGCCGTTCCCCAGGGGCTCCCGCGCGATGATCCCGACGCCCGCCCGGCGGGACTCCGCAAGCACGCCGTCCGTCCACTCCTGCCGGAGGACGCTGAAGGGGACCTGGAGGACGTCCGGCTTCCCCGACTCCAGGCACAGGGTCGCCTCGAGGGGCTCGTGGACCGACACGCCGTACGAGCGGATCTTGCCCTCCGCCTTCAGCGTCTCGAGGACCTCGTACGTCGCCGGGTCGGCCATCATCTCCGCGGGCGGGTTGTGGAGCTGGTAGACGTCGACATGGTCCGTCCGGAGGCGGCGGAGAGACCGCTCGAGGGCGAAGGCGATGTACCCCGGGTCGAAGTTCATCCCCACCCCGCCGTGATAGAAGTCTCCGCCGACCTTCGTCGCGATCACGACCTCGTCCCGGCGGCCCTCGAGGGCCCGCCCGAGGACCTCCTCGCTGTGGCCCCAGCCGTACACGTCGGCCGTGTCGAAAAACGTGCAGCCGAGGTCGAGCGCTCGACGGACCGCCGCGAGGGACGTCTCGTCGTCCGTGGGCCCGTACGAGTTCCCGTGCGCGTTCCCGCCGATCGCCCACGCGCCGAAGCCGACCTCGGAGACATCGATCCCCGTCCGCCCCAGGACCCGGGTGTGCATCCCGGGGCGGAAGGCCGTCCGCGGGATGAATCCTTCGCCTCCCGATCGGGACGACGAAGCGTTAAGGCGCGGGACCCCTTCGCTCCGGGGGACGATGGACTGGACTCCGTGGCGGGACGAGTTCCCGATCTTCGGGTCGAAGACGTACCTGAACACCTGCTCCCTCGGCCCCCTCGCCCGGCGTGTGCGCGCAGCCCAGGAGACATTCCTCGACGAGTGGGACGCCGCCGGGGCGGCCGCGTGGTACGACCGATGGCTCGACGCCCTCGACGGCCTCCGGGAGCGGGTCGCCCGCGTGATCGGGGCCTCGAAGGAGGAGATCGCCCTCGCGCCGAGCGTGTCCGTCGCCCTGTCCGCGATCGCGAGCGCGATCGACCCGCCGGATCGGCCGAGGGTCGTCCTCTCCGAGCTCGAGTTCCCCACGGTCGCATACCAGTGGGCCGTGAAGCCGAGGGCGGAGCGCGTCTTCGTCCCCGCCGAGGACGGCGTCCGGGTGCGCCCGGAGGCGTTCGAGGCGGCCGTCGACGGACGCACGGCCGTCGTCGCGACGTCCCACGTGCAGTACACGAGCGGGGCGATCGTGGACATCGCGCGGGTGGCGCGCGCTGCCCGGGCCCACGGGGCCCTCTCCCTGGTCGACGCGTACCAAGCGACGGGACAGATCCCCACGGACGTCCACGCAGCGGGGGTCGACGTCCTCGTGACGGGCGGGCTCAAGTGGCTTCTCGGGGGCACGGGGATCGCGTTCCTCTACGTCCGGCGGGAGCTCGCGACGGACCTGCGGCCGACGATCGCGGGGTGGTTCGGGAACGCGCGGCAGTTCGAGTTCGACCCTCGGAAGTTCGAGTTTCACGGGGACGCGCGGAGGTTCGAGCTCGGCACGACCGCGAACGCGGCCGTGTACGCGGCGAGCGCGGGGATCGACCTCGTCCGGTCGATCGGCGTCGATCGAATCCGCTCGAGGACGAGAGAACTCGTGGACGACCTCGCCGAACGGCTCGTCGACGCCGGGCATGAGGTCCTGAGCCCCCGGGAGCCGGAGGCCCGCGCGGGGATCGTCGCGGTCCGGATGCGGGACCCCGCGAAGGCCGTGCGGGCCCTCGCGGACCGGGGGATCGTCGTGGACTCCCGCCACGACCGCCTCCGCGTCTCTCCGTACTTCTACAACACGCCGGAGGACCACGAAAGGCTCCTGGAGGCCCTCCGTCCCTTCCGCCCCTGACCTCAGCTGACGAACTCCCGCCGGGACGCGAGGACGAGGAGGAGCCCGAGGGCCCCGAGGATCGAGCTCTCGACGAGGACGAAACCCAGGGTGAGGAGGGAGAAGACCCCGCACACGACGACGAGCCGCCAGTTCGACCGCTGGTACGCCATGATCCCGCCGAGGAGCGTGAAGATCTGGGCCCAGATCGACACGAGGCTGCAGACGTACAGGAAGGCGACCTCCCCCGCGGTCAGGTTCGCGGTCTGGTTCGCGAGGTCCTCCGGGCTCAGAGGGTTCGCGGCGGCCCACAGGGAGCCTGCCATGCTCACGAGGGCCGCGAGGATGAAGCACGCGCCGGCGACTTGGGGGAGTCGGCTCCCGCCCGAGCGCCGGGTCATGGAGGAAGGTCGACGGGGCTCGAACTCCTCGGGCCGGGGGATCCATGCGGCCGGCGTCTCAGGCCGCGGTCCGGGGGCGGGCGGCGGGGCCTCCCCGGGCCGGATGAACTCGATCGGGGGCGGCTCCTGCCACTTCCGCTCCTTCCGCGGGGGCTCCTCGCTCGCCGTGGGGATCGCCTCCCGGGGAGGAACCTCGGGGCGTACTTAACCCTGGTGCCCGGCCCGGGATCAGGGTCAGAGGCTCCGTGCCGCCTCGCGATATTCACGCCGACGCTTTTATCGCCCGCCGGGCGGCTGTCCCGGGTGGCCCCGCGGGGCCCGGGACGTCCCGCATGAAGATCACCCTCCGCCGGAAGGACACGGGCGGCGACCCCGAGGACCGCACGGCGACCCTCGAGCAGGTCCGCGTGCGGGACCGGCTCGCGTATGCGGTCGTCCTCCCCGACGCGATCGTCCAGCGCCTGCATCTCACGCCCGGGGACCGCTTCCGGGTCGAGGAGCCCGAGCCCGGGGCATGGACCGTGGAGTTCAAGTACGCCGTCGACGCGGTCGCCCGCCACCTGAACCTCGACCGGGAATACCTCGCGATGGACCATCCCGTCGGGTTGCTGAACACCCGCGAGGGCGAGAGGGAGTTCTGGCGCGTCCGGACCTCGACCCCGGAATTGCCGCAGGCCACGTGCCGCCAGGGCCTCGTCGTGAAGACGGGCTCCATGGACTTCGTGTACCTGAACCCCGACATCTGGGACTCCGGGAGCGGGATCGTCCCCGCCTCGATCCACATGATCCTCCACTCCCTCCAGCCCGACGCGCCGGAGGAGGAGATCCGGCAGGCCGAGGAGGCCTTGACCGCGGACCTCCAGACCCGGGCCACGTTCCGGAACAGCCGGAAGGTCTGAGTCCGCTCCAATCGTCGGCCGACTCCGCCCGCGTCAGAGGAGCTCCTTCCGCATCCGGATCTCCGTCACGCCCGGGCCGATCGCGCGGGTCCAGGCGTTCTCCTCCTCGTGGGTGACCTGGTACCCGAGGTGGAGCCACCACGGGAGAGACTTCCACGGGACGCCCTGCGCGTTCCGGCTCGTCCCGAGGGTCACCGCGCGCTTCCCCTCCGCGCGGGCGCGCTCCTCGACGTACTGGACGATCCGCGTACCGATCCCGCGACCCTGGAGCTCGCGGAGGACGTCGATGTTGATCAGCTCGAGGGCCTCCCCCCGGTCCTCGATCGTCGTGCAACCGACGACGCGGCCCTCCCACTCCGCGACGAGGAGCTCCTCCCCGCGGACGACGTTCGGCTCCTGCCAGGCCGCCTCGAGGCGGCCCGGGTCGTGGAAGGGCGAGTCGGGGCTGGGCGCGCCGAACCCTTCCTTTTCCGCGGGACTCGTAGAGGTGGACGCCACGGCGACGATCTCGGGGATGTCGATGCGGGTCGCGGGTCGGAGGAGGATCGCGATAGTCTCCCTACTCACGACCAGGAAATGTACCCTTCCGGATTTCCGTCTTCCGCATGCCGTTCAAGGCTGAGGACAATCACGCCGTCCTCGAGATCGCCGCGGATGAGTCTCCCACGGCATCCCTCAGGTCTCCAGAGGTCCCCGTCCGGAAGACTATCGCTGACCTATGACAGCAAGCAGGAATGCCGTCACATCCGCCGTCTGGATCGCCGATCCGCAGAACTCGCAGCTGTGCAAGCGCGCAACGGATGTGGATCCCGAAATCTGAATGCGGCCTCCGCACGCGGGACACGTGAAGTCCGTGGAAATCCCCGCCTTCCTGAGCTGGTCGATGAGGCCATTCAGGTCAACCTGCACCTGTGTGACGACCTGGCGACGAGACCGCCGGCGGATGTCGCCTGCCTCCTTCCACATCCCGAGCTCCTGGTAGATTTGGGCCGCGGCCTCGGTCTGTTCTGCATCGATAAGCCGCTTCGCGTGCTGGAGCTTCAGCTGCCGGATGTGATTCTGATACATCGTGACCGCCCGACTGGCGACGTCTTGCCGAAGGACGAATCCCGCAAGGGTCCACTCTTGGCCCCGACCGAGCGGGGCCTGACCGCTCGCGATGTGACCCCACGCCCAGCGGTCGAAGCAGTCCCCGGAGCAGAAGCGATACGGAGTCCGCTTGTCTGGCACGTAGCCTCCTGGACTGCCCGGATGGTATGTCACCGTCCGTCCGTTCTGAATCGCCCTCGGAGCCTGGCCGGGGACCGGCTTGTAGGACTGGAACTCAGCGTACGCGGTCTGGCAGGTGACACAACCAGCACGACGGCAGCCGGTGCATTGCGCGTTCTTGAGTAGAAGTCCGCTCGACCCGCATGAAGGGCACACAGCCGTCGAGATCCCCCCGGGTTCCGGAAGGGATTCCTTAGGATTGAAACCGTTCGGCGAGCGCGACATGGAGACGCCTGTCAAGATGAATGTGATACGCTGCACCCCACGCGCATGAGACTGGCTTCTGCCCAAGGGCGGAGAAACGCCCGCGAGGACTGAGATGGCATGAGCGGAACGACGCGCGCTCTGTCTTCCCAGCGTTCTCTCGAGTCCCCAGACGTTTCTCTCCATGTGGAACGACAGAAGGGCCAGGTCACCGCCGTACGCCCCCTTCTGTTCGGCTTATGTCGTCGGACCGCGGCTTACGTCGTGGTCCCGCCCTCGTTCCCCACTAAGCCGGGCCGTGAGGCCCGGCACCTTTCCTTTCTGATTCGCGGCGGAGGACGGTCTCAAAACCCGACTCATTGCTCGTGAGGACGGGAACGGACCGTCGCACCA
>MGWD01000029.1:22841-46896 GCA_001800825.1 Euryarchaeota archaeon RBG_19FT_COMBO_69_17 | reverse complement strand
TTCCGAGCACGGGGCCACGAGGTCCTCGGTCTCGCACGGTCCCCCTCGAACGAGGCGGCGATCCGCGAGCTGGGCGGGCAGCCGAGGACGGCCGATCTGTTCGATCCGGACTCCCTCGCGGAGGCGGCCCACGGCGTCGACGTCGTGGTCCGTGCGGCCACGGCGATTCCCCGAAGCCTGCGGGTCCGTCGTGCGGATTGGGCCATGAACGATCGCGTCCGGAGGGACGGCACGCGGGCCCTCACGGAGGCCGTCGCACGCGTGGGCGCGCGGATGTACCTCCAGGAGGGGATCGTGTGGGTCGCCCAGCCCGCGGACGGGACTCCCTTCGGCGAGTCCTCCCCTGTGACGGGCCGTGACTGGTATGCCGCGGCAGCGGACGCGGAGCGGGTCGCACGGGAGGCGGCGGAGGCCCACGGCTTCCAGGCGGCGACCCTTCGCTTCGGCGCGTTCTATGCCGCGGACTCCGGTCGGACCCGGATGATGGGCGAACAGCTCATGAAGCGAAAGCTTCCCATCCTCGGGTCGGGGGACGCGGTCTGGTCCTCGATCCACGCCGATGATGCGGCCGCCGCCATGGTCGTCGCGGCGGAGGCGGGCCGCTCGGGCGTATGGCACGTCGTGGACAACCGGACCGCGACGATGGCGGAG
This sequence comes from Euryarchaeota archaeon RBG_19FT_COMBO_69_17, assembly GCA_001800825.1. Taxonomy (GTDB): domain Archaea; phylum Thermoplasmatota; class Thermoplasmata; order RBG-16-68-12; family RBG-16-68-12; genus RBG-16-68-12. The sequence goes on along the minus strand of MGWD01000029.1, from coordinate 46,245 downwards.
TTCTTCGTGACGTTGGCCCGCCTGCTCGGGGCTCCCCCTCCGCGTCAGGTCCCCCTGTGGCTCGCGAGGATTGTCGCGGGCCGAGACACCGTCTCGTTCCTGAACGCCTCCACGCGCACGTCGAACGCGAGATTCCGGCAAGACTTCGGGTGGGCGCCGCGATTCCCGACGATCGGGGAAGGACTCCGTGAGGTCGTCGATGCGTGGCGCGAGGAGGGGTTCCCCGGGTGAGGAGGGGCGAGGCCCCTCGCACCTCGGACCTGCGCCCTTCAGAATTCTTTCGGCACCTGCTGGGCGAGGGCCGTGATCCGGTTCATCTGGCCCATGATCGCCATGATCTTCGGCATCGATCCGCGGAACCGGAGCTTGCCGCCCATGACGAGGGACTGGAAGTCCTTCTCCCCGCGCCCGAGGGTCGACCAGGCGTCATAGTTCCCCTCGAACTTGAAGTCCGCCGGGACGTCGGGAGAGACCTCCGACGCACTGACCTTCCCGGCCTGGATGTCGAGCAGGAAGGACTGCTTGCGGTCCGCACACGTCAGGACGAGCTTCGCGGTGATGTTCCCCGCCTTCTTCGTCCAGTCGGCATCCCCGTTCAGGCGGCCCGCGAGCTCCTCGAAGAACGCCGTCGTGAAGTATTGGACCATGGTCGTCCCCGGCGACGGAACGAAGGTCTCCACGGGGAAAAAGCCTTCGTGCGTACACTTCGGTCCCGCGCCCCGACGGCAAGGTATTTGGCACGGGGCGCCGCTCGCGGCCCGTGCGTGGGTAGCCAAGCCTGGTCAAAGGCGAGGGACTCAAGATCCCTTCCCGAAGGGGTTCCCAGGTTCGAATCCTGGCCCACGCATCCGGATTCATCCCTACTTGTGGGCGAGTGAGAGTCGATCAAGGATGCGTGAGTGTGCACTCATCCCTGTCCTCAGCCCTCGACCGTCAGCTCGGACGTCCGTCGGTAAACGGTAATGAGTTCATTAAGCAATGAATTAATATACTAGTCTCGTCATACACCTTGTTTGTGACGCCCTCCACGTCCATCATCTCGCACAAGGGTCCAACCGTGGCCACGCTGAAGGCCATCGAAGATGTTCTGCAGCGGGAGGCGATGCCCATGACCCGGTACAAGATTCGTCAGGCCCTCGGATACCGCATCGCCCAACCGTTGCTCGACGAGGGCCTCGAGTACATGGCCGACCACGAGATGGTCTACGATGAAGGGCCGGGTGGCAAGGTCCTCTGGATCCGCACCTCCGCCGCAACGCGTGCTCGGCTGCGAGGCGTGTAGGCGGTCCGCGTGGCCAAGCCGAAGCTTCTCGGCATTGAGTACGCCACGAAGGCGGCACCCGTGATCGAGGATTGGCGCCGGTTAGTGAAGCTGGGAACCGAGGACGAGCAACGTCTTGCGAGAGCCAAGCTCAAGAGCCTCACGACGTTCGAGCTTCGTGGCCGGGCGAACCCGCTGACTGCTGGCGACCCGGTGGCAAAGGATCGCTGGCCTCGCGATCTCGTCCGCGACTATGGGGCGGACATCCCGAACCTTTTCCGATTTGAACTGGCCGACAGGTGGCGAGGCTACTATTCGCTCATTGGGGAACCAGGTGGCGCGCGAATCTGGGTTCTGTACCTGTGGGACCATCCCACGTACAGCGAACAGAGCGGGTATTCGAAGAAGTAGCTGATCCCGCGCCATCAGAGATTCCCCGCGGACGGTTATGGTTAGGAGTGTCCACACGGTCGAAAGAATCCGACGGATGCACTCGACCATGAACGTAGTCGGATCCTGGCCCACGCATCGAATTCGCCCATGTTTGAGGGCGAGTGCAAAATGAACTCCTCCCTTCCAAGGGATGCGTGAGGCCAAAGCCATGCTGAGGCCATGGATCCGACCCAGCCACCCTCGACGGTTACGGAAGAGCGTCGAGGGTGATGAGTTAGCCTTCCGCGGAGGACCGCCCCGATGCCGCCTCGAAGCATATGGGTATTTGGCCTTAGCCGAGGGCCAGATGCTGCGGGACGCGACTAACCCTGGTAAACATCGCTTCGATGCCCAAACCTCGTGAACACGACCTTGGAAGCTTCAATCGCGTAGATGCCGCGGTAGTCTCCCACCCGGAGGCGCCAAGCATTGGCCGTTCCCGACAGGAGCCTCACTTCGCACCTGGGCCGTCGACGCCTGGGATCCTTGCTCAGGAGTCCGAAGGCCACAGCGAACCGTCGCTGGACGTCGCGTGGCGTCTTTCGGAAGTCCCTCTCCGCGCTGACCGTGAACTCTATTTCGAAGTCGGGCAGCGTATCGCCTCAGAGGTCGAGTTCCTTTCGAATCTCTGCCCAAGCCCGTCGGGGCTCCCGGTTCAACCTCCTCATGTGTTCGAGGAAAAACTCCTCGGGGGGATGGGCATCGAGGAGATCGTTGAGGAGCTGATCGTAGCTGACGCCCCCGACCTTATAGCCTCTGAGCCGGCGCAACGTCTCCGTGCGGACCGGGAGGGTCGTGTAGGTGCGCGTCTTGGATCCCATCGAAGTCATGATGTACATGTAAATCATGATATTTATAGATGAGCCGGGGCTAGCCGAAAACCACGATCCGGAGCGCTTCCGCCCTGACCTCGCCTCCAAACGTGGTCGAATCCTGGCCCACGCATTCGGACTCGCCCCTAGTTGTGGGCGAGTGAGAAATGCACTCATCCCGTCCGAAGGATGCGTGGAGCGAGTAACCTGGGCCTGCGTGTTGCGGCGACCTCTGGCTGAGTGGCGCAGGGCCGCAGGCGGGTCCCCAACGCATCGAGATCAGGGACGAGAACACCGGTGCGGTGGGATGGTTGGCATCCCACAACCCACACCTATTTATCCCACCTACGCCATGACGATTTTCGATGCCACGCGCCAAGGTTGACAATCGGGGAAGGATCTCGATTCCGGCGTCCCTGCGCAGGGAACTCGGGTTGGACGACGAGGGCGAGCTCTTCGTCGAGCGAGAGGGCGCCAAACTGATTCTACGCAAGGTCGCTGTTGAGATCCCGACGGTGAACTCCCGCGGAGGCTGGAAGAAGAAACCGGTTGTCACCGCCTCGGAGGTCTTGGGTGGACCGTAAGATCGTCGACGTGAACGCCATTGCCGTGTTCCTGGACGAGAGCCATGTTGGGCACACCTACGTGCGGTCCGCGCTTCGGCCAGGGATGGAGGGGGCCTTCAAACTCGTCCTCGCATCCTATCTGCTCCTCCGCGCACGATGGATTCTGGTCTCCCAGTGGGGAGTGCCAGGGTCCGACGCGGACCGTGCGGTGGGAGCACTAGCTCGCCTGCGGTTCCCCGAGTACGTCGACGGGGACGGAGGCGTCGTGGTCCGGGCGATCGAGCTGTCCAGAGAGCTCTCACATGACGTATACGACTGTTTCCTCCTCGCCCTCGCAGAGAAGGGTGAGGCGACCCATCTTGTCACGACGGACGCGAGACTCCGCCGTGCCTGCGAGATGGTCGGGATCCGGTATGAGAACCCGGTACCTCCTAGGGTTCTGGCTCGGTTCGGCCAAGACGGAAGGGGTTCCGCCTGAGCCGGGGGACGTCCAGGGACGCCAGGTCGGTGTCTGCAACCGCGTCTTGACGCGTACTACGACTGCGGCAATCGCCTCCGCCAGATCCGGGTGACTCCGAAGGAGCGGAAAGCGGCTGAATTCGTCCCCAGATGCGGTCGAATCCTGGCCCACGCATTCGGACTCGCCCCTAATTGTGGCCGAGGACGGGGAGATCACCGAGGAGCGGTTCTTCTACGAACTCGTGGGTCTGATAAGACGGATCGGACTCGCATGAAGGCGGACGCAACCGATTCGCTGCCCTCGCGGTCGGACGACGTCCGGAGGTAGGTCGTGTCCGCGCCTCACGGCGCGCGGGATCCGCGCGAACGACTCCCTGCGCGGGCCCGCCTGGTCCGTCGGGCGGCCTTCTCGGCCACGCATGCTCTCACGATGCGCTTGACGAGGCCCGTGGACAAAGGCCGGTCGGGCTTGAATCGGATCGTGGCCTTCCCCGTCAGGAAGGGTCTCAACTCGGAAGCGAACCGGCGGCGGACCTTCGCGCTCGCCACGAACAGGCTGCAATGGTCCTCGAACGCGGCGAAGTACACGAGCATCCCGTTCTGCCGGAAGGCCGGCATCTGGTAGCTGATGACCTCCTCGGCGTTGGGGGCGGCGTCCCGGATGGATGTGCGCAACCGTTCGAGGGAGGCCCGAAACCTGGGCGGGACGCGCGCCAGGTACTCGTCGACCGTCCTCGGCGGGGAGGCTCCTCGGAGGCTCATCCCGCTCGAACACGTGCGAGCGTGCTTAAGGATTCCGCGATCGCGCCAAGGCGGTCCGGCCCGCTGGATTGAAGCCGGAGGCCGTCCGCGCGATCGGGCTTCGGCGGTCCACAAGGTTCTCAAGGGACCGCGCGAATCCGGCAGCGTGGAGCCGATCGCGGTCTCCCTCCGCGACGTCGAGTCCGCCCTCCCCGTCGTCCGCGAGGTCGCGGTGCGGACGCCGACGTTCCCGTTCGCCGACGCCCACGGTGGGGAGGTCCTCCTGAAGCTCGAGAGTCTCCAGCGCCTCGGCGCCTTCAAAGTCCGGGGGACGTGGAACCGACTCGCCTCCCTTTCCGGTTCGGAACGTCGTCGCGGCGTGACGACGATTAGCTCGGGGAACCACGGACTCTCCCTCGCGTGGTCCGCCCGTCGGCTTGGGCTCCCATGCACGGTCTGCGTCCCGCTGGGCGCGTCGCCGGGGAAGGTCCGGTCCATCCGGGATCTGGGGGCCCGCGTGCGGCGTCTGCCTCGGGCGGAACTCGTCCGGACCCACGTCGAGGAGAGATGGCGGTCCTGGCCAGAGACGTTCATCCACCCGTTCGCCCACCCCGCCACGATCGCGGGTCAGGGGACCATCGGATGGGAGCTTGCGGAGGATGCCCCCGACGTGCGCACGGTCCTCGTCCCCGTGGGCGGGGGCGGGCTCGCCTCCGGCATCGCGACGGCCGTGAAAGGGCGTTTGCCCCACGTCCGCGTCCTCGGCGTGCAGGCGGAAGGAGCGGCCACCCTCCCCGAGGCGTTGCGCACGGGAGGATCCGCACGGGTGGAGGTCCCCCGGACGATCGCGGACGGGATCGGCATCGGCCTCATCCTGCCGTCGATGGTGGGGATCCTCCGTCGGGCTCTCGACGGGTGCCTCCTCGTCTCGGACGAGGAAATCCTCGAAGCGATGGGCGATCTGGCCCGGGAGGCGAAGGTCGTCGCGGAGCCCGCGGGCGCGGCCGCCTTCGCGGCGTGGCGGAGGCACCGCGCGGATCTCCGGCCCCCCGTCGCGGTCGTCATCTCCGGAGGGAACGTCGACGCGCCCGTCCTTGCGCGCGCACTCCGCGCGTCCGGGCCGCGGTCCGTCAGAACTCCTTCGGGAAGCTCCGGGCGACGACGACGATCCGGTTCAGGACGCCCATGAGGCCCATGAGGGCGGGCATCGAACCCGCAACCCTTATCTTGCCGACCTGGACGAGCCGGTCCAGTTCCGCCTCGCCCTTGCACAGGTGCATCCAGTCCTCGTAGTGGCCCTCGAACCGGAAGTCGGCCGCGGTGTCGGGCCCTGCGACGTCTGTCGTCACGCGGCCGTCCCGGACGTCGATCAGGAAGGCGCGACGGAGGTCGACCGCGGAGCACACGATCCGGAGGCTGACCCCGTGGGCGGTCCTCCGCCACGTCTCGTCCTCGTTGAGCCGCCTCCCGAGCTCCTCGAAGAACGCCTCCGTGTAGAAGCGGATCATGGCCGGGCCGTCCACGCCCTCGCGTGGCCATCAACCCTGTGTCCTTACCCTTCAAGGAAGTTCCCGGGGGCCTCCCGGCCCGCGCCGGGGCATCCCTCCGGAACGTTCATCCGCCTCTGCCGGATGGCCCCTCCGAGGCGGTCGTCCTATGCAGGACTCCCCAGAACCGGACATGCCCCGGTGGCCCATGATGGCGGGCCTCCGGTCCCGCGTCGTCGTGTCGATCGTCGTCTTCGTCGGCTGGCTCATCTTCCTCCTCCTCTTCGCGGGCTTCTGGGCCCAGGACTTCTCGTTCATCCAGTCGATCATCATCATCCTCGTCTCGGCCCTCGTGGGGATCGCGATCCTGGGGGCGATGTGGGCCTCCTGGGGCATGCGGTTCCTGCGCTGAGCCCTCCCCCCGCCCCGTCAGGCTTGGCGACGGACGAGGAGGGCCGCTCCGAGGAGGGTGAGGGACGCGTAGACGGTCAGGGCCACGAGGTCCCCGCCGACCTCGGCCACGCCCCAGCCGCGGAGCATGACCCCCTTGAGGGCCGCGCCCGCGTACGTGAGGGGGACCGCGAGGGAGAGCCCTCGGAGCCCCTCGGGGATCGCCTCGAGGGGGAAGAACACCCCCGTCAGGAGGAGGGACGGGAACAGGATCAGGGGGATGAACTGGATCGCCTGGAGCTCGTTCCTCGCGGCCGCGGAGAGCATCATCCCGAGCCCCTGGTTGCCCACCGCGAAGAGGAGCAGGATCCCGAACGCGAAGGGCACGCTCCCGACGACGGTCACCTGGAAGAGGAGGAGGACCGCGCCGAGGACGACGGAGGTCTGGAAGAACGCGACGACGCCGAGGGCGAGGGCGTGCCCGACGACGAGCTCCCCTGAGGTGAGCGGGGTCGCAAAGAGCCGCTCGAGCATCCCTCCCGTCTTCTCCCGCACGATGATGATGACGGAGAAGACGCTCGTCACGAGGAGGACCGCGAGGGCCACGATCCCCGGCGCGAAGGAGTCGATGAAACGGGTGTCCGCGGACCCGTAGACGAACTCCTCCTCGACAGAAAGGGCCGCCGCGCCGGCCCCCGCGAACGCCCGCTCCGCGGCGGCCCGGAGGCTCCCGAGGACCGCGGCCACGATCGGCGGGGACGTCCCGTCGAGGACGACGAGGACTCGCGCGCGGCGGGCCGCGAGGTCCGCGGAGAAGTTCTCGGGGAACCCGAGGACCGCCCATGCGCGCCCCGTGCGGACGTCCTCCCTCGCCGCGACGAGGGAATCCGCGGGGACGAGGTCCAAGGCGTCCCCCGTGACGTTCTCGAGGAGCCGGTCTGCGAAGGGCCCCGCGTCGTCGTTCACGACGAGGGTGCGGACATGGCTCACCTCCCCCCCGAACGTGTACCCGAAGGCGATGACCATGAGGAGGGGCATCCCGACGACGAAGCCGATCGTCCGCTTGTCGTGGCGGAACTGGGAGAGGGACTTGCGGGCGACCGCGAGGACCCGGCGGGCGTTCACACGCGGGCCTCCGAGGTCTCCCGGACGAGGGCGAGGAACGCGTCGTCGAGGTTCTCCGCCCGCGTGCGTTCCTTGATCGCCGCAGGGGTGTCCCGTGCGAGGAGGGCCCCGCGGTGGAGGAGGCCCACGAGGTCGCACCGGGACGCCTCCTCCATGTAATGGGTCGTGATGAGGACCGTCTTCCCGCGGGCGGTCAGGCGGTGGAAGAACCTCCAGAACGTGGCCCGTAGCTCGGGGTCCACGCCGACGGTCGGCTCGTCGAGGAGCAGGAGGTCGGGGTTGTGGACGAGGGCCGCCGCGAGGGACATCCTCCGGCGCATGCCCCCCGAGAGGGTCGAGACGAGGTCGTCCCGGCGATCGGGGATGTCGACGAGCCTCAGGAGCGCGTCGGTACGGCGGGCAATCGCGTCGTCGCCGAGACCATGGAGCCGCCCGAAGAGGGCGATGTTCTCCGCGACGGTCAGGTCGCCGTAGACGGCGACTTCCTGGGGCATGTACCCGGTCCGTGCCAGCGCGGCTCGGGGCGGGAGCTCCTCCCCGAGGACCGTCGCGCTCCCCGACGTGGGCCGGGTGAGGCCGAGCCACAGGCGGATCGCGGTCGTCTTCCCCGCCCCGTTCGGGCCGAGGAGGCCGAAGACGGCCCCCCGCGGCACGGCGAGGTCCACCCCGCGGAGGGCCTCGATCGTCCCGAACCGCTTCGTGAGTCCGCGGCACACGATTGCGGGCTCCTCCAGGGGGACGACCGCGGCCACGAAACCGCGGAGCCTCCGCAGGCAACTTAAGGGTTCGCCTCGTTCCTCGGGGAGGTCAGGCCCCGAGTTCCCTCCGAAGGACCTTCCGGAGCCCGCGGCGGAGGTGCTGGCTCACGGCGTTCCGGCTCAGGCCCGTGAGGCCCGCGAGCTTCGCGAGCCCGACCTTCCCGGGGATGTCGAAGTACCCCAGGTTCCACGCGAGGCTAAGGATCTCCCGTTGCCGGGGCGTCAGGTCGTCGTCCCCCGCAGGGACGGGATGGCGGACCGCCGTGCGGGACCGGAGGCGGTAGGGCACGCCGAGCCGGTCCAGGAGGCCCAGGAGGTCCCGTTCCGCGGCCTCGTCTGCGAGGAACGACAGGAGGGCCACGTCCTTGTCCACGACGGTCGGGGTCGTGGGCGTCGCGCCTGCCCCGAGCTCCTGGAGGACGGCTTCGAGGACCCCCGGGTTGTCCTGGCGGAGCAGGGCGACGTACGCGCGCCCGTCCGCCTCCACGCGGAGGATCTCGAAGTCCCGGAGCCGGTACCGGCGGCGCAAGGTTTCCCGGCGGGCCTGGATCTCGTCCGGCGAGAGGGCGGGGCCCGACCGCACGACGCGGACGAGGAGCACCCGCTCCCGCGGCTGGAACGCGTACACGCGGAGGATCTCGATGGACTCGTTGTGCTCGAAGAAGGCCCGCGGCACGACGCCCTGCTCGATGAGGGGCTTCGCGTCTATCTCGAGGGTGAGGCGGCGGAGGGGCACGGGTTACCCGTAACCCGCCTTGGGGTAAGAGCCTGCCCGTGGCGGATCCGGGCAGCTCAGTCCGCTCCGTCGGGCCCCGGCGTCCCGCGCGGGCGGACGGGTGGACGGGACGCGGGTTTCCCGAACGCCCCCACGGCGGGCAGGGGCCACCCGAGCTCGTCGTACGCGCGGAGGATGTCTCCCGCGAGGTCCCGGGCCTGCCGGTCCGTGAGCACGACATGCGCGCGGAATGTCCGGGCGTCGTGGGCGGGGGCCCTCGGGTCCTCGAGGACCCGGACGAGCTCCTCCCGGATGACCCCGTGGACGAGGAGGATCCGCTCCCCCTTCGAGTTCGCGATCTCGCACACGCCGAACGCGTCGGGGGACGTGAGGACGTGGTCCCGGTCGAGGGGGTGCCAGCCCTCGTCCTTCGACGTCCGTGCAGGGGGGTTCCAGACCGCGCTCAAGCTCGCCGGGTCCCGACGACACGGAGTAGTCCCGCGATTAAATAACCAAGGCCGCGAATTGTTCCGTTTTGGATAACATTATATCGCGCCTCCCGCTACCTTCCGTGTGGCCTCCGGCTACCGCCGAAAGCGCTTCTACCCGACGAGCCAGAGGATCCTCGTCCATCTCTCGGGGACCCCGGGCACGTACGGGCCGTCCGTCCTCCCGACCCTGACCCAGGAGGGGATCGGGTCCGCGATCCGCTCGGGCCGGAGCACGGCCACGAAGTGGGCCCTCCGAATGGAGGCCTCCGGGCTCCTCCGCGGGGAGCGGGCCCATGTCCCTGGCCACCGGGTGCGGAAGACCGTGTACCGGCTCACGGAGGCGGGCTGGGAGGAGGCCCGAAGGCTCCGGCGGCTCCTCGATTCCCACGTCGTCCACGTCACCGCGCCCGGGATGGGGGATGTGCCCATGCGGGTCACGGAGGTCCCGCGGCTGTTCCCGGACCTCATCGACATCACGTCGACCGTGTGCCTCGTCCGGGAGGGACGGCTCGACTTGCGCCCCCTCGCCCGCGACCGGAAGGCCGCCCTCCCGCCCCTCCTCTGGGGGGAGACCCTGCGGCGCACGGACCGCGTGTTCGGGCGGCAGGACGAGGTCCGTTCCCTCGCCGCATGGGTCGTCTCCCGCACCCCGATCCTCGCCGTCGTGGGCCTCGCGGGGATCGGGAAGAGCGTCCTCGTGGCCTCGTGGATCCAGAGGCACCGGCCCCGCCCCTTCGTCTTCTGGACCGAGCTCGAGGAGGGGACGACCCCGACCGCCCTCCTCGCGGAGTTCGCCCAGTTCCTCGCCCGCCTCGGGAGGCGCACGCTCCTCGGGGCCCTCGCGGAGGACCGCCTCTCGGACCCCGCGTTCCTCACGAGGCTCCTGTCCCACGAGTTCCACGAACTCCCCGTCCTCGCGGTCCTCGACAACTTCCACCTCGCCTCGGCGGCCGTCGCGAAGCTCGTGTCGGGCCCCCTCCTCGCCGCGTGCCGGGCGACCCGGGTCCGGGCCGTCCTGATCTCCCGCACGGTCCCCGCGATCGCCTCCGGGTCGTCGGGGCGCCGGCCCGCCCGGGCCCACGTCCTCCGGATCCCGGGCCTGGACCTCGAGTCGTCCGTGTCCCTCCTCCGCGCGAAGGGCCTCGCCGCGGACGACGTGACGGCCATGCGGATCGCGGAGTCCGCCCGGGGCCATCCCATGGTCCTGTCCCTCGCGGCCCAGACGGGCTCCGAGGTCGAGAGCGCGACCCGTCGGTACCTCGAGAAGGAGATCTGGGCCGCCTTGTCCCCCGCGGAGCGGCAGGTCCTCGAGACGTCCTGCGCGTTCCGGAGGTTCGCGCCCCTCGAGGCGCTGAAGGCGATCGACGGGGCGGACGACTCGGTCCTCGCGAGCCTCGAGTCGAAGAACCTCATCGAGCCGACCCTCGCGGAGGGGTACGTCGTCCATGACACGATCCGCGAGTATGTGAGGGCCCTCTCGGGCGAGGATCGCCGTCGCGAGCTCCACCGGATCGTGGCCCGGTACTTCCTGAACCGGGCGGATCCCCGCGAGCGGATCGAGGGGTTCTACCATCTCGTCCAGGCGGGCGACCTCGGGGAGGCCGCGGACCGGCTCTCCGCGGAGGCATCCTCGCTCGTCGAGTCCGCGTCCGCGAGGGACCTCGCCGCCCTCTTCGCGGGGGTCGACGCACAACGCCTGAACCCTTCGACCGCGGGGGTCGTCTCCGAGGTGCTTGGGGACGGCATGCGGGTCTCGGGGCACAGCGTTCCCGCGATCCAGCAGTATCTCCACGCGATCCGCGCCCACGAGGCCTCGGGCCGGGAGGAGTTCGTGCCCCGCGTCCTCCACAAGATCGCTGCGATCGAGCGGCAGCGCAACGAATACGACAAGGCCCTGGGCCATCTCGTGGAGGCCCGGGCCCGGCTGCTCCAGCGGCCCGACCCCGCTCAACTCGCGGAGGTCCTCAAGGAGCTCGCACTGATCGAGAAGATCAAGGGGAACTTTGGGGAGGCCCGCATGAGCCTGAACGCGGCGGTCGACCTGGCTACGGAGTCCTCCGAGGCCGGGGTCTTGTCGCGCTGTCTCCTCGTCCTCGGGACCCTCGAGGCCGAGACTGCGTCCCTGGAGCGCGGCCTGCACCACAAGATGGAGAGCCTCCGCATCGCGGATCGCGCGGGGAACGTGACCGAGGCGTCGAGGGCGTGCATCTCGATTGGCACGACGCTCTGGGAGATGGGTCGTCTGGAGGAGAGCCTGACCTTTGAGCAGCGGGGCCTTCACCTCGCGCGTCTCGTGGGGAACCTGCGACTCACGGGCTATGGGCTCATGGACAAGGCTGCCGTGCTTGTCGACCTGGGACGGTTCGAAGAGGCGGACTCAGTATTTCAGGAGGCCAAGAGCTTCTTCACAATCTTGGAGGAACGGGACAGCCTCGCCCTCCTTGCGGTCGCCGAGGGTCAACGCGAGATGAGGATGGGTCGGATCGCCTCAGCGAAGCGGACATGGGAGCGCGCCGTTGACGAGTTGCGGGCCGTAGGAGACCCAGGCGACTTGGTACGAACGCTTCGCTGGGTTGGCGGCACCTATCTCGATCTCGGAGATCTCTCCAACGGGCGGTCCCTCCTCCTCGAAGCGCTGAGGCACGCGCGCGCTCTCGGCAACCCGTCGATTATCGCGGAAATCGAGGGCCAGATGGGCTCACCACGCCGGGCTGCCGTGGACGTGCCCGTCAGGTCTGCTTCGGAGAATTAGTGGGGTTCCTTTGGCCCAGCCATGACCTTCGCACCTCCGTGTGGCGGATAGGTTGGCCGGAAGACTATCAAGCCGGGCGGAGCTTGTTCCGTTTTGGCGAAGTTCTCGGAGTCAACCGAAGGGACCCGTTCTGGGGCGGATGTTTAAGGCGCGATCGCGGTTCGCTACGGCCATGGTCTCCTTCCGGAACCCTCGCTCCCGCCACCCCTACCACATGCACGACATGATCCGCGCGCAGCCCGCGTTCCTCCGAGAGACCGAGGGGGTCCTCAAGGACCTCGACGTGCGGGCCTTCCTCGGCTCGCCCCGGAGCCTCGTGCTCACGGGCTGCGGGACCTCGTTCCATGCCGCGATGTACGGCGCCCGCGTGCTCCAGGAGGCCTTCGGCGCGCGGGCCCGCGTCGAGGCCGTCCACGCGTACGACCTCCTCTACGGACCGCCGCCCCCCGCCCGGTCCACAGTCCTCGGAATCAGCCACAGCGGAAGCACCCCGACGACGAACCGCGCCCTCGCGAGGGCGGCCCGCGCGGGATCGCCGACCCTCGCCGTGGTCGGCCTCCCCGAGAGCCCCATGGATCGCGTCGCGGGCCGGAGCCTCGTGATCGGGACGACCCACGACGCCTCGTGGGCGAACACGATGTCCTACACGACCCAGCTCGCCGCCCTCGCGTTCCTCGCAATCCGCGTCGGCGGCCGGCCCTGGGCCCCCCTCGCCCGCGCCTGGCAGGCCCTCCCGCGGCGCCTGTCGACGGCCCTCGCCTCCGAGCCCCGCGTCCGGGACCTCGCGGCCCATGTCGCGGGCCGGGACCGGGTCACGTTCCTCGGGTCGGGCCTCGACGAGATCACGGCCCTCGAGGCGGCCCTCAAGATCCGGGAGACCTCGGGCCTGCCGGCCGCGGGGTACCACCCCGAGCAGTACCTCCACGGCCCCTTCGTCGCGGCGGACGGGAGGGAGGCCGTCGTCGCTCTCCTCTCCCGGGACGACGGGCGCCGCGCCCGGGCCATCCTCGACGCCCTGGGGAGCACCGGGGCCCACGTCCGCTCCTTGGGGGATGGCAAAGGGGCCGACATCCCGCTCCCCGGCGCGCCCCGCCTCCTCCGTCCGATCGTGAGCGTGGTCCCCCTCCAGTTCCTCGCCTACTACGTGGCCATCGAGCGGAAGGCGGACCCCGACGTCATGCGCACGGACGTCCCGCGGTATCGCGCCGGGGTCGATCTCCTGTTCACGTGAACCCGGAGTCCGGCGGGAACCGGACGACGGTCGTCGTCTCCATCCCGTTCCGGAGCTGGAGCCGGAGGGTCATTGCGCCGTTCCCGTACACGACCTGGAACAGGGCGACCTCGGACTTGTAGAGCTTCGCGGGCCGCCGGCGACCCTCCGTGACGAAGCCCGCCTCCGACACGAGGCCGAGGGACAGGAGCCTCCGGATCCGGCGGTAGCAGGCCGCGATGGGGACCTTGTACCGGGTCGAGATGTCCTGGGCCGTGAGGGACTCCTGGTGGAGGGCGATGAGGATCCGCAGGGCGTGGTCGTCGAGGAGGGACCCTCCGTCGTTGTCGTAGAGGAGGAGGTCCTCGGCCGGAGGCGGGGAGCGAGGGCTCAGAATGTCCCCGGGGAGGCTCGGGGGGACGGCCACGCTCCCGAAGCCCTCCCGCACGGATAAAAGGGCTGGGCTCCCGTTATCACGGCCCGAACGTCACCGGGGCGCGGAGGTCCAGGTTCAGGCCTTGGCCGTGCCCCGGAGGTCCTCGAGGACGACGTGGGCCGCGTTGTAGCCCGGCGCGCCGAGGACTCCTCCCCCCGGGTGGGTCGCGGAGCCGCCGAGGTAGAGCCCGGGCACAGGCATGCGGTAGTTCGCCCAGCCCGGGAGGGGCCGGAAGGAGAAGATCTGGTCCGGGGTGATGTCCCCCTGGAAGATGTTCCCGCCCGTGAGGCCCAGGACTCGCTCCATGTCCGTCGGGGTGACGACCTCCCAGTGCTTGACGACCTGGCGGACGTTCGGGGCGAACGCCTCGATCGTGTCGAGGACGATCTCCGCGGCCTTGGGCCGGTACTCGTCCCACGTCGTCCCGCGCAACTCCGTCGGGGCGTACTGGACGAAGCACGTCATCGTGTGCTTCCCGGGGGGCGCGACGCTCGGGTCGAGGACGCTCTGGTACTGGGTCTCGATGAACGGGTGGCTCGAGAAGGCGCCGTACTTCGCCTCGTCGTACGCTCGTTCGACGTATTCCATGGAGGGGATGATGTCGATCGTGCCGTTGTGGTGCGGACCCGGCGCCCCCGGCATCGCCGTGTACTCGGGGAGGCCGTCAAGGGCCGCGTTGAACTTGAGGGCGGCCCCACGCGTCCGGACCTTCCTGACCCCGTCGAGGAACTCCCCCGGGACCGCGTCGCGCGGCACGAGCCGGAGGAACGTCTGCTTCGGATCGAGGGACGAGACGACGGCGCGGGCCCGGATCGTCTCGCCCGCCTCCGTCTCCACGCCGACCGCACGACCGCCCTCGACGAGGACCCGCCGGACGCCGGCCCCTGTGCGGACGACGGCTCCGAAGTGCTGGGCGGAGGCCGCGAGGGCGTCCGCGATCCGGCCCATCCCGCCCTTCGCGTACCCCCAGACCTCCCGGTGCCCTTCGAGGATCCCGATGTTGTGGTGGCCCAGGACGTACGCCGTGCCGGGGCTGTACGGACCGTTGAACGTCCCGATGATCGCCTGGGTCACGAGGGCCGCCTTGAGGTGGTCCGACTCGAACCACTCGTCGAGGAAGTCCTTTGCGCTCACGAGGAACAGATCCCGGAGGAGCCGCTCCGCCTCCGGGCCCGTGAACATCCCGAAGAGGTCCGCGATGGGCACCGGCGGGGCGAGCATGGTCGGCTCGATGAGGTCCAGGACGTCGTTCCAGAACTGGATGTACTTCGGGTACGCCTTCGCGTCCGCCTTCGAGAACGCGGCGATCTCCTCCTGGGTCTTCCCCTCGTCGAGCCACATGAGGAGCCGCCTGCCGTCGGGGAACGGGACCGCGTACTGGGGGTCGTACAGGATCGTCTCGTACCCGAACTTCGGGAGCTGGAGGTCCTCCACGATCTGGGGCCGGAGGAGGCCGCAGACGTACGCGAACGTGTTGATTCGGAAGCCGGGCCACGGGGACTCCGTGACGCAGGCCCCACCCACGAGGGGCCGTTTCTCCAGGACGATGACCCGGGCCCCCGCCTTCGCGAGGTAGCCCGCCGTCACGAGACCGTTGTGACCTCCGCCCACGATGACGACGTCGAACTCCGGCACGTCCCTCACGCCCCGCGGCCCGGAACGCGGAGGGCCGGAAAAGGTTTCCCTTGCGGCCGTCTCACGTCTCGAGGGACCGCTTCACGTTCTCCGCGAACTCCTGGGTCTGCTGGCTCAGCTTGGCGCGCATGAAGTTGTCCAGGATCCGCGCGAGGGGCCCCTTCGTCTGGACGTTCATCGTGTACGTGACCGTGGTGACCTCGCCCTTCGGCTCGAGGACGATCGTCCCCGTCATGTCCACGTTGTCCGCGACCCCCCGGAACTTCGCGCGGGAGGGCGGGATCATCTCGATGTTCTCCGTCTCGACCCGGATCGCCTGGGAGAGGGGCCCGATCTTCATCCGGAGGTTCCAGGTCGCCCGCCGTTCGTCGTGGATGTCGACGGACTGGACCCCGGGGACGCAGGAGCCGACCTTCCGCATGTCGCTCAGGAACGCCCACACCCGGTCGCCGGGCGCGCGAACGTCGAACGAAACCGTGCCTTCGGGCATGTCGGGGCCGGGAACGGGGCCCGGCTAAAAAGGATTTGGAACGAAGACGCATCGTGAGAAGGAAAAGGTGCCGAGGACCTCCCCATCGCCTCGGCTTGGGGATCGCGGAGGTTCCTTCAGGCTTTCCGGAGGAACGGGAGGCCCGTGCGCTTGTTCACGCCGACCTTCCGGCCCTTCGGCATCTCGTCCATGGGCTTGCCGCTCTTCGGCTTCCGCTTGCTGAAGAAGTAGATCGTCACTTTCGGTCCCTTCTTCAGCTTCACCTCACGCGAGTACAAGGTCCATCCCTGGTACTGGTAGGGCATTGTTTGACCTCGGTCCCTGCAACGGCATGGGTATCTAAAGCGTTTCTCTCCCTTAGAATTGTCCGACGGGCGCCCCGACATAGCTGTTTTATGGTCATATTAGAGCCTCCCATAGGCCCATGGAGGGCCCGCCCGCACGTATCGGATGGCCCCTTCCTGGGACCGACGGAGGCGGGATGCCGCGGCGGCCCGTCGGGCATCCCGGAAGCCTGATAGCCCGCCGTCGAATCCCACGCCGCGGTGCCCCCGTTCCCGGGCTCCCTCACCGTCGGCCTGTTTGGGTCCGACTCCGAGGCCGTCCGCGCGTTCGGGGCCGCCCTCGGGAAGAAGGGGACGGAGAGCGACGTCCGGTTCCGGGACAAACGGGAGGGAGACGTCGCGCTCACCGGGATCGCCCCCCCGATCGTGCCGGGCGAGGGAAGCCACCTCGCGATCCTCCGGGAGCCGGGGCACGTCCGGATCGCGGGCCACGGGCTCCTCGCGGGACCGTGAGGCGAGAATCACTCGCGAGAACCTGGCCGAAAGCCTTGTCGTCCCGCCCGCCCACGGTCCCTGCGCTGTTGCCATGAAGGTCACCCTCCACCGGATCGAGTGCGACGAGGGGGATCTCCTCGAGCTCCCGGAAACGTGGATCCCCGTCCGCCTAGAACCCAACGGGTACGCGAACCCGATGCGGAAGTCGTACACCCTGTACTACCTCGAACGCGCGTAGGGCGGGATGATTCCCTCTCGACGACCGCCCTCAGGGGAGGAGCTCGCGGGTCCCTCGTGATTCTCACGAATCCGCCCCCTCCGTGAAGGAGTATAAAAAGGAAGGGGGGGTCGCCATTTTTCGCAATTTATATAAATCCCTACATAACTGTCGCCTCCAGAGGCGGTAACCCTTGCAAGCACCCCCCCCACCCATGTTGCGTGGGCCTGCGACGAATTTGCAGAAGATGATTGCCGTACTGGGGATCGTCCTCGGTCTGCTACTCATGGCGGCCGGAGCGATCATGGCGGACCTGAGCCAAGCGGAGGTCCCGGGAGAGACGCCAGACCAGCAGACCTTGCGGCTGAACTGGGCGACCGCGTACGGACCCGCGATCGCGCACTTCGGGATGTTCCTGTTCGTGGGCGGGCTCATCTGGGCCGCCCTGTTCGTGGAGCTCGCGGACCCGTTCCTGCGCCTGTTCATGCTGATCCTCGCGTTCCTGGCCCTCCTCCTGGTGCTCGCGAACTCGACGACGCTCTTCGGCTTCTAGTGAGGTGTCCTCGATGCCCGGGATCGGAGAACGGCTCTGGGAGATGGGCAAGACGCCCTCGGAGCACATGGGTCTCGTCTTCTTCGGCCTCGTGACCCTGCTCGGGGGAGTCCTCGCCATCTCCCTCATCGGAGTCGCAGGCGCTGGATCGGCGGCTGCGCTCATCCTCGCGGCGAACGCCCTCCTGGGGATCGGCGGGTTCTTCCTGACCCTCGCCCTGTTCCTCGGGGCGTACGCGTCGTCGGGGGAGAGCGTCCCCGTCGTCGTGTGGCGGGTGGCCCAGCTCCTCGTCGCGGTCCTCGTCCTCATCTTCGTCTTCGTGTGAGGCGCGACGCCGGCGATCGGCTCCAGGGCGGCGGCGACGCCGCCCCTTTCACGTTTTCCTCTCGACAACACGCGTGCGGGGACGCTCGAGGGCGGCGCCGACGAATCGACACCATTTTCTACGTCGAACGCAATGCCGTGCTCCCTCGGGCCCTGCGGCGCGGCGTTCGGAGTCCGCGTCCCGGCGTCGTCGCGCGGGATCGCGGGCCCCGGGATCCCGCGGGCCTTCTCGATTCGTCTATGTTTCGGCCAAACTTTTATCGACTTTAGCGAATTTATTATAACACAAGGCTTAACTAGGCCTGAGAGATACCGTCCCGGGGGTTCTCCTTGCCATTCGAAATCGCCGTCGTCAGCAACACGCCCTTGACCCCGCTCAGGGATATCGACGACGTCGCCCTCCTCTTCCTTACCCAGATCGGCTACATCCCGAAGGGGTATGACCCGAAGACGGAGGCGAAGAGCGTCCGGGAGTCCGTCCCCTACCGCCTCGTCGTCGAGTGCTTCCTCGGGCGGATGGACAAGGGATGGACCGTGGAGCAGCTCGCGGCGAAGCTCAAGACGACGAAGGCGACGATCTACCGGCACATCAACAAGCTCAAGGACATGGACCTCCTCGACGAGGTCAACGTGAACGAGCGGGGCGTGATGCGGAAGGGCTACCGCATCCGGTACGGGAATCTCTCGAAGGCCTGGAACTTCGTTGAGTCGAACGTCGAGATCGCGATGGAGAACTACCGGAAGACGGTGGACCATCTCGAGAAGCTTGCGGAGCAGATGCGGCGGTGAGGATATGGACCGCACGGGCATCATCGCGCTCACGAAGGGGTCCCGGTACCGGATCGAGTCCATGGAGACGCGGGACCGGACGAAGGTCACGAAGGGGGTCTTTCGCGGGTACGCCGCGATCGGCCCCGACGACGCAATCGTGATCGAGATGGACGAGAGCCACACGGAGCTCAAGGGAAAGCTCCGCCTGATCCCCGTCCACGTCGTGCTGTCCGTCGACGTGATGGAGCACGTGCCCGAAGAGACCCCGAAGTCGGAGAAGCCCCACACGATGTACGGGTGACGCGGGCCCTGCCCTCCAAACCTTCTTGCGCCGGGTACGCGATGCGGGCCCCATGCCCTCCCAGCTGTCCTACGACGACGTCCCGCCGCCCCGGGGCTGGCTCCTGACCGCGTTCCTCGGCGTATGGGTCTACCTCGTCGCGCAGCTCCTTCGGGGCTACTCAGGCTGGGTGTCCGAGGCCGTCCGTCTGCCTCGGGCGGAGGCGGAGCAGCTCCTCGGGTTCTTCGCGGGGCTCGGGTCGATCCTCGTCCTGGCCGGCTTGACCGCGGCCCTGTGGAGGTCGAACCTCGCGGCGGGCCTCTCCCATGCGGGGGTGCGGGGCCTCGTCCTCGGGGCCGCGGGCGTGGGCGTCCTCCTGCTCTTCGAGGTCGCGGACCTCCTCGGTCTGTTCGGCGTGGAGCCGGACTCCGTCACGGCGCTCCTGCGTGCCCGGAGCGTCGGGGACATCCTCGGCACCTCCCTCGCGTTCGCGGGCCTCGCGTCCCTCGTCGTCGGGCTGTCCCATGCGACGGGCCTGTTCGCGCGCCCCGCTCGGGAGGCCGCGGAGGGGAGTCGGGAGTCCACCTAGCGGGCCCGGGACCTCGGACGGCGGATGGGGAGGAACCGCGGGGTCGTGCGGCGGTACGCGTCGTACGCCTCTCCGAAGAGGGCCCGGAGTTCCTTCTCCTCGTAGGGCGCGACGACGGCGGCGAACCAGGCGCACAAGAGGGCGGCTCCGAGGAGGGCGGGGGTCCTCGCGACGGCGACCCCGATCCCCAGGGCCATCCCGCCCACGCCCGTGTACATCGGATGACGGACGAACCGGTACGGACCTGCGACGACGAGGGGCTCCGTGCGGCCGAGCCGCTCCTCGACGGGGATCCTCCGGAGGAGCTTCACGAACGTGGCGTACGACGAGTCCACGACCTCGGCGAGCCTGCGCGTCGCGACGACCCAGGCCGCAAAGGCCGCGCCGACGGCCGCGAGGACGCCCCCGGCGATGCGGACCGCCACCGGGATCGGGAGGTCCCATGGGAGCCGGGCGGCCAAGGTGACCCCGATCCCGATCGTGTAGAGGATCGCGAGGAGCAGGGCGATGAGGCCCGCGGCCGCGGCCGTCGTCCGGCGGGACACGCCTCCCCGGAGCGACGCGGGAGGGGTCATCCTTTCGGGCCCACGGGGTCTTTATGTCCGCCCGCGGATGCCGGCCCCGTCGATGGCCGCCGCAACCTCGGACGAGGCGTTCCTCGAGGACCTCCTCGGGAGGATCGAATCCCGTACCCCCGGGAGCAAGGGGGAGCTCCACCGGATGAAGCTCGAGGCGGCCCGGGCCCACGGGCTCCACGCCCTTCCGAGTGACGCCCAGGTCCTCGCCCGACTCCCAGGTCCGAGCCGCCGCGCCCTCGAAGGCCTCCTCCGCACGAAGCCGTCGCGGACCGCCAGCGGGGTCGCCGTGGTCACGGCGATGACGGCTCCCCACGCGTGTCCCCACGGAGTGTGCGTGTACTGCCCCGGCGGGCCGCGATTCGGGACCCCCCAGTCCTACACGGGCACGGAGCCCGCCGCGATGCGCGCGGCCCAGCACGGGTACGATCCTTTCGAGCAGACCCGCGCCCGGCTCGCCGCCCTCCGGGCGATCGGCCACCCGACGGACAAGGTCGACCTGATCCTCATCGGCGGGACCTTCTCGGCCCTCGAGGAGGGCTACCGGGAGTGGTTCGTGAAGGGGTGCCTCGACGCGATGAACGGCGCCCCGTCCCGCGGCCTCGAGGAGGCGCAGGCGGTCAACGAGACCGCGGCCTCCCGTTGCATCGGGCTCACGATCGAGACGAAGCCCGACCGCTTCCTCGGCCGGGAGGTCCCCCACGCTCTCCGCCTGGGCACGACCCGCGTCGAGCTCGGGCTCCAGTCGACGTACGACGACGTCCTCGAGGCAGCCCATCGAGGCCACACGGACGCGGACAGCCGCCGTGCGACCCGCCGCGCGAAGGAGGCGGGCCTGAAGGTCGGGTACCACATGATGCCCGGCCTCCCAGGTTCCGACCTGGACCGGGACCTCGCGTCCTTCCGCGCGCTCTTCGAGGACCCCGACTACCACCCCGACCTCCTGAAGGTCTACCCGACCCTCGTCCTCGAGGGGACGGCCCTCCATGGCCTCTGGCGCTCCGGCCGGTACACGCCTCTATCCGAGGAGGACGCGGTCGAGCTCGTCGCGAAGCTGAAGGCCCTCGTCCCTCCGTGGTGCCGGATCCAGCGGGTCCAGCGTGAGATCGGGGCGCCCCAGATCCGCGGGGGCCCGCGGAAGGGGGATCTCCGGATCCTCGCCAGGGAGCGCCTGAGGGCCCGCGGCCTCGCGTGCCGCTGCATCCGCTGCCGGGAGGTCGGCTTCCGGGGGATCGAGCCGAGGCCCGACGCGGTCGAGCTCGTCGCCACCGAGTACGAGGCGTCCGGCGGCCGCGAGGTGTTCCTGAGCATCGAGGATCGGGGCCGCGACGTGCTCCTCGCCTACCTGCGTCTCCGGATCGATGCCGGGGGGGCCGCGGTCCGGGAGGTCAAGGTGTGCGGCCGCGTCGTCCCGTTCCAGGAGCGACCCGGGGACCGCTGGCAGCACCGGGGCCTCGGACGGCGGCTCATGGCCGAGGCGGAGCGCATCGCCCGCGATTCCCACGACGCGCAGGAGCTGCGCGTGACGTCGGGCGTGGGCGCCCGCGCGTACTACCGGGGCCTCGGCTACCGGCTCGAGGGGCCCCACATGGTCCGCGGCCTCTGATTAGGAGACCTCTTTGAGCCACGCGAGGCGCTTCGTCTTGCTCGCCTCGACGTCCGCCGCGTTCCGGAAGGACGACTCCGTCTCCGCGAGGTACTCGAGGGCGAGCCGCAGCCCGTCCACGGTCGGCGCCTTCACGTCGACCCCCGCCCGGGTCAGCTGCTGGCGGACGATGGGCATCGCGGCCTCGTGCCCGCCCATGACCTCGCAGAAGTCCATGATGATCTGGTCCGTGACCTCGATGAGCTCGCTCGTCGCGTCCTCGGCCTCCGACACCTCGTCGGTGACCTTGGGCCCTGCCTCCGCGACGACGTCCTTCGCGAGCCGGAGGAAGATCGCCTCGACGTTCTCCCCCGTCTTCGCGCTGCCGAGGAACCCCTTGACCCCGAGGGTGTACTCGAGGTCCTCGAGCTCCTCCTGGGCCCGCCCCCGGTCCCGCGCGAGGTCCACCTTGTTCCCCACGACGACGAACGGGATCGGCCCCACGACCTTCTGCAGGTGGGGGAGCCAGTACTCCCGGAGGCTCCGCCACGTCTCCCCCCGGGTCACGTCGTACACGAGGAGGGCGCCCTTCGCGCCCTGGAACGCGCTTTCCTGGATGTTCTTGTATCCCTTCTGCCCGAGGACGTCCCAGATCATGAACGTGAGGTCGATCGCCTTCCCCGGCGACTCGAGTCGGAGGTCCTTCTTCGTGACCTTCGTGCCGATCGTCGTGATGTAGTCGTCGGAGAACTTGTCGACGACGAAGCGGCGGATGAGGGACGTCTTCCCCACGGCGCCGTCCCCGAGGAGGAGGACCTTCCGCTTGATGTGATCGTCCGCCATGGCCGCCCGCGGACCATGCGAGGGCCACGCTTATAACGCTTTTCCGCCGAATGTCAGCCCTGCGAATGGAGGCGCCTCACGCGGCGGCCCCGCGCCGACGGCCCGGAAAGACGCGGTCCGCGAGCTCGTCGACCCGCGGGAACATGCCCACGTTCCCGTTCCACGTCGGCAGGATGTCGCGGTATGATCCCTCGAAGCCGTCGATCGCCTGCTGGAGCTTGCCCGGGAGGCCGTTCAGGTAGCGACCGCGGACGACGGCCGCGAGGATCGTGTGCCGCCCCCTCGCCATGACGACCTGCCGCTTTCCGAACCGGAGATGCTCGAGGCTCCCTTGCCGGTCGCTGAAGGAGTCCCGGATGAACTCTTGAAGGACAATGAACATCCCGCTCATGATGTCGCTGTCGTGGGCCATCCCGTTCGTGCGGCTCCAGTGCCGGATGAGGAGCCCGCTGTCGTGCATGAGGTAGAGCTCCTCGATCCTCGCCCGCTTGACCGCGAACAGGGCGATCCCGAAGGCCCCCGCACCGCCGAGGCCGATTGCGGCCGCGGGCAGGAGGCCCGGGTCCCGGGGCGGCGCCAGGTAGTTCAGGGCAAACGTGAAGGTCCGCCGGATCGTCCGGGGGCGTGCGTCCTCGTTGTCCGTGTAGACGACCGTGACGTCGAGGGTCGCGTAGAACGTCCGCGTGAGGTCCGCGTCCATCGCCGCGGTCGTGTTCGCGGTGACCCGCGCGGTCAGGTTCGAGGTCTCGTGGTCCCCGTTCACATGGTATGCGGCCTCGTTCCACGTGCCGCCCGCGACCCCGGCGATCTCGAGCTCGGGGCTCGCGACGACGGAGATCGTGATCGTCCACGCCTCCGTCAGGGGGTTCGTCCCGTTGAAGGGCGAGTCGAGGTCGAAGGTGAACGCGTAGTCGGGGAAGTCCTCCGCGACGACGACGGCGAGCTCGTAGAACGAACGCACGGGCGCCCCCCGCGCGGAGGGGACGAGGCTCATCGCCAGGAGCGCCGCGAAGACGAGCACGGCGAGGATGCTGATGGCCCGGAGTGCGAAGGCTCTGCGATCCTGCTTCAGAGGGTGCCCCCCAACGGCAGCCGCCCGACGGCGAACGACGGAGAGGTTGATTCATC
>MGWD01000029.1:22532-22806 GCA_001800825.1 Euryarchaeota archaeon RBG_19FT_COMBO_69_17 | reverse complement strand
GAACCCGTCTTCCGGTAGCTAATGAGAATCAACGGGCCTGACGAGACGGGCGAGCGGCGCTCCCTGGTCCCGCGCGGCCGCACGGAGGGCCCTCTCGACGCCGCTCCCCCTCCCGGGGCGGCGGGGACGGGCGTGTCCGAACGTCCGCGGGAGGCCGAGCAGGTCCGCGGCCTCCGAGAGGAGCCGGCGGTGCGGGTGGACCTGCACCGCGAACGCGGCCTCGAGGGGCGCGCGGACTCGTAGGACACGGAGGTACGCGCGCGCCTCGGTCGAG
>MGWD01000029.1:4560-22398 GCA_001800825.1 Euryarchaeota archaeon RBG_19FT_COMBO_69_17 | reverse complement strand
TGAGGACGACGCGCTCGACGCGGTAGTCGAGGTACGCCTCCGCGAGGCGGGACGCCTCCAGGTCGGGGGCGGCGTCCACGCCGGCGACGAGGCAGGTCAGATCTCCGCGCTTCCTCGCGACCGCCGCCATCAGGACGCTCCCGAGGCCTCCGGAGAACGCGAGGGACGGTCTGTCGGAGGTCCCGACGGCTCGGGCCGCGGCCGCCTCGATCCTCCGAAGGAGATGGGGACCGCGGTCGCCGGCCATGGGCTCACGCGAGGTCCGCGAACGGGACGCCGTCGAAGACGAGGCGCTCGAGGGTCGGGGCCAGGGCCGCCTCTTCCACGCGGATCTGCCGCTGGGAGTCCCTCTCCCGGACGGTCACGCCCTTCCCCTCGAGGGTCTCGTGGTCCACGGTCACGCAGAAGGGCGTCCCGATTTCGTCCATCCGCGTGTACCGCCGTCCGATCGCCCCGGACTCGTCGTAGGTCGAGGTGAATCGCCGCCGGAAGTCGCGATGGATCGCCGCCGCGCGCTCCGGGAGCCCGTCCTTGTTCACGAGGGGGAACACGCCGACGGTCACGGGCGCGAGGCGAGGCGGGAGCCGCAGGACGTTCCGCTCCCCGGGGCGGAACCCGAGATCCAGGAGGGCCCAGACGTTCCGGTCCACGCCGAAGGAGAGCTCGAGGACGTGCGGGACGAGCGCCTTCGGGCCCACGGTCACGGAGAGTCTCTCCCGGGACATGGCCGCGTGCCCCGCGAGGTCGTGGTCCGTCCGGTAGTGGACGCCCCCGACCTCCTTGAACCCGCCCAGGCTCTCCTGGCGCACCTGGACGTCGAAGTGGACCTTGTTGTAGAACGCGCGCTCCCGCTCGTCGAGCTCCGCGAACCGGAACGCGTCTCGCGGCACCCCGAGCCGGTCGAGGTAGAACCGCTGGACCTCGACGAGGTGGTACGCGTACCACGAGGGGAGGCCGCGGGCGACGAGGTCCCTCGCGGGGACGTCGTGGGCGGAGGGCTCGTTCTTCTCCGCGGCCCACGCGACCCGCACGGGGACGTCGGCGACGGAGGCGTACGCGACCTGATCCCCGAACGCCTCGGGGTCCATGAAGATCTGGAGCTCCGCCTGGATGAACTCCCGCATCCGGTACGTGCCCTGCCGCGGGCTGATCTCGTTCCGGTACGCGCGCCCCACAATCGCGAGGCCCAGGGGCAGGCGCCGCCGCAGGGCCTCGAACTCCCGCTTGAAGTTCAAGTAGACGCCCTGGGCCGTCTCGGGTCGGAGGTACGCGCGGTCCTTCCCCGAGGGGCCCACGGCGAGGGGGAACATCATGTTGAAGGGCCTCGCGGGGCCGAGGTCCCCCTTGCACTTCGTGCAGCGAACGTTCAGCGCTCGGATCTTCGCGTCCGCGTCCTCGGGGGTCAAGCCCTCGTGCTCCTCGTGGGTCGCGGCCTCCAAGAGGTGGTCCGCGCGGTACGTCTCCCCGCATCGGGTGCAGGCGACGAGGAGGTCCGTGAAGTGGTCCACGTGGCCCGACGCCTTGAGGGGCGCTTCCGGGAGGATCGTCGTGGAGTCGATGAGGTGGTAGTGTTCCCCGAGTCCGAGGAACGTCTCGATCCACAGGTCCTCCCAGCGCCGGCGCAGGAGGACGCCGTTGTGGCCGTAGTCGTAGAAGCCCGCGAAGCCGCCGTAGAGGTCGGCCGCGGGCCAGAGGAACCCCCGGCGGACGGAGAGGGACATCAGGTCGTCGTAGGAGGCCATCCGGGCGGGGAAGGAACGACGTCCGGATAAAGGATAGGGTGATGGGCCGCGTCGCGGGGCGCGAGCCCTCAGCTCCGCCGTGCGACGACCCACATGAGGTCGAGCTCGTACAGCATCGCGAGGAGCCGGTCCTGGTTGTCGACGACGGGGAGCTGCCCGAAGTCGTTCTTGACCATGATCCTCGCGGCGTCCGAGGCGCTCGTCTTCCGGAACACGGTCACGGGCTTCGACATGATGTCCCGGACGGGGTTCCTCGGGAGGTCAATCTTCTTTTCCTCCCAGTAGAGGCGCATGACGTTCCGCAGGCCTTCCCACGCCCACGCGTCCTCGTCCCCTGCGATCCCGAGCTCCCGTTGGGCGACGGTCCCGTTCACCCGGCTCAGGGCGAACACGTCCCGGTCCGTGACGATCCCGACGAGGTGGCCGTCGTCCCCGAGGACGGGGGCCGCGGTGACCTCCCCGTGGCGCATGACCTCCGAGGCCACGTTAATCGGCGTGCCCGCGTGCACGGCCACGCAGGGCTGGCGCGTGAGCTGCTCCACGGGCGTCTCCACGCCCATCTTCGCGATATGCTTCAGGAGGTCGACGGGGGTGATGATCCCGACGAGATTCCCTTTCCGGACGACGGGGAGGTAGGATACGTTCATCTCCGCGAGGACCGTCGCGCACTCCGTGATCGTCGCGGCGTCCTCGATCGCAGGGTGGTCCCGGGCCATGACCATCGCGAGCTGCTCCTCCTCCGGCTTCGCGAAGATGTGGGCCCGCGCCACGAAGCCCGCGAGGGTCCCGTCCTTCCGTACGACGGGGACGCCCGTGATCCGGTGCTTCACGAGGAGCCGGAGGACGTCCGTCCGCGTGCCGGGGAGCGTCGCCACGATCGGTTTCTTCGTCATCAGGTCGCGGGCCGTCGGCTCGCGGGAGCCCGGGCGGGCCGTTGCGGGAGCGTCGCGGCGTGCCATGGCGTTCCCCCGGCCACGACGAGCACGATATCGCTCGCCACCGCGCGGAGGAGCGAAGCGAGCCCGTGGGGGCCTCCGGGGACGTCGAGGACGACGAGGTCCGCGGGATCCCCGGTTCGAATCCCGGGAACCGCGCCCGCGTCTAATAGTTTCCGGCCGCGGAGGGCCATGTCGAGGACCTCCTTCGCGGCGATCCCGCCCCTCCCGCGGGCGACGCGATACGCCATCTCCATCTCTCGGAGCATGGAGGGCGCGTTGATCATCGCGTTGTCCGTCCCGAGCCGGACCTCGACCCCCGCGCGGAGCATCCGCGGGATGTCCGGCGTCATCCCGAAGAACGCGTTCGACCGCGGGCACACGACGATCGGCACGTCGGCATCCGAACACCGCTCGAAGTCCGCGTCCGTCGCGTGGACCATGTGGACGAGGAAGGCCGGCTTCAGGTCGAGGACGGCGTCGATGTCCTCCCGGACGCGCTCGGACGCGTGGAGGGCGAAGGGTTTCCCCGCGTGGCGCGCGTCCCGCGCGACGTTCTCGAGGTCCCCCGGGGGCCAGTCCGCGCGGGCGCTCACCGCGATTCCGTCGGAGGCTCTCAGGAGGGCCGCGACTTCGTGCCCATCATACGCGAGACCGCCGGGACGTCCGAGGACGACCCCGCGGACCGGGAGGGCGGCGTGGGCCGCGTACAGGAGCTTGAGCCCGCGAAGGCCTCCCTCGCGGAAGTCCGTGAAGCCGACGGTCCCCGTGCGGACCATCGTCGTCATCGCTCGCCGCATCGCGGCGATGACCGCGTCGTCCTTCGCCCTCGCGAGGACCCGGTGCTTGAGGCCGTGGGGCGGAGCCACGAGGTCCTCGAGGCTCCCCCGCAGCTCCTGGGTCACGACCGCGTCCCCGAGGTGGGTGTGGGCGTTCCAGAACGCGGGGAGGACGAGTCCCTTCGCGAGGGGCGCCTTGGCCCGGGACGACGTGACTTCCGTGATCACCCCGTCCTCCCAGCCCACGGTGCCCGCGCGCACGCGCGTGCCGTCGTAAAAGGCGCCCGTGACCCGGTCCACGACGCCGCGATGGGACGAGCGCGCTTAAACGTTGTCCGCTCGCGCACGCCGTCTCACAACCTTTATGGCCGACGACCCTTTCCGTGGGCCTCGCGCCGCCGTAGCTCAGCCCGGTAGAGCGGCAGTTTCGTAAACTGCAGGTCGGGGGATCGAAGCCCTCCGGCGGCTTCTGCCCTCCCTAGTACTTCCCCCTCGCCCCGCCGCCGCCCGACCGTCCTCCTCCGAAGCCGCCTCGTTTGAACAGGTTGCCCAACCAGAGGTACCCGCGGCCCTTCGTGAGGAACGCCACCCCGAGGAACACGGCCACGGACACCCCGACGGCCCACCAGTCGATCACGATGAGCTGAGGCGTGCCTTCGGCCGCGCCTCCCGGGTCATAGCGGTCCACGATCTGCTGGCCGATGGTCCATGTCGCCTCGTACAGGGCGGAGAAGTAATCTCCTCGGTCGAGGTGGGGCGTGATGTTGTCCACGCCGACGCGCCCGACGAACGCGTTGGGGAGGATGCCCTGGAGGCCGTAGCCGACCTCGATCCTCCATTCCCGGTCGTCCGTGGCAAGGACGATCAGCACGCCGTTGTCGAGGCCCTCTTTCCCGATCCCGTTCGCTTCGAACGTCTCGACTGCGAACAGGTTCATGCCCATGGGTGCCGTCGTGTTCACGAGGAGGATGGCGACTTCCGCGGAGGTCAGGTCGTCGACCTGGAAGCACAGGTCGTCGAGGGCCTGGATCTCGTCGGAGAACAGGGCCCCGGGTTGCGTGAGGTCGTTCACGTACAGGTAGAGGGTCGGGACGTCCTGGGCGGTCGCGGGTCCCCACGTCGTCGCGAAGGCGATGACGACCGCGCAGGCGAGGAGCCCCTTCCGCATGGCGCCACCGCAGGCATCACGGCGCGCCCGGGATCGTGACCGGCGGATTGTAGTAGTCGCGCTCCTGGAAACCGCCCCACCCCGCGACGAGCATGTCGGGGAACGAGCGGATCTGGGTGTTGTAGGCCTGGACGGCTTCGTTGTAGCGCATCCGCGCCACGGCGATCTCGTTTTCGACCCCCGAGATCTCGAACATGAGGTCCTGGACGAGCGTGCCCGCGAAGAGGGTCGGGTAGGCCTCGTAGGTCAGCCACAGGGAATAGAGGTTCTGGTCGATCGCGTTCGAGGTGTTGATCCACTGGTCGATCGTGCTCGCATTGCTCCACTGGGTGCGGAGGCGCGTGATGTTCTCCAGGGTCGACCGCTCGAACTCCTGGTATCCCTCCGCGGCCGCGACGAGCTGGGGGATCTTGTCGACCTTGAGCTGGTACCGGTTCTCGACCTCCGCCCACTGAGCCTCGATCGCCGTCTCCTTCGCGACGAGGGCGTTGTAGGCGAGGACCATCCACACGAGGAGGATCACGAGGACCACGACCGCACCCAGGACCGCGAGACTCCCCCGGGACCCAAACCGCGGCATCCATCGCATGGGCGCTCGGATGCGGGCTCGGTTCTTATGGATTTGGGCGGCGTCCCGCCTGCCCCAGGCGGTCCCGTCTCCTTTATGCGCCCGGACGGAGGTATCCCCTCCGGATTCGAATCCATGAGGAGGGGACGATGCGCCTCGCTCGACCGACTCGATGTGGGCTCGTTCTGCTGACCGTTTTCGTCGCCGCGGTGCTCCTCGCTCCCGGCGCGACGACCCTGTGGTCTCTCCCCGCGGAATCCCGCCTCCCCGCAATCCTGCCCGCGTCGGCCGAACCCGGCAGTCGCCTCATGGCCATGGTGACGGCCGGGACCCCGTTCACCCCAACCGACGGACGAATCCGGGTAGGCCCGAACCTGCAGACGTTTGACGATCCACAACCCCAGAACGAGATCGCCGTCGCCGTGAATCCTCTCGACGACCGCAACGTCCTCGTGGGCTCGAACGACTACCGGCTCCGCGCGGTGGGCGCGAGCGTCTGGGTCGGGATGTACACGACGGACGATGCCGGGAAGACCTGGACCGCGAACCTCGTCCCCGGCTATCCCGGCGGACCGCGGGGGATCCTGAGCACGTACCAGTTCGGCGGCGATCCCATCCTCGCCTTCGACCGCGATGGGTCCGCGTACGCGGGCGGGATCTTCTTCCGGGGCACCCCGACGGGCGGGGACATCCGGGACGTGTCCATCGCCCTGTCCCGGTCCGACGACGGCGGGTTCACGTGGAACAAGCCCGTGATCGTCGCCTTCGGGAAGGCCCAGAGCATCTTCCACGACCACCCCCAGATGACCGCGGACGCGACGGGCGGCGCCTTCGACGGGAACGTGTACATCTCGTGGACCCGCTTCGGCGGGGTCGGCCAGATCGACATCCTGGTGGCCGCATCGTCCGACCGAGGAGCCACGTGGACCATCCAGCAGGTGAGCGGGCCGATCCCCCAGGGAGACGCGCAAGGCTACTACCAGGACTCGATGGTCACGGTCGGGCCGAACGGCGAGGTGTACGTCGTCTGGGATGAGTGGTTCCTCGACCAGGGTGCCGTCCCGCGGACGAAGATCTGGATGACGGCCTCCCGGGACGGCGGGGCCACCTTCGCGCCTTCGTGGGTCGCGGAGGCGGACGTCGCGCCGATCTCGCTCCCCAACGCCGCGTACCGTCACGACACGTACCCCGTCGCGGCGGCGGACGCGAGCACGGGCCCCTTCCGCGGCCGCCTGTATCTCACGTGGGCGGACCAGGGAACGGGGGACGCGGACATCCTCCTGAAGTCGTCCGATGACGGGGGCGTCACATGGTCCTCCCCCGTGCGGGTGAACGACGACGCGGGCACGGCCGCCCAGTTCTTCCCGTGGGTCGCCGTCGGACCCGACGGCCGCGTGGACGTCGCGTTCTACGACCGCCGGGACGACCCGAACGACTACCTCCTGAACGAGTACGTCGCTCGGTCGCAGGACGGCGGGCGGTCCTTCGTGAACGTCCGGGTGAGCGATGCGTCCTCGGACCCCGCCGTGTGGTCGAGCTTCATCGGGGACTACAACCAGATCGCCGCCGGGACGAGGATGTCCTGGCCCGCGTGGTCCGACTTCCGGAACGGGGTGCCGGGCAACCGGAACCAGGACGCGTACACGGCCGCCGTGTTCGCCTGAGGACGCAGCCGTCCGGACCCGGGGGGAGGCCCTCGCCTCAGCCGGAGGCCCCCGGACGGCCCCGGCTCACCCGTCGACGAGTCTCCGGAGGATCTCCTCGACCCCCTTGAAGTCCTCCGTCCGGCCGCTCCAGGACTCGAGGACCTTCAAGTAGGCCGTCTCGACGTCGCGGAGGACTTCGGCCATCCGCGTCTCGAGGGACCGGCCGTTCCCGCCCCGGGTGAAGACGACGAGGATCGAGTGCTGCCCATGGGCCATGTGGATCCGGTGGTCCCCGTACTTCAGCTCCTGGAGGGTCCCGTTCTTCGAACGGAGGGCGTCGGCGACGAAGTTCCGGACGGCCATGAGCATCCCGCTCGCGATGTCCGAGTCCACGTCGGGCCGCAGGGTCGTCGAGTAGTGGCAGATCAGGATGCCGCTGTTGTGGAGCAGGAAGACGTCGTCGATGAGGGACCGGCGGCGGGGGAGGAGGTCCATGTAGCCGAGGACGAGGAAGAGGAGGAAGATCGCCGCGAGGATCGCGAGCCACATGACGACGAGCTCGAAGCCGAAGGAGGCGACGCCCCCTTCGACCCCCTCGAAGGCGAGGCTCGCGACCGCGGAGACGGAGACGGAGCCGTCCGGGCGCTCGTAGGCCAGCTCGAGGCGGGCCACGAGGTCCTCCCCGTTCCCGAGGCGACCGTTCGCTTGGATCAGGACCCCGATCGTCCCCTCCCCGGGGCCCACGCCGGAGAGCAGCCAGCCCGCGGCGGTCCCGTTCGTGAAGGACCACGGGGCCGTGCTGTTCAGGAGGAGGGTCTTCGCGGGGAGGGTGAAGTTGAGCCAGATCCGGGCCGCCGGCTCGTTCCCGGAGTTGTTCCACGTCAGGAGGAGGGCGACCGTGTCGCCCGTCGCGATCCGGCCCGTGTTCGCCGTGAGGCGGACCGCAAACCGCGGCTGGACGGCGACGAGGTCCGCGCGGGCCGAGGTGGGCCTTAGGAGGCCGCCCCCCGCGCGGGAGACGTTCGCCCTGGCGATGACCGAAAGGGAGGCCGCGAGAGTCGCGTTCGGGTCCACCCGAAGGCGGAGGGAGAGGGCGTGAGCCCCGGGCGCCAGGGACGCGAACTCGTACGCGAGGACGTCTCCGGTCCGAACGCCAGGGATGGGCTGGGAGTCCTGGACCGTGAGGTCCGTGGGGAGGGTCACGTTGAGCCACACGGTCGCGGAGGCCTCGTCCCCCGTGTTGTTCAGGTACGCGACGAGACGGACCGTCTCTCCCGGATGGACGCGGCTCGCGTCGGCCGCCAGCTCGACGACGATGCTCGGGCCGTGGATCGAGGCGCTCCCCGTCGCCTCGCGCACGCCGAAGAGGTGGCCGCCGCCGTCCGTGTACGTCGTCGTGAGGTGGAGCTCGAGTCGGTCCCCGGGCCATGCGTCGGGGTCCGCCCGGACCGTGACGTTGAACACGTACGCCTGCGCGCTCACGTTCCGGAAGAGCCATGCCTGCGCGCCGACGGTCGTGCCGCCCGCGGTCCCCGCGTCGTCCCCGAGGATCGCGAGCCGGTCCCCCGCCGTCGCGTTGAGCCACAGGTACTCCGCGTGGCCCGACCCGAGGTTGAAGAAGGACACCGTGAAGTTGAACGTCTCGCCAGGGGCGACGTGGGAGGGGGACGGATAGGCTTGGGTCCGGACGTAGGGCACGAGGACCGTGACCGTCGCGACGTCCCAGGAGGGCGCCTGCCGCTGGCCCGTGGCGTCCGTGTAGTTGAGGTACACCCAGGCGACGAGGGATTCGCCATCGTAGTACGAGGGATCGGGCTCCACGGTCGTCCAGAGGGTCATCCGGTGGGACCCCATGCCGACGTCCGTGAAGGTCCAGACGAGGGGTGCGGTCTCCACGCCGCCTCCCGCAGCCGCGTCGTCGGAGACGTACGCAAGGCCCGCGGGCAGGTCCACGTCCACGGTCGCGGTCCGCGCGAGGTCGTTCCCGCTGTTGTTGAAGAAGATGTCGATGGGGACCCCGTCGCCGGGGTCCGCGGGCATCAGGCCGGGCTCGACCTGAAGGACGAGGGAGGGCCCCGACACCCCGAAGACGCGGAAAAATAGGTCCGCACCCGTGCCGTTCGTCCAGGTCCCTGCGCTCGCGTCGTACCACTGGGCCTCGCCCGCACCGTAGCCCCCGGGCTGGTTCATCGCCCACTCGTAGCCCTTCGGCCTTGGCTGGGCGTCATCCGCGACGATCCAATACCGCCGTCCCGTCGTCAGGGGCACCCAGGGGTAGAGGGCGAACGCAACCCACGTCCAGTTCCGGATCCCCTGCTTCGCGGTCGTGCCCAGGGCGGCCCCCGGTTGGTTCCCCGCGTCTGCGGCGATCGACACCTGGAGGATGTCGGGCTCCGTCGTCTCGGGCTGGTCGAACACGAAGAGGTCGATGTGGGTGACGAGGAAGTCCGTCCGCGCGATGAACGACTGGGCGACCCGCTGGTTCCCCCACACGTTCACGAAGGAGGTGTCCCAGGTCGCGGGCGCGTACGACTCCCGCAGGATCTCCGCGCCCGCGGCAGCCCGCGGCGGCACCGCGAGGAGGGCCACGGCTAGGACGACGAGGATCGCGAGAGCGCATCGGGTCCCAGGATGGCGCTCCCTGGACAGCCTCCCCCCGGGCGGGGGCATCGGAGCCTTCACGGTCTCCCGTATCGGGTCGCCGTCCCCCTGTCGTTAAAAAGGCTTGTCGCCCTCGGAATCCCCCCTGATAACAGAAGCGGCCGCGGGCTCGTGATAATCAGGCCTGAGACCCTCACGTCGACGCGCGCTCCGCGGCGGGCTCTCGAAGCCTCGAGGCCACCGCGTGGACGGCCCCCGCGAGGGCGAAGGAGGGCAGGCTCGCGCCGATCGGGCTCGGGAGGACGGCCTCGATCCATACGACGCCCGTGCCGACGAGCCAGACCCCCGAGATCGCGAAATAGAGGGCGGCCCCGCAGGCCCACGCGAGGAGGGCGTGGATCCTCAGGGCCGGGGCGGCGTCCGCGAACTCCGCAGGCGCATAGGACCGGCGCAGGAACTGGTCCGCGACGAGGACCCCGAGGAGGGGGACGAAAATCCCGCCGACGAGGAGGAGGAACCCCTCGTACAGGTGGGCGAAGGCCTCCCAGCGGCTCGCGAGGTACGACCCCGCGAGGAACGCCCCCGCGCTCGTCGCGAGGACGAGCCCCCGCTGGCCCATCGACGGCGCGATGTTCTGCGTGCTCACCGCGGCGCTGTACACGTTCGCGAAGGCGTTGTCCGTCTCGTCGACGATGATCAGGAGCAGTACGAGGGAGCCGAGGACCGTGCCGACGACCGCGCGGACGAAGGGGACCGCGCCCGTGCTCTCCCCGGCGAGCCCGAAGACGACGAGGACCGCGGCCCCGAGGAAGTAGAACCAGGAGTTGCTCAGGGTGTAGCCGAGGAAGGTCCCCGCGAAGCTGTCCCGGGGCCTCCGGGCGAACCGGTTGTAGTCCGCGACGAGGGGCCACCAGGAGATGGGCATCGCGATGACGAGGTCGAGGGCGACCCCGAGGGGCCGCTCCCCGCCCACCGCGGGATCGAAGAACCTCGCGAGGAACGCGGGGTCCGTCACGACGATCGCCGTCAGGTACGCCGTGCTCCCGAGGACGAGCCACACGGCGAACCGCTCGAGCCACGCGCGTACGACGACGAGAGGGCCTCCGAGGGCCAGGAGGGTGACCCACAAGGCGAGCACGCCGATCCACACGAACGGGGTCGCGCTCCCG
This sequence comes from Euryarchaeota archaeon RBG_19FT_COMBO_69_17, assembly GCA_001800825.1. GTDB lineage: Archaea > Thermoplasmatota > Thermoplasmata > RBG-16-68-12 > RBG-16-68-12 > RBG-16-68-12. The sequence goes on along the minus strand of MGWD01000029.1, from coordinate 11,790 downwards.
AGGAACTCGCCCGAGATGAGGGTGAGCCCGAGGCCCATGATCATGAGCTCGAAGGAGGCCCAGCCGAGGAGCTGGAACGCGTTGAGGCCGCTCGGGATCCACGACGCCTTCCGGCCGAGGACGGGCCGGAGGCTCACCATCGTGGGCACCCCGTGCCTCGCTCCGATCTGGCCCGCGGCGGCGAGCATGAGGGAGCCGATCACGGACCCGACGATCCCGACGACGAGGACCTCGAAAAGGCTGAGGCCGAACGGGGGCATCGCGAGGATCGCGCCCGCGAAGAGGACGAGGAGGCCCGCGCCGAGGGAGAACCAGAGGATCCCCACGTCGATCCCGCGGAGGCGTCGGCGGTCCGCGGGGACGGGTTCGACCCCCCATTCCTCCGGGCGCCGGAACCAACCCCGGGCCATCGCCGCACCTAGGGTCGCCCCGTACTTAACCCTGTCTTCGGCGGTCACGTCGCCCTCGAGAACTTCTCGTAGGACCGCCGTAGGGCCGTGACGAGGGGCAGCTCCTTCCCCGCGAGGAAGTTGATGAGGGCCCCGCCCCCCGTGGACACATGATCGATCCGTTCCTGGAGCCCAAACTTCTCCATCGCGGCGACCGTGTGCCCACCTCCCACGACCGTGAACGCCTCCGTCTCCGCGACGGCCCGGAAGACCTCCCGCGTGCCAACGGAGAACTCCTCGAGCTCGAAGACGCCCGCGGGGCCGTTCAGGATCACGGTCCGGGCGCGCAGAATCTCCTCCACGTACCGGGCGATCGTGTCGAGGCCGATGTCGTGGACGGGGAGGTCGGAGGGGAGGGAGGCGACGGGGAGCGGCTTCCGCCGGCCCCTGTCGTTCACGACGACGTCCGTGGGCACGAGGATCCGGCCCGGAAACTTCGCGAGGAGCTCCTTGCACGTCCCGACGAAGCCGTCGTAGCCCTCGACCTCCTTTCGCATGAAGTCGGTCGTCGGGGCGCCGGGATCGATCCCCTGGGCATGGAGGAACAGGTTCGCGACCCCGCCCGTCGTGAGGACCTTGTCCACGACGTCCTTCTCGAGCATGTGGCGGCTGATCGCGATGGAGTCGTCCGCCTTCACGCCGCCGAAGACCGCGATTTTCGGACGCTCCTGGCTCTGGAGAGCCCTGCCCACCATGACGAGCTCCCGCTCCATGACCCGCCCCGCGAGGGTGGGGAGGACCTCGCAGAACCCGACGAGGCTCGGCTGGGCGCGGTGGGCCGCCGCGAAGGCGTCAAGGATGAAGTAGTCCGCAAGGGGGGCGAGGCGGCGGACGATGTGGCTCTTCGCCATCTTCTCGAACGTCCGGTCCGCGAGGGCCTCCTCCTCCGCGTAGAAGCGCGTGTTCTCGAGGACGACGACCTGCCCCGCCTCGAGGGCCTTGACGGCCTCGATCGCGTGGCGGCCGTACAGGGTGTCCACGTAGGCCACGGGGCGGCCGAGGAGGACGCCCAGGCGCTCCGCGTGGGCCTCGAGGGTCGTGAAGTCGTCCTTCCCGGGCCTGGACTGGTGGGCCAGGATGGCGACCTTCGAGGACGGGAGGTCGCGGAGGGTCGCGATGTGCTCCCTGAGGCGGGCATCGTTGAGGAGCCGCCCTGTCGCGGGATCGATCGGGGAGTTGATGTCCACGCGCAGGAGGACCGTACGGCCCGAGAGGTCAAAATCATCCATCGTGAAGAAGTCGCGGGCCATGGCGGGCGAGGACACATCCAGGGGACTAATAGCCTTTTTCGTCGCACTGTAAAGCCCGCCGGCCGGCCTCCGCTGGAAGGCGGGAAATCACATGTGAACGCCGGTCCGCGGGCACCCGCGCCTTCGCGCGGCGAAGCCTCGAACGGACGACGGTCGCGGTCCGCACGCACCTCGCGTCGTCACCCGCCCGACCCCTCGAAGCCATCTTCTTCGGGCGTGTTCTCAAAAAGGGAAACCGACTTGGAAGCTTTTTAGGGCAGGGACCCGAATGGACAGGATACACCGAGGGACCCCTACGCCCCAGGACCTCCTTCTCCCAGAGGGCAAACTCATCCGCACGACCCGGGGTGGCGCGAGCGCCCTCAAGCAGCTCCTCCTCGATCTCAAGAAGTATTCCTTCTCCGGCTACGTGAGGACCGTCCGCAACGCGTCGGGCGGTCGGTCCGAGGGAGTCGTCCTGCTCCGCGGCGGGAACCCCGAGGCGAGCCTCCACTTGAAGGGGGACACGCGGCTCAAGGGACGGTCCGCCCTCAAGCAGGTATGGCAGGACTCCTACGACGAGAGCTGCTCCCTCGAGCTCCACGCGCGGGTCGACATGGACAACCTCCTCCACGAGTACGTGGACAGCGTCCTCGAGCGCCCCACGAAGGTCGTGAAGAAGTCGAAGGTCCCCCAGCCCGTGGACCGGGAGGAGGTCGAGCGCCGGCTCACCACGTGGAAGGCGAAGGGCTACGACGTCTCCTCCGTCGAGACGGTCCTCCCGGGCGACCCGACGGCCCTCACGGTCGCGTTCCTCTCCCTGAACGAGGCGATCCGGAGGGCCGAGGCCGTCGAGGAGACCCTCGGCCGAATCGACGTGAAGGGCTTCGAGAGCCGTGCGGAGGCGATCCGGCGGAAGCTCAAGGATGCCCTCAAGCATCCGGACATCGACGCGGAGGTCGAGAGCCTCCGGGACGCGATCGAGGGCCGACGGCAGATCGAGACGAGGCGGGAGCTTGAGCAGGTCCGCGAGAAGGACTCCCAGGAGCGGACGCGGAAAGTCCTCCAGCTCGTCATGAAGCAGCAGGCCATGCAGCCGGAGGCGCCCACGCACTCCTCGGACGACGTCGCCCGGGTCCTTGAGGGGCCGGCGCCGACCCGAGACGAGGCGACGAACCTCATCCAGCAGTTCACCTTCGACGCCTTCGTTGTCTCGGAGGGAAGCCGCTTCGCCCACGCGGCCGCCGTCGCCGTCGCAAAGCAGCCCGGAACCGCGTACAACCCCCTCGTCGTCGCCTCGGGGCCCGGACTTGGAAAGACCCATCTCCTCCATGCGATTGGGAACGACGTTCGCGCGCGGTCCAAGGACCTCAAGGTCCTCTGTACGTCAGGCCCCGCCTTCTTCGGTGAGTTCCTCGAGGCGAAGGAACGGGGGACCCTACCCGTGTTCCGTGCGAGGGTCCGCGCGGCGGACTGCCTCCTCCTCGATGACGTGCAGACCGTGACGGGGCGGCCGGACATCCAGGAGGAGATCCTCCACACGTTCGAGGACCTCCTCGCTTCGGACAAGCAGGTCGTCCTCGCGAGCGATCGCGCCCCGAAGGCGATCCCCGACTTCGATGAGCGCCTCGTCTCGCGCTTGGAATCTGGCGTCGTCGCGACGATCCAGCCGCCCTCGAAGGAGGCCCGTGTCGCGATCCTCCGACGCCGGGCATCGGACGCCCGCGCGGACGTCTCGGACGACGTCCTCACCTACATCGCGGACCTCGTCGAGGACAATGTGCGCGAACTCGGCGGGGCGTTCAACCGCGTCGTCGCATTCTCCTCCCTCATGGGCCGGCCCATCACCCGCGACCTTGCGAAGGAGGTCCTCCGCGAGGTGAATGGGGAGGCCCCGAGGGAGGGGATCCTTTCCGTCGAGGATGCCGAGCGGTCCCTCACCCCGGGCCGCAGCTACCTCGTCGAGGAGGACCGCCCCGACGGGGCTTTCCGCCTGTTCCAGCGGGCGTTCGAGCGGGGCAAGGCGGGACTCGTGATCACCCGCACGAACCCAAAGCGGATCCGTGAGAGGTTCACCCTCGAGGCAGACCGGGTCTTGTGGCTCACGGACCGGGAGAGCAAGGAGGCTCCCACGATCCCTCCCGCCCTCGAGCGCATCGTCTATGAGATCGAGGACTTCATGTCGAAGAAGCCCGGGGCTGCGGTCCTCCTGGACGGGCTCGAATACCTCGTCTCGAACAACTCCTTCGAGGCGGTCCTGAAGTTCGCGCGGAGGCTCGTCGACACGATGTCGGAGAGCCAGAGCGTCTTCCTCATGTCCCTGGGCCCGGCGACGCTGAGGGAGCAGGAGCTCAAGATGCTCGAGCGCGAGATGGACGTCGTCCGGTTCGGCTGACCCGACGCCGGGTCAGCGTCCCCCGACCTCCTTGTGGAACTCCTTGATGTACCGCAGGGCGTCCGACCACTCCTCCTTCTTCGCGTGGACGCTCGCGGCCTTCAGGATCCCGATCGGTTTCGAGAGGTCCCCTCCGCGCATCTTGAGGTCGAGGAGGGTGTTCCGCGCCTTGCGCATCTCCTCGTTCACGAACGCGGGGACGAGCCGCAGGACCGCCTCGTGGGCCGCCTTCGCGTTCCGGAGGGCCCCGTTCGTGTCCTGCCGGCCGAGGGCGTCCCTCCCGGGTTTGAGGTGCTGTTCGATCTCCTTCGTGTCCATCCCGAGGGCCCGGACCTCGGCGAGGACCCGTTCGTCCCGCGCGAGGGCGTCCCGCGCCTCGTGGTACCCCTTCGCCTGGGTCTGGAAGCCGGCGGACGCGTCCTCGAACCCTTCCCAGGCCGCGTCGTAGTCTCCCCCTTCGAGGCGCTCCACGGCCTCCTCGAGGGCCCTCTCGAATTCGGGTCCCCGGCGTGTGCCGGCTTTGGACACTTCCCCGAGGAACGACTGGATCCGCCCTCCGATGAAGTCCGTGAACGCGATGTCGAGGGCATGCTTCGCTTCGTCGATGAGGCCCACGGCGCGCTCGATGTCGCGCCTCTTCCCGGCCGCAATCGCGTCGTTGATGAGGCGCTTCTCGTCCTCGATCGGGATGCCGAGCTTCTTCGCGGACACGAGGCGGGCCTTCACCTCGTTCACGAGCCTCGGCAGCTCCCGGTACATGAGCTTGCGGTCTCCGCTCGGCGGTTCGACGGGCGCCTCCCGCCGCGCCCTCTGGGTGGCCTGAAGGCGCGTCCGGAGATCGCTCCGGAAGGCGGCCTCGGAGGGCGTCACAGGCGGGACCGGAGGGGCTCGCGCGGGCGGAGCGACCTCCGGCTCGGGCCTCGGAGGCGACTCGGCCTCCTCGTCTCCCGCGAACTGGACCCCGCAGCTCGGGCACCGGTCCGCGTCTTCGGCGACCGCGGACTTGCAGACGGGGCACTCGAACTCCGCGGCCTCTCCCTCCACGAACTGGGCGCCGCAGCCTGGGCACGCGGTCGCGTCCCCTTCCACGGACGTATTGCAGACGGGACAGACGAAGGCCGCCTCGGGCTCGGGGGGGACGGCCGTTGTTGCGGTCGCCCTCGCGCGGCTCGCGAGGGTCTCCTCCGCCCCGCCGGGGGCCTTCGCGACGCTCTTCAGGGTTTCGAAGATGTCCGACCCGACATCGCGACCGCCCGTGATGGAGGCCAGGATCTCGTCGATGCTACGTCCCTCCGCCGCATGGAGATCGGCGACCTCCACGCTCCCGTCCCCGCGGACGTCGAAGAGGCTTAAGTCTGTCTGGCAGGACTCGCACCGCCGCGCGTCCGCGGGGATCGTCGAGTCGCAGACGGGGCAGACCTTAGTCTCCTTAGGAGGCGTAGCTGCACACCTCGAAACGCGAACGCGTTTCCGACCCGTCGCTCACTAAAAAGACTTTCCGGTATCGGTACAGAGAATGATAAGTGCTCAACCTGGATAATCAGCGAGAAACCGTTAAGTGAGCCCTCCACCCGTGAGACGATGCCCACGGCGGAAAGCCATGACGTTCCGTACTGCGATCGACGGCCTCGAGAAGGTCCTCCGCACGGACGTGACCCCGCCGAAAGTCGTCCTCGTCACCGGACCGCCGGGTTCGATGAAGACCTCCTTCTGCTACGCCCTCATGTCGCGATACCTGAAGCAGTCGGGGGAGTTCGGGCTCTACACGACGCTCGAGGAGACGGTCCAGTCCCATCTCCGGAACATGGAGTCCCTGGGCGTGGACCTCTCCCTGAACATGCAGATCTCCGACTTCACGGACCTCCGGGAGGTCGACGCGGTCGTGGGTCCCGAGGACCAGACGGACTACATCGCGTTTATCGAGAAAATGATCGCACACTACAAGAAGATTCACGGCCCCAAGTTCAAGATGTTCGGCCTGGACTCCCTGGGGGCCCTGTACTCCCTGATGGAGAACACGTCGAACATGCGGAAACGGATGTTCTACTTCTTCAAGATGCTGCGGGACAACAACCTCATCTCCCTCGTCATCATGGAGCGGAGCGCGGACGCGGAGAGTCAGCTCCTCGGGAACGAGGGCTTCCTCGTGGACGGGATCCTCATGCTCGGGATGGACCGCTCCCGGGGCAAGCTCGTCCGGTACCTTCAGGTCGAGAAGATGCGTGCCGTCGAGCACTCCATGGAGAAGCATGCCGTCGAACCGAGGAAGGGAGGCCTCACCGTGATGGGCCCCATCTTCGAGACGGGAGGTCTCCCATGACCCGTCCGTTTCACGCCACGGTGCCCGGGAGGCGCCTGGCGAGCCCCATCGAACCCCCAAGGGGGACACCGTAGATGCCCGAAGGATCGTACTTGGACGCGCTGGACGCTCTGAAGCAGATCGAAGAGAAGTTCAAGGCCCGCGACGTCGAGCTCAAGGACCGCGAGGCCGCCCTCGAGGAGCAACAGGCGAAGCTCGACGAGGACCGGCAGTCCCTGGAGCAGGATCGCGCCGCGCTCACAGAGGAGCGGGACGCGCTCCTCGGCCGGGAGAAGGGTCTCCGGGCCCGGGAGAAGGAGCTCGAGATGCAGGAGCGGGGCCTGTCCCAGCGAGAGCAGGAGTTCGAAGGTACCAGGCAGAAGGTCCTCCAGAAGGAGAACGAGCTCGTGTCGCGCGAGCAGGAGCTCGCGAAGCGCCTCGAGGGGCTCGTGAGGCGCGAGGAGGAGCTCGCCCGGCGGGACCAGGAGATCTCGTCCCACGCCGCGGAGATCGCCGCCCGGAAGAACGAGATTGCGGGCCGTCAGGAGGAAATCCTGAAGCTCCTCGCCGACCAGAAGGCCGCCCTGGAGCAGCAGATCGCACGGGGCCAGACCGCCCTCGACCGCGAGAAGAAGATTGCCCGGGAGGAGGAGGCCCTCGCCGCGGCCCGGACGAGGATCGCGGAGGAGGCGAGGAAGCTCGCGGACCGGGAGAAGGCCCTATTGGCCCGGGAGCAGTCCGTCCGTGCGGCACCGGCTCCCGCGCCAGCCGCGGCACCTTCCCCCGCCCCCGTCGTCGCCAAGCCCGCTCCCGCTCCGGCTCCCGCCCCCGCCGTGAGGCCCCCGCCCCCCGTCCCGG
>MGWD01000029.1:0-4527 GCA_001800825.1 Euryarchaeota archaeon RBG_19FT_COMBO_69_17 | reverse complement strand
TCGAGAAGCCGGTCCCGAAGCCCGCCGTGGCGCCCGCGCCCGAGGCGGAGCGAGAATCGGGGGAGTCCGAGCTCCCCTGTCCCGCCTGCGGCACGTTGATCTCCTCGGATGCGATCATGTGCTACGCCTGCGGGCACCGCCTCGAGGAAGAGGCCCCCGCGGAGGAGTCCTCCGACTCCGAGCTCCCCTGTCCCGCCTGCGGCACGTTGATCTCCTCGGATGCGATCATGTGCTACGCCTGCGGGCACCGGATGAGCGCGGAGGAGAAGTCCGCGAAGAAGGAGGCCGCACCGTCGGTCAAGAAGGTCTTCAAGAAGAAGGTCATGTGAGCTCGGGACGTCCCTGCGCACCGTTCGGGGCGCGCTCCGCGCGGCCGTTTTCCGGGCCCTCGGCCCGATTTTCATAGTCACGCGGTAATAATTATGTCCCTCCATAGAAAATGGACGTTCTCGGGTTCGAGAACGTCTGCCTATCGGGACGGATAATCGGCCGGTAACCTATTTATAAACTCGGACAGGTGGGTCGCCAAGATGCCCACCGGTTGTAGCCTCCAGGATGAATCCTGGCGATTCGACCGCGGGAGGTCTCGGGATGTTTAACCCAGCCGGAACGCCGCGCAAGGCGCTGTCCGCCCTGATCGTCTGGACGATTGTCGTCGGCGGCATCCTCGCCGTCGTGGCCCTAGCGCCCTCGGCCGTCGCGGGCCCCTGCGACCAGGTCGGCGGGGTGATCACGGGGGACTGGACGATCACGACGGCCCAGACCTGCTCGGGCGTCGTCTACACGGTCGACGGCACGATCACGATCGACGCGGGCGGGAGCCTCACCCTGACGGGCGGCGGCCTCAGGTTCGCGAAGGACGGAAGCCACCGGGCGTATTCTCTCGTCGTCCAGGGCGGAGGCGACCTCATCCTCGACGGATCCATCGTCACGACGGAGACCCAGGCGATCGACCCGTACCTCCACCTTGCCCTCTCCGTCACGGGCGCGGGCAGCTCCCTCTCCCTGCGGAACGGCGCGGTGCTCAAGTTCCCGGGCTGGTTCAACGCCTCCGCCGGCGCCACGCTCAACATCACGGACTCGACGATCACGGGGTTCACGGACGCGGACCTCGGGGGGCTCTTCTCGGACGCGGGCGCCCTCGATGGGGCGAACGACGCTCCCGTCATCGTGTGGTCGGCGACGACCGCGAGCCTCTACCGCTCGACGGTCGACCGGCTCTACGAGCACCCGGACGGGGCGGCCGACCTCCGGTTGGTGTCGGGGAGCTCGGCGTACGCATACGACACGTACATCGCCGCCGATCACTCGGACCAGGGCCGGTATCACAACGAGCTCGAGGTCGACGCGACCTCGAGCGCCTACCTCTACAACGTCACGATCGACGAGGACGAGAACCCCTCGTTCCAGGAGGACTGGACGTCCGCGTACAACGTGACGGGCGCAGGCGGCAACGTGTACCTCCTCCGATGGCTCCGGGCGACGGTCACTGATTTCAGCGGATCGCCCGTGGACGGCGCGACGGTCTGGTCCCGGCTCAGCCCGAGCCTCACGACCGCCCAGTACCCGGACAACGGGATGGCATCCGTGCCCAGCTCCCGGACTTTGTGGTACCTCGGGCGCGCAGCGAGCGGCACGAGCGCGTGGAACCGGACGAACGCCGCAGGGCTGGCGGTCATCCCGCTGTACACGGACCGCATCAACGCGACGACCCTCCCCAACGCGGAGTCCTTCGGGAACTATGAAGAGGTGGCCAGGGTCGGGACGGACACGGCTTCCGCCCCTGCGTACTTCCCCGCCTACCCCCGCGTAGCCTCCTCCGACAACAACCTCCCGATCACGATCCAGTTCAGCACGCTCAAGACCTGTCCGGGCACCCCGATCTCATGGTCCTCCCCGAGGACGATCGTGGGCTCCGTCTCCGTCGCCCGGAGCGTAGAGGTCTCCTCCGGGGTCACGATCCAGGACGGGAGTCTCTACGTGGACCAGCAGGCGGACGCCTGCGCCTATGTGAAGGTCCTCTCGGGCGGCACTCTCACCTTCTCGAACTCGGAGGTATGGAGCAACTACCCCCTCGTCGTGGACGTCGCCGCCGGCGGGACCCTCGTCGTTCGGGACGGCAGCGCCCTCCTGCTCACCCAGCGGGGGACCCCCGGGATCCTCCGATCCCTCGGAGCGACGGCGAGCGTGACGATCCTCGACTCCACGGTGGACGGGGACCTGCGGCTCCTCGGGGGGGCCGTCCGCCTCGTGCGCGACGTGTTCTACGGCCCCGCCCTCGTGATCGACACGGACTCCGCGGAGGGCGCGGACCTCTGGGACGCGACGTTCGCCGGGGCCACGACGATCTCCCTCCTCAGCGACGACGGGAACGCGGGCACCGTGGACTTCGACATCCGGAACACGACGTTCGACGACGTCCTCACGCCCCAGCTCGCCTTCGGCGGGAGCCAGAACGTCCAGCTCACGTCCGTCCAGGTGGACGACCCCTCGGGCGCCTGGTGGGACGGCATGGTCAGCGGGTCCGCGGTCGTGAGCCGCTACTGGTGGCTCACGGCCCGCGCGGTCGACGGGACGGGGACCGTCCTCGCGAATGCGAACGTGACGATCGACCTCGACCGCCTCGACCCGGGCACGCTCTCCCGGGCGAACCTTGCGAATCCCGCCGTGGACGACATCTATTACTCCACGAACCGCACGTGGCGGGTCGGCAGTTCCCTCGGCTACGTCCTCTATCGTGCCTTCGCGGAGTCCCGGAGCGCCTCCGCCTCGAGCCGCGTCGTGGACAACACGTACATCGGGAACGCCTCCGCGCGCCTCGGGACCGCGACCTACTACGCGGATGCGGAGCTCCAGCGGTCCATCGTCGTGGACACGACGATGGACCTCACGTTCTCGAGCCTGACGCCGGACCTGACCGTGATCGACATCCGGGTCTCAGGCGGGAACGGGAACTCCGACTCCCAGCCCATCAACACGCCTCTCACCCTCATCGCGACGGTCCGGAACACGGGCCAGATCGACGTCCGGAACGTCGTCGTGAGCTTCTTCTCGGACGACGTGGACAAGAACGACGACAACCTTCTCGACTTCAGTGCGGACGTCTTCCGCGCGAGCGTCGGCATCGGGGCGGATCAGGTGATCTCCCTCGTCCCGAAGAACGGGAACGCGACGGTCCAGGTCATCTGGACCCCCCAGGGGGTCGTCGAGACGAGCCGGACCGTCTCCGCCGTCGTCGACCCGCCCCTCGTGGGCGTCGACGACCCGGGGGCAATCCGCGAGACGAACGACCGGAACAACATCTACTCCCGCAGCTTCACCCTGTTCACCTGGCCGGACCTGTCCGTGAGCTCCGCGGACATCACGGCGGTCACGGACCCCGTGGTGAACAACACGGGCCAGCTCCGGATCACGGTCCGCAACGACGGGACGAACCGGGCCACGAACGCCACGGTGACTGTCCTCGACGACGGCGTGGCCTTCACGAACGTCTCCGTGACCCTTGACAAGGGGACCCTCACGACCCTGACCGTCTCCTGGCGGCCGACCCGCCTGGGGAACCACACGGTCGGCGTCCTCCTCCGGACGAGCAACACGTCGATCCGGAACTCCGACTACCGGTGGGACAACAACGAGGACTCCGTCCGCTTCTCCGTCCTGACCCAGCCCGACCTCGAGCTCCGGGCGGCGGACCACGTCACCGTGTTCCCCGCGGTCCTCGGGCAGCCTTTCACGGTCACGATCGTCGTGCGCAACATCGGGGAGACGTCGGCCTCGGACGTGGACGTCGCGATCTTCAGCGACTCCGCCCGCACGACGGAGATCGGCCGGACCCGCGGTCTGAACGTTCGCGGCGGGGCCTCCGAGCAGGTCGTCGTCTCCGTGAGCGCGCGGACGACCCAGGGCCCCCTCACCCTATACGCCGAGGTCGATCCCGACGACGAGCTCAACGAGGGCGGGACCGCGCAGGAGACGAACAACGTCGTGGCCATCTCCGTCAACGTGGCGCCGCCCCAAGGGACGATCTTCATCGAGTTCCCGTCCCAGGACACCGTCGTCCAGCCTGCCGCGCGGCTCTTCGTCAGCGGGTTCGTCCGGAACCCGAGCCAGCAGGCGATCCCGGGCCTCGAGCTCAACATCACCCTGACGGGCGACCAGGGGCTCCTTGTGAGCCTCCCGACGACGACCCTGAGCAACGGGTTCTTCGGGTCGGAGCTCACGATCCCCGCGGACGCGGCGGACGGGACGTACACGATCACGGTGGCCTCGACGAGCGGGTCGATCCCCGCCCAGTCCCTCACGATCACCGTACGGAAGATCGTGCCGTTCCTCGACCAGCCCGTGCCCCTCCTGGGCATCTCGTGGCTGTTCCTCCTCCTCATCGTGGCCGCGGTCACCGCGATCGGGATCGGGGCGACCCTGTACTACAAGTTCTACGGCCTCGGGAAGATGGTCGAGTGCGGGGAGTGCGGCGCCTTCATCCCCGAGGACGCGACGACGTGCCCGAAGTGCGGCGTCGAGTTCGAG
>MGWD01000028.1:4147-5439 GCA_001800825.1 Euryarchaeota archaeon RBG_19FT_COMBO_69_17 | reverse complement strand
TCCGCGTGACAACGACGGGGATCCCGTCGAGTTTCGTCTCCATGAAGAAGTAGTAGCCGAGGTCGAGGACCTTTGGGCCGAAGAGGGCTTTCATGACCTGCTTCGCTTTGGACCCCTGGATCTGCATCGGAGACACATCGGGCTCTCGAATTTCCACGTCCAGATCCGCGAACGCGGCGACACCCTTTGCGAACAGGAGCACATCGCTGTCCGCGAGGGCGAGCCAGAACCGGTTCTTCCCGAGGCGCACGAGGACGGGGTCGTTCACGATCCCGCCGTCCTGGTCGACGATCACGACGTACTTCCCCTGGCCGAGCTTGCATTTGGACAGGTCGCGCGGCGTGAGGAACTGCGTGAGGGCGAACCCGTCGCGCCCGGATATCTCCACCTGCCGTTCGACGGAGACGTCCCACACCGCGACGTGCTCGAGGAGATGCCAGTACTCCTTCACGGGGTCGTCGTACGCGCTGGGCAGGAACATGTGATTGTACACGGTGTAGGCGCGGCACCCATGGCGACGCGTCGCATCGAAGTAGGGCGACCGCCGCAACCTCGCTCCCCGCTGGACCAAGTTCATGTCGAACGTGTCGGGCATCTCTCGCCTCCGCCCCATCGGCGGCACGGTATCGAGGCAGAGGTTTTAAGGCTGACCGAAATCGGGATTCAAGGTTCGGACGGGCACGGAGGGATTCGAACCCTCGTCCGAGGCTCCGAAGGCCTCTAGCCTAGTCCAAACTAGCCGACGTGCCCGGCGGTCGAACCGCCGCGCGCGATAAAAGGGTTCCCTCCGCACATCCGAGGACGCCGCGCTACTCGCCGATGTGCTTCCGGTATCCGGCGGCGTCCAGGAGCTTCGTGACCTCGGAAGGGTTCGCGATCTCCAGGAGGACGAGCCATCCTCCGCCGTAGGGATCCTTGTTCACGATCTCGGGGCGATCCTCGAGGGTCCGGTTCACCTCGAGGACCTTGCCGCCGAGCGGCGAGAGGATCTCGCTCACGGCCTTGACCGACTCGACGGTCCCGAGGACCGCGCCCTGGTCAACGACCTTCCCGGTCTCGGGCAGCTCCACGTACACGACATCCGTGAGCTCGGACTGCGCGTGGTCCGTGATGCCGACGCGGGCGCGGTCCCCCTCGACCTTCGCCCATTCGTGATCCTTCGAGTAGCGAAGCCCGTCCGGGACGGCCGACACGGTCGCACCGGGGCGGCCGATGCCGCCTGCCGCTTATGAGGGTTTCCGTCAGCGGCCCTTCCAGTTCGCGCCCCAGGCCTGATGGATGAAGATGTCCTC
>MGWD01000028.1:1348-4113 GCA_001800825.1 Euryarchaeota archaeon RBG_19FT_COMBO_69_17 | reverse complement strand
AAGATGATCAGGAACGCGAAGCCTCCGGCGAAGAGGATCAAGTACGCCGGGTTCTGGGCAAGGGCGGAGAAGAAGCCCTCGATCGCGGACGATAGGTCAGCCACGACGTCTCGCCTTCGCAAAAACGTTCCCCGAGCTGCGGAAAAAGGTTTCTCCCTCAAGGCCGGATTCGATAATTAATGACTCGAGCTCGCGTTCTTGGAAGAGATGATAATATCGCGGGACCGCCGATCCGTCGGGCATCGGCCATGGAATCTCGACGTCGCCTCGGACCTCCGGCGGGTACGACACCCGTTGCCGGGCGATGGCCGCGAAACGGGGCTGGTCGATTGCCCAGGCGCTGAGAAACGCAGGCCCGTCGGGCCTTAGAATCCGCTCGATCTCCCGGAGCACTGCGACGCGGTCGTCCCGGGAAGGGAGATGGTGGAGGACCGCGGCGCACACGCAGGCATCAGCGGAGCGCGGACGCACGGGGACCGCCATGGCGTCCGCCTCGATCCATTCGATGCGGGCGCCCCATCCGGACCGCGCGGCGGTCCTTCGGCCGATCTCTAGGAGTCGCCGAGAGAAATCGACAGAGAGGACCCGATGTCCTCGGTCGGCAAGCACAGCCGTGTGCCGGCCGTGGCCGCATCCCAGGTCGAGGACCCGACGGTTCGCCGGGAGGGCATCGATGAATTCGGCGACCTCGGGCCAAGGCACGTGGCGCGCGGCGGCGTACGAGTCCGCGATCGTCTCGTACGTCGCGCGGACCGAGGTGCGAGAGGGCGGGACCACGTCGGCGGAACGCGGGTGACGGCGGATAAAGGCGCGGTCATGCCTCGAGGCCCACGCGCGCGAGCTCGGACACGACGCGGCCGCGGATCTCCGCGAGGGAAGGGAGAGGCTCCACGGGCTTGCCGGCTCTCAGGTACTGGACGTGTGCGGGCTTCATGCGTCCGTCGCACTGCGGGCACGTCGACGCGCCGACCTCGAACGTCCCGTCCTTCGGACAGCGGAGGAGTTCCTTTCGCCCGCCGAACTTCCCGCGCTTCGCCACGGGCTTCCCCCGGAGCTCGACGATGTCGAGGGCGAAGTCGATCGTCGGCGCGTTACTCAGGGACGTGCCGATTCCGAATCCGTCGACGCCCGCATCGAGGAGCGCAGGGATCGATTTCTCGTCGATCGCGCCCGACACGTAGATCTTCGCGTCCTTGTGTCCTCGCAGGTCGAGCTCCCAGCGGACCTCGCGGACGATCGCAGGGAAGTTGCCGCGTCGCGACGACGGCGTGTCGAGGCGCACCCCGGCGAGATCCGGGATCGCCTCCGTGGCCAGGATCGCCTCCGTCTTCTCGTCGTAGTACGTGTCGACGAGGGCGATCCGGGGGATCCGCGCGTCGAGGTGCCTGTGGATCGCGGCGAACGCCTCCCGCGGCCCGCCCATGACGATTGTCAGGGCATGGGGCATCGTGCCGACCGCGGGGACTCCGAGGATCTCGGAACCGAGGGGCGTCGTGATCGCATCGAGCCCACCGATGTACACGGAACGCTCGATGAGAGGCGCGATCCCCGGGTGCATCCGGCGCACGCCAAAGGAGAGGATCTCCTTGCCGTTCGCGAGCTTCCGGATCCGCGCCGCCTTCGTTGCGATCCCGCTCGCCTGGCAGATCAAACCGAGGAGCGGCGTCTCGTACAAGGCCCACTGCCCGTACGGGCCTTCGATCACGAGGAGGGGGAGCGGAATCCCGCGAGGAGTCTTCGGCGGGAAGACGGTCCCCTCCGGGATCGACCACACGTTCACGGGCTTCCCCTCGAGAAGATGGACGACCTCCTCGAGCCCGCAGAGGACGCCCCACGGCCATCCGTTCGGCAGACCGCCGGTCGTGACCTCCGCGACGACGGGCTCTCGGTCCTTCCGGGCCTTCCGGAGGACGTCGAGAGTGCGGAGGAAGTACACGTCCGTCGTCTTGCCTGCGCGAATCTCCTCCGGCGAGGCGAGGTAGAAATCCCGATCCTTCGGAGCCGCGGGCATCCGTTCGAAGCGGCTACCGCCGTCCCGTATTAGAGCTTTTGGCCCGCGGCGAGGCGCGTCCCGAATTCCGCGAGAATCTCCGCGGCCCGGACTGTTTCCTGGAGGGAGACGCGTTCGTCGGGCACGTGGATCCTCTCCGTTTCGCCGGGTCCGAAGACGACGCAGCGCGGGTTGTGCTGCGCGTAGTATGCCATCTCCGTGGCGTACGTGACCCCGACGACCTCAGTGCCGGCGAGATCTCGGAGGAGCCGGACGTGTCCCGCGTCCTCGGGCACGCCGGCCGCAGGGACCTCATGGAACCGCTCGAGTCGGACCTCCTCGCCGGAGGCGGCGAGCGCCCGCCGCAGCAGAGCCTCGACGTCGGCCCGAGATGTGCCCCGGGGGTTGCGACAGTCCAGGTCCACGCTGCCCTCGTCCGCGACGAGGTTTGGCTTTGACCCGCCCCGGATCGCGCCCAGGCTCACGGTGATCTCGTGCAGGGGGTCCCGGGGACGGCCGAGCGGCTCCAAGTGGGCCAGGACGCGTCCCATGCGATACACCGCGTTGTCGCCGAGGTGGGGCATGCTCCCGTGCGCGCTCCGGCCCCGCACGGTTGCGTGGTACCAGAGGACCCCTTTCTCCCGGGCGACGACCCGGAGCGCGGTGGGCTCGGCGACGACGACGGCCGCGGCATCCCGAACGACGTCCTCGGAAGCGAGCTTCACCGCGCCGTGCATCGTCGTCTCCTCGTCCGTCGTGAAGACAAGGGACACGG
>MGWD01000028.1:725-1333 GCA_001800825.1 Euryarchaeota archaeon RBG_19FT_COMBO_69_17 | reverse complement strand
CGAGGCCCGCGACGCAGCCCGCCTTCATGTCCGCGGTCCCGCGGCCGTAGAGGAAGTCGCCGTCCCAGGACCCCTGATTCCGTGTCCAGCCCGACGCGAGGGGCACGGTGTCGAGGTGCCCGTTGAAGAGGACGCCGCCCCGTCCCGAGGAGGCGACGACCGCCCCCACGTCCTCGCGGACCTGGGGCCGGAGGCCGAGCTCCTCGACCGCACGGACCGCAGCCCGGAGGACTCCGCCCATGCCCGCCTCCGGCGTCGACGGGATGCCGACGAACTCGGAGAGCCGGTCTCGGACGTACGCGGTCACGTCCATGGAAGCCTCCGGTCGAGCTCGTTGTGGACGAGGGCGACCGCGTGGTCCGTGTGGAGCGCGAGAGGGCCAAGGCCGACGACGAGGGCGCCGCGGGCGAGCACCGCGCGTTCCTCATCCGCGGTGAGATCCTGGTTGTCCGAGAGCACGAACGTCGAGTCGACGGGAAGGTCCACGCCGCGGATATCCTTGCCGCTCTCCTTCAGGTACACGTACGCGGGACCGAGCCGGTCGAGTGCCTCCTCGAGCGACGCCTTCGACGCGAGGATGCCGGGGGAGGTCTCCCGCTCGACGCGGG
>MGWD01000028.1:371-651 GCA_001800825.1 Euryarchaeota archaeon RBG_19FT_COMBO_69_17 | reverse complement strand
GACGAGCCGCGGTGGGTCCGGGGGGCCGAGGAGGACCATCGCAATCTCGACATCGCGGCGGAGACCGTGCGCGAGGTGCAGGGCGGCGTTCGCCGCATTGAGCAGGATGTCCATGCGCCCGGCACCGCCCGGGAGATCGTCAAGGGGGAACGTCGGGGAGGTCGACGCACGGTGGCCGATGACGAGGAAGCGGCGCACGGGCCGAGCAAGGTCGGGGGAGCCTTAAGGTTTCACGCGGTCCGCGGGACTGGGTAGCCCATCGCGGCCATCCGGCCTAGGA
>MGWD01000028.1:0-288 GCA_001800825.1 Euryarchaeota archaeon RBG_19FT_COMBO_69_17 | reverse complement strand
TGTACGGGACGAACACGACACGGAGCACCGCCTGGTCGCCCCAGAGATAGATCTGTGCCTCCGCGCCGACGCGCTTGCCAGCCCGCATCAGGGATCCGAAGGGGACGACCTTGCTCACGACGTACGCCTTCGCCTTGCTCCCGAGGACGGCCTTGTGGACGAAGTACTGGCCCGTCCAGTCCCTCTTGCGGATCTCGAAACCGGCCTCGACGAGGGCCCGCTCGTATCCGCCAAGCAGGTCCTCCACGCTGCGCCCGGGGAAAGCGATCTGAGCGGTGGCACCGGATG
>MGWD01000027.1:64915-87536 GCA_001800825.1 Euryarchaeota archaeon RBG_19FT_COMBO_69_17 | reverse complement strand
TCCACGACCCCGGGCACCTTCTTCAGCGCGCGGCCCACGTCGATCGCGCAGCTCGCGCATGCGAGACCGCGAATCGCGAAGGTGGCCCGCTCCGTCGATGGCATCCGGGGGCGAGCAAGGGGCCGCGGCTCTTGGGCTTTTGCCCCCGGCCGCGTCCAGGCCATGCAATCGTTATCAGGATTGAGAGTCCTTCCGGCGACGCCCCCCGGAGGCGGTAAGGATAATAACAGCCCCGGGCCTATCCGGCATCCCCTACGTGGGAAATCTGGAGGAGTGGATGGTGAGAGCTTTTCGAGGACTGTTCGCGACGGCGATCCTCGTGGCCCTGCTGGCGGCGATCCTCGCTCCGGCCGCGGTCGCGGTCTCGGACAGTCGACCGGTCATCGTGGACTTGGGAGCCCCCGCGACGGCGGAGCAGGTCGCTCAGCTGCGGGCCGCGGGGCTGAACGTGGGCGTGGTGTACAAGCACCTTCCCGCCGTGTCGGGCAACCTGCCCCAGGGCAGGACCGCGGCCGTGGGAAACCTTCCGTTCGTGAAGGGCATCCGCGCGGACACCGTGCGGTCGCCCGACGCGCAGCGGGAGTCCTTGGACCTCACCCCGATCCCGATCGAGACGAACTACTTCCTCGACTTCATCGACCGGGAGAAGACGGGGGCCACGGGCGAGGGCGTCTACGTGGCCGTCCTCGACGGCGGGCTCGTGCCGTCCTGGCGCTCGTACTTGGACCCCGAGAAGGTCCGCGTGGACCTCGGTCGCAGCTTCACGGGCCGCAACGGGAACCCCGTCCCGTACACCCTTGAGAACGACCGCGGCGGGCACGGCGTGGCCGTCGCCGCGACGGTCATCGGCTACACCCTCTGGGACAAGCGGGAGACGGGCCAGTTCCTCGCCGAGCCGGCCTCGGGCGCCCCGGGCATCTACACGGTCCCGGGCGTCGCACCGGACGCGACGATCATCCCGATCAAGGTGTGCGACATCGGGGTCTACTGCTGGGACAGCTCAATCTACTCCGGGCTGGACTACGTGATGAGCCTCAAGCTCGGGGACGCGGCGAACGGCGAGCTCATGGGCAAGCCGATCGTCGTGAACCTCAGCCTGGGCGGCTCTGGGCACTCCGAGGCGGAGGAGAACCTGTTCAAGGCCGTCGCGGCCTCGGGCGTCCTCGTCGTCGCGAGCGCCGGCAACAGCGGGCCGAACCCCATGGGCTGGCCGGGCGCCTACCCCGTCGTGATCAGCGCGGGCGCGGGCGGCTGGCGGAAGCAGTGGTACGGCGCGGAGGACCGCATCAACAACCAGTGGTGGATGGACGACGTCCCTGAGGACGCGGCCGCGATCGACGAGTGGTTCATGGTCTGGTGGTCCGCGTACGAGAACCCGGACCTCGGCCAGGAGCTCGACGTCGTCGCCACGGGCCGGTTCATGCTCCTCCCGTACCTCTGGTCGGGCAAGGCGACGGTCCCCGCGGACCCCGCGCCGCCGGACGGCATCCCGTCGGAGTACACGTTCATCAGCGGGACGAGCTTCTCCGCCCCCACGACGACGGGCGTCGTCGCCCTCATGCTGAGCGTGAACCCCGACCTGACCCAGGCCCAGGCGGAGATGATCCTCCGCATGACGGCCGAGCCGATCCCGGCGGGCAGCTGGGACGCGGGCTTCCCGATCCCCCACGCGAACACGTGGGACGCGAGCAAGTCCCTCGGCGGACCCGGCCAGCAGACGGGCTGGGGCCTCGTCCAGGCGGATGACGCCGTCACCATGGCGATGGGGCTCTGAGGACGCGCAACGGCCCGCCGCCCGGCGGGCCCCTTTCCTTCTTTCCCCTCCTTCAGCGGCAGAAGCGCTCGACGTACTCCCGCGTCGTCTCCGCCGCCTCGACGAGGGACCGCCATTCGATCCCTGGCACGCCGCAGGTCATGAACGTCGTCTCCCGTGTGCCCGTCGTCACCTTCGTCGCGTCCGCGTCCCGGTACGGGTAGACCGCGACGAGCTTCTCCGCGTCCTCGACGACGACCTCGACCCCCCGGAGGACCACGGGCGCCGTCATCCCGATGCCCCGGAACGACTCCCCTGCCCGGGCCAGGCGCATTGTGAGGTCGCCGTGAAGGTGGCCGGTGTCGAACGCCGCAATCGCGATCCGCGTCCGCATCGAGGCGAGGTTGTACGCGTCCACGAGGGCGTTGATCCGCGGGAACTCCTTCCCCTGTAGGACGCGCCGCAGGAGGGCTTCCGAGGCGGGCCGGATCTTCGTCGGGTCGATCCCCACGCGCCAGTAGAAGTCCCGGTACGCGCGGAGGGCCGGCTCGTCCTTCAGGGTCGCGAGGTCGAGCCGCTCCCGGAACTCCCTCACCAAGGCGTCCGCGAAGGCCGTGAGCCGCTCGTCCCTCTCGCGGACCGTCAGGGACCCGACCTCGACGAGGTGGGCGATCAGCCCGGGGAAGTCCTCCTGGAGCTCCGGGTCGACGACGAGGTCCACGCCATGGCCATCACGGTGGAGGGGATAACGTTCACCGGGCCCGGGTCGCCCGCCGAGGCCTAGTGGGCCGTGGACCCGCCGTCCACGGACATCGCGGCCCCCGTCATGAAACCGGCCTCGTCGCTCGCGAGGAACAGGATTGCGGCGGCGACCTCCTCGGGCTTCGCCGCGCGCTTCATCGGGATCGCGGCGAAGAGCTCCTCGTAGTACGCGTCGCCCTTCCCGGAGCCCTCCGCCTCCGCCCACAACATGGGGGTGTCGACCTCGCCCGGGCACACCGCGTTCACGCGGACCCCGCGGCCCGCGACCTCGAGGGCGACGGCCATCGTCAGGAGGACCATCCCGCCCTTCGACGCGCAGTACGCGGACGACCCCGCGGTGCCCACGAGGCCCGAGTCCGACGCGACGTTCACGATGGCCCCCCGCCCCCGCTCGAGCATCCCCGGGAGGACGTACTTCGTGCACAGCCAGGCGCCCTTGAGGTTGATGTCCAGCACGCGGTCGTACTCCGACTCCGTGAGCTCCACGATGGGGCGGTTGATGTAGATCCCCGCGTTGTTCACGAGGACGTCGAGCGAGCCGAGGGACCGGGTGGCCTGGGCGACGAACCGCTTCGCGTCGACGGGCTTCGAGACGTCCCCGCGGATCGCGACGGCCTTGCCCAGGGCGGAGAGGTCTGCGCGGGCCTTCCGGAGCCTCTTCTCGTCCCGCCCCGTAATCGCGACGCGGGCCCCCTCCTCGAGGAATGCCTGCGCGGTCGCGAGCCCAATCCCCGAAGAGCCGCCCGTGACCAGGACGGCGGCCCCGTCGAACCTCCGCATCGCCCGGGTATCGCGGATCCCGATATAGGCTTGCGCCGCAGAAGGATTATGGGCCGTCCGGCGTTCCCGGGGGCATGGGAAGGCCGTTGGATGGCCGCGTGGCCCTCGTGACCGGCGGGACCGCGGAGGGGATGGGCCGGAGCATCGCCTTCACCCTCGCCCGGGACGGCGCGGATGTGGCCGTGAACTATGGCACGCATCGACGCCCGAGCGCCGCGGCCGTGCGGAGGATCGTCCGTGCCATCGAAGACTCCGACGTCCGGGGAATCGCCGTCCGGGCCGACACCTCGAAGGGGGCCGACGTCCGTCGGCTGGTCGAACGGGTGCGGGAGGCTCTGGGGCCCGTGGACATCCTCGTCAACAACGCCGGAGGATCGTGGCGGGTCCAGAGGGACCTCCTGCGTGTCGACGACGCCCACTGGGAGCGCGTCCTGCGGACGGAGGTCGACGGGATGATCCACGGGATCAAAGCGGTCCTCCCCAACATGCGCCGGAAGCGGTGGGGCCGGATCGTGAACATCGGGATGGAGCGGTCCGAGGAGTTCACGGGGCCTCCGTACGACTACACCCTCGGGAAAATCGCGCGGCATGGCCTCACGCGGATCCTCGCGGAGGTCGAGATCGACCGGGGGATCACGGTGAACGCGGTCGCCCCGGGGTACATCCCGTACCTCTCCTTCCGGGAGGCCGTGGAGTCGGTCCGTCATCGCGGACCCTGGCCCCGCCGAACGCACGGGACCCCCCAGGACGTCGCGGAGGTCGTCGCGTGGCTCGCCTCCGACGCTGCGCGTTTCGTCAAGGCGGCCGTGATCCCGGTCCACGGGGCGCCTTTCGAGCCCGAAGGGTGAGGGCCCCGGGACCTGAGGAAACGGGCCCCTAGCGGCGGCGA
The DNA here is from genome assembly GCA_001800825.1 of Euryarchaeota archaeon RBG_19FT_COMBO_69_17. Taxonomy (GTDB): domain Archaea; phylum Thermoplasmatota; class Thermoplasmata; order RBG-16-68-12; family RBG-16-68-12; genus RBG-16-68-12. The sequence goes on along the minus strand of MGWD01000027.1, from coordinate 83,352 downwards.
CCGCGCGTTTTGCGGGCCGCGCGGGCCGGCTTCGCCTTGCGGCCGGCCTTCCGGGCGGTCGGACGTGCGCGCTCCTTCCGCGGCTCCATCCGGCCCTGGAAGAGGGCGAGGGTGACGCCCGTGGGCTCCTGGAAGATCGCCCACGATCCGACGCCGGGGATCTCCATCTTGGACTGGAGGGTCCTCCCGCCCGCGGCCTCGATCTTGCGCAGGTCCGCTTCGATGTCCATGGACAGGATGTAGTTCGTGATTCCAGGGGACTGCCCCTGCATGGGGGCCATGAGCCCTCCGCCGGGCGCGCTGGGGGCCTCGAAGGTCGAGTAGTCCATCTCCGGCATGTGCTCGAACCGCCAGCCGAACACGTCCTCGAAGAACCTTCGCGTCCGCGAGGGATCCGTCGAGGTGATCTCGATGTGCACGAAACTTCCCGGTTTCTGTACCATGTCTTGCTCCTCCCCTCCGAACGGGGGCCCCCTCATGGACCTCGGGCCTATTTGGCCGTATGCCCGGGAGGAGGGTGAAAGTGTCCCCGCCGAAGGAGGGCGCCCTCGATCACGACCGGGAGGCGGCCCCTCACAGGGGGAGGAGGCTCGCGAGGGCCAGCCCCACGAGGAGGAGGACCCCCGTGATGAGGGTCGCGAGGATCATCCCCGCGTTCGAGGGGATGAGGGCGTGGGGGTCCGCCCCTGCCTTCCGGAGGCCCCGCACGGGCTTGAGGGCAAGGGGCAGGGCGAGGAGGGCCACGAGGGCCCACGGCGTGAGGACCATGAGGGCGACGGCCATGACGATGAGGACGTACCCGGCCGCGACGAGCCCCGCGAAGACCTTCGTGGCCTTTGGCACGCCGAGCCGGACGACGAGGGTCCTCTTGCCGACGGCGGAGTCCGCGGGGATGTCGGGGACCTCGTTGATCCACAGGATCCCTGTGACGAAGAGGCCGAAGGCCAAGGAGACGAGGACCGCCGCGGGATCGAACGTCCCGGTGAGGACGAAATACATCCCGAGGAGGGAGACGGGCCCGAAGTCGATCCCCACGGCGATCTCCCCGAGGCCGTGGTGCGCGAGCCGGAGGGGCGGGCCCACGTACGAGTAGGCGATCAGCACGCCGAGCCCTCCGATCAGGAGGAGCGGCCAGCCGACCTCGAGGGCCAGGAGCACGCCGACGAAGGACCCGAGCACAAGGAAACTCATCGAGACGGCGAGGTGCGCGCGAGGGTCGATGACGCCGCGAATGAGGACCCGGCTGCCCCCTGCGAAGGGGTTCAGGTGGCGGACCTCGAGGTCGTTCCCGCTCCGGAAGTCCCACGCGTCGTTGAGCATGTTGGCCCCCGTGTGGATCGCGGCGAGACCGCCGAGGGCGGCGAGGAACAGCCGGAGGTCGAAGGCCCCGTGGATCTGCCAGGCGAGGAGGGCCCCGACGAGGGCGGGGACGATCGAAGCGATGAGGAACGGGGCCCGGAGGGAGGCGAGCCACAGGCGAGCCACAGGCGGCTTCGTCGGCGGGGCGAGGGGTTTCGTATAGCCCATGAAGCCGACCTGCGTGCCGCCCTCCACCATGGGCCGGACCGTGAGGAGCGCCGGGAACGTGGACCCGTCCCGTCGCTGGAGCCTGACCTCCTCCTCGAACTTACCCTTCTCGACGGCCTCCCGGAGGAGACGGGGCACGAGGGTCGGCACGTTCTTCGGGAGGTGGAACGCGGCGACGGACATCCGGCCGATCACGCGGTCCCGGGGCCAGCCGAACAGCTCCTCCGCGTCCGCCGCGTACTGCTGGACGGTCCCCGTCATGTCGCACGTGATGACGGACACCTTCCCTTCGAACTCCCCCTCGGGCATGGGATCGACGATGGGGACGCGGTACGGGTACTTGGGCTTCTATGGTTACCTGTAATACTACGGGTCCTGGCCATAGCCCGGAGGTCCGGACGGCCTGGTTCCCGCCCGGAAGAATGTTCCCGCGACCTTTAAGCGGGCCTGGGGGAACCCGAGGGCATGGCCGAGGCCGTCCCGCAGTCGTTCCGGCGACCGCTCCTCGCCCTCATCCTCCTATCCCCCGTGATCGCCGAGATGCTCTCGGGGTCCGCGCCGCCCGTCGAGTGGCTCCTCCCCACGACGCCCCTCCTTCTCATCTGGCTCTACGGTTCCGGCGTCCTCGTGATGCGGGAGACGGCGGTCCGATGGAACCTTGGGTGGGCGGGGATCCTCGTCCTCGGGGCCGCGTACGGGATCATCGAGGAAGGCCTCGCCGTCAAGTCGTTCTTCGACCCGGCCTGGATGGATCTCGGGACCCTGGCCTGGTACGGCCGCTGGCTCGACACGAACTGGGTGTGGGCAATCTGGCTGACGATGTACCACGCGATCATCAGCATCGCGGTGCCCATCTTCCTCGTCGACACGATTTGGCCGCAGACCCGCGGGCGGCGCCTCACGTCGGACCGCGGGTACGCCGTCGCTGTCCTCATCCTGGCGGCTGCGACCGGGTTCATGTTCCTCTTCCTCACCTCGTACGTGCCGTCAGCGGCCCACGTCCTGGCGGCAGTCCTTGCCGTGGCGTTCCTCGTCTGGTTCGCGAAGACGCACGCGGATCGCCTCTGGCTCAAGCTGCCCGCCGGGGCGCCACCCCGGCCCGCGGCATACGCCGTGGCGGGCTTCTCCTTCTTCGGCGGGTCGTTCCTCCTCTACGCGGGCGGCCCCTACCTCGGCGGGCATCCCGCGGTCACGTTCCTCGAGGGAGGGCTCGTCCTCCTGGGGGCGATGCTCCTCCTCCGGCGAACGACGGGTGACCCGACGTGGGCCCGGCACCGCTACGCGTTCGTCGGGGGGACCACGGGCTTCCTCATCGCCCTCGCGTTCTTCCTCGAGGCGGCAGGGTGGACGGGCATGGCCGTCGTCGGAGCCGCCTTCGCAATCCTCCTCATCCGGATTCCGCGCAGGCTCCTCCCCGAGGTTCGGGCAGAGTCGGGGACACACCGGCCCGCGGATCGATAGGTCCGGCCGCAGGGAGCCACGCCGGAGGCCTCGGGGTCCCCGTCCGGCCAGGGAGGGCGGCCTCTCGTTCCCATGAGACAGACAGACTCACGATGCGGTCGTCGGCTCGCGGCCCTCTTGGTCTGCGACCTCGGGAGCGCAGCCTGTCGCGACCGCGGGAGGGACCTGGGGACCGAACGAAGCGCGAACCGCTGACGGCCTACTCTTTCCGCGCTTCCTTCGCCTTCGGGCGGAGCTCGCGGCTGCCGCATTTCCGGCAGCGCGTGGCCCGCATCGCGTTCCGGGCGTAGCACTGCATGCAGATCATCTTGTGCAGCCTACGGCGCTCGGCCTCGGGGAAGCGGGCCATCGGGATGGCGAGGCGGGAGTTGTTTAAGAAGGCTTCGGTTCCGAATTCTTCAACCACACGCGAAAGCAACTCCGCATCATCATGTGCGATGGCGGAGGACCTCACCTTACCGTACCAACGCGGGCCGGAGCGGTCCTCCACCCCGGCCAAGCCACAGACAGCGGCGCAACGCCTTCGCAGACCTCCATGGAAGGCGCCGTCCCCGACCCGAAAGCGCGAGGTGGAAACACGATCCCAGCGTGAATCGCACCGAGACGATCGTCCGATGGATGCTCGCAATCGGGGCATCGGTCCAATCCCTCGCACGCCTCACAGGGGGACGCGGATTCCTTCCCGAAGGGCCTCACGGACGATGCTCGGCCGCCTTGAGAGCTCCTCGAACTCCTCCGGAGTATAGCAGAGAAAATCAACGGGGAGCCCCAGATCCCACGCGAGGTGCAGCGGCCCTGCGCGATCGATGGGGTTCTTGCGGCGGAACCGCCGTCCTACTACGATTAGATCAACATCGCTGTCTGGACGGGGTCGTTCACGCGCACGCGAACCGAACAGGATCATCTTCTCGATTGCGAACTGGCGAGCGACTTTCCGACCGAATCGCGTGAGGTCGCGAATCAATGGAGTTGGCGGCGAACCCATCGCAGAATCCTCCTCGCAGCTTCGATGTAGGCCTCCGCGCGGCGTCGCGTAATCCGAGCCCCGCGGACGTCGGGGTAACGGGCAGCGACATACGCGGGCGTCAGAGAAGCGCACAGTTTGAGGACGCGCGGCGGTGCTCCGACGCGATTCGCCAAGTCGGTCAGGTCGTGGGTCCTTGTGAACTGGCCTGACAGTTTAATCTGCAAGGCCTTGAGCGCGAATTCAGCCGCCTGCTGCGCGTGAAACGCGGCCATGTCGGCGAACCCATCTTCCAGCATGGCCCTCGCTGCCCGCGTGTTTCGACGCGCCCGGCGCAGCCATTCCTCCGCGCTCGCGGCGACGCCGGCTGAGGCCACGACTCCGAGAGGCATCCACATCTACTTAGCCATTGGGACCACGCAGCCTAATCTGGTGCCTCTAGCGATGCGGTCCTGCCCCAGTCTGAGGCACGGGCTCTGGGAGGCCAAGACCCTCGACCGATCGCTCCTAGTCCCGCGCGACAAAACGCATGCAGATCATCTTGTGAAGCCGGCGTCGCTCGGCTTCCGGGAAGCGGGCCATCGGGAGGGCGAAGACCAGGTGGTTTAAGAACGCTTCGGGTCCGACGCCCTTTTCCAGAGGCGACAATAATCTCGGATCCTTACGATCGTCGGTCCGAAATCGAAGACGGACGGCGTACCAAACCGCCAACGCTTGCTCATCGGAATCGGCGACAGACTTATCGCGTCGATGGCCATGCGGGAGCGACTCGATGAAGATCTGCATCGTCGGAGCCTCCGGGAAGCTCGGTCGGTACATGGTGCAGCACGCGCTGGATCGGGACCACGAGGTCGTGGGCGTCTGCCGGGAGAAGAGCGTGGGCAAGCTCGACGCGTTCAAGGACCGCATCATCATCATCCCCGGAAAGACGAACGACCGCGAGGTGATCAAGCGGGCCGTCGCGGGTTGCGACGCGGTGCTCACCGTGCTCGTCCCGTGGGGCGTCCGCGGCTACGCCACGGGGACGGCGCAGGCCGTGCTCGACTACGCGCAGGCGGGGGCGCGCCTCGTCTTCTCGTGCGGGTGGCACATTACGCGCGACGGCCAGGACTTGTACTCGTGGAGGCTGAGGGCGGCGGCGAAGGTCCTCGGACCATTGATGCGGCTCCTCCGCGTCGCGGACATCGGCGACCAGGTCAAAGCGTGTCGGCGCGTGTTCGCGAGCGACACCCGGTGGACCGTCGTCCGCGGGAGCGACCTCGAAGAGGGGGAGAGCCAAGGCCTGCCCGTGTGGAGCCGCCACGTAGGCGACCCCGTCCTCGAGAGCAACCTCACGCGGCGCGTGGACTTCGCCCTATTCATGGTGGCGGCCCTCGAGGACGACGCGTTGGTCCACGAGGCGCCGGCGATTGTCGGCTGCGGGACGCCTTCGGCTCTCGCGCACGCCGCCGCATCCGAAGGCGCCGGTAACCGTTGACGGTTGGCAGGCCGGCTGCCCTCAAGGGTCTTGGCATTCGTCGACAAGGCGGCTTCCGTAGCGGCGATTTCGGGAAGTGCCTACGCGAAGCGAATTGAGAACCGATTCATGCGTTTCTGGCCCGGGCAAGCAAGACCGCATGCAGATCATCTTGTGCAGCCGGCGGCGTTCGGCCTCGGGGAAGCGGGCCATCAGGAGGGCGAGGCAGGGGTGGTTCAAGAAGGCTTCGGGCCCGAGACTGTCCCTTCGAGCGTATGGAGCCGATTGGGACGGACCCCGGTCCTCGCATCGAACGGCACTCCCCGGCGGGCAGGAGGCGTGCGGGACTCCCGCCGAGACGTATATCCCGAACGAGGCGCTTCCCTCCCGCGCATGGCGGAGGACGACCTCAAGGACGACCTCCGGGGCCTCCGGGAGCAGATCGAGGCCCTCCGGGAGGCCCTCGCGGCGGCGGCCCAGCCCTACGCGCAGCTCGTCGCGTCCATGGAGCGCCTTCAGGAGATCGCCCGAGGGTACTTCCGGCTCCTGGACCTGTACCAGCGGCACGGGTCCATCTCCCCGGACCTCGTCGTCCCGGGGCTCAAGGATGACATCTCGCGGCACATCGTCGCGGCCCTCTTCGAGCGGCAGGACCGGAACATCTCCCAGATCACGGACGCCGTGAAGGCGAGGCGGGGGACCGCGTCCCGGCGGATCGTCCGGGAGAAGCTCGCGGAGCTCGAACGGGCGGGGATCGTCGTCGCGACGCCCGGATCGAAGGGTCGGACGTTCCGCGTGGCCGACGAGGTCGTTGCGCGGTGGTCACAAGTGCTCGGTTTCCCCAAATAGGGGGACCGGCGTAGTCGACTCCGAACCCGGAAGGGCGGTGAATCGAATGGCCAACGAATGGAACGCGGAGGAAGTGAAGAAGGTGATCGACGTCGCGTCGGAGAAGATCCCCGAACTGCTCAACAGCCTCTCCGACGTCCTGTACGGGAAGGATGCCGCGTCGAAGTACGCCCAGGCGATCGCGTCCTTCTACAAGACCCTCCGGGACAGCGGGATGACGGACGAGCAGGCCTTCACCCTCACGGAGCAGTACATGTCGTCCCTGAACCTCGGCGGGATCTTCGCGAAGGCGGGGCCGTGGGGACGGCACAAGGACGAGGAGAAGGACTGACGCCTCCCCGGACGGATGCCTCCATGGTCCGAGAGGAGTGGCGAGGGCTGCCCGTCGTCGTCGCGGCGGCCATGCCCGTCGTGGGCATGCGCCTCGGGGCGACGTACCTGCGGTTCCTCGTGAAGCGGAAGCGCGGCGTCCGGGCGTTCCGGCGGGAGCTCCTGGCCGCGGACGTCCCGCGGGAGCGGGTCGCGGAGCTCGCCCAGGCGTACCACGAGGCGGGGTCGATCCGGAACATCGCCGCCTTCGCGACGCGGTCGCGGACCTCCGCCCGCGACTGAGGTCCGGGGCGGCTCACTCGAGGCGTCGGCTCAGAATCTCGAGGAGGATCCGCTCCGCGAGGAGCTGGAACGACGCCTCGACGTTCTCCCCCGTCTTCGCGGACGCGAACAGGTACGGGCTGTCGTACGACCACGCCGCCCGGGCGAGGTCGGGCTGGCCGAGGACGGCACCCTCGAGGTCCGTCTTGTTCGCGACGAACTGGGTGGGGACGACCCCCGCCGTGTCGTACCCGTCCTCGATCCACTCGTCGAGGTGGTCCAGGGTCTCGGACCGGGTGACGTCGCACACGGCGATGATCCCCTGGGCCCCCTGGAAGTGGCGCCGGACGACCGTCTTCCGCGGGAGAGTCCCCCCGAGGAGGTCCCAGATCATGAGCTCGACACGCGCCGTGGACGGCAGGATCCCGTCCGAATGGCGCCGCCGCTTCCCGATCGCGAGCCCGATCTCCCGCAGGTCGACGAACCCGCCACGGGTGGAGACCTCCATCTCCTTCGTGGGCCGGCGGACGGCGGGGAACTCCCCGAGGACGTAGCGGCGGACGAGGCTCGTCTTGCCCACCCCGGGGTCGCCGACGACGCACACCTTGACCTTGTGGTACGGGACCCGGGGATCGACGTCGGGGGCGGGGGCGACGGGAATGGGATCCTCCGGGTCGAGTAGCGGGCTCCTTCCCTTAAGCCTGCGGACTCCGTTCTCACGGCGCGCGAAAGGCGCAAGATTATCGTCCGCGGCCGCGTGCGCGGGCCGATCGACCATGCGCGTGGTCTCCGTGAACGTTGCCCTCGCCCGGGCCGTCCCGTGGCGGGGCGGCACCGTGACGACGGGGATCTTCAAGGAGCCCGTCCGCGGCCGACGTCGGATCACGGCCGCAGGACTCGCGGAGGACGAGCAGGCGGACCTCCGCGTCCACGGGGGCCCCCAGAAGGCCGTGTACCTCTATCCGTCGGAGCACTATGCGGCCTGGAGGGCGGACCTCGGATCGGAGGACCTGCCCTGGGGGACCTTCGGCGAGAACGTGACGACGGAGGGGCTCTCGGAGGAGGTCGCCTGCGTGGGCGACCGGTACCGCGTGGGGACCGCGATCCTCGAGGCGACGAAGCCGCGGTTCCCCTGCTACAAGCTCGGGATCCGGTTCGGGGACCCGGGGATCATCCCCCGGTTTCTCGCGAGCGGGCGCTCGGGCTTCTACGCGGCCGTCCTCGAGGAGGGGGACGTCGGCCCGGGGGACCCGATCGAGCGCGTCCCCGGCGGCCCGCGGGGTCCGACGATCGCGGACCTCGTGCGGGGGAGGATCCGGCGGGACGAGGCGGGAGAGTAGCCGGCCGGGAATCCCGCGGCGTTTTATCCGCCGACGGTCTTTGGCGTCCGGGGTCGCAGGATGGCGAAACCAACGAAAGCGGTCAAGGTGCGCGCGCGGAAGGGCGTCGATCCGATCCCCGAGGGCTTCCACACCGTGACGCCCTACCTCGCCCTCAACGGGGCCTCGGAGGCGATCGGCTGGTACGCGCGCGCGTTCGGCGCGGTCGAGCTGGAACGGAGGCTCGGGCCCGGCGGGCTCATCCTCCACGCCCGCCTCAAGATCGGCGACTCCCTCCTTATGCTCTCGGACATCTTCCCCGGGAGCCCCCACCGGTCGGCCCTCGACCTGGGGACGTCCCCCGTGACCCTCCACCTGTACGCAGAGGACGTCAACGCCCTGTGGGAGCGGGCGGTCGCCGCGGGGGCCAAGGTCCTGTTCCCCCTCGCGGACCAGTTCTGGGGCGAGCGGTACGGCCAGCTCGTGGACCCGTTCGGCCACCACTGGTCCCTCGCCTCGCGCAAGGAGATCCTCAGCGAGGAGGAGCACGCGCGACGGGCGCAGGCGTGGGCCCAAGCGAACCAGGCCCAGGGAACGCCGCCGACCTGACGGGGACCTCGTCAGATCCCGAGGTACCGGGTCGACACGAGGGTCGCAAGGCGCTCGAACGCCTCGGGCACGTTCTCCCCCGTCTTCGCGGACGTCGAGAGGACCTCGCACCCGACGTCGCGGGACACCGCGACAATCTCCGCGGCCCCGAACGCGGCCTGGTTCGCAAGATCCTTCTTGTTCACCGCGAGGATCGTCGGGACGGGGCCCGAGACCTCCCGGACGGCCCGGATCCACTCCGGGATCCCTTCGAGGGTCTCCCGCCGGGTGAGGTCCACGACCGCGATCACGCCGCTCGTGCCCGGGAAGTACGCGTCCCGCACGATGTCGCGGAACCGCTCCTGGCCCATGATGTCCCAGATCGCCATGTCGATCTCGATCACGAGGTCCTGGTAGAGGAAGGGCACCTGGAGGGTCTTCTTCATGATCTTCGCGCCGAGGGTCAGGAGATACTCGTCGCCGAACTGGTCGAGCACGAACCTCCGAATCAGCGAGGTCTTCCCGACGGCCTTGTCCCCGACGAGGGTGATCTTCGTCTTCACGTGCTTCGTCGCAGGCATCCCGGCGACTCCGGACGCGTCCCCGTTCCGCGATCCCCGCCCTTAACCGTTGCCGCCCCATTCTCGGGTTTGAATCCATCCCCGCCCGGCCGGTGGGAAGAATCTCGCGGGCGATACCCAGGGACGCGGGTTCAAGAGGCCGCCCGGCCCCTCTCCGCGGACGATGCCGGCGACCCGGACGTCGAAAGCCGAGGTCCCGACGGACCAGGACTTCGTCCGCACCCTCCGCGGGCGGCTCGGGAAGGACCCCACGGACACGGACGGCCTCGTGGCCCTCGGCGTGTGGCTCTTGGACCGCGAGGAGCCGGACAAAGCCCTCGAGGTGTTCCACCGGGTGACGCGGAGGGACCCGGACTACCCGGGGATCTGGAACCTCAAGGCGCGCGCCTTCGAGGCCCTCGGGGACGCGAAGAGCGCGGCGATGTGCCGGAAGCGGGACGCCGCCTCCGGAGAGTGAGGGCGGTCATAGGCTCCACGGGCCCTCGACGATCTCGAAGTGCTCCACGGTGGGCGAGAGCTCGTGGAGGAACTCCCGGTCCTTCGGATAGTACACGGCCTTCTCGGGGACGGGGCCCGCGAACCGTCGGATCGCCTCGAAGGAGTCCCACAACGTCAGGGTGACGAACTCCGCGCGGCCCTCTTGGACGCGTCGGAGGAGGAACACGCCCCGATTCCCAGGGGTCTCGCGGTATTCCCGGAGGCCCGTTCCCTCGAGGAAGCGGACGTACTCCTCTGCACGCGCTGCATCCGTCGTCCCGCGCCAGATCCGTGCAATCATGGGCCTCGTGCTCCTTCGAAAGGACGATGGCGGGCGAGGGAGTTGAGGATGTTCCCGCCATACGGCGGCCGCCTATCGAAGGTCGATGTGTGTTAGCTCGAGGACGTCCAGGCGCTCAAAGAACAGGGGCGCAGAGGCCACGATCCGCGCGCGGAAACACCGGTTCGCGGTGGAACGGGCCACGCGGTTCCCGGCGCTCAGGAGGAGGTAGGCCCGGCCCGAAGGCCCCAGGACTCGCGGGAAATCCTCGAGGAACCGGAGAGCGACGTCGCTCCCCTCGCGACCTCCCTGCCATGCCGCCTCGAGGGTGTCCGCCAGCGGGCCCTCCAGGTACGGCGGGTCGAAGGCGACGACCTCGAAGGGACCGCGGACGGCGGACATCAGATCGCATCGGACGACCTCGATTCGCCGTCCGTTCTCCGCCGCGTTCCTCCGCGCGAGGCGGACCGCTGCGGGGTTCGCGTCCGTGGCCACGACCCGGCCAATCCGGGCCGCCTCAATCGCGACGAGGCCCGATCCCGTACCGACCTCGAGGAACCTCTCCCCGGGCCGCAGGGTGATGCCGCGCAGGAGGAGGTACGTGTCTTCCGAGGGCGGGTACACGTCCGGGTGCGACGCAATCCGGGCCGGGACCGGGACGTCCACGCGCCCGCGGACGGTCCGCGCCAGCTTAACCCTTCGCGGGGACGGCCCCCGAGTCTGCCTCACCCCAGGAAGAGGTCCGGGAGGAGTTCGTCCTCCGCGACGTCGGGCCGGCGGTAGGCGGTGAAGTCCGCGACGCCTTCCGCCCGCAGGACCTCCTCGTCGATGCAGAAGTTCCCCGTGAACGTCCGGCTGTCCTTCGTGAGGATCGCGTGGGCGGCCTCCGCGACGATGGCCGGCGAACGGGCCCGCCGCCGTACGGCTTCACCCCCCAGGACGTTGAGCGCGGCCGTGTCGATGACCGTCCTCGGCCACACGGCGTTGAACGCGATCCCCGCCTCGCGGAACTCCTCCGCCATCCCTAGGACCCAGAGGCTCATGGCGACCTTCGAGGCCGTGTACGCCGAGTGCTCCCGGAACCAGCGGGGCGCGAGGCGGGGGGGCGGGGAGAGGTTCAGGACGTGGGGGTTCGCGGCAATCCGCAGGTGGGGGAGGCATGCGCGGGTGCACAGGAACGCGCCGCGCACGTTCACGTCGAACAGGAGGTCGTACCGTTTCATCGGGGTCTCAAGGGTGCCCGCGAGATGGATCGCGGACGCGTTGTTCACGAGGATGTCGATCCCTCCGAAGCGCTCGACGGCCCGGGCGACGGCGGCCTCGACCTGGTCGTCGAACCTGATGTCGCACGGGACCGCGAGGGCGCGGCCCCCCGCGTCCTCGATCTCCTCCGCGGCCGTATGGATCGTCCCGGGGAGCTTCGCGTGGGCCTCCGTCGTCTTCGCGATGATCACGACGTTCGCGCGATCCCGGGCCGCCCGGAGCCCGATGGCCTTCCCGATCCCGCGGCTCGCGCCCGTGATGAACATGGTCTTCCCCGCGAGGCTGCGGTCCCCGTCCGCCATCGGGGGCGGGGATGGCCCCGGCCCCTTATCCGCCTGCCGTCGGGCCGGGGTTCTCCTTCCCCGTGAACGGGCCCGGGTCGATCCGGCACACGGCGACCTCGCGGAGGTCCGCCTCCCCGAGGAGCCGCCGCCGGACCCCAGGATCGGGCTCGAGCTTGTCGAGGAGGAGGGACAGGGCGTGCCTCGCCTCCTGCGAATCGCGGACGAAACGTGCGGTCCCGGGGAAGTGCACGCTCCGGTACGACCAGTCGCACGTGCCCGCGATGTACCCACGATCCTCGAGGATCTGGCACCACACGGACGGGTTGGCCTCGAGGTAGTCGACCTTCTTCCCCGCCCGGGCGCTGTGGAAGTAGAACGCCTTGCGTCGCGCGTCGTACGCGTAGTTGACCGTCACGAGGTACGGCACCCCCTCCCAGGCCATCCCGATCGTCAGGATAGCCTGGCGCCGGACGATGTCCATGATCTCGTCGGGATCGACGATCTCCCGGTCTTTCCGGAGGACGTGGTACTCGGGCATGGGCGCGCCTCCTTGGACGAGAGACCGCGCGGGTCCTTACGGCTTGCGGGGGGACCGTACGTACGATGGGGTCTGGGATCAGCGCCGCGGGGAAGGGCGGCGACCGCGGTCCCACCCGCGACCCCTGGGCGGGCCCCGGGGATGTCTCGCGGCCTCGTGTCTCGCGGGCTTCGGGGGCGGCGGCGCGCGGTAGTCGAAGTCCGGGAGGGTCACACGAGGGATCGACCGGCCGAGGGCCTTCTCGATCCCTCGGAGGTCCGGCTCCTCCTCGGGGGACACGAGGGTGACCGCCTCCCCCTCGGCCTCCGCCCGCGCGGTCCGCCCGACCCGGTGGATGTAGTCCGTCGGGATCCCCGGGACGTCGTAGTTGATCACGTGGCTGATCCCTAGGACGTCGATCCCGCGGGCCGCGACGTCCGTGGCCACAAGGACCTGGTGCTCCCCGCTCCGGAACCCCGCGAGGGCCGTCTCCCGCTGGCTCTGGCTCCGGTCCCCGTGGATCCGGGCGACGGGGAAGCCGGCCTGGGCGACCTGACGCGCGACCCGGTCCGCCCGGCGCTTCGTGCGGACGAACACGAGGACGGACATCATGTCCTCCCGCCCGAGGAGGGTCGTGAGGAGGGAGGTCTTGAGGTGGGACGGCACCGGGTACACCTCGTGGCGGATCTTCGCAGGGGGCCGATGGGGCGGGGAGACGGAGATCCGGACGGGGTGGCGCATGATGGACCGCGACAGCGCCTCGATCTCGGGGGGCATCGTCGCGGAGAAGAGGAGGGTCTGCCGCTCCTTCGGCAGGGCGTCCACGATCCGCCGGACGTCGGGGAGGAAGCCCATGTCGAGCATGCGGTCCGCCTCGTCGAGGACGAGGACCTGGACCCCGCGGAAGTCGACGTTCCGCCGGCCCATGTGATCGAGGAGCCGCCCAGGGGTCGCGACGACGACGTCGACCCCGGCCCGGAGGGCGTGCTCCTGGGGGGCCATCCCCACGCCGCCGTACACGGCGACGCCCCGGATGCGGGTGCCCTTCGCGAGCCCGCGGAGGGCCGACTCGGTCTGGGCCGCGAGTTCGCGGGTGGGGGACAGGACGAGGGCCCGGGTCCGCCCCGCGGGCTGCTTCATCAGGCGTTGGAGGATCGGGAGGAGGAACGCGGCCGTCTTCCCGGATCCGGTCTGGGCCGTCCCGACGACGTCCTTCGAGGCGAGGACGGCGGGGATCGCTTCCCGCTGGATCGGGGTCGGGGCCTCGTAACCGAGGCCCTGGACCGCCCGGACGAGGGCGGGGTCGAGGCCGAGGGACTCGAACGGGCTATTCGTCTGCATCGCCCACGGTACGGGCGGGAGGCCATAAGGCTTCTCGTCGAGGTGCCGGCCCTACGCGCGGGCGGACCTCCTGACGATTCGGTCCAGGTCCCGTGCCACGTCTCTCGCCAACGGCGCGGGCTCGTGGGTCTTCAGGATCCCGGCGACCTTCTCCCGGGCCACAACCATCGGGTCCTTCCCGCCCTTTTTCACCCAGACGTCGTAGGCGTCCCCGTCCCACAGCATCGGCAGGAAGACCTCTCGCATCGCCTCCAGGGTGTGCCTCTGCGCGAGGAAGGTCCCGCCGACCCCGACGCGTTCGATGAGATCGACCGCGAGGGTGTTCTCATTCACATCGAAACCGCGGTACAGCCAGACGATCATCCGCGCAATCTCGTGATCCAAGAGGAGCTGCTCGTACGAGAGGAGGGTTGAGCCCGCGGGCTCCCCCAAGCCGTTGATCACTTCGCCTCCGTAGTTCGCGCAGGTCATCGCCCACATCGCATTCTCGAGGGACGCTTCCACGCCCGGGCCCTTCGCACTCGGGCCCATCCCGCCCACGGAGATTGGGAGCCCGCAATGCTTGCCCATCTCGATGGACCCTGCGGCGAGGAGGTTGCTCTCCGGGGCCCCGGCCATGTACGCCCCCGTCTTCGGATCCATGACGGTCAGGCACGACCCGTAGATCGCGGGCGCCCCGGGCTCGTGGGCCTCCAGCATGCAGACCGTCGCGAGGGTCTCTGCATGGTTCACGACGAGATCCCCGGCCAGGGTCCCCGGACCGCTCACCCCGGCCTCCGCCATCCCCGTGATGTGGACGGGCACATGGTTCTCCGCCCACACGAGGGCCGCGTCGGCGGCCGCGCCGTCGATCGAGAGAGGGGATATCGGGCATAGCATCGCAGACATGTAGTGCCGATTCCGAAGTTCCTCGCGGGACCCGACGACCGCGGAGGCGAGCTCGACCTGCGCCTGCGCCTCGCGCGCATTCGTCGTGGACTCCGAAAGGATGTGCTTCTCCGTCGTCTCCATCGCGACCTTCACCCCCGTCGCCACATGGACCTCTTCGGGGACGTCGTGGGCGACGACCATGGGCTCGTAGATGCTCAGGTACGGGAGCCAGTCCCCGATCAGGGCCGTCCGGCGGATGTCCTCGAGGACGGACTGCCGCCTCTCGCCCTTCGCCGCGTCCCACACGGAAATCCCGCAGCCGTCCGTCGTCGTGTAGAAGTGCGTGCGGTCCATCGGCAGGTCGAACTCCTTCGTCCGCCCGGCGAGGACAATCGTGCCGGGCGCCTTTTGGCGGAGATCCTCGACGACGTCCCGCGGGAAGCGGACGAGGGCGTCCTCGCGGGCGACGACCGCCCCCGCCCGCGCGAGGTCCTCCCGGGCCGCCCGGCTGTGAATCTTCACCCCCGTCCGCTCCATGACGCGGAGGGCCGCCTCGTGGATGGCCCGCCGCTCCTCCCCTGTCAACAAGTCGAACGACTTCCGCACCCGGAACCGTTCTGCGAACGAGGGGATTCCCACCACCTCGGGACGCGGGAGGCGGCTCCCCCGATTTCAAGTCGACCTACGAACTCGACATACTTCCGCGGGGGCACGAGCCGGGCGGATGGCAGGCCTCACGCCAAGACCTTCGCGGCGCGGTCCTCGGTCGCGAGGAGGCTCCTACGCACGTCGTCGGGGAGCGGTTCCGGGCGATGGGTCGAGAGGATCCGCTCGACGTCGGCATGGGCGAGATCGTACATCTCCTTCCTCCCACCCGCCTCCCAGGAGTCATAGTGCGTGCGGTCTGCGTACTTCGGTGAGAAGAGCCGCCGGAAGTTCGCGAACGTGTGCGGCTCCGCGAGGAACTGGCCCCGGGGACCGACCTTCGCGATCACATCGAGGGCGAGCTCCGCCTCGCTCACCTGGAGACCCTCGACGGTCCGTCGGACATGGTCCCAGATCTCCGCGTCGATCAGGAGCTGCTCCATCGACACGAAGAGAGAGTCGTTGAGACCGCCGAACCCCGTGAGGAGATCGCACCCCGCCAAGGCGACGGCCGCCGTCGTCGCGCCCTTCTCGTACCCGAGCTGGAGGCCGTGGGACTTCCCCGTGTCGCCGAAGGCCCCCATCATCGAGGGGAGGCCGTAGGACCGGGCCATCTCGGCGCCCGCGATGCTCAGGACGGCGTACTCCGGCGCACTCATGACGAAGCCGCCCGAGCGCATGTCCAGGGGGGCGCACACGAAACAGTGGACGAAGGGCGCGCCCGCGACGGCGAGCTGCGAGATCACGAGGGACCCGAGGACCTCCGCGTTCGCGAGGGCCAGGCTGCCCGCGAGGGTCGCCGGCCCCGTGATCCCGGGGGAGACCATCGTCATCGCGACGACGGGGATGCCGGCCCGGGCGAACTCGATCTGTGCGTCCGTCGGGCCCGCGTCGTACTGGAGGGGAGCGATGATGCAGTGCACGGAGGACACGTGGGGACGCTTCCGGTCCGCGTCCTCACCCCCCGCGACGGCGCGAGACATCTCGACCTCGAGGAGGGCCTCCTCTCGTCGGAGGGCTTGGTACTGCACGTGCTTCGTCGTGTGCTCGTAGCTCGTCCGGAGGCCCCCGATGAATTGGAGGTGGGCGGGGAGGTCCGTCGGCGTCGTGGAAGGCCAGAAGAAATCGACCCCGTCGACGGCGTCCGCGAGGGTCGTCCATCGCGCGAGATCCTCCCGCGTGGAGAATCGCGGGGCACCGACCTCGTGGTCCCAGACCTTCACGGGGAAGCCGTCCGTGCATACGGAAGGGAAGCCGTCCGCGGGGACGTGCACGTCCTGAGCCGGATCTCGCGCGCCGAGGACGAAGGATCGAGGCGCGCGCGCCAGGGCGTCGCCCACGAGAGACTCCGGGAAAAGGACCCGCATGTCTTCGCGGACCCCGGCCCCACCGTCGGCGAGCAGGGACCGGGCCTCTTCGCTCCGGACGATCGCCCCCGTCGTCCCGAGGATCCGGAGGGAGGCGGCGTGAACCGCTTCGATCTCGTCGCGCGACAGCATCGTCATTCGGCAGCGGCCCATGGTCCGATCCCCCGTCTCCCGTCGCCGCCTGAGAGCGTCGCCCCGGTTTGAGCCTCTCGTGGGTACTGTACGTTCCGCCTTCGCGGGGGAGGGCTACCTCGAGCGGGCGACCCGGCGGGAGTACGACCGGCTCCGGGGACACGGACCCTGAACGCGGGCCAGCATGTCTAAGACATCCCCGGCCATCCCGCCCCCGAGGGCACGTCCGTGGCGGCATCCTCAGGTCCGGGCGGGTCAGAGAAGGTCCTCGTGATCGGGGCGGGCATCGCGGGCCTCGCGTGCGGGGACCGCCTCCGCCGGGCCGGCGTGGACGTCGAGATCCTCGAGGCCCGGGACCGGGTCGGCGGGCGGGTGTGGACCCTCCACGACTTCGCGTCCGGGCTGCCCGTCGAGGCGGGCGCAGTGATGGTCCACGGCCGGGACGCCTCTCTCCATGCGTGGATTCGGGAGTTCGGGCTGACGACGTGGAAGACGCCCATCGCCACGGGCTCCCGGATCTACCACGAGGGCCGCCTCCGGGCGCCAATCCGGATCGCCTTCTCGAGCCTTCGTAACTTCCGCGGGATCGTCGAGATCCTGTGGTCCCTGCCGAGGGCCGTGGAACGGTACGAGGGACCGGACCGGACCCTCGAGGCGTTCCTCGCGGACCGGCGGGGGACGCCCCTCGGACGGCGTTTCGTCGCGAAGATGTTCGCGAGCGTGAACGCGGCGGACCCGGGAGACCTGAGCGTCCTCGGCCTCGCGGAGGAGGCGAACGTCTCGTCCCTCGGGCTGCCGTGGTCGAACTACCGCGTCCTTGAGGGGCTCG
Organism: Euryarchaeota archaeon RBG_19FT_COMBO_69_17; assembly: GCA_001800825.1. Lineage (GTDB taxonomy): Archaea > Thermoplasmatota > Thermoplasmata > RBG-16-68-12 > RBG-16-68-12 > RBG-16-68-12. The sequence continues at coordinate 66,011 of MGWD01000027.1, read as the reverse complement.
ACCGGATCGCGACGCGCAGGGCCCAGGGCCTCGGGGACCGGATCCGTCTGCGGACCCGCGTGGAGCGGATCGACTGGTCCGAGGACGGCGCGCGCGTGGAGTCCGTCGGCCCCGACGGACGGGAGAGCCGGATGGCCCGGGCCGCCGTCGTCACGCTACCCCTCGGCGTCCTCAAGGCCGGGGACGTCGTCTTCGAGCCTCCCCTGCCGCCCGCGAAACGGGAGGCGATCGAGGCTTTGGGGTACGGCCACGCGAACAAGGTCCTCCTCCTCTTCGACGCCTCCGTGCGGGAGACGGCCCTGGGGCGCGCGACCTCCCTCTCCGACGAAGACGGCACCTGGTACTTCCTGCCGAAGAGGAGGCCTGCGGAGGGTCCCGTCGCCGTGGAGGCCTTCGTCGCGGGTCGGAAGGCGCGGGACCTCTCCTCCGTCCCCGAGGCGGAGGCCGTGGGACGAATCCTCGACGACCTCGGGCGGATGCTCGGCGGGATCGATCTCCGCCCGCAGCTCCTGGCCTCGAGGTACGTCGACTGGTCCTCCGATCCGTACTCGAAGGGCGCCTACACGTTCCCCTCCCCCTCGGGCCTGATGGCCGTCCGCCGCGTGCTCTCGGAGCCCATCGGCACGAGCCTTTTCTTCGCGGGGGAGGCCACCCACAGCCGCGGAGAGTACGCGACGATCCACGGCGCCCTCGAGTCTGGCGTGCGGGCCGCGGACGAGGTCCTCCGCGCCCTCGCGGAGGATCCCGGCCGCCCGGCGGGCGGGGGGCCAGGGCCAACGATTTAAGGCACGGACGGCTTCGCACGCGCCACTTCGAGGTCGGTCCCCACGAAGCGGTCCCCCCTGCTCGTGATCCTCTTCACCGTCTTCGTGGACCTCATCGGCTTCGGCGTCGTCATCCCCCTCCTGCCCTTCTACACGGAGGCCCTCGGGGGCGGCCCTGCGATCCTCGGCCTCCTCCTCGCGTCGTTCTTCGTCATGCAGTTCCTCTTCGCACCGATCCTGGGGCGGCTGAGCGACCGGGTGGGCCTGAAGCCTGTCCTCTTGGGGACCCTCATCGCGGGGACCGCGGGACACCTCCTCCTGGCGTCGGCGGG
>MGWD01000027.1:63846-64893 GCA_001800825.1 Euryarchaeota archaeon RBG_19FT_COMBO_69_17 | reverse complement strand
CGCCGGGCTCGCGTCGGGCAACCTCTCCGTGGCCCAGGCGTACATCGCGGACCGGACGAGGCCCGACGAGCGCGCGAGGGGGATGGGCTTCATGGGGGCCGCGTTCGGGGTCGGCTTCGCCGTGGGGCCCGTGATCGGCGGCGCCCTCGCCCCGTTCGGGCTCATGGCCCCACCCCTGGGCGCGGCCGCCCTCGCGGGGGCGAACCTCGTCCTCGCGGCCCTCTTCCTTCCGGAGTCCCTCGACGATTCCGTGCGTAGATCCCTCACCTCGCGCCCGAAGGCTCGCCTGGGGGAGGCCCTCCGGCGTCCCGCGATCCGAGGGCTCGTCCTCGCGTTCCTCATCATCTCCTACGCCTTCATGACGATCCCCGTCGCGTTCCCGATCCTCGGCATGGAGTCCTTCGGGCTCCAGCCCCAGGACATGCTCCTCCTCTTCGTGTACATCGGGACGATCTCCCTCGTCATGGGGACCCTCGCAGGCCGCCTCGCCCGGCGGTTCGGCGAGGAGCGGCTCGTGGCCCTCGGCACGTTCGCGATGACGGTGGGCCTTGCCGCCGCGCCCCTCGTCGCGAGCCTCGCCGCGTACGTCCTCGTGACGGGCGTCGTGTCGACGGGGGTCGCAATCGCGATGCCCCTCGTGCCGAGCCTCGTCTCGAAGAGGACGCCGACCCACGAGCAGGGGAGCATCCTCGGGGACGCCCAGGCGATGGGGAGCCTCGGGCGCGTCCCGGGGACGATCGTCGCGGGCATCCTCTACGAGCAGGTGGGCCGCGCGTCCCCGTTCCTCGTGTCTGCGGCCGCGATGGCCGTGGCCTTCGCGATCATCCTCCTCGCGTACCGGGAAAGCCGGCAGGTCGCGAAGGCGCCCGTCGTCGCGGGGGCCTCGGGCGACGAGTGACTCCCAGGGGGATGCGCCTCGGGCGGGCCACAGGCCTTAGACCTTTCGTCTCGGGACCCGCGCCATCGCCTTCATGTCAATCCGCGTCCCCCGCCTCCCCCGGCACGCTGCGCGTGTTCCTCTTCCTGCGAGCGGGCGAGAATGCCAGG
>MGWD01000027.1:13014-63840 GCA_001800825.1 Euryarchaeota archaeon RBG_19FT_COMBO_69_17 | reverse complement strand
AGCCGGCGCGCCTGCGCCGCTCTCGCCTCCGTCGCGTAGCGCGGATGGCCGCACAATTCGCGGGTGGCTCACCCCGCGCCTCACTCGCGCAGCCGCCGCAGCCCGTCCTCCCAGGAAAGAGGGAGCCCGGACCCGCGGACGCGCCACCGGGCGGACTTCGTGGGACCCCTACGATCCCGCATCCCCGCCATGGACCCGCCGTGGGCCCCCGCGCGGACGAAGGCCATGAGGGCCCGCTCGTCCTCCCAGGCGGAAGAGGAGAAGGCTTCGGCCCGAAGACGCCGATTGCGCCGGCGCGGGGAGTCTATCACGCCGGATAACCGAACCGCCAACGATTAAGGGCCGCGAGGGGCCCTCGCGAAGCCACCGGTCCCCGACAGAATCGGATCAGACCCATGCCGACCCTCTCCCGTCCCGCCCACCTCGGTCCATCGCGCCTCTTCCGCCGTGAGATCGAGCACGTCTACCTCACGTACGCGGGTGGGACGCCCCTCGTCCACCTCTCCCGGCGTCTGCCGTCGGAGAAGGACCCCGACCTCATCGCGTCCATGTTCACCGCAATCCAGACCTTCATGGACGACTCCTTCCACGACCTCGGCGTCGGGGGCGTGCGGAGCATCGAAATGGGGGGGCGGCACCACGTCACGTTCGGGAGGGGGCGGTGGGTCCTCTTGTACGTCCTGTACAGCGGGCGCGAGTCGAACCGTCTCGAGCGGCGCGTGGAGGACCTCGTCCGCGAGATCGAGCAACGTTTCGCGGACGTCCTCGAGACGTGGGACGGCGACATGGACCGCGTTCGAGGCCTCCGGGACTTCCTCGCAATGACCTGGGACGTCCCAGCCCAGGAGGCGCCCCTCCGGCCCGCCTAGGCGCAGGTCACGGCGGCGACGCGATCCTGTCGCGACTCCCTCCGGCGGACTCCCAGACGATGCCCCCGCCGACCACGTGACGCAGGACCTTCCCGCCCCCCTCGAGCTCCTCGAGGAGGATCTCCGCGTCGTCGTCCGGCGTCCCGAGGATCGCGGAGACCTCTCGCGTCGCGCACCTTCCGTACCGCCGCAGGATCTCTGCGACGGAAGCCTCCGTGACGGGGACGGGCTTCGGCGCGATCCCGGGGTCGACCTGGCGGAGGACGTCCTCGAAGACCTCCCACGGCTGCCAGCCGTCGATCCGGGCCTTCACGTCCCCGAGGCGGATCTCGAACGTCGGGAAGCCTGTGACCTTCTCCCGCTCGCACACCTCCCGGTCCTCGCGGAACGCGCGCTCCGCGCTCCCGTCGCCGAGGGCCTCCGAGAACGCCTGAGTGTCGAGGCCGACCTCCCGCGCGACCTCAATCTGGACGGACCGCCGATGGATCCCGCGCCCGTCGAGACACCACGCCTCCCGAAGGGCCCGGAGGTACTGTCGGCCGGGGTCGCGTCCCCGGGCTTCCGCGGCCTTCGCCGCGATGCATGCGGGCCACGTCGAGTCGAAGTCGTCCACGGAGCCGAGCATGCGGGGCGCGTCCATGGGCATGCGATGCTGGTTCGCGACGGCATCGAAGAACGCCTCGACGGAGGCGGTCCACCGGCCCCCGGACATCCGCGCCCACTGCTCGCGGACCGGGGAGAAGTCCTCGAACAGCCCGCCCATCCGCAGGTGGACCTCGACGCGGTCCGGATAGACGATCTCGAGGCGGCGCATCATGGGCTCGCAGCCCCAACACCAGACGTTGTGGGGATCCGTGTACCAAGTGACCCGGACCTTCCCGCCCGCGGCAGGGTCGGGCACGGACCCCGCGATCGCATCGACCTCGACGGCCATGGACCCGCTCGGAGCCATGGCCCGCGCTCCGGATAAGGCCTACGGCGCGGCCGAGGGCTCCATCCCTTTTATCCCCGGCGGCCATCCCGGGCGTCGCCATGGGCTCCCTCCGGACCGACCGCGGCCGGATCCTCGAGGCCCTCGAGGACCGGCTCCGACCCCTCGACTTCGTGGACGCGATGTGGGAGGGAGGCGCCGTCTCGTTCGGCCGGCTCGACCCGTGGTCCGACATCGACCTGTACGTCGTCGCGGACGACGCGAGGGTCCCGGACGCTCTGAAGGCGATCGAGGAGACCCTGTCCCGTCTCTCCCCAATCCAGCAGAGGTACGTCGTCCCGCACCCGCCGGAATCGGGGATCGCCCAGGCGTTCTACCGGCTCGAGGACGCGGGGCCGTTCCTCCTCGTGGACCTCGCCGTGCTCAAGCGAACCGCCCCGGACAAGTACCTCGAGCCGCGGATCCACGGCCCCGCCGTCGTGGCCTTCGACAAGACGGGCGTCACGCAGCCCCCGCCCTTCGACGCCGAGGGGTTCGTCAAGCAGCTCGAGGTACGCCTCGCAAGGCTCTTCGCGCGGATGGAGATGTTCTTCCCGTTCCTGGAGAAGGAGATCCGCCGGGGGCACGCCCTCGACGCCCTCGCGACGTACCGCTGGCTCATCTTCGACTCCCTCGTCGAGGTCCTCCGGATGAAGCACGGACCCGCCCACTACGACTTCCGGGACCGGTACCTCTACCCGGAGCTCCCGCCCGACGTGGTCCGGAGGCTCGAGACCCTCGCCTTCGTCGGGGATCCGGGGGCCGTCGCGCAGAAGGCGAGCGAGGCCCTCGAGTGGTTCCGGGAGACCGCGGCGGGCGTCGACCCCGCGGAGGTGCGCGCCGCCCTGGCATCCTCCGGGGAGCGGGGGCGCCGGGAGGTGCCCCCTCGGGACGGGAGGGCCGAGGGGGGCCGCTGAGCCGCCGCGCCGCGAAGGCTCATCAACCCCAGACCCTTCCCCGGGACGTGGACCTCGTCTGGCTGGGATGGGCCCTCGTCACGACGGCCGTCTGGGGGATCGGGACCCTCACCTCGAAGCCCGCGACGGACGGCAAGGGCGCGCGGTTCATGCTCCTCGGGGCCGCGGCGACGGAGGCCGTCGCCTTCGGCGTCCTCGGGCTCCTCCTCCCGAGGAACGAGTTCCCGCAGGATGGGGGCCTCATCGCGGTCGGCTTCGCCGCGGGCGCCGCGGGGATGCTCGGATACGCGATGTTCTACGAGGGACTGAGGCTCGGGGAGGTCGGCGTCGTCGGGACCGTGACCGCGGCCTATCCCGTCGTCACGGTCCTCCTGGGCGTCCTCCTCCTCCAGGAGTCCCTGACCTTCGCCCAGGCGGCCGGCGTCGCCCTCGTCATCGCCTGCATCCTCCTGCTCGCGATCGAGCCGAGGGCCGCAGGTCGCCCCTCACGGGCCGTCCTCGCCCTCAGCGTCCTGGGCTTCCTCGCCTGGGGGGTGTGGGGGTACCTCGCGAAGACGGCCGTCGACGGGATGGGGGAGGCGAACCTGTTCCTCCTCTACGCGGCCGCGAACGCGGCGGTCGGGACCGCCTACTTCGCCGTCCGGAGAGGCGGACGGTCGACGGGGCCCGGGTCCGGGAAGGCCCTCCGGCTCGCCCTCGTTACCCTGGCCTGCGGCGCCGCGGGCGTGTTCAGCCTCACCCTTGCGTACGCGAACGGCCCCGCCTCGCTCGTCACCCCCGTCACGGGAGCCTACCCGATCGTCTCGACGCTGGGGGCCGCGGCCCTGCTGAAGGAGGCGTTCAGCGCGAGGATCGCCGGGGCCCTCGTGTGCTTCGGGGCGGGGATCGCCTTGATCTCCATCGTCTGACCGAAGGGGCGCGAAGTCCTTGTGCCCCCGGCGCGTTCGGGGGCCTGTGAAGCGGAAGGAGCGCCCCGCGAAGGACGACCGGCCGAAGGAGAAGCGGTTCCGCCACGGAGGCCGGAAGGGCCGCCGACGCCGGACCGCGAGGGGATGAGGCCGCGGGGCCGTCGACGGTTTCGGGCCACCGAAAGGGCTTAATCTTTGCGCGGCCTCCCTCCCGAGGACGATGGCGACGGCCGAGATCCGACGGTGGAAACGAGGGGACGAGCACCTCGACGCACGGACCCCGCCGGGCGTCGTGTACCACGACGAGCGGGTGTTCCGGGAGGACCTCGAGCGGTTCTACTATCGCTATTGGCTGAACGTCGGCCGCCAGGAGCGAATCCCGAACCCCGGGGACTTCTTCACCCGCACGATCGGGCGGGAGAGCGTGATCTTCATCCGAGGCCAGGACGGGGCCGTCCGCGGCTTCTACAACGTGTGCCGCCACCGCGGCACCCGCCTCGTCGAGGCGGAGCGCGGGGAGAAGCTCCGGTCCATCGTCTGCCCCTACCACGCTTGGACCTACTCCACGGAGGGTGCCCTCGTCGGGACGCCCCACATGGACGACGTGAGGGACTTCGACCGCGCGGACTATGGGCTCCATCCCGTCCGCACGGAGGCCTGGGGCGGCTTCATCTGGGCGACCCTCGACCCGAAGGGCGCGAGCCTCCGCGCCTCCCTGGGGGACTTCCTCGACCGCGTGGGGCACGTGCGGTTCGAGGACCTCCGGCTCGTGGACGGGCGCGTCTACGAGGTCGATGCGAACTGGAAGATCCTCGCGGAGAACTTCTCCGAGTGCTACCACTGCGCCCCAATCCACCCCGGGCTCAACCGCGTGACGCCCTATTACCGCGGGGAGAACGTCGGCTGGCTCGCCAGGGGGCGGCGCCGGCAGCCGTGGAACGGCGGCTGGATGGACTTCGCGGGCGACTACAACTCGATGACCGTGTCGGGGTACACGAAACGCCCGCCCCTCAAGGGTCTCCGCGAGGACGAACGCCGGCGGATCTACTACTACCTCGTATTCCCCAACCTCTTCTTCAGCGTCCACCCGGACTTCCTGATGATCCATCGCGACTGGCCGACGTCCCCGGGCCACTCCGTCGTCGAGTGCGAATGGTACTTCGATCCCGACGTCATGGCGGAGCCGGGGTTCGATCCGAGCGACGCGGTCGACATGTGGGACGAGATCAACCGGCAGGACTGGGCGATCTGCGAGCAGACGATGCGTGGCGTGCGATCCCGCGCCTGGACGGGCGGGCGGTTCAGCCAGCAGGAGCCCCTGGTCCACGACTTCGACAAATACTACGTGGAGATGTCCGCCCCGCGGGCCCCCTCGCGAGCGCGGTCCGCTCTCGTGACGAGGACGCGCCGGAAAGGCCGCTAGTCGACAGCGAGGACCTTCACGCGGAACGTCAGGCGCCTCCCCGCGAGAGGGTGGTTGAAGTCGACGAGGACTGTGTCCCCGTCGAGCCTCGAGATCCGACCCTCCGCTTCCTTCCCCGGCCCGAGCTGGAACGTGTAGGACTGGCCGACGACGAGCTCCCCGAGGGGGAACGCGGCCCGCGGGCCTTCGATCAGGAGGTCCGCGTCGTGGGCGCCGTAGGCCTGCTCGGGGTCGAGAGTGAAGGTCGTCTCCTCCCCCGCGTCCATCCCGACGACCGCGGATTCGAACCCCGGGATCAAGTCGCCCGAGCCGACGACGAATTCGAGGGGTTCGCGGGCCTCGCTCGAGTCGAACTCGGATCCGTCCTCAAGGGTCCCCCGGTAGTGGACGATCACGCGGCTCCCCTCTATCGCCTTCATGGAACCCTCGGCGCCTCGACGAAGGGACTGCCCTACTTAATCGTTCGCGGGCGTGACCTATGAATAGGCCGGCCCTCTTGGGGGGACGTGGACCCTGCGGAGGACGCCGAGGTCGACGTCCGGGAAGCATGGCGCCGCACGCTCCGGTCCCTCCTTCTCGCTGGGATCGTGTTCGCAGCGATCCTCGGGGGGATCTTCACGTACGCCCGCACGTGGCCGCCGATGGTCTCCGTGGAGAGCGGGAGCATGCAGCACTCCGACACGGAGAGCATGATCGGGGCGATCGACACGGGCGACATCGTCCTCGTGCAGGCCGTGTACTCCCGCGCGGACGTCGTCACGTACCTCGAGGGCCGGGCGGGCGGGCACGGGACCTACGGGGACTTCGGAGACGTGATCGTGTTCCGGAATCCCGCGAACCTCGGCGGGACCGTGTTCATCCACCGGGCGATCGCCTACGTCCTCTGGAACGCCACAGCTGGCGCCTACGACGTCCCGGACCTCGGCCGTTTGCCGGAGGAGGACTGGGATGCCTTCCTGCCGGGCGGCGCGCCGACGCAGGATACGGCGGGGATCGCTCGGTTCATCCTATACCGGGCGGGATGGGCCCGGGACCTGACCGTGTTCTTCAACCTCACGGAGGGCGATCGGTCCATCGCCGTCGGAGGGCAGCGGGACGGGTTCCTCACGATGGGGGACCACAACGCCTACACGACGATCACGAAGTTCGACCGATGGGTGATCCCCGTCGACTTCGTCGTCGGCCGGGCGCGGGGGGAGCTCCCGTGGTTCGGGCTCATCAAGCTGACCCTGTTCCGCGAGGGCACGGGATGCTGCGAGTGGTGGGGATCCACGCACCCGGACCGGGGGGCACCCGCGAACAGCTGGTTCGGCCTGAATGTCTCCCTGGGCCTGCTCGTCGGGACCCCGTTGGCCTTCACGCTCCTCGAGGTCTACCTGAGCCGCCACCCCGGCGCCCGTCGGAGACTCCGCGAGATCGGGCGGGAGCTCTGGCCGTTTCGGAGAAAGAGGCCGCCAGGCCCAGAAGGGACCGAAGTCGCGACCGAGGCGGACGTGACGACACGGGACGAGGAATGAAATGCGAAAGAGGGTAAGGGGGAGAGCCGCTCGCTACCCGGGGCGCCTTCCCTCTCGCGCTCCGGCTCTTGCCTCTCGGCTCCCCCTTCGGGTTCTTCACTGACCCGCCACGAATGGCGGCTCGGGTGGGGCGCTGGGCGTTTGATCCTATGGCTTCCAGCGCGGCTTCGCGATGCCCATGGCGGGCATAACGACGAACGCCGCGACGACCAGCGCGGTGAACGCCAGAGCGGCCACCAGGCGCGGGTGCGTGAGGATCCACGTGCCCACACTGCGGAGTGCGGTCTTCATGGCAAAACGGGAGATATGTGGGGTCGAGCTAGATGAAGGGTCGCCGGGGATTATCATTAACACGCGTGATTATCACGGACGCGGCCGGATTCCCATCCCGGGCGGGCTCGACGCCGAGCGATACGTCGGCACTTCAGATGTATCAGGGCCGATAACGAGCTACCAAGGCATTTAGACCCCCAGGGCGACCCGACTGTGTCGCCCTCCCATCAGGGGGAGATCGTTAGGGAGCTCCATGCCGTCACGAGAGCGACGCACAGCGCGCGTCATCCTCCTACTGCTCCTCTTCGCCATCCTCCTCTCCTCGTGGCCAAGCCCTCCGGATCCGGCCTTCGCGGCGGCCGAGGCGGCCCGCGTCCCCGCGGCGGATCCGAGCACAGCCGACGCTCCCTCCCCGACCCCCCGAGCGACCCAAGGGACCTTCCCCGCCGTCGCCGACGCCTTCATCGAATCGAGGAACCCTGACCGCAACTACGGAGGGAGCGACCAGATCGGGGTCGGGGTGGGGACGGGCGTCATCTACCGAGGAGCCCTCCGGTTCAACCTGTCCGCGATCCCCCGCCAGGCGACGATCCTCGACGCGACCCTCCGCGGCTATGTCCTCGACGGACCCGCGGGCCAGGTCCTCGACGTGCACCGCGTCCGGACGCCCTGGACGGAGGGCACGGGGAGCCAGTTCGCGTACCGCCAGCCCATCGTCCTCCGGGAGACCGCAGGCGTCTCGCGGCTCCGGGAACCCGTCGACATCCGGTATGTCCTCCCCGTGAACCTCACGACGACGACCCTCGCGGACTTCCGAGTCTACGACGACGCGGGCCGGGAGGTCCCGAGCCAGATCTACGGGGACACGTACTGGGGCTCCGCGATCACGGAACTCCACGTCGTCTTCGGGGCCACGGTTCCCGCGATGCAGACTGCGACGTACTCCCTCCAGTTCGGCAACTCCCTGGCCGTCGTCCCCCCGTACCGGACGGTCACCCCCTGGAACCAGCTGTGGTCCTACCCGAACGGATCCAACTACGCATCCCCTACGGCCGCGGACCTCGACCTCGACGGCCGGATGGAGATCGTCTTCGGGTCCACGACGGGCTGGATCTACGCCCTGCGGGCGGACGGGTCGGAGCTGTGGAAGTACCTGGCCACGGCCCCCGTCGATTACGTGCTCACGGTCGCGGACGTCGTCGGGGATGCGCACCCCGAGGTGCTTTACGCGGTGAACGGGCCCTCCGACGTGCGCCTGTACGCCCTCACCTGGGACGGCCAGTACCTCTGGGACTCCGGCCTGTACCCCGCGAACGCGATCCTCTCCCCCATCGCCCTGTCCGACACGGACAGGGACGGAATCAAGGAAATCTATGTCGGGTCCCAGGACAAGGAGCTCTACTCGTTCTTCGCGAACAACGGGACATTCCGATGGTCCATCGGCATCGCGGCCGGATCCGACTGGGGGTACGGCGCCGCAGTCGGGAACGTGCGAGGGGGCCCCGGCCCCGAGATCACGTACACGACAACGGGCGGGAATTTCTACATCGTCAACCCGAACGGGACCACGGCCGCAATCTACAGCCCGACCACGCAGACGACGGTCGTGACCCCGAGTCTCGCAGATTTCACCGGGGACGGATACCTGGACATCGTCGCGGGAGATCAGGGGAACAACGGGAACCAATTCGCGTTCCGCGGGACGGATGGCATCGTCGTCTGGAACCATCAGTCCCTCTCGAACCAGTTCGGCGGCCAGATCCTCGTCGACTTCGAGGACGACGGGCTGACGGAGACCCTCTTCGCCTTGACCCGGCGGAATTCGGTCCGGGCGATCGACTCGACCTCGCCGAACCCGAACACCCTCTGGACGTCCGGCGTGAGCGGCGCCGTGTACGCGGTGCCCGCGGCCGCGGACGTGACCCTCGACGGCGTGGAGGACGTCCTGATCGGGAGCTGGGCGGGGAACCTGTACGTCTTCGACCCGACGACCTCGGGCGGCCTCATCCGGTCCTTCCCGACCACGACGGGTGTCACGGCGACCCCCGCCGTCGCGGACCTCGACGGGGACGGGACAATGGAGATCGTCTTCAGTTCCCGCGACCGGACGTACGCGTACTCGACCGCGAGCCTCGGGCACGACTTCCGGATGACGGGGTACAACTACAACATGACGGGGCGGTTCCTCGACGGGAACTCGCCCGACGGGGCCCCCCTCCTCCTGCCGACGTTGCCGGCCCACGAGAGCCTCTCGGGGACCGGCGTGACGTGGCGCACGACGGACGGGACGACCTTGTGGGCGGCCCCCGGCTCGGACTACGACGCGACGCGGGCCGCGCTCGCCCTTTCCCCCGCCACGGGCGCTTGGGCCTCTTGGAACGTCACGAGCCTCGTGCAGTCCTGGACGAGCCTGGCCCAGCCCAACGTCGGCCTCGTGATCAAGGCGTCCGACGAAAGCGTGCCCGGGATCACGACCCTCGCATCCCGCGAAGGGAACGCGACGTTCGTCCCGGTCCTCGACGTCCTGTACAACGAGAACCTGGAACCTTCGATCCGCGGTACGGTCCCGAACCAGATCTACCCGGAGGACACGTACAGCTGGTCCCTCGATCTCACGAGCTACTCCCAAGACCCTGACACCCCGATCCAGCTCCGACGCTGGGACCTCGCGGGGGTCAACCGAAGCCTCTTCGAGTACCAGGGCGGGAACATCACGGGGAACCACACCCTCACCTTCTACCCCCAGCCGAACGCCTACGGGTCGAACGTGGTGACCCTCATCATCTTCGACGAGGGGAACCGGTATGATGCCCAGCCCCTCTGGGTCAACATCACTCCGGTCAACGACGCCCCCGTCTTCGGTCCCTTCGCGCCAACCACGATGCACGTCCGCCGCGGCGCTCCCTATTACTTCGACTTCGGCCCCCACATCTTCGACATCGACAACCTGGACAGCGAGCTCCGCCTCGTGACGAACAGTCCCCACGTGACGGGGTTCACGGGGAACCTCACGGTCCGCTTCAACTACCCCGCCAACTACGCGGAGCCCTGGGACTTCGTGATCTTCACGGTCGACGACGGCCAGCTCCAGGCGAGGCACTCCGCGGCAATCGGCGTCTCGGACGACACCCCGCCCGTCCTCATACGGTCCCTCGAGGACGTGACCCTGTGGGAGGGGGAGCTGCGGACGGGGGTCTTCGACCTCGACGACTACTTCCAGGACCCCGACAACGACGCCCTCTTCTACTCGTACGGCGCGAGCCATGTCGAGGCGATCATCCAGGCGAACCACTCCGTGGACATCCGGGCCCTCGGGAACTGGTTCGGGGCGGAGTCCCTCACGTTCCGGGCGGAGGACCCCCAGGGGGCCATCGCGGAGGATACGATCCTCGTGACGGTCCAGCCCGTGAACGACCCGCCGTCGATCGCCTACCTCCCGCCGTTCGTCGTCCACTACAACGAGACGTACCGCTTCGACCTCGCGCCGCACATCACGGACCCCGACAACGCCCTCTCCGAGATCCGCATCTCGACGGACAAACCCGCGTACGTGACCGTGAACGGGACCGTCCTCGAGATGCTGTTCCCTTTCTCCATCCCGCCCTTCCTGACGACGCCGTATGTCCTGCCGCTCGTGATCGTGGCGAACGACACGGTCGACGAGGGACGGCTCATCACGAGCGTCTCCGTGACAGACGACCACCCGCCCGTGCTCGTGATCCCGATCCCGGACCAGAGCTTCCTCGAGGACGTCCCCCGCGTCGGAGCCTTCAACCTCGACACGTACTTCATCGACGTGGACCCAGGCTCAACGATCTTCTACACCTCGGGCCAGGTGAACCTCGAGGTCACGATCCGGACGGACCACTCCGTCGACTTCCAGAGCCAGGTCCCGGACTGGTACGGAATCGAACAGGTCACGTTCCGCGCGCGGGACGAGCGGGGGGCCTATTCGGAGGACACGATCAAGGTCACCGTAAGGCCCGTGAACGATGCGCCGCGCTTCACCGAGATCCCCGTCATCGTGTCGCGGGACCATTCGTTCTTCTTCAACCTCTTCGACTACGTATGGGACGTCGAGGGGGACGCGCTCCGGGCCTGGACGACCCACCCCTACGTCCAGACCCAGGGCCTCCTCGTAATCTTCGACTACCCCGACAGCGTGCGGGAAGACCTCGTCAACGTGAGCATCCTGGACTTCGAGCTCGCGACGTACCTCACCCTGAGCGTCCAGATCGTCGGCCCGGACCTGTTCTCGACCCTGCTCCCCTGGCTCCTCGCCCTCGCCGGGGCGGGCGTCGTGATCGTCATGACGCGCGCCCTTCGCTCCACGACCGAGCACGTGTTCCTGATCTACGGAGGAGGGATCCCCCTCGTCCACCTGTCCCGCACACTCACGGCGGACAAGGACCCCGACCTCGTCGCCTCCATGTTCACGGCGATCCAGGCCTTCATGAACGAGTCCTTCCATTCCCTGGGAGTCGGGGAACTCAAGAGCATCGAGCTCGCGGACCACCGGGTCGCCCTCGCGAAGGGGCAGTACGTGACCCTCCTCGTCCTGTACCGCGGGCGCGCCTCGGGCCGGATCGACCGCCGAGCCCAGGAGGTCGTGCGCGAGGTCGAGAAGCGGTTCAAGGGCGTCCTCGTGGACTGGAACGGGGACATGGACCGGATCTCGGACGTCAAGCTGCTCCTCGAACGCCTCTACGGGGCGAAGGAGACGGGCGGATTCATGCGCGGGCTGAGCCCTCTCGAGGCGCCGAAGGGCCCGGGTCCGGGTCCCGCGAACGGCCGGACGTAGGGTCAAGCCGTCGGCCGCACCTCTTCCGTGATCCGAAGGCCGCGGCGGCGCCCTTCCTCGACGAAGGGGCCCGCGGGCACGCCGAGCTCGACGGGATGGGCGCCCGGAGGGATTCGGCCGTGCGCGATCATCTCCGCCACGATCGCCGCGTGCCAGCCCGTGAGCCGCTCCATCGACGTGAAGCCGGTGGCCTCGTCGGCCCGGTCGACGAGCTCGACGACGGCCTCCGCGGGGCGGCCGTCCTTCGTCCCGCGGGCCACGGCCCGTTCGATGCACACGTCCCGGATCTGTTTCGGCGTGACCTGGGACTCGTAGAGGGCGTGGAACACGTGGCGCGGGACGACGGGCCTCCCGTCGACGACGACGGGCTCGAGTTCGAAGAGGCCCAGGTCCCGGAACGCGGTCATCTGGGCGAAGTGGCCGGGGTACCGGAGGATCTTGCCCTCGTAGGACTTCAGGATCCCCAGGAAGGACCACGGGGCCGTGGACAGGCTGCTCGCGACGACGAACGCCTCGAGGCGCCCCACGCCCGGGACGTCCACGACTTCGTACTCCGAGAAGCCGGGCAGCCGGACGACCCGCCCGTCCCGGATCGCGGGCGCCGTGCCGTGGTACTCGTTCGTCAGGCCCTCGATATTGAACGTGAGCTCGTAGTTCCACGGGGGCTTCGGGTCCTGGGGCAGGCCCCCGTCGTACACGACGACGCGCTCGGGGACGTCGAGCAGCTCCATCGAGCGGACGGACAAGGTCACGTTGAGGCCCGGGCCCATCCCGCAGTCCGGGACGATTGCGACCCCCGCCTTCCTCGCCTGCCGGTCGAGGGCCTGTTCCTTCCGGACGATGTCCGTGTTGCCTCCGAGGTCGACGAAGGAGGTCTTCGTCTCGAGGGCGAGCTTCGCGAGCCCCAGGTTGAAGAAGTACGGGACCGCGCTCAGGGCGACGTCCGCGTCCCGGAGGACGCGTCGAACGGACGCCTCCCGGCGCACGTCGGCCGTGACGCCCCGCGCGACCCGGTGGGACACCAGGCGGTTCACCCGCGCCGCGGCCTTCCGCGCCCGCGCCAGGTCCACGTCCGCGAGGACGACCTCGTCCGCGTCGCCGAACCTCGCCATGTCGTAGGCCGCCGCCGTCCCCTGCCGCCCCGCGCCGACGACCGCGTATGCGCGTCCCATCTCCGTAGGCCTCCGTCCTGCCGACCGCGCCTCGGGACCACGGTGGGACGGAAATAGGTTCGGTTCCTAGGTGTACCTTCAAGAGGCCGCGCCGCTTGTCCGGCGGCACCCCATGGGCACGGACTACGACATCCGGATGCGCATCCGCGCGCCCCGCGGCGTCGTCTTCGAGCGCCTCCTGCGGATCGAACACCTCGCCCGCTGGTTCTGCGGCTGGGCGCGGATCGAGCCGCGGGTCGGCGGGTCGTTCAAGTTCGGCGGGGAGACGTGCATCGTCCTCCCGGAGGGCCGGGGCTGGGAGACGACGATCGACGAGGGGGAGACCCTCCGCCGGTTCGCGTTCACGTGGCCCATCGCGGGCGTCCCGACGCGGGTCGCGTACGAGCTCGAGGACGAGGGCGACGCCGCGACGGTCCTGCGCGCCCGGCACGCGGGGGTGCCCGTGGCGGAGAGCACCTGCGGGACCGTCCACGACGCCTGGCGGATCTGCCTCGGGAACCTCAAGGCGATCGCGGAGGGGAGGAGCGACGGGGTCCGGCCGGACCATGCTCCCGTGGAGGAGCCCGAGGTCCGCCTCACGACGATCATCGAGGCCCCCGCGGACCGCGTGTTCGCGGCCCTCGCCGCCGCAGACGCCGTGGACCACTGGTCCACGGGCGGGACCCCCCGAGGTCGCGCCGTCGTCGAGCCACGGCCGGGTGGGGCGTTCGCCCTGGGGCGGGGCGGCGGGCCCGACCGGGTTCGGGAGATCGAGACGAACCGGCGACTCGTCCTGGCGGGCGGCACCGGCCCGGAAGGGATGCGCGTCTCCTTCGAGCTCGAGGCGAAGGCGAGCGGGACCGCCGTGTACCTCCGGGCCGTCGGCTATCCGCAGGACCGACCGGGGGACGTCCTCCGCGATCGCGGAGCATGGTCGGAGCGGCTCGTGAACTTGCGGAACTACGTGGAGAGCGGGGAGGCGGGTTTCCTCGATCCGTACGAAACCCAGGCCCGCGGGACCTAGGGTCAGGCGCCCTTGAGACGGGGCCAGTCCTCGAGGACCGCCGTGGCCGCGTTCCGACCCGGGGCGCCGAGGACGCCGCCGCCCGGGTGGGCGCCGGCCCCGCCCAGGTAGAGCCCCTCGACGGGGGTCCGGTACTGGGACCAGCCCGGGACGGGGCGGAACGAGAACATCTGGTACGGCAGGATCGCCCCGTGGAACACGTCCCCCCGGGTCATCCCGTGCTCCCGTTCCATGTCGAGCGGCGTGTAGATGTGCTTCGCGACGACGGCCCGCCGGAGGTTCGGGGCGTACGCCTCGAGGGTCTCGAGGATGCGGTCCGCGAACGCCTCCCCCTCGTCGTCCCAGGTGCCCTTCGCGAGATCGAAAGGGGCGAACTTCGCGGACACGGTGAGGGTGTGCATCCCCGGCGGCGCGACGGTCGGGTCGTTCGCGCTCTGGATCACGAACTCGAGGAACGGCTCCCGGGACGGCCGGCCGTACTTCGCGTCGTCGAAGGCCCTCTCGAGGTAGTCCATGGACGGCGCGATGTCGAGGATCGCCCGGTGGTGGTCCTGGAGGTGGGTCCCGGGGACCGCGGTGATGTCGGGCAGCTCCCGGAGGGCGAGGTTCAACTTGAACGAGGACGACTCCATGCGGATCCGCGCGACGGCCCGCACGAAGTCCTCGGGCAGGTGGTCCGCGCCGACGAGGCCAAGGAACGTGCGCCGGGGGTCTACGCCGCTCACGACGACCCGGGACTCGATCCGCGCCCCGTCCAGAATCTCCACGCCCGCGACGCGGCCGTCCCGCACGAGGATCCGGGAGACGGGTGCGGACGTGCGGATCTCCGCCCCGTGTGCGCGGGCCGCCCGGGCGATCGCATCGGGGATCGCCCCCATCCCACCCCGTACCCAGCCCCACACCCCCTTCTGGCCCCGGATCGTCCCGAGGGTGTGGTGGCCGAGGACGAACGCCGTGCCGGGGGTCCGGGGCCCTGCGAGGGTGCCTGCGACCGCGCTCGTCGCGAAGGACGCCTTGACCTCGTCGGACTCGAAGAAGTCGTCGAGGAGGTCCGCGACGGAGCGGAGCATGAGCTGGCGGAGGAAGTCCTCCGCCTCGGGGGTCCGCACGAGGGACACGAGGTCCGCGAGGGAGACGGGCGGGGCGAGGAGCGTGGGCTCCACGAGCTCCGCGAACTCCCTCCAGAACCGTTCGTACCGGGGGAGGGCCTGCGCGTCCGCCCTGGAGAACTTCGCGACCTGCTCCGCGTTCCACGCCGCGTCGTGACGGAACAGGAGGTGCCTCCCGTCGGGGAACGGCAGAAACTGGGACGGGTCGTACGGACGTTCGTCGAGGCCGAATCGCTCGAGCTCGAGCTCCTCCTTGATCTCCGACCGCAGGAGGCCGCATGCGTACGCGAGCGTGCTCACGCGGAACCCGGGGTGGATCTCCTCCGTGATGCTCGCGCCCCCTAGGATCGGGCGGCGCTCGAGGACGAGGGCCCTCAGGCCCGCCCTCGCGAGGTACGCGGCGGCGATGAGCCCGTTGTGGCCCCCGCCGATGATGATCGCGTCGAAGGACGGCATCGCCACGGGCCGCAACCCGGAACTCCGATAAATGGATTGCCGGGGACCCGAGAGTTCACGCCTTCTTCCGCGGGGGATCGAAGAACGGCCGCTTCACGACGCGGGCCGGCGCGCGCTTCCGTTCCCCCTCGACCGTGATCTCCATCTCGAGCTCCGTGCCCTCCGCCGCGTACCCGGCGTCGACCGTCGCGAGGACGAGGTACCGCTTGAGGAGGGGAGACCACGTGCCGCTCGTCGCCCGCCCGACCTGCCACATCCCCGCGTACACGGGGACGTTGGATCGCCAGGCGAGGCGAGGGGGCTCCGCGGGGAGGCCCTTCTCGTGGAAGAACCGCTCCGCCCGGGCCCAGTCGACCTCGAGCCCGACGATCCGGCGGGGCGGACCCCGACGGGCTTCCTCCCGGAGGGCCCGCCGCCCGACGAAACCGCCCTTGTCGAGGGCGACGGTCCAATCGAGGCTCAGCTCGAACGGCGAGTAGCGCTGGGCGTCGATGAGGGCCTTCCGCGAGGGCATGTAGTCGACCTCCGCGAGGATGAAGCCCGCCTCGATGCGGGCGATGTCCAGCGCGAGCATCCCCGCAGCCTCGATCCCGTGGCCCCGGCCCGCGTCCATGAGGGCGTCCCACGCGCGCTCCGCTTTCTCCCGCGGGACCCAGACCTCGTACCCGAGGTCCCCCGTGTACCCGGTACGGGAGATCGTCGCGTCGATCCCGTCGAGCTTCGCGCGGGTGAAGCGGTAGAAACGGAGCTTGTCGACGGCCCCGTCCACGAGGTCGTGGAGGATCGCCCGCGAGGTCGGCCCCTGGAGGGCCGCCGCCGCGATGTCCTCGGAGACGTCCTCGACCTCGGCGTCCATCCCGACCCCGCTGTCCTGGAGCCACTTGAAGTTCGGCTCGGCCGACGTCATGCGCCAGGAGCCGTCCCCGAGGTTCCACGCGGTCCCGTCGTCCACGGTCTTCCCGCGCTCGTCGCACCACGGGGTGTAGAGGACCTGGTTCGGCTTGCACGACGCCGCGTCCCGGGTGATGACCTTGTTCACGAGCCGGGTCGCGTCCTTCCCCGTGACGTGGTACTTGAACAGGGGCGAGACGTCGATGAGGGCGGCGCCCATGCGGATTGCGTGGTACTCCATCTCGGGGACGAGGGTGTAGGAGCTCGCGGCGAGGTAGCCGGACCAGTTCCTCCAGGCGTGGGACTCGCACAGGGCGGCTGTCCTCGAGTGGAAGGGCGTCCCCCGCGGCATCGTCTCGCTCCCGACTTCCCCTCCGGCGCGCGGCGCGCGCCGAATGCGGCGGGATGCCGCGGGTTCGATAAAACCTTTGCGCGCTCGACGTTGTGACGTCTCCGTACAGGGGCCCAGACGCTAAAGCGTTAAGTGGGACCGCTCGTTTCCCCCGGAAACGATTCCGTGGCGGTGGGCGGGGCGGAGGAGACGCGAGACCAGGAGGGGAGGAGTCCATGGGGCCGGGGAACGGGTACGACGTCATCGTCATCGGGGGCGGGCACAACGGCCTCGTGACGGCCGCGTACCTGGGCCGGGCGGGCAAGAAGGTCCTCGTCCTCGAGCGACGGAAAGTCCTCGGGGGCGCCGCGGTCACGGAAGAGATCTATCCCGGGTTCAAGTACACGGAGTGCTCGTACGTCTGTAGCCTCCTGAGGCCCGAGATCATCCGGGACCTCGACCTCCCGGTCCACGGGTACCAGATCGTCCCCGTGGAGTCGACGTTCTCCCCCATGCCCGACGGCCGGTACCTGTACCGGGGCGGGGACTCCGAGGAGAACCGCCGGGCGATCGCCAAGTTCTCGAAGCGGGACGCGGAGGCGTACCCGAAGTTCGGCCAGCTCATGGTCCGCATCGCGCGGCTCGTGAAGCCCCAGCTCGGGATGACGCCCCCGGACATCGGCTCCCTGAGCCCGGGAAACGTCGCGAAGCTCCTCGAGCTCCTGGGCTACTTCAAGGGGGCCGACGAGGAGGTCCTCACGACCTTCGCACGCCTCCTGACGATGAGCGCTGCAGACTACCTCGACGAGTGGTTCGAGACGGACGTCCTCAAAGGGACGATGTCCGCGAGCGGGATCATCGGGACGTTCCTCGGCCCGCGGTCGCCGGGGACCGCGTACGTGCTGATCCACCACTACATGGGCGAGGTCGACGGCGCGTTCCGGGCCTGGGGGTTCGTGAAGGGCGGGATGGGGATGGTGAGCGAGTCCATCGCGTCCGCGGCCCGCGCCCATGGGGTGGACATCCGGACGGACGCCGACGTGCGGCGCATCGCCACCCGGGACGGGCGGGCCGTCGGGGTCGAACTCGCGGACGGCACGCGGATCGAGGCGAGGGCCGTCGCGTCGAGCGTGGACCCCAAACGGACCTTCCTGGCGTTCCTCGACAGGAGCGAACTGCCCGCGGACTTCGTGCGGGGAATCGAGGCCTACGTCACGGAGGGTTCCTCCGGGAAGGTAAACCTCGCCCTGAAGGAGCTCCCGGAGTTCACGTCCCTCCCGGGGAGGGGGGAGCACCTCCGCGGCTCCCTCTCGATCAGCCCGAGCGTGGACTACATCGAGAAGGCGTACGACGACGCGAAGTACGGGGATTTCTCGAAGCGCCCGTACCTCGACTGCCTCCTCCCGTCGACCCTGGACCCCGGGATGGCCCCGCCCGGGAAGCACGTCATGTCGATCTTCGTCCAATACGCGCCGTACACGTTGAGGAAGGGGACGTGGGAGGAGCGGCGGGAGGAGTTCGGCGACGCGGTCGTCGAGACCCTCGCGGAGTACGCCCCGAACCTGCCCAAGGCGATCCTCCACCGGCAGGTCCTCACCCCCTGGGACCTCGAGCAGGAGTTCGGCCTCACGGGCGGCAACATCTTCCAGGGGGAGCTGTGGCCGAACCAGCTCTTCTTCCTGCGGCCCGTGCCCGGGTGGTCCCAGTACCGCACGCCCGTCAAGGGGCTGTACCTATGCGGCTCGGGTGCCCATCCGGGCGGGGGGGTCATGGGGGCGCCCGGGTACAACGCGGCCCGGGAGATCCTGCGGGACTGGGGCCTCGGGAGGCCGTGATCCATGGCGGACGCCTGGGACGTGGCCATCGTCGGGGGCGGGCACAACGGCCTCGTGGCCGCCGCGTACCTCGCGAGGGCGGGCCGCCGGGTCGTGGTCCTCGAACGCCGGTCCCAGGTCGGCGGGGCCGCCGCGACGGAGGAGATCGCGCCGGGCTTCCGGGCCTCGACGGCCGCCGACTTCTGCGGCCTCCTGCGGCCCGAGATCGTCCGGGACCTCGGGCTCGCGGCCCGCGGCCTCGGGCTGATCCCCGTGGACCCGGAGCTCGTGGCCCTCGGGGACGACGGGGACACCCTCACGCTCTTCCGGGACCTCCCCCGGACCGCGGAGGGACTCCGGACCCATTCCGCGGCCGACGCGGCCGCGTACCCGCGCTTCCTCAAGATGCTCGTCCAGCTCGCGGCCGTCATGGACCCTCTCCTCCTGCGGACGCCCCCGGATCTCTCGGGGGTGGGCCTCGGCGAGCAGGCCTTCTTCCTCCGGCGCGCCCTACGCCTCCGGAAGCTCGGGAAGGACGCGATGGGGCAGGCGCTCCGGCTCCCGCCCATGAGCCTGCACCAGCTTCTGAGGGAGTGGTTCGAGACGGACCTCCTCCGGGCGACCCTCGCGTTCGGCGCCCTCCTGGGATCGTTCCGCGGGCCGCGGTCCCCGGGGACCGCGTTCGGGCTCCTCCACGGCGCCCTCGCGTACGTCAACGGCGGCTCATGGGCCCTCGTGCGCGGGGGGATGGGACAGCTCGCGGCCGCCCTCGCGGACGCGGCCCGGGCCTCCGGCGCGACGATCCGGACGGACGCAGAGGTCCGGCGGATCCTCGTGGAGGACGGGCGGGCCGTGGGCGTCGAGCTCGCCTCCGGGGAGCGGGTCCCCGCACGGGCCGTCGCGAGCAACGCGGACCCCCAGCGGACGTTCCTCCGGCTCGTGGACCCCGCGGAGCTCGAGCCCTCCTTCGTCTCCGCAATCCGCGCGTACCGCGCGACGGGCGTCCTCACGAAGATGAACCTCGCCCTCGACGCCCTCCCTCGGTTCGCGCCCGCGGCGGACGGGCGGCCGCCCGTCCACACGCGCCTCGCGCCCTCCCTCGACTACGTCGAGCGGGCGTACGACGACGCGAAGTACGGCAGGGCGTCCGACGAGCCCGTCCTCGACGTCATCCTGCCGACCCTCGAGGATTCGGGACTCGCGCCGCCCGGGAAGCACGTGATGGGCGTCCTCGTCCAGTACACGCCGTACGGCCTGCGGCGGGGGGACTGGGACAAGGCCCGGGAGAAGCTCGGGGAGAAGGTCCTCGACCGCCTCGAGGAGGCGTTCCCCGGCCTGCGGCCTTCGATCGTCGGGCGGGAGATCCTCACGCCGCCGGACCTCGAGGCCCGCTTCGGCCTCACGGGCGGGCACGTGTACCATGGGGAGATGAGCCTCGACCAGCAGTTCCTCCTCCGCCCCGTCCCGGGATGGGGGCGGTACAGGACCCCGATCGACGGCCTCTGGCTGTGCGGCTCGGGGGCCCACCCCGGCGGCGGGGTCACGGGCGCGCCGGGCTACAATGCAGCCCGGGAGATCCTACGGTCCTGAACCGCGCGTCCGCCCACGCCGGGTGAAAGTTGAAATGCGAGCTCCGACATCGGCGGGGTCCATGACGGAGGGGGTCGCTCGAATCCACGTTTCCGTCCCGTACGCGCTCCGGGAGTTCACGCGCGGGGAGGACCTCGTGGACGTCGAGGCGGAGACCCTGGCCCAGGCGATCGCGGGGCTCGCCTCGCGCTACCCGGGCCTGGGATACCGGATCCTCGACGACCAGGGGCGCCTCCGGAGGTACGTGAACGCGTACGTGAACGACGATCCCGTGAGCCACATGGACCCGCACGACGTGCGTCTGCGGCGCGGGGACACGGTCACGATCCTCCCCTCCGTCGCGGGTGGTTGACATGGTAGCGGTGAAGAAGGGCGACACGGTCGTGACCGTGGGGACTCGAAAGGGACTGTTCCTGTTCTCGTCGCGGGACCGGAAGACGTGGTCCTCGAAAGGACCGTACTTCGAAGGGACGACGATCCGGCACGCCCTCCTGGACCCGACGGACGGCCGCACGGTCTACGCGGGGATCACGAGCGAGCACTGGGGCGCGACCGTCGCGCGGACGAAGGACTTCGGGGGGACGTGGAAGGAGGGCAAGGAGGGCCCGCGGTTCTCGAAGGAATCCGGGCTCAGCGTCACGCGGATCTGGCAGCTCCAGCCCGGGGTCGACCGCGGCCTGTACGCCGGGGTCGAGCCCGCGGGCATCTTCCGGAGCGAGGACGAGGGGGAGACGTGGACGTCCCTCGAAGGGCTCAACGCGTTCCCCGGGCGGGACAAGTGGGACCCGGGGAACGGCGGGCTCTGCCTCCATACGATCCTCCCGTACCCGAAGGACCCCAAGCGCATGCTCGTCGGGATCTCCGCCGCGGGCGTGTTCGCAACGAACGACCGCGGGAAGTCCTGGCGGATGTACGACGCCGGCATCCGCGCGTACGGGAAGCAGGAGGTCTTCGAGCGCGAGGACCTCAGCTCGTGCGTCCACAAGATGGTCCGGGACCCGAGGGACCCCGCGATCGTGTACCAGCAGAATCACGCGGGGATGCACAGGAGGAGGCGCGGGGACCCCCAGTGGCAGATTATCGAGGCAGGCCTCCCGCGGTCCAAGAGCACGGGCGGGACGTTCGGGTTCCCCCTCGCGGCCCACCCCCACGACGCGGGCACGGTCTACGCGGTCCCCCTCGTCGGGGACTACAACCGGGTGACCGCGGACGGGAAGATGGCCGTCTACCGGACGACGGACGGCGGGAAGCGGTGGCAGAAGCTCACGAAGGGCCTCCCCCAGAAAGACGCGTGGTTCACGGTCCTCCGGGACGGGATGCGGACGGACGGGGGCGACCCCGCCGGGGTGTACGTGGGCACGACGACGGGGCAGCTGTATCACAGCCGGGACGAAGGCGACTCGTGGCAACTCCTCGCGGAGTTCCTCCCCCAGATCCAGAGCGTCGAGGCGGGCATCGTCGGGGGCGCGTGAGGGCTTCAGCCCGCGTACACATACGGGATGTTGAGGGCGTCCGCGAGGTGCCGGTCCAGGGACCCGACGTCCTCCCGGGAGACGTCGGCCAAGCGGTACTTCCCCAGGGCGGAGACGAGCATCCGCATCTCGACCTCCGTGGCCTCGAGGAAGTTCCGCACGCCCTTCGCGCCCGCGACCCCCGCCGCGACGACGAACGGACGTCCGAAGGCGCACGCGCTCGCCCCGAGGGCAAGGGCCTTCACGACGTGCCCGCCGTCGTAGAGGCGGCCCGAGAGGACGAAGGAGAGGGGCAGCCCCTCCGTCCGCGCGTCGCTGATCCGCGTGAGGCACGCGAGGGTCGGCAGGCCGAGGTCCTTGAGCGCGATCACGGGGCTCATCCCCGTGCCGCCCTCCTTGCCGTCCGCGAGGACGGCGTCGATCCGCTCCTGCCACGCGACGCGGAAGACGGGGAGGAGGTCTCGGAACGGACCCGCCTTGATCCAGATCCTCGCGCGCGGGAAGTTGTTCCGGAGGGAGCGCAACTGGCCCCGCAGGATGTCCTCCGTGAAAGTCCCGGGGGCGCTGTGCCGCTCGTACATCTCCCGATCCACACGCTCGGGGTCGTCGGGGAAGTAGTACGTCCCCTTGAGGGATCGCGCGACGTCCCGGGGCACCTTCGTCTCGCCCCCGAGCCCGGGCTTCGCGCCCTGCCCGAGCTTGACCTCGAACGCGACGAGACCCTTCTTGAAGTACGGCTCCACGTCGGGGTCCGTGTACACCTTGTTCCAGAGCTCGTCGGAGGCGTCCTCCACGCTCTGCTGGATCACCGCGCCGCCGTGGGTCCCGTCGAGGTGCTCGAGGTACGCGAAGAGGCGCTGCTTGAAGGAGGGCATGGAGGCCTTCGACCGCCGCTCGTATCCCCACACGGTCGCGATGTTCTCCCCGAGGCCGATCGGGATCCCCGCCTCCGCGGCCCCTCGGCCGAGCTGGGCGCTCGCCCCGTGGGCGACCTCCGTCGAGCCCATGGACGCCATCGTGACGGGCATCCGCGAGCGGAAGCCGCCGATCGTCGTCTCGAGGTCGACGTCGCTGAAGTACGGCTCCCGGCCCAGCTCCGTGAGCTTTTCGAGGCGCTTCGGGGTGAAGATGGGCGGGAGGAGGACGAGCTGGTCGAGGGTCGCGAACCGCGTGAGCTGCTTGAGACCGATGTCCGCCCCGAGGAGGGCGCGCCCGTACTCGTCGAGGTCGGAGAAGGGGTAGAGGGCGTCCCGCCCGTGCTTCGCCTTCTGGATGATCTCGTCCACGGGGTACGACTCGAGGAAGCTCCGCCCCGCGGCCGCCGCGGACCGGACGGACGCGACCTTCATGAAGAGCTTCGTGAGGGGCTCGCTCATCGCTCGGACCGCCTACGGGCTGAAGACGCCCGGGACCTTCGGGTACGGCCGGGCCTCCCAGATCGACCGGAGGCCGCACACGTACCGCGTGAGGCGCTCGATCCCGATCCCGAAGCCCGAGGACGGCGGGATCCCCTCCCGGAGCATGTCGATGTACCAGCCGTACTTCGAGGGGTTCTCCCCCGTCTCCCGGAGGCGGGCGATGACCTTCGCGTACTCGTGCTCCCGCTCCGCGCCGCTGATCGCCTCCCCGTATCCTTCGGGATAGAGGAGGTCGAAGTCCCGCAGGATCCCCGGCTTCGCGGGGTCCTCCCGGTCGTAGAAGCCGCGGGAGCCCCGCGGGTAGTCGTGGATGAAGAAGGGCTCCTCGAACAGGGTCGAGAGGAACTCCTCGTGCTCCCAGGGGATCTCGACCCCGTAGGGGACCTCGCGGCCGTGCTCCTTCAGGAGGCCGACGGCCTCCGAGTAGAGGAGGCGACGGAAGGGGCGGGACCCGCCGTTCAGGCGGCGGGCGAACGCCACGAGGTCGTCCCCGAGAGCCCCCCTCGCATGGGCGATCACGGTCCTCACGAGGTCCTCCGCGCGGGCCATCGCGTCCTCGTATGTCGCCCCGGCCTCCTCGATGTCGACCTGGACGAACTCCGCGAGATGCCGCCCCGTCGTCGCGGTCTCGAGGGGCTCCAGTCGCACGTTCGGGGAGAAGAAGTAGATCTTCCCGAGGGAGGCGGCCATCATCTGCTTGTACAGGATCGCGCTCGACATGACCTTGTACTCGCGGCCGTAGAAGTTGATCGTCGCCTGCTTCGCCCCGCGGAGCCCGGGGTCCGCGACGGGCCCGATGATCGGCGGCAGGAGCTCGACGAATCCGTGGCCGTTCAGGTACTCCCGGATCGTCATGCCGAGGGCCGCCTGAACGCGCAGGACGCGCTGCATCCGCGGGTCCCGGACCGTGAGGTACGAGCGCTGGAGCGCCTCCGCGGGCGGGATACGAACCGGGCCGGCCATGGGGCCAACCCATTCGCCTGGGAGTATCTTAACTTATTGCTCTCGAAGTTATGTAAACAGATGAAAAACGAGTCAAGTCAGACTGCTATGTAAGCTAAACGATGACAGCCCGCAAGGGTGGAACGTTCAAATCGGACGCTCGTTTCGGGGGGCCGAAACAATGGCGAGCCTCCTTGCGCCGGGGACCGTGGCGCCCGACTTCACGGCGAGGGACCAGGACGGGAACCCGGTCCGGCTCGAGGACCTCCGGGGCCGCCCCGTGGTCCTGTACTTCTATCCCGCGGACGACACCCCGGGTTGCACCCGCGAGGCGTGCGCGTTCCGGGACCGGATCGAGGCGTTCCGGTCCGCGGGGGCCCTCGTGTTCGGCGTGAGCACGCAGGACGAGGCGTCCCACCGCGAGTTCCGGGACAAATACGCCCTCAACTTCCCCCTCCTCGCGGATCCGACGAAGGAGCTTAGCCGAAGGTACAACGCCCTTGGCCTGCTCGGGGTCGCGAAGCGGGTCACGTACGTGATCGGGCCGGAGGGGACGATCCGCGCGGCGTTCCAGAAGGTCGACCCGAAAGCCCACGAGAGGGAGGCGCTCCGCGCGGTCGCCGCGATCCAGGGAGGGACCCCATGACGAAGCCGAAGCTGCCCGACGTCCGCATGCCGAGGAACATCCGCCTGACGTACGACCGCTTCACGGACCACTTCCGCGGGTTCGAGAAGGTCCCCGCGGTGCGGGCGATCTTCGGGCCCGCGACGGCGAAGGCCCTGCGATCCCTCCGGGTCGAGTTCTACTCCTCGAAGTGGGGGTTCATGGGCGTGAGCGACGAGGACGGCCATCTCATGGTCTCCACCCACTACTTGAGGACCGGGAACCCGAGGGACATCTACCTCGACATCGTCCATGAGCTCGTCCACGTCCGGCAGTTCCGGGAGGGGAAGGAACTCTTCGAGGACGGATACGAGTATCCGGACCTCCCCACGGAGATCGAGGCGTACCGGACGTGCATCGCGGAGGGCCAGCGGCTCGGGATGAACGACCGCGAGCTGTTCGAGTACCTCAAGGTCTTCTGGATGTCCGACAAGGAGGTTCGCCGGCTCGCGCGACACGTCGGCGTTCGGGCGCCGCCCGCCCGGCCCCGCCGACCCCGGAGAAAGCGTTAAGGCGCCCGTGCGGGTGCCCGCGGGGCATGGGATCGGGGACCGGGTTCCTCCATGCGGCGCGGCGAGGCCTCACCCGCGACGCGAAGCTCCTCCTCGTCTCCTTCAGCCTCACGGGGCTGTCAATCGGCCTCCTGAACGTCTCCCTGTCCGTGTACATGCAGCGTCTCGGTCTCACGGCCGTCCACGCGGGGACCTTCTTCACGACGACGGGCCTGACGTCCGTGAGCCTCGTGATCCCCTTCGGGATCCTCGCGGACCGCTACGGGCGCCGGAGGATGACGATCCTCGGGACCGCCCTCATGGCGGCCGCCCTCGGGATGCTCGTCCTCGCGGACTCCTACGGGATGTTCCTCCTCGCGGGCGGGCTCCTCGGGGTCGCGGAGGCCCTCGGCTTCTCGACGTTCAACGCGCTCCTCGCGGAGGCGACGGACCCGGCCGTCCGGACCTCCGTGTTCGGGATGAGCTTCTTCTTCAACTCGATGGGCTTCGCCGCGGGGAACCTGCTCGGGATCCTCCCGGACGTCCTCTACGCGGCGAACCCCGCGGACCCCACGGGCGCGTACCGCCCCGCGTTCGCGATCGCGGCGGGACTCTCCCTCGCCTCCCCCCTCGCCCTCCTCCTCGTCCGCGTGGGCCGGACGCGGGCGCCCGAGGGACGAAGCCTCCTGCCTCGGAAGTCCGCGCGCATCCTCACGCGGTTCTTCGCATCGAACTTCATCATCGGCCTGGGGGCGGGCCTCATCATCCCCCTCTTCACCCTCTGGTTCTACCTCAAGTTCGGGCTCGCGGAGTCGACGACGGGGCCCCTCCTCGCCCTCGCGAGCGTGTTCATGGCCTTCTCATACCTCCTGGCGCCCGTCCTCTCCCGCCGGCGGGGGATGGTCCGGTCCATCGTCGAGGTCCAGGCCCTCGCGACGGCGACCCTCTTCTTCATCCCCCTCGTCCTGAACATCCACGTCGTCGGCGCCCTGTACATCGCCCGGAACCTCCTGATGAACATGACGTGGCCCGTCGCCTCCGCGTTCCTCATGTCCGCGGTCGACGAGTCGGAGCGGGCCGCGGCCTCCGCGGTCACGGGCGCCGCGTTCCGTCTGCCCTTCGCGATCTCGACGACCGCGGGGGGCTACCTCCTGACCGTGAACGTGGACCTGCCCTTCTTCGTGACGACGGCCCTGTACGCGGTCGGCGTCCTCACGTTCTGGGCCTTCTTCCACGGGTATAAAGACCCGACGCCCGGGTAGGACGAAGCC
Organism: Euryarchaeota archaeon RBG_19FT_COMBO_69_17; assembly: GCA_001800825.1. Lineage (GTDB taxonomy): Archaea > Thermoplasmatota > Thermoplasmata > RBG-16-68-12 > RBG-16-68-12 > RBG-16-68-12. Next base: position 37,538 of record MGWD01000027.1, on the reverse strand, counting down.
TTTACGTGGGACGTCGACGTCGCGGTCCCCTGGACGTGGAAGCATTCGAGTCGTCCTGATCGGAGCAGGGGCCACGGGCTCCGTGGCCGCGACCCACCTCGTGCGCGAGAAGGAGATCGACGGGATCGTCCTCGCAGACATGGTCCCCGAGCGGGCGAAGACCCTCGAGACGAAGCTCGGGAGTCGGAAGGCGCGGGCCGCTCCATTCCCGGGGACGTCCGCGGGGGACCTTGCGAAGCTCGTCGAGGGCTCCCACCTCGCGATCAACGCGGCCCACGTCTCCCTCGACCTCGCGCTCATGGAGGCGTGCCTCGACGCGGGCGCCCACTACATGGACCTCTCCTCCCTCCCGTCCCAGCAGTTCCCCTTCGACGCCCGCTTCCGGAAGGCGGGCCTCACGGCCCTCCTCGGGGGCGGGGAGGATCCCGGGATCGCGAACGTCCTCGCGCGGGCCGCTGCGGACACGCTGGACACGGTCGACCGGGTGCGGATTCGGGACGGGGATACCGCGTGGTCCGCGGACACCCCGCTCCCCGTCGTCTGGTCTCCCGAGACGTTCCTCGCGGAGGTCTTCACCCCGGGCCTCTACTTCGAGGACGGGAAGATCGTCCACGTGCCCCCGTGGAGCGGGAAGGAGATCTACCTCTTCCCCGAGCCCGTCGGGCCCCAGCCCGTGTACCTCATGGACCACGAGGAGCCGGAGACCTTGGGGAAGTTCCTGGGGAAGGGCCTGCGGTACGCGGACCTCAAGCTCGCGGTCGACGACACGACGTACGCGACCCTGAACATGCTCCAGCGGCTCGGGGTACTGTCGGACGAGCCCGTGATCGTGGACGGCCAGCCCGTCGTTCCCAAGAAGGTCCTCATGAAGCTCCTCCCGCGCCCCACGGACCTCATCGGGAAGGTCAGGGGGGCCGCGATGATCGTCGTCGAGGTCGACGGCACGCGGGACGGCCGGCCGGCCTCCCTCCGCCTTTGGACGGGGATGAGCCACGCGGAGGCCGCGAAGCGGCACGGGGCCACGGCCACCGGATACCTCGTCGGCACGGGGGCCGCCGTCTTCGCGATGCATTTCGCCCGGGGCCGTGTGGACCGCGCGGGCGTCATCGCCGCGGAGTGCCTCGACCCCGCGGAAAGCCTGCGGCTCCTCGCCGGCTACGACCTCCCCGTGACTCGGGAACGGCGGGAGGCGACGCCCCTCAACTGACCGTCAGCACGAAGGCGGACGTGTGTCAACGCGTGTCAACGTTACAGCATATGCGGTTCCTTGAGACGAGGGGACGCGCATACGTCGGGCGATCCCCATGCCGCCCACCATGGAGGCCCTCTTCGCCGAGCGCACGAAATGGATGAAGGCGTCCGACGTCCGGGAACTCCTCAAATACGCGACGGACCCGAAGATCATCAGCTTCGGCGGCGGCCTGCCGAGCCCCGACTCGTTCCCCCTCAAAGACCTGAAGGTCATCTTCGACGAGCTCCTCCACGAGGAGACGGCCGCGGCGTTCCAGTACGGGCTCACCCAGGGCGACCCGAAGCTCAGAACGGCCCTGGCGGCCCGGATGGGAGCGCGCGGGATCGAGGCCTCGGCGGACCGGACGATCGTCACCCACGGGTCCCAGCAGGCGATCGAGCTCATGGGGCGCGTCCTCGTGGAGCCGGGGGACGTCGTGATCACGGAGGAGCCGACGTACCTGGGGATCTTCACGGCCCTCGCGACGTACCGCCCCACGTACCACGGCGTGCCCATCGACTCGGAGGGCCTCCTGACGGACGTCCTCGAGGAGGACCTCCAGGAGATGTCGGACCAGGGGATCCGGCCCAAGTTCATCTACGTCGTGCCGACGTTCCAGAACCCTGCGGGGACGACGATGTCCCAGCGCCGCCGGCGGGCCCTCGTGGACCTCGCCGCGGCGTACGGGGTCCCGATCGTCGAGGACGACCCGTACTACGACCTACGGTTCGAAGGGGAGGCGGAGGCCCCGCTCGCCTCGTACGACGAGGAGGGGTGGGTCGTGTACCTCGGATCCTTCAGCAAGGTCCTGGCCCCCGGCTTCCGGATCGGCTGGGCCCACGGGGCGCCGGACCTCGTGAACAAGATGTCCCTCGCGAAGCAGGGCGTCGACGTCTTCACGAACGCGTTCGGGCAACGGGTCGCGGAGCGCTACCTGACGCTCGGCATGCTCGACGAGCACCTCCCGAGGATCCGCGCCCTCTATGGGAGGAAGCGAGACGTCATGATGGCGGCCATGGAGGAGCAATTCCCGGACGGGGTGGAGTGGACGAGGCCCCAGGGGGGCATGTTCCTCTGGGTGAGCGTCCGCCCGGGACTCGATACGAGGGACCTCCTGCCGAAAGCCGCCGAGCGGGGGGTCATCTACGTGCCCGGCCACGGCTTCTTCCCCGGGACGCCGAAGGTGAACCACATGCGCCTGAACTTCTCGTTCCCGGGCGAGGGGGAGATCCGGCGCGGGATCAGGATCCTCGGGTCCGTCCTTGCCGACGAGGGCCGGCCCCGCAAGGGTCCCCTCGCCGTTGCGAGGGGCTAGGCCGACCCCGGGCCTCCGGGGCCCTCGAAGGCGCCGAGGGTCGGCTGACGGGTCTTCGGGCGGTCCAGGTTCGCGACCCGAACGCCCAGGAGACGGACGGGACGCCCCATGGCCTCGAACTCCCGGAGCAGCTCTCCCGCGACGCCCGCCAGGACGGCCTCGTCGAGGACGGCCGAGGACAGGGTCCGCTCCCGGAGATGCGTCTGGAAACCCGAGAAGCGCACCTTGATCCCGATCGTCCGGTACGCCGCTCCCTGGGCTCTCGCCCTCAGGGAGACATTGCGGGCGATGTCCGCGAGCGTGGACCGGACCACGTTCCAGTCCGAGACGTCCCGCTCGAACGTCCGCTCCACGCTGATCGACTTCGGGTCGGGTCGCTCCTCGACGGGGAGCTCCTCGAGGCCGCGGGCGATCCCCCACAGCCAGACCGCGTTCTTCCCGAGGAGCTTCTTGAGATCCGACCCGGGGAACCGGGCGAGGTCCCCGATCGTCCGAACCCCCGCGTGCTCGAGGACGGCCGCCGTCTTCGGCCCGACCCCGCTGATCTTGGTGACGGGCAGGAGATCGAGGAAAGCGACGAGCGCCTCGGGCCGGACGACGAGGAGGCCGTCCGGCTTCGCGAGGTCGGAGGCGATCTTCGCGCCCGACTTGTTCGGCGCGACCCCGATCGTGCACGCGAGGCCCTCCCGCTCCCGGACGGCGGCCTTCACCCGACGGGCGTGGGCCTCCGCGTCGTCGAACCCGTGGACCTTCGAGGTGACGTCGAGGAACGCCTCGTCGATGCTCACATGCTCGAGGACGTCCGCGAAGTCCCGGAGGACGTTCATTACGCTCTCCGACACGGAGCCGTACAGGTCGTAGTTCGGAGGCAGGTACACGGCCTCAGGGGCCTGCTTCCAGGCCATCGAGATCGGCATCCCGCTCCGGATCCCGAGGGCGCGCGCTTCGTAGCTGCACGCCATGGCGACCCCCCGCCCGCGGCCGCCCTTCGGGTCCGCCCCGACGACGACGGGCCGGCCGACGAGGCCAGGGTCCTCCCGACGCTCCACGCTCACGTAGAACGCGTCCATGTCGACGTGGAAGATCACGCGCGCCACTCAGGGCCTCCGTCCGGCCGGGGGCTCACCCGAAGTCGCCGAGGCTCTTCTGTCCCGTCGGGGCGCCGGCCCCCGCGGGGAAAGCGTACTCCATGAGCCCCGCGAGGCGGCGGAACTCGTTCACGCTCCCGGGCCCGAACCCCGCGTAGTGGTTGTTGAAGAAGACCATGGCTCCCTTCACCGAATCCGCCGACCCCTCGAGATCCTTGTACCACGCGCGCATCTCCGTGGACCGGTCCTTCTGGACCTCGTTGAACTTCGTGATCTCCCGGTCCCCGACCATCCTCAGGTAGACGTAATCCGCGGTCACCGCGGACGGGCTCCGGAGGTACTGGTTCTCCGTCCAGACCATCGCGATGTTCCGGTCCCTCAGCAGAGAGTACACGTCCTCGCGGAACCAGGACTTGTGACGGAACTCAATCGCGTGGGGATACGTCATGTCGAGGGACCCGACGAAGTCCTGCATGACGGCCCAGTGGGCGTCGTACTTGATCGACGGCGGCAGCTGCACGACGAGGGGGCCGCACTTTTCCTTGAGTTCCTTTGCGGACGCGTAGAACCAGCCGAGGGACTCCGAGACGCCCTTGAGTTTCTTCTCGTGGGTGATCCGCTTGGGGACCTTCATCGTGAACGCGAAGCCCGCAGGGGTGGACCGGTACCACCCCTTCGTGATCGCGGGCCCGGGGTTCCGGTAGAACGAGGAGTCGACCTCAACAACGTCGAAGACGGCCGAGTAGAGGCGAAGGTAGTCCGACTTCGGCGTACCAGGCGGGTAGAAGCCGCCGAGCCAGTCGTCGTATCCCCACCCGCTGCACCCAATCCGGAGCTTGTCCCCGAGGCCGACCATGAGTCGCGGCCTTGGAAGGACGCGGGCGGGTAAAGACCTTGGCCATCGGACGAGCGTCCTCGGCGGACAGACGCTTCCGGAGATAATCAGGAAACAAGGGATATAGCGAGGGACCCGCGTCGAGGGGGAGACCGGGAGCGACCGTGGACCTCATCGTCGCCCTCCTCCTCATCTTCGTGTCCGCAAAGCTCGCGGGCGAGGCGTTCGAGCGGATGCGCCAGTCTCCCATGATCGGAGAGGTCCTCGCGGGGATCGTCCTGGGCCCCGCGCTCCTCGTCCTCGTGAACCCGGACCCGGCGACGGATCTCGGCGCGTCCCTCCGAATCGTCGCGGACCTCGGCGTCCTCGTCCTCGTGCTCCTCGCGGGGATGGAGCTGGGACGGGAGGGCCTGAGCCGCGCGTTCCACGAGCGGAGCTTCGTCGTGGCCGTCGTCGAGTTCGTGTTCCCCTTCGCCCTCGGGCTCCTCCTCGCCCAAGCCATGGGCTTGTCCTTCGTCCAGTCGGTCTTCCTCGGCACCGCGATGGCCGTCACCGCGCTCCCCGTGAGCGTTCGCATCCTCATGGACCTCAACCTCCTCCACAGCCGGCTCGGCCGGGCCATCGTCTCCGTGGCCCTCGTGAACGACCTCGTGGCGTTCGCGATGCTCGGCCTCGTCATCGCCCTCGGCCAGGCCGGGTCCGCGTCTCCCGACCCCGGGGTCCTCGGATGGATCCTCGGGAAGACCCTCCTGTTCGTCGGCCTCGTCTTCAGCGTCGAGATGGTCCTGCGGAGGACGATGCAGGCGGACGGGAACGGCGATTCGCGGATCCGGCGGTTCATCCGATCGATGAAGGGGCAAGAGTCCGCCTTCGCGTTCGGGATCGCGATCGCCCTCCTGCTCGGGGCCGCCGCGGAGGCCGCAGGGATTCACTTCGCGGTCGGCGTCTTCTACGGCGGCATCCTGATAACGCCCAAGATGGTGGGGCGGGAGGAGTTCAACCGGATCCGCAACTCGGTGTCCGCCGTGACCCTCGGCCTCCTCGCCCCGATCTTCTTCGCATTCGTCGGGCTCAATGTCGCCCTGAACTTCGAGTCCTGGCCCCTCATCCTCCTCGTGACGGGGGTCGCGTTCGCGGGGAAGTTCCTTGGAGGGCTCATCGGCGGCGCCGCGGCGGGCTTCCGGGGCGCGCCCCTCCTCGCCCTCGGCGTGGGCCTCAATGCCCGCGGGATGATGGAGCTCCTCCTCGCCCAGGTCGGGCTCGCGACGGGGATCATCGGTCCCGACATCTACTCGGCCCTCATCGTGATGACCCTCGTCACGACCTTGACCGCTCCGCCCCTCATGAAACGGCTTCTCCGGCGCTTCAAGGTCGAGGACGTCCTTCCGTCGACGGAGCATCTCGAGGCATCCGTGCCCGCCCCCAAGGCGATGGCCTCGTCGGAAGGGAGGCAAAGGCCTTGACGCCGCAGCGCAATACCCGACGCCGAGATCCATGCCCCAGTACATCCGCCTCGTGACCTTGACGGACTCCGCCGTGCGGAACGTCCGGAAGCTCGGAGACATGCTCGCCCAGGCCCGGAAGGTGTGGGAGGCCCATGGCTGCCGCATCGTCCAGGCGTGGTCGACCCTCGGGCCCTACGACCTCGTCGCGGTGATCGAGGGGCCCGACGACGCGACCGTCATGAAGGCGGCGGCCCTCAACGCGCAGGACGGGAACTTCCGCGCGGTCACGCTCCCGGCCGTCGGCCTCAACGAGTTCATCGCCTCCCTCAAGTGAGCGCCTCCCTCTCGGGCCCCGAGTGCGGCGGCCCCTGACCCGCCGACCGGAAGGCTGAAATCGAATCCGGGGGATGGGCGCCTCGATGTCCGAACTCGCGGAGCGGGGGGCGCGCCGCCTCGAATGGGCCCGGGAGCACATGCCCGTCCTCGCGGCGATCCGGGAGGACCTCAAGCGGTCGGGGATCCTGAAGGGCGTGCGGATCGGGATGGCCCTCCACACGGAGGCGAAGACGGGGGTCCTCGCCCTGAGCCTCCGGGAGGCCGGCGCGCGGGTGCGCCTCGCGTCGTGCAACCCCCTCTCCACGGACGACAGTGTCGCGGCGGCCCTCCAGGAGGTCCACGGGCTCGACGTCTACGCCCGGAAGTGGCAGACGACGAAAGAGTACTACGAGAGCCTCCACAAAGTCCTCGACCTGGAGCCGGACCTCGTGATCGACGACGGGGCCGACCTCATGCTCCTCCTCCACACGAAGCGGGCGGAACTCCTCGACGGCGTCCAGGGCGGGAACGAGGAGACGACGACGGGCGTGATCCGGCTCCGGGCCATGGCGAAGGAGGGCAAGCTCCGGGTCCCCGTGATCGACGTGAACGACGCGGAGATGAAGCACCTGTTCGACAACCGCTACGGGACAGGGCAGAGCACGTTCGACGGGATCATGACGGCGACGAACCTGCTCGTCGCAGGGAAGGCGTTCGTCGTCGCGGGGTACGGGTGGTGCGGCCGTGGGATCGCAGCCCGCGCGAAGGGGCTCGGAGCGCGGGTCATCATCACGGAGATCGACCCCGTAAGGGCCCTGGAGGCCACGATGGACGGGTTCGAGGTCCTCCCCATGGCAAAGGCCGCGAGACTCGCGGATTTCATCGTCTCCGCGACAGGGTGCAAGGACGTCGTCACGGCGAAGCACTTCCCCCTCCTCAAGGATGGCGTCGTCCTCGCGAACGCGGGCCACTTCGACAACGAGATCTCGAAGGCGGACCTCGACCAGGTCGCGAAGGCGCGCCGACGGGTCCGGGAGTTCGTCGACGAGTACGTCCTCCCCGGAGGGAAGCGGGCCCACCTGCTCGCGGAGGGGCGTCTTGTGAACCTCGCCGCGGGCCAGGGCCATCCCGTCGAGATCATGGACATGAGCTTCTCAATCCAGGCCGCCTGCGCAGGCCACCTCGCCCGGACGGCGAAGGGGCTCACGCCCGGGGTCTATCCGGTTCCCGAGACGATCGACGACCGGGTCGCCCGGCTGAAACTCAAAGCCCTGCGAATCCAAGTGGATCGTCTCACGCCGACCCAGAGGGCGTATCTCGAGTCGTGGAGCGAGGGCACGTAGCCGTCGGCCCGGGGACGTCCCATGAAGCGTGCGGTCCTGTCGGACTTTGACGGGACGATCACTCGACGGGACGTCGCGGAGATTCTGCTTGAAGAGTTCGCTCCACGCGAGTGGCTCGAGATCGAGGAGTTGCACCGCGCGCGGACGATCGGGACGCGGGAGGCGATGGCCCGGCAGTTCGCGCTCCTCCGGGCGCGGGAAGAGGACCTCCTCGCGTTCGTCGACGCGCACGCGGAGATGGACGGGACCTTCCTCGAGTTCCGGGACTTCTGCGCGCGGGAGGGCATCCTCCTGGAGATCGTGAGTGAGGGGCTCGACTTCTACCTCCGGTTCCTCCTGAGGAAGTGGGGGGTCGACCTCCCCGTCCGGACGAACCAGACCGCATTCGACGGCGGCCGCGTGACGATCTCGTACCCTTGGTCGGACCCGACGTGCAACCTCTGCGGCACGTGCAAGCTCCTGCGGCTGTTCCAGCTCCGGGCCCAGGGATACCGGATTGCCTATGTGGGAGACGGCCACTCGGACCTCTGCCCCGCGATCGAGGCAGACCTCGTCTTCGCGAAGGCGGAGCTCGCGGACCTGTGCCGGGAGGAGGCCATCGAGTTCATCCCGTTCGAGAGGTTCTCGGACGTCCAGCGGAGGCTCGCGGCGTGGCAGTGAAGAACTTCCTCGGCGCCTTCGGGCATGTCGTCCTCGACTACATCGTCACGGTCCCCCGGCTCCCCGACCCGAACACGTCGATCCAGATCCTCGACCGGCGGCGGTACTTCGGGGGGACGGCGGGTAACCTCGCCCGCGCGGCGGCGCGCCTCGGCGTCCGCACCTCCCTCGCGTCCTTCGTCGGCCCGGACTTCCCCGAAGATTACCGCGACGCGTTCCGCGAGGACGGCGTAGACCTCCGGGACCTCCGGGTCGTCCGAGGACGCTCGACCCCCACGGCCTGGGTGTTCTCGGACCGCCGGGGGAACCAGATGGCGATCGTGGACCAAGGGCCCATGAAGGATACGGCCCGTCGGCCCGTCCTTCGGCACAGCGTCCGGGACGTGGAGCTCGTCCACCTCGGGACGGGCCGGCCCGAGTACTATGTGAGGGTCGCGGACCTCGCGGAGGATCTCGGCCGGTCCATCGCCTTCGACCCCTCCCAGGAGATCCACTACGTCTACCGGAGGAGCCTGTTTCTCAGCCTCCTCCGCCGGTCGACGTACTTCTTCGGAAACGAGGCGGAGATCGCACGGGCGAAGCGGTTCGCGGGGACGACGTCAACGGCGGGCCTCCTGCGGCATGCGGAGGTGGTCGTCGCGACGCTCGGGTCGCGGGGGAGCGTGATCTTCACCCGCGAGGGCAAGGTCCGCGTCCCTCGAGTCCGGCCGGGGCGCGTCGTCGACGTCACGGGCGCGGGGGACGCGTACCGAGCGGGGTTCTACGCGGGGCTCGCCCGCGGCCTCGACCTCCGTCGCTGCGGGATCCTCGGCTCTGCGGTCGCGAGCTTCGTCGTCGAGACGAAGGGGACCCAGACGAACCTGCCGACGTGGGATCGGGTCGTTGCGCGAGCGCGCCGACACGCCACCTTCTGATGCAGCCCTCTCCAGGGGAGGGACGGTACGAAAGGGTTATATCATGACAGTAGGTTCTCGGCGCGGTGACCAGGGATGGCTATCGGGTTCGTGCTCATCAGCACCGCCCCGGCGAAGGAGCACGAGGTGTACAACGAGCTCCTCAAGGTGAAGGAGATCGTGGAGCTTCACCCGCTCTTCGGTGAGTACGACCTAATCGCGAAGATCGAGGCGGAGGACTTCAACATCCTCGGCCAGGTCGTCGTGGACAAGATCCGGTCCATCCCCGGCGTGATCGACACGAAGACCCTCACGGGTATCAAGTTCTGAGGAGATATGTCATGGCGTGGATGGGTGCCTTCGAGCTCTGGACGTTCGTCACGATCCTCCTGTTGACCTTCAGCCTGTTCCTCGTAATCACGGGCGCCTTCACGGCGTACTTCGGGAGCGGAAAGAGCCGGAAGATTGGGGCCGGCCTGCTTGTGGGCGGACTCGCGGTGGGGATCGTGTGGGCCCTCGGCGTCGGCCCATACACGTTCATCAGTAACAGCGTGGACCTGTCGCAAGTGATCATCGAGTCGATCGGCGTGATCCTCGCGGCAGCGATCGGGGCGGCCGTGGCCATCGGGCTCTTCCTCCTCGCGATCATGAAGAGCTGAGCCCTCGCCACTCGAATCCGCGCGGTGGGCCCTCGGCCGGCGGGAAGCCTTTATCTCCCGCCCCCCCTTGTCCCATTCGATGCCGCCTGAAGTGCTCATCGTCCTGGGGAGCAAGAGCGACGCGGAGGTGGGGAAGAAGGCGGCCTCCATCCTCCAGGAGTTCGGCGTGGAGCACGAGATCGTCGTGGCGTCCGCGCACCGGACGCCGGACCTCCTCCGGGACCTCATCCGGAACACGACCGCGAAGGTGTTCATCGCGATCGCCGGGCTGTCCGCGGCCCTCCCGGGGACGATCGCGGCCCACACGACGAAGCCCGTGATCGGCGTCCCCGTCAGCGGCAAGGTGAACCTCGACGCGATCCTGAGCGTGTCCCAGATGCCCCCCGGGGTTCCCGTCGCCGCGGTCGGGCTGGACCGCGGGGAGAACGCGGCGATCCTCGCCGTGGAGATGCTCGCGCTCAAGGAGGAGCGCCTCCAGGAGAAGCTCAAGGAGCACCGGGAGGCGATGAAGAAGTGGGTCCTCGAGGACTCCCGGACCTTGGGTGAGTGATGTTCGACGCGAGGGCCTTCGTGGAGGAGCAGGTCGAGGCCCTCCGCGCGGCCGTGCAGGGCAGGGCGATCATCGCCTGCTCGGGCGGGGTCGACAGCACGACGGCCACGGTCCTCGCGAGCCGCGCCCTCGGCGACCGGCTCCTCGCCGTGTACGTCGACACGGGCCTCATGCGCAAGGGGGAGACGGGGGACGTCGAGGAGACCCTCCGCGGCTTGGGCGTGAACCACCGGATCGTCGACGCCGCGGAGGAGTACTTCCGCGCCCTCTCGGGGGTCACGGACCCCGAGAAGAAGCGGCACATCATCGGGAACAAGTTCATCGAGCTGTTCGAGCGGGAGGCCGCGTCTTTCGGCGCGGACACCCTCGTCCAGGGGACGATCGCCCCCGACTGGATCGAGAGCGGAGGCCAGCTCCGGGATCGGATCAAGAGCCACCACAACGTCGCGGGCCTCCCTGCGGTCATGAAGCTGAAGCTCGTGGAGCCCCTCCGGGACCTCTATAAGGACGAGGTCCGCCAAGTCGCGCGGGCCCTCGGGGTGCGGGTCGCGGAGCGGCAACCGTTCCCGGGGCCGGCCCTCGCGGTCCGGGTCCTCGGGGAGGTCATGCCCGAGCGAGTGGCCGTCGTGCGGGACGCATGCGCGATCGTGGAGGAGGAAATCGAGGCAGCCGCACGGGCGGGGAGCATGAAGCTCCCGTGGCAGTACTTCGCCGTCCTCCTGCCCGTCCAAAGCGTGGGGGTCCACGGGGACGTCCGCGTGTACGGGCACACGGTCGCCGTGCGCTCGATCGAGTCCGTCGACGGGATGTCGGGGACGTACTCGAGGATCCCCCACGAGGTCCTCGACCGGATCTCCGTGCGGATCACGAACGAGGTCCGAGGCGTGAACCGCGTCGTGTACGACGTCTCGAACAAGCCGCCCGCGACGATCGAGTGGGAGTAGTCACGGGACGGCCGCGGCGGCCGACGTCCCCGCGGGCGTGTCCGCAGGGACGCGGGAGGCCAGGTCCTCCCGGAGCTCCCGAATCGCGAGGATGAACACCGCAAGGGAGAGGATGGCGATCCCTTCGCCCGCGATGGAGTGGGCCTTGAGCACGGTCACGTAGGCGTCCACGCTCGTCTCCCCGAACGCGGCCACGCCGAATACGGCGCCCGCGACGGCGGACAGGACGCCGAGGCCCGTGCCGATCCGCAGCCGCGTGAGGACGCGGCCCGTTGCGAGGCCCGCCGCACTCGCGTAGATCGTCAGGCCGCTGAAGAGGGCCACGAGGCCGCAGAGCGCGATCCGGAGAAGGACGGCCCAGGCGGGCACGGGGAGCATCTCGTCAGGCGCTCCCATGATCATCGTCGCCTCCCGCGGCAGGATCAGGTGCGAGGCGAAGGCCCCGAGGGCGAGGAGGAAGAAGGGCACGGCGAACGGGGCGAAACGGGCGTGCCGCGGCCCGTCGTCGGCGGCGCCTGAGCGCACGGACAAGACTCCGGCGGCCGCAAGGACGAGGATCCCGAGGCCGAGCAGGAGGGAAGCCGTGAGGAAGGCGGCCTGGCCTGCGATGGGGATCCCCATCGCGGCCGGGTCGTGGCCCGCGGCGAGGGCATGGAAGAACGCGGGGACGATCGCGACGGAGGAGACGAACGCGATCCCCATGAGGGCGGCGTCCAGCCCGAGGGCCCACTCGAGCCAGCCGAGTCCGAGGAGGGTCGAGCCCTCGTTCCGGTGCATCCACCGTCCCTCCGGTTCCGATGGATGGAAGTGAGCATACTTGGACCCGCGGAAGGGTCCTCACCCCCGGATACCGAAGACTTTATTCGATTCGTTCATTTGGTCTGACCGTGCGAGTCTACGTCGTCGATAACGGCGGGCAGTGGACCCACCGGGAATGGAGGGTCCTGAAGTACCTCGGCGTGGAGACGAAGATCGTCCCGAACGACACGCCCGCGGCGGCCCTGAGCGACCTCGACGGGCTCGTCCTCTCGGGCGGCGCCCCGCGCGTCGGCGTGGACCCCGGCAAGATGGGGCGGAACGGGGAGTACCTCGATGCCCTCGACGTCCCGATCCTGGGGATCTGCGCGGGCCACCAGTTCATGGCGAGCCACTTCGGCGGCCGGGCAGCCCCCGCGAAGGTGCCCGAGTTCGGGAAGGCGGTCCTCACGGTCCGGGACCCCGACGTCCTCTTCGACGGCCTCCCGCGGACGTTCGAGGTGTGGGAGTCCCACAACGACGAGGTCGCCGCGGTCCCCGCGGGGTTCGTCCCCCTCGCGAGCTCCCCGAACTGCGACGTCCAGGCCATGCGGTCCCTCGAGCGGCCCCTCTTCGGCCTCCAGTTCCATCCCGAGGTCGAGGACACCCAGTTCGGGAAGGAGATCTTCCGGAACTTCGTCCGCGTGTGCGAGGACGGCCGCTGACCTGCCCCGGCGAAAGGGCTAATTCCATCGCGCCCGTTCCCCGGTGCCGTGGCCCTCGACGCGCCCCGGAGCCGCGTCCTCGAGGACGCGCTCGCCTCCCGGCACGAGGAGGGTCTCGAGCGGTCCCTAGGCCGCGCGGTCCGCCGGCATGGCGGGGATTACGAGGACTACGTGGACCTAATCGGGCTCGTGCGGGAGCTCGCTCGGACCCGGAAGACAGGACTCCGAGAGGCCGCCCGGATTCTCGCGGCTCATCCGTAGGCGTCCGGGTTCACGAGGAACTCGGGACGCGCCCCGGCGAGGGCCTTCAGGACCTGGTCCGCGATGATCGCACCCGCGCGGGCCTGGGCCTCGTGGGTCGAGGCCCCGAGGTGCGGCGTGAGGACGGCGTTCGGGGCCGTAAGGATGGGACTCCCCGCGGGGGGCTCCTTCTCGTATACGTCGAGGGCGGCTCCCGCGATGGCCCCGGCCCGGAGGGCCTCCGCGAGGGCCCCCTCCTGGACGATCTCCCCCCGCGCGCAGTTCACGAGGACCGCGGTCCGCTTCATGAGGGAGAGCTCCCGGGGGCCCAGGAGGCCTATCGTCTCGGGGGTCAGGGCCGCGTGGACGCTCACGACGTCGGCCTCCTGGAGGAGCCGCTCCTTCTCGACGAGGGCGAACCCCGCCTTCGCGGCCGCCTCCGGAGGCAGGTAGGGGTCGTACGAAATCACGCGCATGCCGAACGCGATCGCTCGGCGTGCGACCTCCGCACCAATCCGGCCCGAGCCGACGAGCCCGAGAGTCTTCCCGGCGAGCTCACGGCCCTCGAACCGCTTCTTCTCCCACTTCCCCTCCTTCATCGAGCGGTCCGCCTCCGCGAGATGCCGGTAGAGGTTCAGCATGTGGCCGATCGCAAGCTCCGCGACGCTCACGCTGCTCGCGGTCGGCGCGTTCACGACGAGGACCTTCCGGGCCGTCGCCTCCTTCACGTCGATATTGTCCACGCCCACGCCGGACCGGCCGACGACCTTCAGGGCTCCGGCCCGGCCCAGGACCTCCTTCGTGACCTTCGTCCGGCTCCGGACGATGAGGGCCTCGTATCGGGAGATCGCCTCGAGGAGCTGCTTCGCATCGAGGTCCGCGACGTCGACGACGTGGGCCGCCCGGAGGGCGGCGACGGCCTCCGCCTCGAGGCCGTCCGTGATGAGGACCTTCATGGGATCCCGGCGCGGATGGCGGCCCGGACATAAAAAGTCAGATGGCCAGTAGAGAAAGGACTGTAAGGACGACGAGGGCCAGGAACGAGACGACGGCGACGACGAGCATCGCACGGGTCACGCGGACGTCGGAGCCGAACACGACGGGGATCGGCCCGAGGAAGACGACGCCGCCCCACCGACGACCGCCCGCCGGGAGCTCCTCCGAGGACGGGGGCGCCGGGGGCGGGACCGGCGAGGCCGACTCGAGCCGCGCGGACTTGAAGGGCCAGAGGAGGAACGTCAGGAGGAAGGCGAGGACCATGAGAAGGATCCCCGCGCCGCCCAGGACGCCCGTCGCGCTGACGACGGGGACCACGAGGACGAGGGAAAGGGTCGCCTCCCCGCGGACGAGGGCGAAGGCGAGGAGCGCAAGGCCTGCGACGAAGAAGGCCGGGCCCACCAGCCACGCCGCGCGCATGGGCCGACCATCCCCCCGCCGGGCTAAAGCCTTGCGGACGACCGCCGGGCCGAACGGGCGTACGACTGGAGGGAGCGCACCCCGAGGTCCCCTCGGCGGACCTCCTCGATCGCGAGGCTCGCGGCGCGGGCCGCCTGGATCGTCGTGATGAAGGGGATCCCGAGGTCCACGGCGAGGCGCCGCATCATGTACCCGTCCCGTCGGGCGCCCGAGGAGCTCGTCGGAGTGTTCACGACGAGCCGGATCTCGCCCCGGCGCATGAGCCCGAGCGCGTCGGGGGACTGGTTCTCGCTGATCCGGTAGACCGTCTTCGCGTCGACCCCCTGCTCCCGGAGGATCTGGGCCGTGCCCCGGGTCGCGTAGATCCGGAGGCCGCAGGAGGCGAACCGCCGGGCGACCTCGGCCGCCGCGGGCTTGTCCTCGTCCCGGACCGTCATGTACACGGCCCCCTCGACGGGGAGTGGGTTCCCGGCGGCGACCATCGCCTTGTAGAACGCCCGGCCGAGGGTCCCGTCGATCCCCATGACCTCCCCCGTGCTCTTCATCTCGGGCCCGAGGATCGCGTCGACACCCGGGAGGCGTTGGAAGGGGAACACGGACGCCTTCACGGCGACGTGGTCGATGCGCGGCTCCCGAACGAGCCCGAGGCGCCTCAGGCTCGACCCGAGCATGACCTGGGTCGCGACCTTCGCGAGGGGCACGCCGATCGCCTTCGACACGTAGGGGACCGTCCGGCTCGCACGCGGGTTCGCCTCGAGGACGTACACCTTCCCGTCCTTCACGGCGAGCTGGAGATTCATGAGGCCGACGATCCCCAGGGCCTTGCAGACTCGGCGCGTGATCGTCCGGATCTGACCGAGGACGTCGGGACCGAGGGTCGTGGGCGGCATCACGAGGGTCGCGTCCCCCGAGTGGATCCCCGCCTCCTCGACGTGTTCCTGGATCCCCCCGATGAAGATGTCCCGGCCGTCCGCGACGACGTCCACGTCGACCTCTGTCGCGTGGTCGAGGTACTTGTCCACGAGGACGGGATGGTCCCGCGAGACGCGGGTCGCGGACTCCATGAACGGCTCGAGCTCCTCCTCGGAGTGGACGATCTCCATCCCGCGGCCTCCGAGGACGTAGGACGGGCGGACGAGGACCGGATATCCGATCCGGCCCGCGAGGGCCCGCACCTCCGAGAAGCCGTAGCCCGACGCGGCCCGGGGCTGGGGGATCCCGAGGCGGCGCATGAGGGCCGCGAACTTTCGACGGTCCTCCGCGAGGTCGATGGACGCCGGGGGGGTGCCGAGGATCCGGGTCCTGGCCCGCATGCGGGCCAGGGCCTTCGCGAGGGGGACCGCGAGGTTCACGGACGTCTGCCCGCCGAACTGGAGGATGATCCCGTCCGGGGACTCCTCCTCGACGATGTTGAGGATGTCCTCCAGCTGGAGGGGCTCGAAGTAGAGCCGGTCCGAGACGTCGAAGTCCGTGGACACGGTCTCCGGGTTGTTGTTCGCGATGATCGCCGTGACGCCAGCCTCCCGGAGGGCCTGGATCCCGTGGACGCAGCAGTTGTCGAACTCCACGCCCTGGCCGATCCGGATGGGCCCGCCCCCGACGATGAGGACCTTGCGCCCTCGGAGCCGGGAGGTCTCGCCCGCGGACTCGTACGTCGAGTAGAAGTACGGCGTCCGGGCCTCGAACTCGCCCCCGCACGTGTCGACCATCTTGTACGTGACCCTCGGCCGGCGACGGCGGACGGAGGCCTCCGTCCCTCCAGAGAGGGCCGCGATCCGCGCGTCGGAGAACCCCATCCGCTTCGCCTCCGCGAGGAGGGCGGGCGAGGACCGTCGCCCATGGAGGCGCGCCTCCATGGCCACGATGGCCCGGACCTTCTCGAGGAAGAAGGGGTCCCAGGCGCTGAGCTCCGCGACCTTCCCGACGGGCCATCCGCGGCGGAAGGCCTCCGCGACCGCGAAGAGGCGCTTGTCCGTCGGGACTCCGAGCTCCTCACGCAGGGCGTCGTCCGTCCAGGGCTCCGGCTCGAGGCCGAGCTTCCCGATCTCGAGGGACCGGACCGCCTTGAGGAGGGACTCCTCGATCGTCCGGCCGATCGCCATGACCTCCCCCGTGCTCTTCATCGAGGTGCTGAGGTGCGGGTCCACGGTCGGGAACTTGTCGAAGGGCCAGCGAGGGATCTTCGTGACGACGTAGTCGAGGGTGGGCTCGAAGGACGCCTTCGTCTTCCCCGTGACCGCGTTCGGGATCTCGTTCAGGGTGAGGCCGATCGCGATCTTCGCTGCGATCCGGGCGATCGGGTAGCCCGTGGCCTTCGAGGCGAGGGCGGAGGACCGCGAGACGCGAGGGTTCACCTCGATCACGCGGTACTCCCCCGTCGTCGGGTGGACCGCGAACTGGATGTTGCATCCCCCCTCGATCTTGAGCGCGCGGATGATCCGGAGGGACGCGGACCGGAGGGTCTGATGGTCCCCGTCGCTCAAGGTCTGGGCGGGGGCCACGACGATCGACTCCCCCGTGTGCAGGCCCATGGGGTCGATGTTCTCCATGTTGCAGATCGTGATGCAGTTGTCCGCGCCGTCCCGCATGACCTCGTACTCGAACTCCTTCCACCCCAGGACGCTCTCCTCGACGAGGACCTGGTGGATCCGGGAGTACGCGAGGCCGAGACCCGCGATCCGCTCGAGGTCCTCGTGCCCGCGGGCGACCCCGCTCCCGCTGCCGCCCAGGGTGTACGCAGCCCGCACGATGACGGGGAAGCCGACCTTCTCCGCGAAGGCCTGGGCCGCGGGGACGTCGGACACGGCCATGCTTCGCGGGACGGGCTCCCCGATGGACCGCATGAGGGAGGCGAACTTCTCCCGGTCCTCGCTCGCGGCGATCGCCTCGAGCTTCGTGCCGAGCAGCTCGACGCCGTACGTCGCGAGGACCCCGCGCTCCGCGAGCTCGCTGCACAGGTTGAGGGCGGTCTGCCCGCCCATCCCGCTCAGGATGCCCTGGGGCCTCTCCTTCGCGAGGACCCGCTCGAGGAACTCGACCGTGAGGGG
Organism: Euryarchaeota archaeon RBG_19FT_COMBO_69_17; assembly: GCA_001800825.1. Classification (GTDB taxonomy): domain Archaea; phylum Thermoplasmatota; class Thermoplasmata; order RBG-16-68-12; family RBG-16-68-12; genus RBG-16-68-12. The sequence continues at coordinate 20,097 of MGWD01000027.1, read as the reverse complement.
CTCCACGTACGTGACGTCCGCGGTCCCGAGGTCCGTCTGGATCGTCGCGGGGTTGCTGTTCACGAGGACGACCCGCACCCCCTCCTCCTGGAGGGAGCGGACGGCCTGGGTGCCCGAGTAGTCGAACTGCCGTCGAGGGAGGGGAGGCCTCACCCGAATTCGGCTGCCTGACCGATGACTATCGGGCCCGATCCGATGACCATGGCCTTGCGGATGTCCGTCCGCCGGGGAACCCTTCTCACCTCCTGTCCTCCCGCCCCTCAGGACCTCCCGAGGGTCGCGACGAAGTCCCGGAACAGGTACTCATTGTCCCAGGGCCCGGGGCGGGCCTCCGGGTGGTACTGCACGGAGAAGACGGGCAGGTCCCGGTGGACGAGCCCCTCCACGGTCCCGTCGTTCAGGTTCACGCTGGACACGTCGAACTCGGAGCCCTTGAGAGACGCCTCGTCGACGGCGAACCCGTGGTTCTGGGACGTGATCCGCACGCGGCCCGTGCGGGCGTCCTTCACGGGTTGGTTCCCGCCGCGGTGGCCGAACTTCAGCTTGAACGTCCTCGCTCCGAACGCGAGGGCGAGGATCTGGTGCCCGAGGCAGATCCCGAACAGGGGGAGGTGGCGGTCCGCGAGCTCCCGCGCCGTCCGCACGGTCGTCGAGAGGATCGCAGGGTGCGCCGGGTCCCCGGGACCGTTCGATAGGATGACGCCGTCCGGGCGCAGGGCGAGGACCTCGTCCGTCGGGGTGTCGTAGGGCACGCACACGACGTCCGCGCTCCGCTGGGCCTCCCGGACGATGTTCCGCTTGACCCCGCAATCCACGACGACGATCGTGCGGCGCTCCGCGCCGGGGAAGCGGACCGGCTCCCGGCAGGAGACCTCGGCCACGAGGTTTCGCGTGTCCGGGTGGGGCATCCGCCGGACCTCCCGCACGGCCGCGTCGACGTCGGCGTGGGCGGGCACGATCGCGGCCTTCATCGTCCCCCGGCTCCGAATCCGCGTCGTGAGCATGCGCGTGTCCGCGCCCTGGAGGCCGGGGACGTCGTGGCCTTCGAGGAAGGCAGCGAGGGCCATCGCGGACCTCGGATGGCTCGGGGTGGCGCAGGCCTCCTTCACGACGAAACCCGTGACCTGGATCCTGTCGGACTCCATCGTCCGCGGGTCGACCCCGTAGTTGCCGATCAGCGGGTAGGTCATGAGGAGGATCTGCCCACGGTAGGAGGGGTCCGTGAGGGCCTCCGTGTACCCGGTCATGTTCGTGTTGAACACGAGCTCGCCGGCCGCCTGGCGCCGGGACCCGAAAAACGCGCCCCCCACGACCGTGCCGTCCTCCAGGACGAGGGAGCCTTCCATCCGATGGACCCCGCCCCCATTTCCGGGCCGCATATTAGGGTTTGCGTCGGCGGCCTTTTCCACGGGTCCGCGATGGGGTGCGCGTGCTCCAGCAGGCCGTCGCGGGGATCCTCGCGGCGTCGGGATGGTCCGTCACGTCCGAGGGGGCCATCGTCCTCGGCACGAGGGACGGTGCGGAACTCATCCTCGCCTTCCTGCGTCGCGGGGAGGCGACCGCGTTCCTCGAGGCCCGGGAGGGATCGAGCGCGACCCTGGCCGCCGTGCTCCTCGAGGAGACGTCCCCGGACGAGGCGGAGGCCCTCGAGGCCGCAGGAGTGGCCTGCTACTCCCGGGAGGAGGCCGAGGAGGCCGTCCTCGCGGCGTGGCTGGGCCGCGGGGGGACCTCCGAGCTCGCCCGGTTCCTCGCGCGCGACTAGGCCTTGGAGAGGTCGAGCCGGTTCAGCCGTTCGATCATCTTGTCCCAGTGGGTGCCCCGCCAGTACGCCTTCCCGCACCCGGGGCACCGCCAGAACTCCGCGTGCTTCGCCCGCACGTCCTCGGGCACGAGGTCCTGGACCTCCTCCGGGGTGGCGGCGACGAGCGGCGTGTTGCACAGGGAGCAGCGGGAGAGGGGGTCCACGAGACGGAGGGGCAGGCTCGCCGCGACTTCGCGGACCTGCTCCTCGAGCACGTCGCTTCGGATGCGGATCGCGCCCGGGGCGCGGGCGGCGAGCTCCTTGTCCCGGGTCAGGAGGACGCGGTCCTCCGCGCGGGCGATCATCAGGAGCTCCCGGTCTCCGACGGCCTCCGGATAGGCCGTGTCGTACCCCATGAACCGGAGCCAGCGGGCGAGGCTCCCGAGCATGTGGTCGCAGAGGAGCTTCACCGGACCACCGTGTACACGAGGAGGACGCCGTCCCCGAGGCGTTCCACGCGGTCCAGGCGAAGGCGGGCCGCCTCGTCGATTGAGCCTGCGCCCTCGCCGCCCGCCAGGGTCGGGGCGGATGCGCCCCCGAGGACCACGCTGCCGACGAACACGCGGACCTCGTCCGCGAGGCCCTCCCGCAGGAAGGCCCAGATGACCGTGCTCCCGCCCTCGACGAGGACGGACCCGATGCCGCGGGCCTGGAGGTGGTCCAGGAGGGCCCTCAGGTCGACGTCGTCCTTCCCGCACCGGAGGACCTCCGCGTGCTTGAACGTCCGATCGCAGTCGGCCGACGTCACGATGAGGGTGGGCGAGGACGCGTCGAGGACCTTCGCGTCGGGCGGGGTGCGGCCGCCGGAGTCGAGGACGACGCGCAGGGGGTTCTTCCCCGTCGCGTACTCCGCCTTCACGGTCAGCTTGGGATCGTCCTTGAGGACGGTCCCGATCCCCACGAGGATCGCGTCGATCTCCGCCCGAAGCTCGTGGACGCGGCGGAGGTCCTCCTCGTTGCTGATCCGCACCCCGTGCCCGTCCGCGAGGGCGATCTTCCCGTCCACGGACATCGCGGCGTTGATGATCACGCGGGGCCGCACGACGGCGCGAAGGAGCCCGGCGGATAACTATCTTCCCATGCCATGCGTACGTCAGCTTCTTGTAGAACGGGCCTCGTCGAGCCGCGAAGGGAACGAGATGAAGGCCCGGCTCACCCAGCTCGACGACATGAAGTTCCAGGTCCAGGCGGAGGAGCGCCCGCCCATCGTCCTCGACGCACGGGGGAAGGGCGAGACGCCGGAAGGCCCGTCCCCGTTCCAGACGGTTCTCCTCGCCGCGATGGGCTGCACGGCGTCCGACATCGTGTGGATCCTGCGGAAGCAGAGGGAGCCCCTCGCGAGGCTCGAGATCGAGGCGGAGGCCGAGCGCGCCCCGACGGAACCGAAGGTCCTCACGAAGGTCCACCTGCACTACAAGGTGTACGGCGATGGCGTGAAGGAGGCCGCGGTGAAGCGGGCCATCGACCTCTCGACGGACAAGTACTGCTCCGTCGGGATCATGCTCCGCCGCGCGGGCGTGGCATGGATCAACACGTTCGAAGTCCTCCCGACGAAGTGAGTCGTGATCGACCCAGAATGGGACCTCGGACCGGTGTCCCTACCCGGACCAACACAAGGACGCGCGCGGGACGGCCCCTAGGGGGGACCGGTGGCGGGCTCCTCGCGCTTCCTTCTCCAGAGAAGCCCGATGGCAAGGCTGACTCCGCCGGCAGCCACGAGCCAGATTCCATCCAAGTTGGGTATGCCGATCAGGACGGCGTTGCCCAAGACTTCGGCCTTGGGGATCACGAAGATCCAGCCAATGCCCATGCCCAGGATGACCAGCCCAAGGACCGCCGTGATTGCGGAGAGCCTGGTCGTATCATCACCTTCTCCCGACGCGGTCGTACGCGACCCCGAAGGCGCACACGGGTCGGCAGAGATGCCACAATCGGTATCCGTCTCGCCAGCTTTAAGTAACCCAGCCTCGATGGGCCGCCGCCCATGGAAGGCATCCAGATTTACGAGCTCAAGCGGATGGATCTGCGGGGGGCCACCGTGATCGACGGCTTCCCGAGCGTGGGCCTCGTTTCCTCCATCGTCGCGAACTACCTGATCAACGCCCTCGGCCTCACCCAGATCGGGATCATGGACTCCATCTACTTCCCGACCGTGGCCCTCGTGCGGGACGGGCAGCCCATGAACCCCGTCCGGATCTACGCGGGGCCCAAGGTCGAGGGGCACGACCAGGTCGTCGTCTTCATCTCGGAGTTCCAGCCGCCGCCGAACCTCATCAAGGCGATCGCGGCGACAGTCCTCGACTGGGCCCAGGACGCGCGGTGCAACCTCCTCGTGTGCCCCGAGGGCCTCATCATCGACGGGGAGGGCGCGGTCGACGAGGAGGACCGCCAGGTCGAGGTGTACGGGATCGGCTCCACGGACAAGGCGATGGAGATGCTCCGCGGGAACCGGGTCACGATCTTCGAGGAGGGCGTCATCACGGGGGTCGCGGGGGTCCTCCTGAACGAGGGCCGGAAGCGGGACTTCGACGTGATCACGCTCCTCAGCGAAGCCCATCCCGACTACCCGGACGCCCGCGCGGCGGCGCGCGTGATCGAGACAATCGACAAGCTCCTCCTCCACACGGAGCTCGACGCGAAGCCCCTCTACGAGGAGGCGGAGCGGATCGAGATGCAGCTCAAGTCGATCCACCAGCAGACGGAGGCCGCGAAGAAACCCGCGGGCTCCGTCCGGCCGAGCATGTACGGTTAGGACCGCGGCCCCGGCACGGCCACCCGCCACAGGCGGTTCTGCGGCTCGATCCGCACCTCGCGCCCGAGGAGCTTCTCGACGAGCCACGCCATCGTCCTCAGGTGCCCGGTGGCCTCGCGGACCGTGAACGAGGAGGGGCCCGGGGCCAGGGCGAGGTACGGGAGGACCTGGTCCGCCGCGTGGACATCGAGGGATGCGCCCGACTCGAGTTCCGACAGGAGGGCCCCCGCCGCCTCCTGGCCCACCCGCTCGGATGGCTTCCCGCGCTCCGCAAGGGACGCGCATCCGAGGACGGAGGCCTCCGTCTCCGCCCACAGGACGAAGGCGCCGCCCTGGCCCACGGCCTCGTCCCCCTTGTACACGCGCTCCTCGATCTGGACGTCCCCGAGGGATCGGAGCCGTCGCATCGCAGCGTGCTTGACCCGCTTCGGGATGTCCTCGGGGAGGTTCGAGACGTGGGCGATCCCCCGGACCGAGCGCACGACCCCCGGCGCGTCGACCGCGAGAGGGGCCCATCCGTCCGCGGGACGCGTCGAGAGCTCGATCGCGCCCCCGCCTCGCGGGTAGTACCCGCGTCGCAGGAGGAGAAGGTCGGCGGGCCCGCCGAGACGCCGTAGGAGGGGCAGGAGGACCCGGGACACGTAGTCCACGGGCGGAGACCAGCGGACGTCCGTTCCGCCGACGAGACGAATCCGGACGGGTCCCGGCGCCGCGAGGGCAACGGGGAGGCACGCCTGGAGGACGAGGGTCACCGCGCCCGCCGTGCCGACGTCGAACGCGTGCCGGCCGGCCTCGATCGGGCCGGGGCGGAACGTGATCGCCTTCGACCCGACCTCGAGGCCCTCGACTTCCGCGGCGCACAGGGCCGCGACCGCTTTGACCGCGGTCACGTGCTGGGCCGCGAGGCCGGGGGACGGCCGGCCCGCCCGGATGCCCTCGACCCGGACCTCCGTGAGGGTCGTCGCGGCCAAGGCCACGGCCATCCGCAGGATCTGCCCGCCGCCCTCTCCCGTCGAGCCGTCAACGAGGAGCACGATCGCGGCGCCTCCGAATCCACTTCTCCAGTTCGACCGCGAAGAAGACGGAGGATGCGACGACGGTCGCGACGAGGATCTCTTCCCACGGGAGCGCGTACGTCCGGAAGGCGGACTGGAACGGCTCCGCGTAGATCACGAGGAGCTGGAGGCCGATCGTCCCGAGGGCCGCCGCGATCAGATGGCGGTTCCGGAAGAAGCCCTCCGTGAACACGGACTTCTGTTCGACGCGGATCGCGAGGACGTGGAAGACCTGGAACATCGTGAGGACGTAGAACACGAGGGTCCGGGCCTCGTTGTGCTCCGCCGCGTCCGGGCGGTTCGAGAGGGCCCACACGAACATCGCGAGGGCCCCGACGGTCATGAGGACCCCGACCCAGACGATGTGGAAGCCGATCCCGCCGCTCAGGATTCCCGCCTTCGGGTCCCGCGGCCGGCGGGCCATGATCCCGCTCTCCTTCGGCTCCACGGTAAGGGCGAGGGCCGGGAAGCCGTCCGTGATGAGGTTAATCCAGAGGATCTGGAGGGGGAGGAGGGGGAGCGGGAGGGCGAGGAGGGTCGCCATGAAGATCGTGAGGACCTCCCCCGAGTTCGTGCTCAGCATGTACCGGACGAACTTCCGGATGTTGTCGTAGATCCCGCGGCCCTCCTCGACCGCGCTCACGATCGACGCGAAGTTGTCGTCGAGGAGGACCATGTCCGCGCTCTCCTTCGCGACGTCGGTCCCCGTGATGCCCATCGCGACCCCGAGATCCGAGCGCTTGAGGGCGGGCGCGTCGTTCACCCCGTCACCGGTCATCGCGACGACGTGGCCCCGCTTCTTCCAGGCCGCGACGATCCTCACCTTGTGCTCCGGGGCCACGCGGGCGTACACCCGAATCTGCTCGACGTCCCGGACGAGATCCTCATCGGGGATCTTCTCGAGCTCCTCCCCCGTGAGGGCGCGCTCGCCCTCCGAGAGGATCCCCATCTCCCGCGCCACGGCCATCGCGGTGAGCTTGTGGTCCCCCGTGATCATGACCACCCGGATGCCCGCCTTCTCGCACTCCTCGATCGCGCGGACCGCGTCCGTCCGAGGGGCGTCCATCATCCCGACGAGGCCGAGGAACGTCAGGTCGCGCTCGAGGGCTTCCTCCGTGAGGGCGGACAGCTCACCCGGGAACTCGCGCTTCGCGACCCCGAGGACCCGCAGGGCCCGCGTCGCGAACTCCTGGTTCTGGAAGACGTACTGCTTCCGGTCGTACTCAGTGAGGGGGACCGCCTGCCCGTCGACGACGTGATTCGTGCACGCCGCGAGGATCCGCTCGGGGGCCCCCTTCGCGTAGAGGGTCTTGGGCCCTGCCGCCGCGAGCCGCTTCGCCCGCCGGTCTTCCGGAAGGGCGAGGAGCCCCGGGAGGTCCCCCGCGGGCACCCGCGCGTGGAGGGTCGACATCTTCTTGCGCTCCGAGGCGAACGGCACCTCGGCGACGCGGGGCTGGTCCTCCTTGAGGGCGTCC
>MGWD01000027.1:10035-12977 GCA_001800825.1 Euryarchaeota archaeon RBG_19FT_COMBO_69_17 | reverse complement strand
CTCCGTCGCGTCTCCATCGATCGTCCAGCGGGTCCCTTCCTGCTTGAGGACGGAGTCGTTGCACAGGACCCCCGCGAGGAGCAACTCCCGGAGGACCGGATGCTCCTCGATCCGGATCGGGGTGCCGTCGAGGGCGATGTCCCCGGCCGGATCGAAGCCCTCCCCCCGGGCCTCATACACCCGGGATCCGGCGAGGACCGTCCGCACGTTCATCTCCCCCTTCGTCAGGGTCCCCGTCTTGTCCGAGCAGATGACCGTCGCGGCCCCGAGCGCCTCGACGGCGGGGAGCTTCCGGACGAGGGCGTTCCGCTTGACCATCCGCTGGAGCCCGAGGGCGAGACATATCGTGACGACGGCGGGGAGGCCCTCGGGGATCGCCGCGACGGCGAGCCCCACGGCCGTGAGGAAGAACACCTCGACCTGGGAGATGTCCCGCCACACGTTGACGGCGAAGACGAACACGGCGATCGCGAGGACCGCGGCCCCGATCTGCTTCCCGAGCCGGTCGAGCTGCCTCTGAAGGGGCGTCTCCTCCTTCGTCTCCTGCTGGACGAGGGTCGCGATCTTCCCGAGCTCCGTCGCCATGCCCGTCGCCGCGATCACGGCCTTCCCGCGGCCCCCCTCGACGGTCGTCCCCATGTACGTCATGTTCTTGCGGTCCGCGAGGAACGCGTCGTCGTGGAGGACGTCCGTCGTCTTCGTCACGGGCAGGGACTCCCCCGTGAGGGAGGCCTCGTTGACCCGCATCCCCGCGGTCTCGACGAGCCGCCCGTCCGCGGGCACGCGGTCCCCCGCGGCGAGGAGGACGACGTCCCCGGGGACGAGGTCCCGGGCCGGGACGACGATGGTCTCCCCCTCCCGCAGGACGTGGGCCTTCGGGGCCGCGAGGGCCTTCAGGGCCTGGAGGGAGCGCTCCGCGCGGTACTCCTGGACGAACCCGAGGGTCGCGTTGAGCACGACGATGACGAGGATGAGGGCCGCGTCGAGGAGCTCTGCGGTCCCCTCCGGCTCCCGAAGCCCGAGGAACGCGGAGATCGCGGCCGCGACGATGAGGACGATCACGAGGACGTCCGTGAACTGGCTCAGGAGGATCTTCAGGGGGCTGATCCGCGTCGTCTGGACGAGCTCGTTGGGTCCGTGCCGCGCGAGCCGGGCCGCCGCGTCCTCGGCCGACAGGCCGAGGGGTGACGCGTCGAGCTTCCGGAACGCCTCCTCCACGGGGAGGCCGTGCCAGGTCCCTGCCATCGCGCGCGACAAAGGCGAGAGTGTAATAAAGGCATGGTCCCGGCGTGGCCCCGTGGACGGATCGCCCCTCTCCCGCGGAGGTCACACGACGGGGTACGCGAGGTCCGCGATCCACGTCTCCTTCTCGATCACCGTCTCGGGGCCGTGCCCCGGAAGGACCCGGGTGGCCGGCGGGAGCTCCGCGAGGCGCCGGAGGCTCTGGACCATCCGGGCCGGGCTCCCGCCCGCGACGTCCGTCCGTCCGCAGGAGCCCGCGAACAGGGTGTCCCCCGAGAAGAGGACGCCCTCCGCGGCGCTGTAGAAGCTCGCGCTCCCCTCCGTGTGGCCCGGGGTGTGGAGGGTCACGAGGACGGTCCCCCCGATCCGGACCTCGGAGCCCTCCCGCAGGAGGACGTCCGCCTTCGACGCGGGGGGCGGGGCGGGGAGGTACCAGGGCGTGGACCGGGCGTTCCGCAGGAGGCGGGAGGCCTCCGCCTCGAAGATCGCGACCTTCGCGCCCGTGGCCGCCCGGAGGACCTCGTTGTCTGCCGTGTGGTCCGGATGCCCGTGCGTGTTCACGATGAACTTGATCGTCGCCCCGAGCGCCTTCGCCTTCGCGAGGAGCTCCTTGGATCCCAGGGCCGTGTCCACGACACAGGCCTCCCCCGAGGGCTCGTCGACGACGAGGTACACGTTGTCGTCGAGGGGCGGGACAACGAACCGCTCGATCCGCATGGGCTCGCACGGGGAAGGGTGGGGTTCATATGAAGTTGCCGCGTGCGGCGCCCGGGTCACGGCGCGATGTTTTCCAAGGGGACCCCGGACCTCCAGACCGCGGCCCGCTCGGTCTGATCGACATGCGTTCGCCCCGAACGTCTCGCTCCTGCCGACGGGCGCAGACTTAAGTCGGCGGAGGTATTCGCCGCCGCAGATGACCGTCGGCGGGCTCAACTTCAACTGCCCGAAATGCAACAACCCCCTCTTCTTCACGTTCCGCCTCGCGGACGAGGGCGACGCGATGACCCGAAGCGTGAGCTGCCCGGGATGCCGCACGGAGTGGGGCGTGAACCTCGAGATCCGGCCCAAGTGAAGCAAGCCTTATGGTCCCTCGCGGGTTCCCGCGGATCGTGAGGCTCCCCCTGTTCCCCCTCCAGACGGTCCTGTTCCCGGGCGCCACGATCCCCCTCCACATCTTCGAGCCGCGGTACCGGGAGATGGTCGGGCGCTGCCTCGAGCACGACGACCCCTTCGGGGTCGTCCTGATCCTCGAGGGGGAGGAGGTCGGCGGGCCCGCGATCCCGCGCCGGATCGGCACGGAGGCCTCGATCATCGCATGCCAGAAGTACCGGGACGGGCGGTACGACCTCGTCGCGGAAGGCCGCCGGCGGTTCGAGACCCTCATGATCGACCGGAGCCGGAGCTACCTGCGAGCCGACGTCCGGTTCCTCGAGGAGCCCATGGGCCTCGACGCGGACGGCCTCGCGGAAGCCGTCGGGAAGCTCTTCGAGGGCATCCTGGAGTCCCTCGAGCTGTCGGGCCAGGCCGTCGTCGACGAGACGTGGAGGGAGCTCGACGCGTGCGCCCTCTCGTACCGCGTCGCCTCCGCGCTCCCCGTGGCCGACGAGGTCCGCCAGGAGCTCCTCGAGGTCCCCGATGCGACGAGCCGCCTGCGCCGGGAGGCGGAGCTCCTCATCTCCGCGGCGAAGATCGGCGCGGAG
>MGWD01000027.1:0-10025 GCA_001800825.1 Euryarchaeota archaeon RBG_19FT_COMBO_69_17 | reverse complement strand
CGTAGGCGGGGCCGACGCGATCTCCTCGAGGGCGATCCGCAAGGCCTCGCGGGACGTCTAGGGCCATGGACGGCTGACCCGGGCGGCCCACGTTCGCCTCGGGGGTCTGGGGCACGTGGTTGAACCCCGCGGGGACGAGGGGTCGGACGTCCGCGAGGACGTCCAGGGCCGTGTACATCGCGAAGTTGCAGAGGTACGTGCCGGCCGTGTTCGAGAGCTCCGCGGGAATCCTCGCACCCCCGATCCGACGCCCGTCGAGGGACCGCGCGACGGCCTCCGTCGGGTTCGCTCCCTCCCGCCCGTAGGGGCCATACCCCGTGAGGAGGATCGTCCGGACCACGCGGGCCATCATGGTCGCCTCGACCTTGGGGCTGTCGGGGATGGATGCCGTTCGGACGAAGTGCGCCGGGCGGGAGTTGAACCCGCGTTGGAAGCTCTCTCCCGCCCGCGAGTCGGAGGGCGATGGGAAGCTTCAGTCCTACCGTTAGACTACCGGCGCGCGAGGGGAGAGCAACGCTCCCTCGTTTTTCAAGTTTCTCACGCGGGAATCCCGCTGATTTGGAAGAACGCCCAGACCAACGCAACCATGGGGGCGAGGAGCCCGGCCTCGGCCCCTATGAGGGCCCGGCTGTATCCTTTCCCGACCAGGCTCGCCTGACGGTGGGACACGGCCATGCCGATGGGCACGGCAAGGACGCTCAAGGCGTAGATCTGGAGGCTGAGGACGACGGAATCGACCGCCGCCCTCGTCGTCGTCACGTCCCCGAGCGCGAGATCCCCGAGGCTCCCGAGGATCAGAAACACCAGGACGAGTGCGAAGATCGTGCAAGCCTCCGGCTGAATGACGAGGGACTGGGCCCTCGCGAACTCAGGTCCCGCGTAGCTGCGCCATCGAACCCTCGCCGTCCACGCTTGGGTGAGGGAGATGACCGCCGCGGTCCAACCGAACAAGAGGGCGGCCCACAAGTGCAAGCTCGTGATGAGGCCCGCGTCGGGTACGACGCCCCTGTCGATCGCGTCGAGGACCGGCTGGTCGAAAAACCAGAGGATGGACCCGAAGATCGTGTGGGTCGCCAGGATGGCCCCGAACAGCGGGAGCCCGGCCGCCGGGGGTTGGCGCCCGGGCCTCCACCGCTGCTCGTCACGTAACTCCGTCGCCCTCGTCCAGACGAGCAGGAGTCCGACAACGAAGCTGGCCGCGGGCACGACGAGGAAGAAAAGGGTCGCCTCGAGCCATGCCACGCGGCCCGGGATGGGGCGCTTCCGGAAAAGGCTTACTTGACGGTCTCCAGCTGGGAGATGATGTTCCAGATCAGCGTGCGGCCGTGGAGCGGGATGTTCGGGTCGTTCGCGAGCTCGTCCATGATCATGATCGCGCTCGTCACCCTCAGGTCGAGGGCTTCATCCTTCCGCGTGAGGCGGGCCTTCGCGTCGGTGGCGCCGCGGCGGATGTTCCGCGGCACGGAGGTATCCTCGGCGATCTGGTCGAGGAAATCCATGATGTTCTTCAGCTTCGGGTCCATGTCCATATGACCACCTCCAGGCCCTGACCATTCGCCTCAACCTTGGATCTTCGCGGCGCCGCTCTCCTTGTACGTGGTCACGACCATCAGGGTCTTCGTGTCCTTGATCCCCGCGATCGGCGCGAGGCTCTGGAGCACGAACTCCTTCAGGCCCTTGTAGTTCTTGAAGCGGGCCTTCGCCACGATGTCCGTGTCCCCCGTCACCAGGAAGACGTCCTGGATGGCGTCGAACTTCGAGATCTCCGTGGCGATCCGGTCCGCCTCTTTCGTGTCCACCTTCAAGGTGATCACGGCGGCGACCTGATCCTCACCGTAGAGGGCCGTCAAGGCCTGTTCCATGTCGCTGCCTTGGGCCATTAATCCGCGGGATGCGACCCTCCCGTATTAACCTTTATCAGCCGGAGTGTCCGGACCCCGGCCGCGTCAGGGGCCGATGGGCGTCCCGCATTCCCGGCAGAAGGCGTCCCCCGCGACGAGGGAGGCGCCGCAGGAGCGGCACGCGGAGGGGGCCACGCGGGTCCCGCACTTCCGGCAGAAGACGTCGTCCGAGGCGAGGGCCGCGCCGCAGGACACGCAGGCGAGGCCGGCGGACGGGGGCGCCGCGGGGGCGGGGGCCGGAGGGGGCGCAGGGGTCTCCGGCGGGATCACGAGGCCTTCGATGGGACCCGAGTCCGCGCTCCGCTGGGCCTGCCGGGCGACCGCGAGGGCCGCCGCGTAGTCCTTCGCGTCGAAGCGGCCCTGGGCCCTCGCGAGGAGGGTCTCCGCCTGGGCCGGGTCCCGGCCCGCGGCCTTCGCGCCCTCGACGGAGGAGCGGGCGAGCTCGAGGGCGAACCGCGACTGGAGGAAGTTCGGCGGGTACTCCTTCTGGAGCACCTCCTTCGTCGTGGGCTCGTCCCCTGCGGGCGGCGACCCCTCGAGCTTCGCGAGGTCCCCGTGGGCCGAGTGCTTCGCCTTGAGCTCCATGAGGCGGGTCTTCGCCTTCGAGGTCAGGTCGAGGACGACCCGGTAGTTCTGCCGCGCGTACGCGGACTGGGCGTCCCGGAGCGTCTGGGCCGCCTCCTCGCTCCGGACCCCGCCCCGTTCGAGGGTCGTGAGGATCGCCCGCGTGGTGACGAGGGCGTTGTGGGCGTCGTCGGGGAGCTCGTCGACGCGCTTCGCGGCCCGCACCCGGCGGGTCTTCATCGACTTCCGCAGGAGCTTCGTCTCGAGGAACGTGACCACGATCACGACGACGATGATCCCGATCACGGCGGCGAAGATCCAGTCGTGCTCGGCCATGGCCCGCCGGCCCACCGCCCTTGGGGGGATAAAAGCATTGTCCCGCGTTTTTCCCCGATGATTCCGTGCCGCCGTGGGGTCAGCTCAGGATCTCCGCGAGGCGGCCCTGCTTCCAGCCCGCGCGGATCTCCCGCGCGATCCGTCGGCCCGTGGACATCCCGGGCTCGACCATGTCCGCGTACGGGGAGCCGGAGATGAAGAGGTTCGTGCCCGCGACGATCCGCGTGGAGATCTCGAAGACCTTGAACTTGAGCTGGTCCGTCACGATCGTCTCGAGGCAGAAGGGGCCGATCATCCCGCCGAACAGCTCCTTGGACCGCTCGACGACCCGCTCCCCCATCTCGAACGCGGTCGGGAGGAGGGACTCCCGCAGGACGACGGGCATGTTCCCCGTGACGACGAACGTCGGGTAGAGGCCGATCTTCCGGAGGGCCTCCTGGGCCCCGAGCTTGTACATCTCGTCGATGTTCGCCTCGTCCCGCCGGTCGATCCCGAGCATCTCGAGGGACCCGCGGGAGAGGCGGTAGCCGCCCTCCGCGAGGGGCGAGTAGAAGTAGTGGACGTAGTACCGCGTCCCGACGATGTACTCCTGGATCGCGTACTTCATGCCTGGCCTGATCGCCTCGACGAAGTCGTCGTGGTTCTTCGCGATGAACGAGCCGCGGCCGCCCTTGGCCCCGTAGTACTTCACGAACACGGGCCGGTCGATGTCCTCGGGCCGCGCGATCTTGTGGGGCATGTCGATCCCCGCGGACTCGAGCCACTTCCGCTGCTTCTCCCGGTCCGACTCCCAGTTGAGGACCTCCCGGTTCCCGAACGTGGGCACGGGGAACCGCCGGAAGTTCTCGGAGCCCATGTACTCCACGAAGGAGCCGTGGGGGACCGTCACGGCCTGGCGGGCCGCGAGGTCGTCCGCGTGGTCCGTGATCTCCGCGTACGAGTCCACGACGAGGAACTCGTCGGGCTTCGCGAGGGGGAAGGCGTCGTAGAAGCGGGGCCTCTTCCCGATCGCGATCCCGAGGGTCTTGAAGCCCTCCTGGCGCGCGCCGTGGAAGATCTGGAGGGAGGAGTGGGAGCAGACCGTGGCGATCGTGAGGTCCTCGTAGTCCTCGAGGATCGACGCGATCGTCTTCGGGGAGACCATTATCGACCCAATCGGTCCGCGGCATTAAAGGTTTTCACGGCCGCGGGCGGAGGGCGTCGACGGCCCGCATGGCCCGAGCCGTCTCGAGGACGTCATGGGTCCTGACGACGTCGGCCCCGCGGAGGACCGCGTACGCGGCCGCGGCGATGCCCCCCGGGAGCCGCTCCCCGGGGCCGCCCGCCCCGAGCCGTTCGAGGAAGGACTTCCGCGACACGCCCACGACGATGGGCCGACCGAGGCCCGCGATCACGTCGAGCTGCCGGAGGAGCTGGACGTTGTGCTCGACCGTCTTCCCGAACCCGATCCCCGGGTCCACGGCGATCGCGAGGGGCTCCACGCCGACCCCGATGGCCTCCTTCACGCGGGCCTCGAGGAAATCCCGGACCTCCTGGGCGACGTCCGCGTAGGTCGGCGCGGCCTGCATCGTCTTCGGCTCCCCGAGCATGTGCACGAGGACGGCACCCGCGCCGACCGCGGCGACGACCTCCGCCATGCCCGCGGCGCGGAACGCGGACACGTCGTTCACGATCGAGGCGCCCGCCTCGAGGGCCTTCTCCGCGATCTCGGGCTTGCGGGTGTCGATGGAGATCGGGACGTCGAGCTTCCCCGCGAGCCTGGCGAGGACGGGGCCCACGCGGGACCACTCGACGTCCGCGGGCACGGGGTCGGCCCCGGGCCGGGTCGACTCCCCGCCGAGGTCGATCACGTCGGCCCCCTCCTCGACCATCCGCAGGGCCCGGGAGACGGCGGCGTCCGGCGAATCGTACAGGCCGCCGTCGGAGAAGGAGTCCGGGGTCACGTTGAGGACCCCCATGATCCGCGTGCGGTCCAGGACGACCTCCCCCGTCCGGTGCTGCCACGCGCGCGGCTCCGCCACGAAGCCGCCATCCGTCGCCGCCTATTTTCCCCTTTGCGCGGGAGAGGGACTTTATACCCCGGAAGGATAACGCGGCCCCGGATGCGGGTCCTCTTCCTCCATACGGACTACCTCGAGTACGAGGTCAAGGAGAAGGCCCTCAAGGGGATCGGGGACATCCCCGAGGACCGCCGCAAGGGACGCGTCGAGGAGGCGCTCGCGGTCTTCGTGAGCGCGGAGAAGCGGGACGAGGCTAACCCGGCGGGAGTCGCCGCGGCCGCCGCGAAGGACGTCGCGGACGTCGCGGGCCAGGTCCACACCCGGCGGGTCGCCCTGTACCCGTACGCCCACCTGAGCTCCTCCCTCGCGGCCCCGGGCCCCGCCCAGGAGATCCTCGCCGCCCTCGAGGCAGCCCTCCGGGAGATGGGCTTCGAGGTCCACGCGTCCCCCTTCGGGTACTACAAGTCCTTCAAGGTCAGCGTGAAGGGCCACCCCCTGAGCGAGCTGTCGCGGGAGATCGTCGCGGAGGCCGCCGGGGCGGAGGCGAGGGAGGACGTCTCGGAGGCCGTCAAGGCGGAGGCGAAGCTCCGGTCCGAGTGGTCCGTCCTCGATCCGGGCGGGCGGTTCCATCCCCTGTCCATCGAGGACGGCCAGGTCGCGGGCTTCGACTTCACGGGCCACGAGAACCTCCGGAGGTTCGCGCGCTACGAGATGGCGAAGTCCCGCGAGGTGCGGGAGGAGCCGCCCCACGTCCGCCTCATGCGGGAGCTCGAGCTCGTGGACTACGAGCCGGGGTCGGACCCGGGGAACCTGCGATACTATCCGAAGGGACGCCTGATCAAGGGGCTCCTCGAGGCGTTCGTGAACGAGCGCATCGCGGAGTACGGGGCCCTCGAGGTCGAGTGCCCGATCATGTACGACTTCGAGCACCCCGCCCTCAAGTCCTACCTGAACCGCTTCCCCGCCCGCCAGTACGTCGTCCAGACGCCGAACAAGCGGGCCTTCCTCCGCTTCAGCGCGTGCTTCGGGCAGTTCCTCATCGCGAAGGACATGGTCCTCTCCTACAAGCAGCTCCCCCTGCCCCTCTACGAGCTCACGCGATACTCGTTCCGCGCGGAGCAGCGCGGGGAGCTCGCCGGGCTCCGTCGGCTGAGGGCCTTCACGATGCCCGACTGCCACGCCTTGTGCGCGGACCTCGAGCAGGCGAAGGAGCACATGATGGTGCGCTTCGAGCTCGCGTGGAAGCTCATGGAAGACGCAGGCTTCTCGATGCCCGGGGACTTCGAGGTCGGCCTGCGGATCACACACGGCTTCCTGAAGGACCATGGGGACTTCGTCCAGGCCTACGTGAAGAGGTGGGGGAAGCCCATCCTCGTCGAGACGTGGTCGGACCAGTTCTTCTACTTCGTGATGAAGTACGAGTGGAACTTCGTCGACGCGAACGAGAAGGCCGCGGCCCTGACGACGGACCAGATTGACACGGAGAACGCGAAGCGCTTCGGGATCACGTTCACGGACGAGTCGGGGGCGGCCCGGCACCCATACATCCTCCACCTCTCTCCGAGCGGAGCCATCGAGCGGGTGATGTACGCCCTCCTCGAGAAAGCGGCCGCGGACCGGGCCGCGGGACGTCCGCCGATGCTGCCCGTCTGGCTCAGCCCGACCCAGGTCCGGGTCATCCCCGTGAGCGGGGACCAGCTCGGGGACGCGGAGAGGATCGCGACGGCCCTCCCCGGGATTCGCGCGGACGTCGACGACACGTCGGACACCCTCGGCAAGAAGGTCCGGCGGGCGGAGAAGGAGTGGGTCCCCTACATCGTCGTCGTCGGGAAGAAGGAGGCGGAGTCGGGCCGGCTGAACGTCCGCGTGCGGGCGACGAAGGAGCAGCGGGACGTGGCCATCGAGGATCTCCAAGCCGAGCTCGCCAGCCACCTCGCGGGCCGTCCCACGAGGCCCCTCCCCCTCCCGCGGCTCGTGAGCCGGCGTCCGACCTTCCGCGGCTGACGGGGACGAGATTCTTCGGACTTCTCAATCCGGAGAATACCAGCGGTTCCCTTAAGATGGGCTTGGGCCTGGGACGGCCCGGTGGATGCCGTGAAAAAGGAAACCCTCGACCTCCTCCTCGGCCTCGGCGTGCTCGTCCTCGGGATCGGCCTGCTCCTGTTCACGTTCACCCAGGCCTTCGCCCTCGCGATGAACCCCGGGCCCTGGTTCGAGAGCCAGCTGCCGAGCGCGATCACGGAGCGCCCGCCGACGGCCTCGTTCTCGTGGTCCCTGAACGGGTACGACCTGAGCGTGACGGACCTCTCGATGGAAGGCTCCGCCCCCATCACGTCGTGGGAGTGGCAGTGGGGGGACGGGACGTCCTCGAACGGCCGGAATCCGCCCGTCCACACGTACGCCTCCGACGGCCAGCGGACCGTCATCCTCACGGTGCGGGATGCGGACGGCCGGGAGGCACGGTCCGGCGCCGCGTTCTTCGTGAGCGCAACGTCGTCCGACGGCGGCCTCAGCCAGGCGGACCCGGGCAGCATTGAGCTCAACATCGACTTCTCGAACATCGTCCTTCCCATCGCGATCGCGATCCTCACGTTCACCCTGTACCTCGTGATGGCCGTCGCGGGCGGGATGATCACGAAAGCGGGATGGAACCTCCTCAAGCCCCGCCCCGAGACGATCAAAGTGAGGCTCAAACCGAAGCACCTGACGCAGGCCATGGAGGAGGACGCGGCCCACGTGGCGGCCCCCCTGCCCGCGTCCCCGATCCCGCCGCCCCCGCCGCCTCCCACCTAGGGAAGCTCACGGATTCCGCCGACAGTACCCGCCCTTCGCAGGACCTCCGAGTCCGGAGGGGGATCAGCGGGCGGGCCGATGGCCCTGCGCCGACGGAGGCATGGGCAGGAGGATCGGATCGTCCTGGGCCGAGGAGCCGCCCTCGAGGGTGACGGGCTGATTCACGGCGTCCAGGGCGGCAGACCGCACGCCCGTCATGATCGTCAGGACGCGCAGGATCCCCTGGTACTTCCGGTCCACGCGCACCCCGAAAATCACGTTCGCGTCGGGCCGCATTCTCGCCGTGAGCCCTTCGACGACCTCGTGGGCCGTGCGGAGGGGCAGGCCCGGCCCCGCGCTGATGTGGATGAGGGCGCCGCGGGCCCCGCGGTAGTCGACGTCGAGGAGGGGATTGTTCAGGGTCTCCTCCACGACGGCCTCGGGGTCCTCGTCCGCGTTCTCCCCGTAGAAGATCGTCGAGGCGCCGCCGGACTGGAGGATCGTCCGGACGTCGTTGAAGTCGAGGTTGATCAACGAGGGGAGGGTGATGGATTCCGTGACGCCCTTGATCACTTCGCTCACGAGATGGTCCATGACCGCGAAGGCCTGCTCGACGGGGAGGTTCGGCACGAGGTCGAGCAGGCGGTTGTTGTCGAGGACGATGAAGGAGTCCGACACGGACTGGAGCCGATGGAGCCCGGCCTGGGCGTTCCGCATCCGGCCCCGCTCGGCCCGGAAGGGCGTCGTCGCGAGGGTGATGACGACGCTCCCCGCGGCCTGGGCGAGCTCCGCGATGTACGGGGCGACCCCCGTGCCCGTCCCGCCCCCGAGGCCCGCCGTGATGAACGTCAAGTCGGCGTCGCCGAGCTCGTTCCGCAGTTCGGCCTCCGCGATCTCCGCGCACCGCTCCCCGATCTCGGGCCGGCCGCCCGCGCCCATCCCGCGCGTGACGGCGGCCCCGATGAGGAGCTTCCGGTCCGCCTGGATCGAGTCGAGGTGGACCGCGTCCGTGTTCACGACGAGGGTGCGAGCTCCGTGGATCCCGAGACGATGGAGCCGGCTGACGGAGTTCCCGCCCGCGCCCCCACACCCGACGACGAGGACCTTCGGCTTCCCGAGGCTGAAGGAGTCCAGGAACGTCTGGCTCCCCGTCCTGCGGACCGCGTCGAGTCCCATCCCTTGTTCCCATCCCTTCGCGCGGGCCGTGATGGCCCTCCCGCGCCCTTTCGACCGGGGGGCCTGGGGGCAGGCTCCCTCGGCTTCGCCGGTCTATCGCTCGGCCGACTCCATCGCCTTGTGCAGGCGACGCCGGACGTACTCCCGGACCGCGTTGCGGATCGCGTCCTCCACGGACACGGAGTCGCCCGACTTCACGAGCTGCTGGAGGTCCACCACGTTCCCCTTCGGCAGCTCGATCATGACCTTGCGGATATAGTCCGGAGCGAACTGGAAGTCGATGAAGCGGTCGATTGCCGCGCGGATCGCGTCGGAGATCGTGCTGTACTCCCCCGACTTGACGAGCTGATGGAGGGCCTGGATCTTGTCCGGCGGGATGCGGATCGTGACCCGCTCCGATTCGGATGGCATGGAGACGGCCTTGTCTGACGTCCGACGACTTCGGCTTCTTTGTCAGACAAACGTATGGCGATGATGGTATTTAAGAGCTTGTAAAGGAGGGTTGTTCGGCATTGGTTAGGATGGCATCTGGCACGAAATCGCCGAAATGCGTAATGCGGCCTGCGACAGATGTCCGACGCCGCGAGCGAAACCACCGGGAGGCCAACCAAGCGCCGATTCCGGTGAAGAGGAAGCCTCATGTCCCAGTCGGCCCTGTTTGTTGGGAGCACTGGCAACCTTGTCGGCATCATGGGAAAACGTCACGTCCTCATACCTGAATCCCTGCGCGGAGGGATTGATGGAGGATGCACCGAGGCCGTACGTGCCCTCGAGAAGGCCACCTTGACGTAGTGCGTGAAAGTGTGGAACAAGTTCAGCACGCGGCTGAGCTCGCCGGGGTCGCGCGCGATGCGCAGCCGGAGCGGGAAGGGCACGGTGAGCACCCACTGCCGGTACGACGCCGCGGGCAGCACCCGCTCCGCCAGCCGCGCCGAGGTGTCGTGCATGCGCCCGCGCGCCGCGGCTCGGAATCGCGCCTCAGGGTCTACCGTTTCTTCGCCGGCGGGCCATTCAGGGCCACCGCGGCCTTCACGAGCGCCTTGAACGCGCCCGCGTCGACCTTCTCCCCTTCGTGGATGTCGATCGCCCTTCGCGTGTTGCCTTCCAAACTGGAATTGAAGAGGCGCGATGGGTCTGGGATCCTGGCGCCCCGGGCGAACGTGAGCTTCACGACCTTCGTGTACGCCTCCCCGGTGCAGACAATCCCGTGGTGTGACCAGACCGGAGTGCCCATCCACTTCCACTCCTCGGTCATCTCGGGATCAGCTTCCAGAAT
>MGWD01000026.1:5305-5391 GCA_001800825.1 Euryarchaeota archaeon RBG_19FT_COMBO_69_17 | reverse complement strand
GACCGCAGGGCCCGCGGGCACGACCCTCGAAGACTTCCTGTGAGCGCCGCGGGGTCCGGGGGCCACGAAACGGTTAATAGGCGGGT
>MGWD01000026.1:3043-5256 GCA_001800825.1 Euryarchaeota archaeon RBG_19FT_COMBO_69_17 | reverse complement strand
AGTTCATGGACAAGAAGATGTTGTATGCAATCGTCGCGGTCGTCGTGGTGGTCATCATCGTGGGAGCCGTCGCCGCGGTCTACCTGCTGGCCCCGCCACCCGGGCCCGCGAAGTATCAGCTCGAACTCTGGTATAACAACGACGGCCACTACGGGGACACGGAGGACGAACTCGCGACGGTGCTGAAGAACAGCATCGAGGCGTGCGGGAAGGTCCAGGTCACCCTTCGGTCGGACACGTGGGCCGTGTACCGCCAGAACTGGGTCGCGGGCACGATGCCCGTGTTCCTGCTCGGATGGTACCCCGACTACTTCGACTCCGACGACTACATCTCGCCGTTCCTGTCGACGTCGGGGGCAACGTCCCTCGGGTCCTTCTACTCGAACGCGACGATGGACACCTGGATCACGGAGGAGCAGTCGACGACGGATCCCGCGATCCGGGACGGACTGTTCTCGTCCATCCAGGCGAAGCTCGCGGAGGACGTCCCGTACCTGCCCCTGTTCTCGGGGACCGCGGAGGTCGCCTACGTGACCGGGATTCAGAATGTCGAGCTGCACCCCGTGACCTTCAAGTGGTTCATCATGGACAAGCCCGCGGCGAACGCGCTCACGGCGTCCACGACGGACGACGTCACCTCGTTCGACCCCGCGTCCGCGTACGACTACTTCTCGATCGAGGTCATCAACCAGGTGTTCGACACGCTCCTCGTCTACGAGCCCGTCGACGCGACCCTCATGCCGGGCCTCGCGACGGCGATCCCGACCGTGGGGAACGGAGGGGTCACGAACAACGGGCTGACGTACACGTACCACCTGCGGCCGAACATCAAGTTCCACGACGGGACGGCGTTCAACGCGAGCGTGATGAAGCGGTCCATCGACCGGGCGATCCGGCTCGACATCGGCGGGAGCGCGGCGTTCCTCCTGTACGACGTCGGCGCGCTCGGGCGGAACGCGACGTACGGGAACAACACATCGCCGGGCGTCATCGAGGTCGTCGACGACCTCACGATCCGCTTCAACCTGGCTCGGCCCGTGTCGTTCTTCAACGACCTCATGGCCTTCTCCGTCGCCGCCCCCGTGCCGTGGGCCTACAACCCGAACGGGGAGCAGCCCTCCGTGGCGGGCCAGGTCATCGGGACGGGTCCGTACAACCTCACGGCGTACACCCCGGACCAGCTCGTCGTCCTGACGAAGTTCGCGACGTACCACAACCCCGGGCTGTATTCGTCGTTCGGGATCCCCGCGATCCCCGTGGAGGACACGGTCACGATCAACCTCCGCGGGTCCGCGGCCGCCCTCAAGACGGACATCGAGACACAGGCCGTCGACGTCGTCTACCGGACCCTGACCCCCACCGACCTCGCGGACCTCCAGGCGCGCGCGGGGACCCTCGGGATCACCGTGGACGTCGGCCAGAGCCCGCAGATCCGGTACCTCGTCTTCAACACGGAGACGATTACGGACGCGCGGGTGAGGCAGGCGATCGCGTACAGCGTGGACCGGGCCCAGATCGACAGCGTCGTGTTCAACGGCCTCGTAACCCCGCTCTACAGCATGATCCCGTCGAACATGCCCTACCACGAGCCTATCTTCCAGACGGAGTACGGGGACGCGGACTGCACATCCGCGAACGCCTTGTTCGCCCAGCTCGGGTTCGTCGTCGGCCTGTTCGAGCCCCGGGAGTTCGTCGCCAGGGACCACTGAGTCCCTGGCCCTTTCCCCTTTTCCTCTCTCCTTTCCCTCCCTCAGGCGGCGCCCTCCGAACGTTCTTCTAGTCTGACCGCCTTCCGCGCATCCAGCGATGGCTCGCGGGCACTCCCTCCTCGCGTACGCGGTCACGCGCATCCTCCTCGCAATCCCAATGCTCCTCATCCTCCTGACCGCGGTCTTCCTGATCCTCCGCATCCTCCCCGGGGACCCCATCCTCGCCCTGTGGGGGGGCCACGCGCCGCCCCCGAACGTGATCGAGCAGGCGAGGCGGGAGCTCGGGCTCGACCAGCCCCCGTGGGTCCAGTACGTGAGCTACCTGTCCGGCGTCTTCCGCGGGGACTTCGGGATCTCGATCGGGGAGGACTACCGCTACCGGCTCGTCTCGAGCGTGATCGCGGAGAAGCTCCCCGCGACGATCGAGCTCGCGATCGGGTCCATGCTCGTCGCGGCGACGGTCGGGATCCTCACGGGGGTCGTCGCGGGCGCCCGGCGGGACAC
>MGWD01000026.1:352-2978 GCA_001800825.1 Euryarchaeota archaeon RBG_19FT_COMBO_69_17 | reverse complement strand
TGGCTGCCGCCCCACGGGCGGTGGACGGGATCCGACCTCCCCGCGCGGGTCACGGGCCTCTACACGCTGGACTCCCTCATCGAGGGGGACCTCGGCCGCTTCGGGAAGGATGTCAGCCATCTCGTCCTCCCCTCCGTCACCCTCGGCCTGGTCCTGAGCGGGTTCTTCACGAAGACGGTCCGCGCGAACCTGATCCGGACGATCACGGCGGACTACTCCGAGGCGGCCCGAGCCCGGGGCGTGCCCGAGCGGCTCGTCGTGCGCCGCCACGCGTTCCGGAACGCCCTCGTCCCCGTCGTGACGGTCCTCGGCCTCCAGTTTGCGATCCTGTTCGCGGGGGCCGTCCTCACGGAGAAGACCTTTTCCATCGAGGGGATCGGCTGGCTCCTCCTCGTCTCGATCACGTCGAAGGACATGACGATGATCCAGGGCGTCGTGGTCGTGTATGCGGTGATCATCGTGGGGATCAGCCTCGTCATCGACATCCTCGGCGCCCTCATCGATCCCCGGATCCGGTTGTAGGGCCATGCCGACGTCGGATGGGCCGGACCGGAGACCGTGGCTGCCGAGGCACTCGATCCTCGGGCGGATCTGGTACCCTCTCCTCGAGGAGCGGCGGACCCTCGCGGGCGCGATGAGCTGGATTGGGATCGCGATCCTCGTCGGCTTCCTCGTCATCGCGGCCTTCGCGGACGGAATCGCGCCGTTCGACCCGATCGTGATCCAGGACGAGAAGGACGTGCCCCCTTGGACGGAGAAGCTCGTCGTGACGAACGCGACGTCGATCAACTGGCGGGAGGGGAGCACGGACCGCTGGACTTCCGTGATCGAGGCCCAGGAGGTGGATGGCGTCGGGATGACCTCCGGGGCGGCCGGGGCCTGGGTCAACTTCACGTCCTTCTTCCTCCCCGTCTACCGCGACTCCATCGAGGCCCTTTCGTTCGTCGTGTGGTTCGTACCGAACGCGACGGACGTCGACCACTACCTACGGGTGAACCTGAGCGTGGACACGGGGCGGACCTGGGTCGCATACGAGGTGCGGCCGATCGCGCAGGCCGTCGAGGTGGACCTGTTCCCCCTCCGGACGTGGCGGCCCGCGGACCTCTCCCGGGACGTGTTCCGCCTCAACATAACCCACCTCTCCGACGGCGCCCCCGCGGGGAACGTGTCCGTGGACTACGTCGGCGTCGAGGTCGCGTGGCGGTCCCACTGGCACCTCATGGGCACGGACACGGTCGGCCGGGACGTCTTCACGCGGGTCCTCTTCGGCACCCGGACGTCCCTCATCATCATGGCGATCGGCGTGTTCGTCGCCCTCGCGGTCGGGTTCCCCCTCGGCCTCTATTCGGGGTACGTGGGCGGGGCCGTGGACAAGGTCCTCGTCCTCGTGATGGACTCCCTCTACTCGTTCCCCGGCCTCCTGTTTGCGGGGCTGATCGCCGTCCTCCTGGGCAAGGGGGTCGTGAATATCGGGCTCGCGGTCACCGTCATCTACATCCCCCTGTACTTCCGCGTCACGCGGTCCCAGGTCCTGTCCGCGCGGGAGGAGCTCTACGTCGAGGCCGCGCGGGCGATCGGCGCCCCCACGACGCGCGTGATGTTCCGCTACATCGCCGCGAACGTCCTCGTCGCGATCCCCGTCATCTTCTCGATCAGCGCGGCGGACGCGATCCTCACGGCCGCGGGCCTGTCGTACCTCGGGCTCGGGGTCGAGGCGCCCACCCCGGACTGGGGCCTGGACCTCTCCGCGGCCGCGGGGGTCATCGACAACGGGCTTTGGTGGGCCTCCTTCTTCCCCGGCCTCGTCATCGTGATCCTGACGATCGGGCTCAGCTTCCTGGGGGAGGGGCTGAACGACATCATCAACCCCCTGCTCAAGAAGGAACGGTCGTGACGGAGATCCTGCTGAGGGCCGAGGACCTCCGGGTCCACTACGGCACGCGTCGCGGGAGCGTGCGGGCCGTCGACGGCGTGTCGTTCGCACTGCCCCTCGGCCAGACCCTCGGGGTCGTCGGGGAGACGGGCTGCGGGAAGTCGACCCTCGGGAAGGCGATCCTAGGGCTCCTCCCGCCCCGGACGGAGGTCTCGGGCAGCCTGCGGTTCCGGGACAGGGAACTCGTCGGGATGAAGCCTGAGGAGATGGCCCGGATGCGCGGCGAGGAGCTCGCCCTCATCTTCCAGGACCCGATGACGCGCCTCGACCCCCTCATGCGGATCCGGGACCACTTCGTGGAGACCCTCCAGGCCCACGCCCGGTCCCTCTCGAAGGAGGAGGCCTCCGAGAAGGCGCTGAAGGTCCTCCGGTCCATGGGGATCCCCGACACCCGGATCGACCACTACCCCCACGAGTTCTCCGGCGGGATGAGACAGCGGATCATGATCGCGATGGCCCTCGTCCTGAACCCGAAGCTCCTCGTGGCCGACGAGCCCACGACCGCGCTCGACGTCATCGTGGAGGCCCAGATCCTCGACATCCTCCAGGACCTCCGCCGCGCGTACTCGATGTCCCTCCTCCTGATCACCCACAACCTGGGGATCGTCGCGGAGACGGCGGACCTCGCCGCCGTGATGTACGCAGGGCGGTTCGCGGAGCTCGGGCCCGTCGCGGAGATCTTCCGGCGGCCCA
>MGWD01000026.1:0-336 GCA_001800825.1 Euryarchaeota archaeon RBG_19FT_COMBO_69_17 | reverse complement strand
GGGGCTCCTCGCGAGCACAATCCACATGCGGACGACGAAGCTCCACTCGATCGACGGGCTCCCTCCGAGCCTCCTCGACCCGCCGGGAGGATGCCGCTTTCATCCCCGCTGCCCGTTCGCGAAGGACGTCTGCACGACGGAGGAGCCCCCCATGGTCGAGTACCGGCCGGGCCAGTTCGCCGCGTGCCACTTCGGGAGGGACTTCCTCTGACAGAGCCCGTCCTCGACGTCCGCGGGCTCGAGGTCCACTTTCCCGTGAAGATGAACCTCGTCCAGGCCGCCGCGGCCCGCCTCCTCGGCCGCGTCCGGCGGTCCGCGCCCGCGGACGGCGCGCCC
>MGWD01000025.1:141550-147938 GCA_001800825.1 Euryarchaeota archaeon RBG_19FT_COMBO_69_17 | reverse complement strand
CGGTCCACCGAGAAGCGGAGCCTGCCTAACTAGGTACCGGCGACCCGCGGAGGGCTCGAAAAAAGGCCTCGGTTCCATCGTGCATCGCTCGGACCGCCGACATATGTCGAAGCTGAAAATGAACCCTCGCTATATAACCATTGTTGAACGCATTCCGCGAGGTGTCCGCCGGGGTGCCCCGTTCGCGATCGGAGTGCCTCCAGGACGCGCTCGGACCCGGGAGTGCGATGGGGATTTATACCGCGCTCACGTTTGTGCGGGTCCCGGGCTCGTGGTCTAGCGGTTATGACATCGCTCTCACACAGCGAAGGTCACCGGTTCGAATCCGGTCGAGCCCATCTATACCCACCTCTGGACAGATGCGCTCGGGATTTCGCGCAGTGTCCGGGCGCAACGTGAGTCGGCCCGTGCTGCCCCGGGTCGCCTGTGACGTCTCGAGGGGTCTAGAAGCTCCGCCGTCCGCGGTCGCGCCGCTCCCTCGGAGGGCCTCCGCCGTAGCTGCTGCGGCCCCCGCCGAACCCGCCGCCGCCGAAGCCGCCGCGGGACTCGCGCGGCGGGCTCTCATGCTCCGACGCGCTGAGGTCGTTCGTCTTGTTCACGTCGGGGATCCCCTGCTCGGACTTCACGAACGAGCCGTACTTCCCCACGTTCAGCCGCATGTGTCCCCGCACGAGGGTCACATAGCCGTTGTTCACCTGGAGCACGTCGCCCTCGCCGGCCTGGCCGATTTGTCCGTCCCATAGGCTGAGGATGACGGTCCCGGTCTCGTCGCCGACGACGGCCTCGCACAAGTCCCGGGAGCTGCCGAACTTGGACTCGATGCGCCGCTTCTCTCCCACTTGCACGACCTTCGCGATCAGGTTCACCTGCTTCGACGAAGGGCTCAGGTCCTTCACTTTGCTGAAGGCCACTTCTTGGTCGGGTCTCATGGTCTCACACTTCGGTAACACGAAAACTCAGGCACAAAAGACGTCGCCGCGCGGCTCTTCCGAAGCCGAATCTAGGTGTCGTTCCTCCCAGGGGGTCGGACTATATCTAGATGTGGGTGCCGGAGCCTCCCGCCGAAGCGCTCCGTCCCGGATTCTCGGTATTTCTCTCAAAAAATACGTACTTTTGACAGAATAGGTACCCAGCCCTCTTACGAGTCGGTGCCCACCGGGCGGTCGGAGGGGCAGCGAGATGCCCCCGAGGATGGCCGTGTTACGCCCGCAGAGCTCGTCCGGGGATGCGCGCCGCTTCGACGCGCTCGGGAGCGACGTGCGGAACCGGGTCCTCGAGTTCCTCTCCAAGGGCGAGGCGACCGTCCTCCAGATCGCGGCCGGGGTCCATGCGAACCCCGCGACTCTTCGATACCATCTCGGCCTCCTCCTGCGCGAGGGGCTCGTCGAGGAAATCCGCCCTCACAGCCAGGGCTCCAGGGGTCGCCCCGCGATTCTCTACCGGACTACGCGCCGGGCGGTGGTCCCCGGCTTCCCGGAACGCCACTTCGACATGCTCGCCCTCGCCGCGATCCAGACCTTGGTCGAGGCGTCCGGCGGGCGCGAGGCCGCCCGACGTCTTTCGAAGAAGGGAGCCGAGGTCGGCCGAACGATGGTGGAGTCCGTCGCAGCGCAGGACGCCGTCGGCCGCTGGTCTCCCGAGTCCTTCGAGCGTCTCGTCCTCCAAGGCCTCTTCCCGGCGTTCGGGGTCTCCTGCAAGGTCCTCTCCCGCGGCCCCGACTCCCTCACGTACCGGTCCTTCACGTGTCCCTTCCTCGAGCTCGCGGAGAAGATTCCCGAGTACGTGTGCGACGCAATGGACACGGGGTTCCACGAAGGGATCGACCGGAGCGTGGGCGCGGTCACGACCCGCGTCGCGTGCATGGGGCATGGCGACTCCCATTGCGAGTACGCGATGTCCTGGCCTGCGTCGTCCCGGTCGCGAAGGACCCGGAGCCGGACGGAGGCGTCGTCGGATGACTGAGGACCTAGACCGCGGAGGCGAGAGCGAACCGGAGCTGGTAGCTGGAACGTCCCGGCGCGGGTTCCTGAAGGTCCTCGCGGCCGCAGGAGGCGCGGTGGGCGCGGGGTACCTCCTCACAAACGTAACCGTGCCAGCGTCCGCCTCCGTCGGGCGGACCCGCCGCTGGACGATGCTCATCGACCTCCGTCGATGCGACGGTTGCAAGAAGTGCACGGAGGCCTGTCGCGTCGAACACAATGTGCCCGAGGGCCAGGAGTGGATCCGGGTCTTCACGAAGGAGGAGACGGACGGTGCGTACAACCTGCCCCGTCCCTGCATGCACTGCGAGAAGCCGCCCTGCGTGAAGGTGTGCCCCGTGAAAGCGACGTTCCGGAGCACGGATGGCCTCGTCCTCATCGACGAAGGCCTCTGCATCGGGTGCCGGTACTGCATGGCCGCCTGCCCCTACGACGCGCGCTCCTTCACCTGGTCGGAGCCCGTCGCCCCGGAGGTCGACGAGGACCCGCTCGACCCGACCCGGGGCCACGACGACCACCGGCGGGGGATCGTGGAGAAGTGCACGTTCTGCGCGCACCGGCTCGACGAAGGCCGCCTCCCCGCCTGCGTGGAAGGCTGCCCCATGCAGGCGATCTACTTTGGGGACGCGAACGAGGACTTCCTCTCGAACGGGGTCGAGGTGATCCGCCTCTCGGAGGCCCTCCGCACCCAGCAGTCGTTCCGGTGGAAGGAAGAGCTCGGGACGGAGCCCCGCGTGTTCTACCTGCCCGCGCGGAGGTGAGGGGATGCCGAAGGTCTCCCTGAGCCCCCTCGAACGCCAACTCATGCTGCCCCTCGTCAAGCACGGCTGGGGGTTCTGGGCCCTCGTCTCCGGCCTCGTCGCGGTCATCGGTCTCGGCGTGTACGCGTACACGATCCAGCTGGAGTACGGGATGGCCGTCACGGGCCTCCGCGACCGGATCTCCTGGGGCCTCTACGTCGGCACGTTCGTCTTCTTCATCGGGGTCTCCTACGGCGGCACCCTCGTCTCGGCGGTCCTCCGGCTCACGAACGCGAAATGGCGCACGCCGATCACCCGCCTCGCGGAGGCCACGACCGCGTTCTCCCTCCTCGTCGCGACCACGATGATCATCGTCGACCTCGGCCGGCCGGAGCGGGCGGCGAGCCTCTTCTTCCGGCCCCAGCTGGAATCCCCCCTCGTCTGGGACTTCGTCGCGATCATGCTCTACCTCGTCGGGAGCCTCATCTACCTGTACCTCCCTCTCATCCCCGATCTCGCGACCCTCGCCGCGAAGATGCCCCGCCGGAGGGCACGCTTTCGTCGCCGGATCTACGCGCGCCTCGCGGCGGGATGGCGGGGCCTCCCCGAGCAGCGGCGGGCGCTCGCCCGCGGGATCGGGGCAATGACGGTCCTCATCATCCCCGTGGCCGTGTCCGCCCATACGGTGACCGCGTGGGTCTTCGGGCTCACCCTCCGTGTGGGGTGGCACACGGCCCTCCTGGGTCCCTACTTCGTCGTCGGCGCGCTCTTCTCCGGGGTCGCGACGGTCATCCTCGTCATGGCGATCGTCCGGCGGGCCCTGCACCTGGAGACCTACCTGACGCCCGTCCACTTCCGGAACATGGGCATCCTCCTCCTCGTGTTCAACGTGGCCCTCTTCTACTTCACCCTCAGCGAGTACCTGACCGCTTTCTACGGCGGGGAGGCGGCCGACGTGGCGTGGGTCTCCCAGCTCGCCCGAGGGCCTTACGCGGTCCTCTTCTGGGGGATGGTCCTGGGCGGGTTCCTTACACCGCTCGTCCTGTTCGTCGTCACCCGAGGGCGGAGCATCGGGGCCGCCGTCATCGCCGCAGTCCTCGTGAACGTCGGGATGTGGCTCGAGCGGTACCTCATCGTCGTCGGATCCCTGAGCACCCCCCAGACGCCCGCCGAGGTGCCCCTGTACTGGCCCACATGGGTCGAGTGGTCCGTCCTCGCCGCGTCCGTCGCGGCCTTCGCGCTCCTCCTCGTCCTGTTCGGGAAGCTCGTCCCCTTCGTCTCCATGTCCGAGATGGCGGAGGCCGAGGGGATCCCGGAGCCCGTCGCCGAGCCCGAAGGGGTGGTCTCGTGAAGTTCGCCGGGCTGGGGCTCGTCGTGGCCCTCGCCCTGCTCCTCTCCGCGGGTCCGGCGTCGATCCGCGCGGAGGCCGAGGAGACCGCCCTGTTCCCCTTCGTGGAGAGCCTGTCCGTGACCGTGGATGGGGTCGTCGGCGGGACGGAGTATCCTGCGGCGGGCGTCTTCGTGGACGTGCGCACGGGCATGGTGATTCGCGCCGCCCAGGACGGCATCGACATGGCCGTCGCCCTCACGAGCCCCGGGACCGGTTGGCTCTCCGTCGGCTTCGGCCGGCCAGGCGTCGTCATGGACGGGGACAACATCCTCATGGGTTTCGTCTCCGGCGGGACGACGGTCCTGACCGACCAGTTCGGGCTCGGCCTCGAGCACGCCGTGGACGAATCCCTCGGAGGCCGCGACAACGTCCTGGCCGCCGCGGGGACGGAGTCCGGCGCGGGCACGACGATCGAGTTCCGCTTCCCACTCGACACGGGCGACCCGTACGACTACCGGCTCCAGCCCGGCAGGACGTACGGGCTCATGTTCGCCTACGCGGCGACCGCGGACGACCTCGTGACGATGCACACGTCCGCGAGCCTAGCCCTCGTCACGATCGAACCCGACCCGAGCCGCATCCCCACGCGGATCGCGAGCCTCGCCCTCGAGGCCGTCGGGACGCCCGTGGAGGGCGGGGCCATCTCGCTCAACGTCCTCCTGACGGGCGACGATGGGCTCCCCTATGCGCCCGCCCAAATCGGTTTCTACGTGAACTCTTCCGTGGGCCTCGGGCTCTTGGACTTCGTCGACGTCGACCCGAACGGGACCGCGTCCTTGAACTATACGTTCCTCACCTCAGGCCCCGTCCCGTTCGTCGCAAGGTTCGACGGGGACCTCGACTACCTCCCGGCGAACGCCACGTTGACGGTCGTCGCAGAGCTCGCGCCCCGGGAGTCGCCATTCCTGGCCTTGGACTTCGCCGCGCGGTTCCTCGTCTTCACGGTCCTCGCCTCTGTCGTCATCGTCTACTTGTTCGCGATCGGACAGGTGGGCCTCGTGTGGCGGCTCGGGAGGCGGGCGGCCGACGGAAAGGGGCCGCGTGGCGGCGTCTCCGGAGCCCGTGACGACGTCGCGGACAGAAAGGAGGGTCAACATTGAGAGATGGAAGGCAGCAGAACGGTGTGGGCCGGTGCGAATCGCGCCGGGGCATGTGGATCGTCGCAATCCTCGCGTTGTCCCTCCTGTTGGGAGCGGTACCGCGGGTCGCGGCCGAGGTGATCGACGGGAACGTCGCGCGGTTCGAGGCGGTCCCGTCGTACATCAATCTCAACCGGACGACGAAAGTCGAGGTCGAGATTGACGCCAGCTACGGCGCGGGCCTCGACAACTACCTGGTGACGGTCGTCGCCCCCGGCGGCGGCACGAGCACGGCGTGGTACAACTTCACGGCCGTGGAGGCGATGAACCTGACGTTCGGGGACCCCGCCTCCGGCTTCGCGCAACGTGCGGACGAGGTCGGCACGTACACGCTAAGGCTCGAGTACTTCAACGGCACGGCGTACCGCCTCGACGGGATCGCGCAGCTTCAGGTCACGGACCAGCTCGATGTCGTCTTCCTCATCCGGAGCGCCTCGAACCCCGCCACGGACGTCCACTCCTGTCCCGTCGCCTCGGAGTTCGTCCGAGGGGCGAAGTTCATCGGCGGGGCCTACGTCTACTATGCGTCCACGGGAGAGGAGGTCACGGGGACGAACTCGAACGCGGCGGGCAACATCACGGGCGCGATCCTCGGGGAGACGCGCGTGCTCGTGGGCCCGCCCCTGTGGCACTCGGCCTGGTACTTCCCGTGGGACGCGCCCGTCGGCGAGGTGAAGTTCTATGTCAACGCGAGCGACGGCCGGGGGAACGCGGGGTCCGCGGTCACGGGCCAGGGCACGAACAGCCGCCTGACGATCGTCCCCGACACTCTCGTCGTCTCCGCGAGGATCCTGAACGCGACGGGGGCCGACTCCGTCAACTTCGCGCCGGGAGACACGATCCGGATCGTGGCCGACGTCCGGTACGACGACCACGCCGCGAGGAACACGGCCTACGAAGGACCCCTGAACGCGACCCGGGGCGGATCCGTAGCCGTCCACCTCGGATGGGGCGCGTTCAATGCGACGTCGGGCCGCTTCGCGAACCTGCTCGCAGATGTCACTCTGTCCCTCGACGTGCCGACGCAGACCTGGATCGGGACGTACGCGATTCCCGCGGGCACGGCGAACCTGACCGCCGTGCAGGGCGTCGTCACCGCGGCGGACGGGGCGAGCCCCGCGAACACGGGCGCCGCGTTCA
>MGWD01000025.1:132159-141544 GCA_001800825.1 Euryarchaeota archaeon RBG_19FT_COMBO_69_17 | reverse complement strand
AGTTCGCAATCCGGACCCCTGCGGCACCGGAGATCCTCGAGGTCCCCGTGCCCGGGCCGTCCACGGGCTTCGAGATGACGACCGTGTCCGTCATCGCCGTCGCGCTCCTGGCCGCAGGCATGGCCGTGGGGTTCGTCGTGTCCCGCATGCGACGGAAGAACGGTGGAGCCGCGAAGCCGAAGGCCGAGAAACCGGAAGAGTCCTCCGACGACCCCTTCGAGGAGTCGTAGGTCAGGAGGGGTGTCCGTGAAGGCCTGGTGGCTCCTGATCCTGCTGGGGATCGCGCTCGTCAGCCCGGCCGCCTCGGCGGCGGGGACCGGGCCGGGCCTTCTCGTCACGCCTTCCCATGGCCCCCCGGGGACCCCGGTGACCGTGACGGGGACCGGACTCCCCCCGGGGGCCCTCGCCGAACTGGAATGGTGGACGATGGAGGGGAATCGGGTCTCGGGCACGGGGTTCATACCCGTGAGCTGGTCCCTCGGGACGGCCGCGATCGGCCCGGCCGGAGACCTCACGTTCTCCTTCGTCGCCCCCTCCGACCTCGGAGGCTCCACCCCGCACAACATCACGGTCCTCGTGGACGGCATCCTCGTCGCGGAGGCCCCCTTCGTCCTCGATCGCGTGATGAGCCTCACGCCGAACCAGGGGCCCGAGGGGACCCTCATGGAGTTCGAGCTGGAGGGCGGCGGCTGGACGCAGTTCGACAACATCGTCGCCCTGACGTACGACAACGCGTTCATCGGGTACGCCTGCAGCTTCACGAACCAGGGCCACATCAGCGTCTGGCTCCAGGCCGTCGGCGCGAAGGGGACTCACATCCTCGGGGTGTACCCGGCCCTCTATTCGGGCCCGAGGGACTGGGACCCGTCGAGCAACCCGGAGCCGTACAAGCACGCCTCCCTGAACCCGGACGACATCCTGACGATCTACGAGCCGGAGTTCTTCACATTCGAGATCACGGAGAGCTCCCGAGCGGGGACCTCCCGTCTCGGGGGCGCGACGGATTTGCGCGAGATCCTGACCGCGGGGGACGCCCTCGTGATCGTCCCTTCGCCCGCCCTGGTGGCGGACGACGGGACTCCGAGGGTCGCGGTCGGGAACGGAGGTAAGGGGATCGTGGGCGGGGAGATCCCGTTCGCCCTTGCGGGTTTCCCGGCCGGCGCGCAGGTGACGTTCCGGTGGGACACCCGGGACGCGGAGATGATCGCGGGCGGGACCTACGGAGACGTGAATCGGGGCTGGATCTTCACGGAAACGTATGTGGAGCTCGGCGTCGCGGACGTCGACGCGTACGGGAGGGCGTCCGGCGTCCTCCCGATTCCGGAGGATTTCGGAGGGGGGCACATCCTCGAGGCCCTCGTCGACGGCGCATCCGTCGCGAATACGACGTTCCTCCTCGTCGGGCGGTTCACCGCCGCCCTCAGCGCGGACGGCGCGGAGGTCCTCCTCCACGGCGAAGGCCTGGGCTGGGAGAAGTACACGGCCGCGTACAACGTCCTCTACGACGGGAAAGCGATGGGCTTCATCACGGGGATGACGACGCGAGGCACCGCGGATGCCTCCGTCCCCGTCGTCGGGGAGGCGGGTCTCCACTCGGTCGAGGTGTTCGGAGGCCAGAGCGGCTATCCGTTCCTCAACAAGCACGAGACCTCGTGGCCGTGGGAGCGGGTGTACCGGTTCTCCTTCGTGATCCCGGAGACCCCGTCCGCTCCGACGGATCCGAGCCCCGCGAGCGTGCCCGTCCTCGTGACGGTCCCCCTCATCCTCGTCGCGGCCGTCGTCGGGTTCGCCGCGAGCCGGTTCCGCCGTAGAAGCGGCCGGCCGCCCGAATCATCCCGATGAACCGCGCACGGACGGGGTCCGTCCGGGCTCCCGGGTCGCCGAGCGGTTACCTTCCGCGGGAGCGAAGAAGACGAGGACCGTAAGGTCCTCCTCGATGGAATGGAACCGGTGCTCCGCGAGCGCGGGCACGAAGACGAGGCTTCCGCGCCGAACCTCCCGGTCTTCCCCGGCCACGCGGATTCTGCCTCGCCCTTCCATGACCGCATACACTTCGTCCTCCGTGTGCGGCTCCTGGGAGTCCCGGGTCCCCTTCGGGAGGACGTACACCCCGACGCTCAGGTCCCGCTTCCGGAGGAACTCGAGATACGCGATGCCTCGACGGTCCCGCTCCCCGAGGAGCCGGGAGAGCTCGAAGGACTCCAGGGCTTCCCCCCTAGAGGCCCGCGCCCATCAGGGCCACGACGAGGACTGTCACGAGGGCGAGCCCGCCGAAGGGGATGAGGATGAGCCACCGGGGCTCGTACCGCAGGTGCATGTAGTAGGCGGCGACGAGGCTCGCCTTGAGGGTGGCCATCATGAGGAGGGCCGCGACCTGGAGGTCGTGGGCGAGTCCGAGGATTCCAACGTTCAGCTCGAGCGCCGTCACCGCCGCGAGGGCCCCGAAGACGTAGACGTAGGGCCGCTTCTTCGTCGCGTGGGCCTCCGTCGATCGGGGTTCCGCCATCGCCGTCGCCAACCGCAACACCTCAAATCAGATACACGATCGTGAAGAGGAAGATCCACACGACGTCGACGAAGTGCCAGTACAGGCCGATAAGCTCGACGGCCTCGTGGTTCTCCTTCGTGAAGCCGCCCTTGAACGCCTTCGCCGTCGCGAAGGCGAGGGCGAGGACTCCGCCCGTCACGTGGGCCCCGTGGACCCCGGTCTGGAGGTAGAACGTGGACCCGTAGACGGGACTCACCCCGTGCGGGGCGCTCGCGAAGGTGAGCCCTTCCTCGAAGAACAGCTTCGTGTACTCGTAGGCCTGGATGCTCAGGAAGACCGCGCCGAGGGCGAACGTCGCGAGGAGGAACAGCCGAAGGCGCTTCACATCCCCCCGCTCGATCGACGCGAGGGCCTCGACCATCGTGAGGCTCGAGACGATGAGGAAGAACGTGTTCAGCCCTGTGAGGGGGACGTTCAGGATCTCCCCGGGTCCCGCCCAATCCGAGGTCTTCACGCGCAGGGCCCACGACCCCCCGATGATCGCGGTGAAGAACATGATCTCCGTCGCGAGGAACATCCAGGTCGCGAGCTTCCTCGCGCTCACGCGGACGACCCCGGGCTCCGCTTCGAGGAAGCCGAAGAACGCGCGGGACGGGCTCCGGAGGTCGTCCCGGAGCCAGCCCAGCACGCCCACGACGAAGACGAGGATCCCCAGGCCCAGGACCGTCAGGCCCGAGACGAGCCCGGCGTACGCGATCGCGGCGCCGAAGCCCGCGACGAGGGGCCAGATCGTGAAGTGGTGTCCCTCCTCCGCATGCCCCGTCTCCCCGCCGTGCGCCATGGATGGCCCCGCTCGGCGCGTCCCGAAGGAACGGTTTCCTATAACGTCTTCGGTCCCCCTAACCGCCCCCGACGGGCGTCGTACTCCGTCACCCCATCGCCCGCTTGAGCGCCGCGAACGCCTCCATGAGGTCCCGCTCCTCGAGGATGAGGATCGTGTCCGTGTAGCAGCTCATGACCTGGAGCACGTTGAGGCCGCTCGACGCGAGGGACGCGGAGAGGAATGCCATGACCCCGGGGACCTCCTCGATGCTCTCCGGGCTCGTCACGGTCAACTCGACGAGCCCCTTCCGGACCTTGAGGAGGTTCCCCGGGCTGATCGCCTTCGTGACGGTCGAGAGGGTGTCGTCCTCCACGATGAGGACGATCCCCTGGGACGTCGGGATGAGCCGGATGAGGCGGTTCGCGGAGAGGAGCTCGTTCACGACCTTCTCGAGCCGCACGAGGTTGTCGTAGGAGTAGCGGACCGTCACGGTCCCGATCCGCGTGCGGGTCTCGAGGCGGGACTTGCGGAGGACCCGTCGCACGGCCTGCTCTCGCCAGGAGGCCCGCGGCGCGGCACGGTACCGGCGGCACGCGGCGAGGACCGCGTCGGGCCGCTCGATCCCCAGGTCCGAGGCGGCCCGTCTCGCGAGGGCGGACAGGTTCACGAGGTCCAGGCCGAGGCACTCCTTGATCGCCGGCTTCCCGTCAAGGTACGCCCACACCTGCTTTGCGACGCTCATAGGATCCGGGGCCCGGAAACCATGTCTTATATTAGACATTTCCGTCTGATTACAGCCAAAGTCGGCCAAAGGGGTTATCATCCCCCCGCCCGTCGTCATCCCCCGAAGGTACCATGTCCCGGAGGATCGCGCTCGCATACTCGGGGGGGCTCGACACGACCATAGCGATCCCCTGGCTCCGGGAGCAGTTCGCCGCGGACGTCGTCGCGGTGGCCGTGGACGTCGGGCAGAGGGAGGACCTTGCCGCGGCGGTCGCCCGGGCAACGCTCGCGGGCGCGAGCTCCGTGGACGTCGTCGACGCGACGGAGACGTTCGCGGAGGAGTTCATCGGCCCTGCGATCCAGGCGAACGCCCTCTACGAGGGGGTCTACCCGCTGAGCACGGCCCTCGCCCGTCCCCTGATCGTGCGGCACCTCGTCGACGCCGCCCGGGTCCACGGCGCGGATGCCGTGGCCCATGGCTGCACGGGGAAGGGGAACGACCAGGTGCGGTTCGAGGCGGGGATCGCGGCGCTCGACCCCGAGCTTGAGGTCCTCGCCCCCGCCCGCACCTGGGGCATGACGAGGGAGGAGGAGGTCGACTACGCCCTCGCCCGCGGGCTCCCGCTCACCGTGTCGAGGGGGAGGATCTACAGCGTCGACGAGAACCTGTGGGGGCGGTCCGTGGAGGGGGGCCGCCTCGAGGACCCCGCCGTCGAGCCGACGGAGGACGCGTACGCCTGGACGACGAGCCCCCTCCTGGCTCCCGGCGAGCCCGGATGGGTCGAGATCGAGTTCGAGGAAGGGCTCCCCGTCGCCGCGGCCGGGGAGACGGAGCTCCGGGACATCGTCCGGGCCCTCAACGTCCTCGGTGGCCACCATGGTCTCGGGCGGATCGACCACATCGAGAGCCGGGTCGTCGGGATCAAGAGCCGCGAGGTCTACGAGTGCCCGGCGGCCACGATCCTCATCGCAGCCCACCGCGCCCTCGAGGCCCTCAGCCTGCCGAAGGACCTCCTCCGGTTCAAGAGGGGCGTGGAGGACCGCTTCTCCGAGCTCGTGTACGACGGCCTCTGGTTCACGCCCCTCCGGGAGGCCCTCCAGGCGTTCATCCGATCGTCCCAGGCGCGGGTCTCCGGGCAGGTCGCCATGAAGCTCTACAAAGGGTTCCTCTCCATCGCCGGCCGCGAGTCCCCCCACTCCCTGTACGACGCGCGCCTCGCGACGTACGGGAGCGGGGACACGTTCGACGCGGCCGCCGCGGCGGGCTTCGTGCAGCTGTGGGGTCTCCCGTCCAAGGTGTGGGCCCGAGCAGGCCGGCGACGGTTCGTCGCGGCCCCGAAGGAGGTGGACGCGGGTGCAGCCCCTGTCCCTGCCACGTGAGCCCGCCGCGCACAGCTTCGTCGCCCAGGGGGCGGGCGCCTCCTTCGTCGCATCCCTCTCCGTCGACCGGCGCCTCGCGGCCGCGGACGTCGCGGGCGACCTTGCCCATGTCGCGATGCTCCAGGCCGCGGGCCTCCTCACCCGCCAGGAGGCGAAGCAGGTCGCCGCGGCCCTCCGGGACTGCCTCTCCGAGATCGAGGCCGGCACGTTCCCGTGGGACGAGGCCCTCGAGGACGTCCACACGAACGTCGAGGCGCGGGTCATCGCCCTCGCGGGCCGCGCCGGGGAGAAGCTTCACGCGGCCCGATCGAGGAACGACCAGGTCGTCCTCGACGAGCGCCTCCATCTCCGCCTTGCGATCGAGGGCCTCTTGGAAGCGATCCTCCCGCTCCAGCGGGCGCTCCTCCGGCAGGCGGAGGCCGCCGGCCCGGCGATCGTCCCCGGGTACACGCACCTCCAGCGGGCCCAGCCCATCCTCCTGGCCCACGCCCTCCTCGCCCATCTCTGGCGCCTTTCCCGCGACGCGGACAGGCTCTACGACGCCTTCCTCCGGGTCAACGTGTCCCCCGCGGGCGCGGGGGCCGTCGCCGGCACGTCCCTGCCCGTGGACCCCCAGATTCCCGCGGCCCTCCTGGGGTTCGACCGGGCCTTCGCGAACTCCGTCGACGCGACGAGCGACCGCGACTTCCTCGTCGAGACGACGGGGGCCCTCGCCCTCCTCGCGGTCCACCTGAGCCAACTCGCGGAGGACCTCGTCCTCGCGTCCACGGAGGAGTTCGGCCTCGCGTCCCTCGCGGACGGCGGCGTCGCGGGGAGCAGCTTCCTGCCGAACAAGCGGAACCCCGACGTCCCCGAGCTCGTGCGGGGGACGGCCGGCGGCGTCATCGGGGACCTCCTCGCCCTCCTCGCCCTCCTGAAAGGCCTGCCCCTCGGGTACAGCCGGGACCTCCAGGCGGGCAAGGCGTCCGCGTTCCACGCAATCGACGCGACGTCCGGGGCCCTCGCCGCCATGGCCGACGTCGTCGCAGGCCTCCGATTCCAGGACCGCGCCGCCGCGATCGCCCCGGCGGAGTCCGCGGCCCTCCTCGTGGAATACCTCGTCAGGAAGGGGGTCCCCCACCGGGAGGCCTACGAGACCGTGAAGTCCCATCTTCCGGCGATCGCCGCATCGCGCGACGAGCCATCCGCGCTCGCTTCGCTCCGAGCCGCCTCCCGCGACTTCGACGAAGGGGCTGTGGCCCTCCTCCGGCCGTCGGTCGCGGTCGCGGCGGTCGCCTCTCCCGGGGGGACGGGTCCCGAGGCCGTCGCCCACCAGCTCCTGGAGGCGGAGGCGACCCTCGGGCGGCAGTCGTACCACATCAATCTCATCGCGAAGAAGAACCGGCGGATCTCGGACCTCCTGTCCGGGGAGGCGGGCCCGTGAACCCCACGCGCCCGCCGCACCCTCCGCAGCCCGGGGCGGGCACGCTCTAGGGCTCCCGGTCTTCTCGCGATGGGTCCGGAAGTTCTGGAGGTGTCGAGATGAGCACATGTCCGACGTGCGGGGCTGGCGTGGCGACGGAAGGCGCGGTCCAGGGCGAGATCCTGACCTGCGGGGACTGCGGGACGGAGCTCGAGGTCCTGTCCCTCGAGCCCCTCGCGGTCGCCCTCGCCCCGGAGACCCAAGAGGACTGGGGGGAGTAGGATCCGCGACGGCCGCCGACGACGCGCGCGGGCCTCCGGAAGGCGACGCCCTGGGGCCTGATATCATGGACCGCGCGACCCATGCCCAGCGGGAGTTCCTCTCCTTCGTGCGGAAGGAGGCCCTCGACGCCCCGGACCTCGAGATCCTGGAGGCCCAGGAGCCCACCCTCCACAAGGAGATCTTCCCGTGGACGAAGGCCCCCGCGATGCCTTTGGACAACGTCGCCGTGCCCACGGAGGTTCCGGGGGAGATCTGGATCACGGACACGACGTTCCGGGACGGCCAGCAGGCCCGCGAGCCGTACACGCAGGACCAGATGGTCCGGATCTACCGGCTCCTCCAGCGGCTCGCCGGCCCTGACCGCCGGATCTCGATGACGGAATTCTTCCTGTACACGCGGCGGGACGTCGACACGATCCGAGAGTGCCTCCGTCTCGGGGGCGCCCCGAAGGTCACGGGCTGGATCCGGGCCTCGTCCCAGGACGTCCGGCTCTTCGCGGAGACGTCCCGCGACCTGAGGAAGGAGGGCCTCGCCCTCGACGAGGTCGGCATCCTCACCTCCGTCTCGGACTACCATCTCTTCTACAAGTACGGGCGCAAGGGGCGCAAGGAGGCCCTCGAGGGGTACCTCAAGCTCGTCGAGCAGGTCCTCGACGCGGGCTTCGCGGCCCGTTGCCACCTCGAGGACTCGACCCGGTCCGACGTGTTCCGCGTCGTCGTGCCCTTCGTCCGCCGGCTCATGAAGCTCGCGGAGGCCCACGGCACCCCCGTCGTCATCCGCTACCCGGACACGGTCGGCGTCGGGGTCCCCTGGGACGTCGTCGCGTTGCCCCGCTCGATCCCCAAGCTCACGTACGTCCTGAGGCACGTATGCGGCGTGC
Source organism: Euryarchaeota archaeon RBG_19FT_COMBO_69_17 (assembly GCA_001800825.1). GTDB lineage: Archaea > Thermoplasmatota > Thermoplasmata > RBG-16-68-12 > RBG-16-68-12 > RBG-16-68-12. The sequence continues at coordinate 133,565 of MGWD01000025.1, read as the reverse complement.
CCGCGGACTGGCTCGAGTTCCACGGCCACCAGGACCTCCACCTCGGGGTCGCGAACGCGACGAGCGCGTGGCTCTACGGGGCGGCCCGGAACAACGGGACCCTCCTCGGAATCGGGGAGCGGGCGGGGAACGTCCCGATCGAAGCCCTCGTGTTCATGTACGCGGGGCTCCGCGGCTCCTTCGACGGGATGGACACGCGCGCGATCACGGAGGTCGCCCGGCTCTACGAGGACGAGCTCGGCCACGTCCACCCCGAGTACGCGCCGATCACGGGACGCAACTTCGCCGTCACCCGGGCGGGCGTCCACGCGGACGGCGTCCTGAAGAACATCGAGATGTACCTGCCCTTCGACACGGAGAGCCTGCTCGGGGTCCCGCCCCGGGTCGCGATCACCCCGTACTCGGGGGCCGCGGGGATCGCGTTCTGGCTCAACGCGCGGAACGGGGCCAGGACGGACCCGCAGATCGAGAAGGAGGACCCGCTCGTCCAGCGGCTCGCGGAAGACGTCCGGCGGATCTTCGAGGATGGGCGGATGACGTCCCTCACGGACCGGGAGATGCGGTCCCTCCTGGCGAAGCACACGGCGCGGGAGGTGCATCCATCGTCCGCGTAGGGCTCGTGTACACGCAGGTCCGCCAGGACGAGAAGCTCCTCCTCGCCGCGGCCGCCCGTCGGGGGGACGAGGTCCTCCGCCTCCGGGACGCGGACCTCCTCCTCGGCCTCCAGGGGAACGGCCTCGCGGCCGATGTCGTGCTCGTCCGCTCCCTGAGCCACTCCCGGGCCCTGTACGCGTCCCGGTTCCTCGAGCACCACGGCTTCCGCGTCGTGAACGCCTCGCGGGTCATCGCGACGTGCGGGGACAAGGCCTTCACGAGCGTGGCCCTCGCGGCGGCGGGCGTCCCCACGCCGAGGACCTTCGTCGCGTTCAGCCCCGAGTCGGCCCTCCGGGCGATCGAGGACGTCGGGTATCCGGCGGTCCTCAAGCCCATCGTAGGGTCGTGGGGCCGTCTCGTCGCGAAGGTCTCCGACCGGGAGGAGGCGGAGCAGCTCCTCGAGCACAAGGCGACCCTCGGGCACTTCCTCCACCAGATCTTCTACGTCCAGGCGTACGTGGACAAGCCGAGCTACGACATCCGGAGCCACGTCGTCGGGGACCGCGTGACGTCCGCGGTCCGGCGGGTGTCCGCCTCGTGGATCACGAATGCGGCCCGCGGGGCCGTCTGCGAGCCCCAGATCGTCACCCCGGAGATCGAGGAGCTCAGCCTGAGGGCCGCAGAGGCCGTGGGCGGCGGCGTTCTGGGGATCGACCTCATGCCGGACCGGGAGGGCGCTTTGTTCGTCCACGAGGTGAACCACGGGATGGAGTTCAAGGCCGCCGTCGCGGCCACGGGCTTCGATCTCCCCG
>MGWD01000025.1:127538-132146 GCA_001800825.1 Euryarchaeota archaeon RBG_19FT_COMBO_69_17 | reverse complement strand
GGTGGCCCGCCGGTGAGGGTCTCCGTCGTCGGCGCGTCCGGCTACACGGGGGGCGAGGCCCTCCGTGTCCTCCTGGGCCATCCCCGGGTCGAGGTCGCCCAGGCCGTGTCCGAGAGCTTCGCGGGGAAGCCGGTCTGGAAGGCCCACCCGAACTTGCGCCGCGTCACGGACCTCGCGTTCTCCGCGCCCGACGAGCTGCGCCCCGCAGACGCGCTCCTCCTCGCCCTCCCCCACGGGACGACGATGCGCCGCCTCGCCGCGTACGCGTCCAAGGCGGGCCTCCTCGTCGACCTGAGCGCGGACTTCCGCCTCCGGGCGGCCGAGGACTACGCCCGGTACTACGAGGTCGATCATCCCGCCTCCGCCGAGATCGGGACCTTCGTGTACGGACTCCCGGAGCTCCACCGGTCCGAGCTCAAGGAGGCGGCCCGCGCGGCCGTCGCGGGCTGCACGGCGGCGGCCTCGATCCTCGCCCTCGCCCCCCTCGTCCGCTCGGGCCTCGTCGGCCGGGAGCGCGTGGTCGTGGACGCGGAGACTGGCTCCTCCGCAGGCGGCCGGGAGGTGTCCCGCGCCTCCCACCACCCCGAGCGGTCCGGGGCCATGCGGCTCTACGCGCCGACGGGCCACCGGCACACGGCGGAGATCGAGCAGGAGCTCGGCCTCCGAGGCCGGGTCCATCTCACGATCCACGCGGTCGAGGCGGTCCGGGGGCTCCTCGCGACGGCCCACGCGTTCCCGGAGGACGGCGTCGATCGGAAGGCCCTTTGGCGGATCTACCGCGAGGCGTACGGCGCGGAGCCGTTCGTCCGGATCGTCGAGGACCCCACGGGGATCCACCGGTACCCGGACCCCAAGATCCTCGCGGGCTCGAACTTCTGCGACGTCGGGTTCGCGAGCGAGCAGGGGCGCATCGTCGTCTCCGCCGCGATCGACAACCTGATGAAGGGGGCCGCGGGGAACGCGGTCCAGTGCCTGAACCTCATGGCCGGCTTCGGCGAACGCGAGGGCCTCGACTTCCCGGGGATCCACCCCGCCTGAGGTGTCCCATGCTCGTCGTGAAGGTCGGGGGCCGCCACGGGAACGATGCCGCGAACGTCGCCTCGGGGCTCGCAGGCCTGGGCCCCTGCATCGTCGTCCACGGAGGGTCGAGCGCCGCGGACGAGCTGTCGTCGCGCCTCGGGATGGCCCCGACGTACCTCACGTCCCCCTCCGGCTTCGTGAGCCGCCGCACGGACGAGGCCGCCGTCGAGGTCGTCGCGATGGCCATGGCGGGCGGCCTCAACACGGGCCTCGTCGCTCGCCTCCAGTCCCTCGGCGTGCCTGCCGTGGGCCTCAGCGGCGTGGACGGCCGGCTCCTCGTCGGCCGTCGGAAGGAGGCGATCCGCTCGCTCGTCGACGGACGCGTGAAGGTCATCCGAGACGACCTCAGCGGGGTCGTCGTCGGCGTCAACACGGGCCTCCTGCGGCTCCTCGTCGGCGCGGGCTATGTCCCCGTCCTCTCCCCGCCGATCCTCGACGGGGAGGCCGGCGTCCCGCTCAACGCGGACGCGGACCGGATCGCCGCGAAGGTGGCCTCCGCGGTCCAGGCGGAGGCGCTCGTCCTCCTGACGAACGTCCCGGGAGTCCTCCGCGTCCTCGAGGATCCGACGACCCTCCTGCCCCGCGTTTCGAAGGAGGCGCTCCCGGCCCTCGTCCCGTTCGCGACGGGCGGGATGAAGAAGAAGCTCCTCGCGGCCCAGGAGGCCCTCGAGGGCGGGGTCCCTCGCGTCGTCATCGCCGACTCCCGGAGGGAGGACCCCGTTCGGTCCGCCCTCCGCGGCGAGGGGACGGTGATCGCCTGATGCGCGCGGAGTCGGAGATGAGGATCTCCACGACCCCGCAGCGGGACGTGGAGATCGTCCGCGGGGAGGGCTGCCTCCTCTTCGGGGTGGACGGCCGTACGTACCTCGACTTCGGGGTGAGCCACGGAGCGTGCAACCTCGGCCACACCCACCCCGCGGTCGTCCGAGCCCTCCAGGACCAGGCCCGGCGTCTCCTGTTCGTCGGCTCCGGCGTCCGGAACGACGCCCGGAGAGGCTTCCTCGCCGCCCTCTCCGAGATCGTCCCCGCTCCCCTGTCCCGCACGTTCCTGAGCAACTCCGGCGCGGAGGCGGTCGAGGCCGCCCTCAAGTTCGCTCGATCGGCGACGGGGCGGCCCGGCCTCGTCGCGGCCCTCCGATCGTTCCATGGTCGCACGTTCGGTGCGCTCAGCGTGACGTGGAGGAAGGAGTTCCGGGAGCCCTTCGAGCCCCTCCTGCCCGGGGTGGACTTCGTCCCCTTCAACGACGCGGAGGCCCTCGCCGGCGCGGTCGGCAAGGACACCGCGGCGGTCATCCTCGAGCCCGTCCAGGGAGAGGGCGGCGTCTACGTCGGCGATCCCGAATACCTCCGGGCCGCGCGGGACCTCTGCACGGACCGAGGGGCCCTCCTCATCCTCGACGAGGTCCAGACGGGCCTGGGCCGGACGGGGCGGACCTTCGACCTCGAGCGCGCGGGGACCGTCCCCGACGTCCTCGTCCTCGGGAAGTCCCTCGCGGGAGGCTTTCCAATCGGCGCGACCGTCGTGACGGACGACGTCCACGGGAGGCTCCGCGGGAGCCATCACTCGACGTTCGGGGGCGGCCCCCTCGCGTGCGCGGCGGGCGTCGCGGCCCTCCGGGTCCTCCGGGAGTCGGACCTCGCTGGGCGGGCGGCCGATCTCAGCGTGACGTTCCTCCGACGCCTCCGCGGCTTGGACTCACCCGGCGTCCGAGAGGTGCGCGGGATTGGCCTCATGGCCGCCGTGGAGCTCCGGGGCAAGGCCGCGCCCGTCCTCGAAGGCCTGATGGACAGGGGGATCCTCGCGATCCCGTCGGGCACGGCGACCGTGCGGTTCCTCCCGCCCCTCGTCGTGACGCCCGAGGAGCTCGACGCCGCGGTCCTCGCCTTGGAGGGGGTGCTGGCCGGTGGATGACCTCCGCCTCCTCCTGGACCTCCTCGGGACCCCGAGCCCATCCGGCTCGGAGGGGCCCGCCCTCGACGTGTTCTCCCTCCATGCGGAGCGTCTCGGGTTCGCCGTGACGCGGGATGCCGCAGGGAACGCCCGCGCGACCCTCGGCGCGGGCCAGCCCCACATCCTCTTCCTCGGCCACATCGACACGGTGCCCGGGTTCTGGCCTCCGCGGACGGAGGACGGCCACGTCCACGCCCGCGGCGCCGTCGACGCGAAGGGCGCCCTCGCCGCGGGGCTCCTCGCGGCCGCGAAGGTCGGACCGTCGGCGCGGGGCACGCGGACCGTCGTCGCGGCCGTCGGGGAGGAGACGGACTCGAGGGGCGTCTTCGAACTCCTCCGCGGTCCCGCGCCCGACGCCGTCCTCGTGGGCGAGCCGTCGGGGTGGGACCGGGTCACGATCGGGTTCCGCGGGCAACGCTTCGGGACCTTCGAGGCCCGTGTCCGTCCCGCCCACGGCTCCGCGCCCGCCCCGAGCGCCCTCGACCTCGCGGTCGACACGGCCGCGCGGCTCCGCGTCTCCGTCGCCTCCATGGCCCGAGGGTCCGTCTTCGCGAGCCCGTCGTGCCGGATCGTCGGCTGGACCCACGCGGCGACCCCGGCGGAGGAGACGGCGGGCTTCCGGGCCGACGTCCGCGCGCCTAAGGGGTTCGACTGGTCGCGCCTCGAGGAGGCGGTCCCAGGGATCCTCTGGTCGAGGCCCACGGAGGCCGTCCTCGTGGACAAGGGGAACCCCGTGGTCCGGGCCCTCGTGGCCGCGATCCGGGCGAACGGGGGCCGGCCCTCCTACGTCCTCAAGGCGGGCACGTCCGACATGAACCACGCGGCCCGCGTGTGGAAGGTCCCCATGGCCTCCTTCGGCCCCGGGGACTCGACCCTGGACCACGGCCCGGACGAGCAGCTCTCCCTCGAGGAGTTCCGCGCGTCGATCGGGATCCTCGAGGACGCGTACGGGCGGCTCGCCGAGTCCCTCGGGAATCAGGTCGAGAAGTCGCAGTCGGGAATCCGCGGGTTGCGGGCCTAGTTTGGCCGGAACACCCACGGGTTGTCCGCTAGGGAGAGGAACAGGTCCCGCGACTTGGACCACTCGATGAGCCAAAGGGGGACCGCGATGAGGGACGCGGGCGGTGTCGGCCTCACGGAGACGCGGTTCCCCCCTTGGGGGATAAAAGCTTCGGTCAACGTCTTGATTTCAATTCCTGGTAGGTAGAACGCGGCCCGCTGCGGGCGTTTCGCGGTGATAATCGCGCGAGAGATCGCCGGCTCATCGGGAGGACTCGCCCCGAAGCCGTTTCGCGAGGAAGCCCGCCTCCGCCTGGGTCATGCGGCTCTGCGCGAGGGGGAACAGGACCTTCTCCTCCCGGGCGAGATGCCTCTCCAGGAGGCCGACGACCTCCTCGAGGGCCCGCGACGTCTCCTTGGGTCCGAGGCTCCCGCGCGCGATCGGGCCCAGGGCATCGTCGATGGCGATGTGCTCGTCGTGGAGGACGCCGACCGCGCTCTCGGGCCCGCCGAAGATCCGCTCGCAGAGGGGGAACAGGGCCCGTTCCTCCCTCCGGAAGTGGATCCGGAGGGCGTCC
>MGWD01000025.1:110426-127529 GCA_001800825.1 Euryarchaeota archaeon RBG_19FT_COMBO_69_17 | reverse complement strand
CCTTCCGGGCCGGCGCCCCCGCGGAGGTGAGGGCCCTCCCGAGCTGCCGCCGCAGGAGCTCATGTTCCGCCGCCAGGAGTTCGAACGGGTTCGTGTGGGGCATCGGCGCGCACCATCCGTTCAACGGGAGGGAAGGCGCGGTCCCCTCCGGGGGACGCGCGCGGGGTTTCCCCCTCCGGGGGCTTCGCGCGCGCATGGGGGGCCGGCCCTCCGGGTCAGTGTCCCGTCCCTCCCGAACCCTCGTACACCCCGGGGACTGACGTGCCCGAGACGGAGAGGATCCCGAGCGCCCCCTTGTTGATCGCCCGCGTGAGGGAGTGGTCCACGAGGATGTAGTCCGCCGCGACCTGGAGCGTGAACTCCACGATCGTGGCGCCCCCCGGCGCGACGAGGACCGTCTGCACGCTCCGCTGAGGCGGCGAGAGGACGTCCCCGGCGGCGTACACGCGGTCGAAGATCTCCCCGATCACGTGGAACGAGGAGATGAGGTTCGGCCCGCCCACGCCGAAGAAGATCCGGACCGTGTCGTTCACGACGGCCTGCATCGCGTGGTTCCCCGTGAGGGCCTGATACCGGCCGTTGAAGACGACGTACGCCGGGTCCTCCCGGAGCAGCGCGGCGTCGTCGAAGAGCTGGTGCCCGTCCGTCCCCGCGGGCCACTTCGTGTAGACGTCCCCCTGCATGACGTACAGCTCCTTGATGGGCCGGCCGGCGGCGTCGAGGGTCGGCAGGCCCGCCTCGGGCTCCACGAGGATGAGGCCGTACATCCCGAGGGAGATGTGGGTCGGGATGTGGGGGGTCGCGCAGTGGTACACGAAAAGTCCGGGGTTCAGGGGCCGGAACGTGAAGTTGCCCCACAGGCCAGGGCGGGCCTTCGCGGACGCGGCACCTCCGCCGGGTCCTGTGACCGCGTGGAAGTCCACGGAGTGCTCCATCAGGTTCCCCTCGTCGTTGCGGAAGTGGACGACGACCGTGTCGTTGACCCGGACCCGAAAGAAGGGCCCGGGGACCGTGCCGTTGTACGTCCAGTAGTCGAGGGTCGTGCCCGGCTCGATCTCCGCCGTGACCTCCTCGGCCCCGAGGAACAGGTGGACCGTCGCGCTAACGCCCCGGTTCAGGGGCCCGGGGAGGTCCGTCGGGTTCTTCGCGATGTAGTCGACGGTCGTCGCCTTCGCCGGCCCCGGGGGAGGCAGGGTGCCCCCGCCGCCCGTCCCGCTCCCGACGACGACGCGTCCTTCCATGCCCGCGGCCCGGTGCCCCTGGACCGTGCAGTAGTAGGGGAACGTCCCCTCCTCGTCTGCGACGAACGTCACGGACGCCGTCTGGCCCTGAGTCATGACGTAGTCCGTCCCGACGTTGAAGCCGTCGACGTATACGTCGTGCATGTTCGTCTCCCCGTTCTCGAGGATGATCGTCACCCGGTCCCCCCTGTTCACGACGAGGTCCGGGTTCTCGACGCCCTCGATCGCCCCGCCCATCCCGTAGAAGTTCGGGTACCGGGCGAGGAGCCGGAACGTGACGTCCTCGCCTGGCGTCCCTCCGGGACCGCCGGGCGGGTTCAGGCTCAATCCGAGGTAGTATCCCGCCGTCGTCCCTCCGACGATCCCCACCAGGAGGGTGACCGCGACCGCGAGGGCGAGGGTCCCTCCCGTCGCGGGCAGGGTGCCCTTCATCGAACGCGAGTCCTGGTCCGCCTTCCTCTCGACGCGTGACATGGCCATCCGAGTCCGCCTTCCTTCGCCTGCCCGAGGGCCGCCCGCGTTCTTGGTCTCTCCCCGAACCCGTTCGGTCCGGGGAGGCCTGACGCGGCCCGCGCCCCGCGCCCGCGGCGTACGCATACGTACAGTACGGCCGCGGCTGTTAACCGAGCCCGCGGGATGGCCCGAGACGGGTTGGCGAGTAGGGCTCTCGACGCTCCTGCCTAGGCGGGCGCGAGGGGCCGGCCCGGGTGATCGGATGGCCCCGATGGTCCTCACGAGACGCGACGTGCTGAAGATGCTGCCGCCCGCGGTCGCCGGCGTGCTCGCCGCGCGGTACCTCCCGGAGACGGTCCTCGGCCTCACGTACACGGCCCCCATCGACCCGAACCTGAACCCCCTCGAGGGGTACCCGAACCGAGACTGGGAGCAGGTGTACCGGGATCTCTACTCGTACGACAGCTCGTACATCTTCCTGTGCGCGCCGAACGACACCCACGGCTGCCTCCTCCGAGCCTGCGTGAAGAACGGAGTCGTGAAGTACATCGACCCGACCTTCGGCTACGGGCAGGCGACGGACCTCTACGGGAACCGGACGTCGTCCCGCTGGGACCCCCGGATCTGCCCGAACGGCCACACGTACCTTCGGAGGTTCTACTCGGACCGCCGGGTCAAGGGGGCGTTTATCCGCTCCGGGTTCAAGGACTGGGTCGACGCGGGGATGCCCCGGGAGGCGGACGGCCTCCCGACCCGTGCGTACTTCGAGTCCCGGGGCAAGGACTCGTGGGAATCCGTGCCCTGGGACGAGGCCTTCGGGATCATCGCGAGGGTCCTCGAGGGCGTCGCGCGCACGTACACGGGGCCCTCGGGGGCGGCCCTCCTCGGGGCCCAGGGCTACGACCCCGCGATGATCGCCGCGATGGGCCTCGCGGGGGTCCAGGCCCTCAAGTTCCGGTCGAGCATGGCGTGGCTCAGCACCCTCCGGTTCACGGGGCTCTACCGGCTCGCAAACCACTTGGCCCTCCTAGACGCCCACGTCCGCAACGTGGGGCCGGACCAGGCGAAAGGGGCCCGGTACTGGGACTCCTACGCGTGGCACACGGACCTGCCCCCCGGGCACCCCATGGTCACGGGGAACAAGACGAGCGACTTCGACCTCTTCGCCGCGGAGTATGCGAACCTCATCACCCTCTGGGGGATGAACTGGATCGCGACGAAGATGCCCGACGGCCACTGGATCTCCGAGGCCCGGCTTCGCGGCGCGAGGATCGTGACGATCGCGACGGAGTACCAGAGCTCCTCGAACAAGGCGGACGAGGCCATCGTGATCCGCCCCGCGACGGACGCCGCGTTCGCCCTGGGCCTCGCGCACGTCCTGATCCGGGACGGCCTCTACGACCGGCCGTTCGTGGAGCGGTTCACGGACCTCCCCCTCCTCGTCCGGATGGACAGTCTCAAGCTCCTCCGGATGAAGGACCTCGACGCGGGGCACGTCCCCGCGACCCTCACGAACTACACGCAGGTCCTCGCGCCCGGGGAGTCCCCTCCTGCGGACTACGCGCACCAGGACCGCCAGTACATCCCGAAGGCCCTCCGGGACGCGTGGGACGACTTCGTCGCGTGGGACGCGAACACGGGAGGGCCCGTCATGATCACCCGGGACGAGGTCGGCGCCCGGCTCCCTGCGACCGTGGCCCCCGTCCTCGACATGGCCGGCGTCCCGTACGAGGTCGTCCTCGCGGACGGGACCCGCGTGGCCGTGCGCTCCGTCTTCGACCTCGTCCGGGAGTACCTCGAGGCGAACTTCACGCCCGCGCAGGCGTCGGAGATCACATGGGCCCCCGTCGAGGCGATCGAGGGCCTCGCGCGGGAGGTCGCCGCGAACAAGACGAAGACCCTGTTCACGGTCGGGATGGGCCCGAACCACTACTGGAACAACGACCTCAAGGACCGCGCCATCTTCCTCGTCGCGGCCCTCACCGCGAACGAGGGCCACTACGGGGGCGACGTCGGGAGCTACGCGGGGAACTACCGGATCGAGGTGTTCAACGGGGTCTCCCAGTGGCAGGCGGAGGATCCCTTCAACCACGTCCTCGCGCCGTCCCAGCCCGCCGCCGTCCGCTCGTACTACGGCACGGAGTCCGCCCACTTCTACAACTACGGGGACCGCCCCCTCCGGGTCGGCGGGGTCCTGTTCACGGGCTCGACCCACATGCCCACCCCGACGAAGACGACGTGGTGGGTGAACGGGAACTCGATCCTCGGGAACGCGAAGTGGGCCTACGACGTGATCCAGAACACGATTCCGAAGATCGAGATGATCGTGGTCAACGAGTGGTTCTGGACGAAGACCTGCGAGTACGCGGACGTCGTCCTCGGGGTGCCGTCCTGGATCGAACGACAGCTCCCCGACATCTACGGGGCCTGCACGAACCCCTTCCTCCAGGCCTGCGTGCCCTCCCCCCTCCCGCCCCTGTACGACACCCGGGACGACCTCGAGACGTTCGTCGGCGTGGGGGAGAAACTCGCCGACCTGACGGCGGCCCAGGGTTTCCCCCTCGCGGAGAACTTCCGGGAGGCCTGGGCGTTCCGGACCCCGGATGGGAAGCTCGACCTGAAGGCGTACGGACAGCGGGTCATCAACGAGACGAACGCCCTCAAGGGCTATTCGTGGGACGAGATCCTCGAGTCCTGCCGGAACGGCGTGCCGAAGCTCGTGATGAACCGCACGACCCCGCGGATCACGGGCTGGGAGCAGACGAACGAGGACAAGCCCTGGTACACGAAGACGGGCCGGCTCGAGTTCTACCGCGAGGAGTCGGAGTGGCTCGACGCGGGGGAGAACCTCCCCGTGTTCCGGGAGACCGTGGACTCGACCCCGTACGAGCCCTCCGTGATCCACGCGGCGCCCCACGCGGCGGTCCGCCCCAAGGGCCCCGCGGACTACGGCCTCGACCCGGCCGACCTGTCCCCGGAGACCCGCCAGGTCCGTAACATCGCGAGGCCGTGGAGCGAGGTCAAGGTGTCCGCCCACCCCCTCGTCGCCCAGGGCTTTCAGTTCGTCATGTACACGCCGAAGTACCGCCACGCGTGCCACTCGATGGCCTCGTCGATGGACCTCAGCATGGTCTACTTCGGCCCCTTCGGGGACTTCTACCGCCGGGACCGCCGGATGCCCTACGTGGGCGAGGGGTACGTGGACATCAACCCCCTCGACGCGAAGCCCCTCGGGATCGAGGACGGGGACTACATCTGGGTCGACGGGGACCCCTCGGACCGGCCCTTCCGCGGCTGGGAGTCCAAGGCGGACGACTACCGCGTGATGCGGTGGAAGGTCCGCGCCCGGTACTATCCGAACATGCCCGTGGGGACCGTGCGGGCGTGGTTCCATATGTTCGGGGCCACCCACGGCTCCGTCGAGGGGCATGAAACCCGACCGGACGGCCTCGCGAAGAGCCCCCGGACGGGGTACCAGGCCGCGTACCGGTACGGGAGCCACCAGTCCGTGACCCGGGCGTGGCTCAAGCCCACCCTGATGACGGACAGCCTCGTCCGGAAGGACGGGGCGGGCCAGAGGATCGGGACGGGATGGGCCCTCGATGTCCACGGGCCGACGGGCGCCCCGAAGGAATCCTTCGTGAAGATCTCGAAGGCGGAGGACGGCGGGATCGGCGGGGTCGGCCTCTGGCATCCCGCGAGCAAGGGGTTCCGCCCGACGTACGAGGACCCGATCATGACGCGCTACCTCAACGGCTACTACGGGGGGCCGTGAGCCATGCCGTCCGTCTGGAACTGGCAGCTCGGCCGGAGCATGGACTACGTGTACTCCGAGTCCCGGCCGGAGAAGCAGGTCAGCGCGGTCTTCGACATCAACAAGTGCATCGCGTGCCAGACCTGCACGATGGCCTGCAAGACGACGTGGACCTCGGGGAAGGGCCAGGAGTACATGTTCTGGAACAGCGTGGAGACGAAGCCCTGGGGCTCCTACCCGATGGGCTGGGACGTGAAGCTCCTCGAGAGTCTCGGCCCCGCCTCGTGGGACTACGCGACGGACCCACCCCGGTACTCGGGGAAGACGATCTTCGAGAAGGTCCCGGACGGGGAGCGCGTCCTCGGCTTCCTCCCGGAGGAGATGGACTACGCGTACCCGAACCGCGGGGAGGACGAGACGAGCGGCAACATCGAGGACACCCCGTACCACCTCAGCGTCCCCCAGGCGATCTGGACCTTCTACCTGGCGCGGATCTGCATGCACTGCACGTACCCCGCGTGCCTCGCGGCGTGCCCGCGGAAGGCGATCTACAAGCGGAAGGAGGACGGGATCGTCCTCATCGACCAGGAGCGCTGCCGCGGGTACCGGGAGTGCGTCCGGGCCTGCCCCTACAAGCGGACGTTCTACAACCACACGACCCGCGTCTCGGAGAAGTGCATCTTCTGCTTCCCCGCCGTCGAGCAGGGGATCTGGCCCCGGTGCATGCGGAACTGCATCGGGAAGATCCGGATCGTCGGGTACATCCACCCGCCGGCGGAATCGGACCCGCGGAACCCGATCGACTTCCTCGTCCACGAGAAGGGCCTCGCCCTCCCCCTGTACCCCCAGTACGGCCTGGAGCCGAACATCTACTACGTCCCCCCGATCCACTCGGACGCGACGTTCAACCGGCAGATGTTCGGCCCGCGCGCGGACGCGGCCGTGCGCACGTACCGGCGGATCCGGGAGGGCCTCGAGCCCGAGCTCCGGGCGGTCCTCCTCCTCTGCGTGAGCACGGACAAGATCCTGGGCCGCTTCGAGCTCATCGATGATCCCGTCCAGGGAGAGACGGCCGTCGGGTACGACACGCAGGGCGTCGAGGTCGTCCGCGTCCCGTTCGTCGAGCCGGTCGTCGAGAGGCCCTTCCACGACGCGGCCCTCGACGTGTACCGGCACAACATCTCCTAGGAGGCGATGACGATGGAACCTTCCGGGCGGAACGTCCTCGGGATCGTGATCGCCGCGGCCGTCCTCCTGACGACGGCCCAGGTCCTCGGGCTCATCCCCGGGGTCGTGGGCGCCGGGACCGAGCTCGTCGCGACCCGGCTCGCGGGCGAGCTCCCCGTGACGGACCCGACGTCGGCGTCATGGGTCGGCGCGGCTCCCCTCGAGGTCCCCCTCTCCGGGCAGACGTCCGTGACGCCGTCCAATCCCGTCCCGTCCGTCGACGCCCTCGAGGTCCGCGCCCTCGTGAACGCGACCCACTTCGCCCTCCGGATCGCCTGGGACGACGAGACGAAGGACAACCGCACGACGGAGGTCGGGGAGTTCCGGGACGCCGTCGCCTTCCAGGTCGCGCCCCCGAGCCAGCTCCCGAACCTCTGCATGGGGGCCGCGGGGGCCCGGATGCACATCATGCAGTGGAAGGCGGACTGGCAGGCGGACATCGAGGAGGGCTTCTGGGACCTCCAGGACGCGTTCCCGAACTTCTGGGTCGACTACTACCCCTACGCGATCGGGGAGCCCCCGTACACGGTCCCCGACGCCTTCCCGGAGAACGCGAGCGTGTACCTCGTCGGGTACGAGGTCGGGAACCCCTTCTCCCAGCCGCTCAAGGTGAGCCCCGTCGAGGACGCCGTGGCCGACGGCTTCTACACGATTGCGACCCAGCCGAACCAGTCCGCCCTGGGCCGCGGGGTCTGGGACGCCGGGCGATGGTCCGTCGTGATCTCCCGCCTCCGGGACACGGGGGACCCCATGGATACCCCGATCGCCCACGGGGACATCGTCGCCTTCGCCGTGTGGGACGGCGCGAGCGGGGACGTCGGGGCCCGGAAGTCCGTGAGCACGTGGCTCACCCTGAGCCTCGGGTCCGGCTTCGAGGCCCAGGATCCCGTCCTCCGGCTCGCCGCGATGACGGCCGTCGCCCTCGTCGCGGCCGTCGCCCTCGTCCTCGTCTGGCGTCGGATGAAGAAGCCCCGCGGGGGTTCCGGGGGGACCTGACGATGGACGGGACCACGGAGGCCTGCGGTCGCGCCCTCGTCCGGTCGGGAATCTACAGCCTCCTCGCCCGCGCCCTCTCGGGCCCCGACGGGGCCCTCGACCGGAAGGGGCTCGAGGATCTCCTCGGCCTTCTCGAGGAGGACGGCCCCTACGCCTCCCTGGCGCCGCGGGCCCGGGCAGCCGTCGAAGCCGTCGGGACCCTCGCATCGGACCCTCGGTCCGTCGCCAAGGAGTACACGGGCCTCTTCCAGAAGGGGAATGCCCCCCCGTACGAGGGCTCGTACCTGTCTTCGTTCCGGGCGACCCAGGAGCTTGCGGACGTCGGGGGCTTCTTCCGGGCCTTCGGGACCCAGGTCCGCGGGGAGCGGCCCGACCACCTCGTGAGTGAGCTCGAGCTCATGTCCCTCCTGTGCTTGAAGGAGGCCCTCGCCCGAGGGAACGGCCAGGCGGAGGCGGCGGACATCTGCCGGGACGCGGAGGCGAAGTTCCTCCGGGACCACCTCGGCCGCTGGGTCCCCGCGTACGCGGACCAGCTGCGGGCCCAGGCCCGGCTCCCAATCTTCCCGATCCTCGTCGACCTCGTCGAAGGGGTCGTGGGCCGCGACGCGGAGTCCCTCCACGTGGCGCCGGAACGGATCCAGGAGGTGGCGCCTCCCGATGGGGATGAACCCCCGCGGTGCGGCGTGGCCCGCTGAGGTCCTCCCCGCCGTGACGCGGGCCGTCGTCCTCGCCGCGACGACGGAGTTCCTCCTCCTGCGCGTCGTGAGCCGGATGTCGGGATCCCTGAGCTCCCCCGCAGGACGGGCCGTCGCGGGGGACCTCGTCCTCCTCGGGACCGTCGCGTACAACGCGGCCCTCCTGCTCTCCCTCGCCGTCCTCGTCCTCGCGGCACGCGCGCTCGTCCCCCTCAGCCCGCGGACGTCCGCGGTCCTCGCCCTCGCGTCCGCAGGCGTCATCGCCGCCCTCCTCGTCGGCCCGATGGTGCCCGTGGCGGTCCTCGTCGGAGACGCCGCCGCGGTCGCCGCCCTCGTGTGGCTCATGGCGACGCATCTCCGGGACATCGCCCCCCGTCGCGCCCGGGCCGCGATGCGGGAGGCGATCCCGCGGATCCTTTTCCCGTCCCTCGTCGTCGGGACGTTCCTCGCGGCGTTCTACCTCCATACAGGGGACCTCCTCGCGACCTTCGGCCTCGGGCCTCCGGCGCGGACGGACGTGTACCGACTGGGGGAGGCTCTCGCGGTCTCCGCCGCCCTCACGGCCCCGTGGGTCGTCCCCTTGGCCCGGACCCGCGCGGCCCTTTCCGTCGGACTCGCTGTAGGCGCGGCCGCCCTTGCCGTCCTCTTCCTGAGGCCCGAGATTGCGGCCCTCGCTGCGTTCTGGTCCGTCGGATTCCGGCTCGACCTCCCGGCCGTCGTCTATGCGGCCGCGGCGGGATCCTACGGAGCCACGCTGTTCGGTGCGGCCCGGATGAGAGGGACCCTCCCGTACCTCCTCGCGGGCCTTGCCCTCGTGGCCCTCGCGGGCCGGATGCTGATCGACTTCTACTTCGTGGCCCTCGCCCTGGCGGGGTTCACGTTCCTCACCATCGGGGGGAGGTTGCCCGCCCCCGCGCCGGGGAGGCCCCGCCAACGCCCCGCGGAGCAGCCGGGCCCCGCGTGATCCTGCCCACCCTCAGCGAGGCCGGCCCATGAGGCCATGGAAGTACGCGTGGAGGACCTTCGCCTCCCCCGCCCGGAGGATCTCCGAGAGGGTCGACTTCGACACCCCGAGCTTCTTCGCGAGCCCCGTCAGGCTCACCTTCTTCGGGAACTCGAAGAACCCGAGCTTGTAGGCGATGCTGAGGACTTGTTCCTGCCGGTCCGTGAGGACGCCCCCCGGCTTCACGGGCTTGAGTGCCGCGACCTCGATCTCGAGCCCGCGGCCCCGGAGGTCCTTCACGAGGGCCTCGATCGTCGTCCGCTTGGGCGCGAGGATCCTCCACTCGAGGCCGCCGTCCTCCGTCGCCGTCGCCTCCGTGAGGAAGCACTCTGACTCCGCGAGGGTCTTGCACGCGTTGCACTCGCGGACCTTGAGGTTCGCGAGGGTCTTCCCCTTCGGCGGGACGATCGCCTCGACGTCCGCGATGTAGGGGTTCCCGCGGAGGTCCTCGACGATCGCGTTCGGGTCCGAGGTCCCCGGGTCGATCTCGACAAGGCTCTGGAGGAGGCCGTCGCCGAGGGGCTTCTGTTCCACGAGGGTCACGGTGGCCCCGAACTTCCCCGTGATCTGGGTGACCCAGCTGCACGGGAGCCGGACCCGGAGCACGCTCTCGATCATCGCCGCCCCGGCTAACGTCCCCGGGGATAAATACCACGCGCGGGTCTCATCCCGACGCTCCAAGGCCTGCAGCGCCCGCCTTCGGCGGGTCATGGATGTACCGCAGGATGAGGACCATCGCGACGAGGACCCCGGCGAGGCTCGCGGCCATGGGGGCCGCGTATCCGAAGGCGGCGTACAGGAGGCCTCCGAGGAACGGGGCGGGGAACGACAGGAGGCTCCGGATCGACGTGAGCTGGCCGATCGCCTCCGCCCGCATCCGGTCCTCCACGGAGTTCGCGACGAGGGTCTGGAGGGCGGGGACCCAGGTGGCCGCCGCGATCCCGTTGACGACGGCGACGATCGCGAATCCGAGGGGCGTCGTCGCGAGGATCCAGCCCAGCATCACGGGCACGCCGAGGGCCTCCGAGACGAAGATCATCCAGCGGCTCCCGAACCGCTCGACGGTCTTCCCAGCGGGGAGCGTGGCCGCGAGGAACACGAGGGCCCACACGCCCACGATGATCCCGATGTCCCCGTTCGTGAAGCCGAACTCCTTCACGGCCATCCCGTAGACGATCATCATGGAGATGGACCACGCGAACAGGTCCACGGAGATGACGAGGAGGACGCCCTTCAGCCTCGGCTCCCGCAGCCGGAACGCATCCCTCGCTCTCCAGCGCCCGCCGTTCCGCTCCCGGAGGGTCTCCACGAGGAGGAGGGCGAACAGGGCGAAGGTCGTCGCCTCGAGCCCCAGGCTCAGGGCGAAGATGGGCGCGTAGCCGAACGCGTCCGCGAGGAACCCGCCGAGGAAGGCGATGAGCGCCGCGGGGAGGAGGAGGAAGAATAGGACGCGGGAGTAGGCCATCGCCCGCCCGCGGGCCTCCACGCTCTCCGCGACGATGGACTGGGAGGCGGGTGAGGACAGGAGCCCGAGCCCGAGGAACACGAAGGCCGGGACGAGGAGCACGGCCCACTCCGTCAGGCCCGTCGCGAGGAACAAGGTGAAGCTCGCCATGTTGAACGCGCTGCCGAGGAGCATGACGGGCCTGCGGCCCCACCGGTCCGCGAGGCGGCCCCCTGCGAGCTGGGCGAGGGCGCCGACGATCCCGCCCATCCGGGTCGCGAGGCCCTGGAGGATGCTCAGCACGACGACGGAGCCGGCGACGTGGACGACGAAGGGCTGGAGGACGACCTGGAGCAGGTTCGTGTGGGTCCCCGTGAGGACGTTCGTCGCGGAGAGGACGCGGAGGTTCCGTGCGCCCGCTTTCGGCTCGGCCATCGCGGGCCGCGCGACCGAGCCGTCTCGGATAAGGATTGCGTCCGTTCGATGGGACGGACCCCCGGAAAGGGCCTTATAGCCGGGGGCCGGATTGCGGTGCCGTCGGGAGCCTCCATGCCCACGGTCCGCCGGATGAAGGCGAAGCTGGCCCTCATGGGAGAGGGCGGGGTCGGGAAGACCTCCCTCGTCCGCCGCTTCGTCCTCAACGAGTACCAGGACACGTACCTCCACACAATCGGGACGAAGGTGAGCAAGATCGAGCTCACGGTCCCTCACGGGACGGACCTCGAGGTCCAGATGGACCTGTCCATCTTCGACATCATGGGCCAGCGGGGATTCCGGGACATGATCCGGGAGACGTACTTCCACGGGACCCAGGCCCTCATGGCCGTGTGCGACCTGACCCGGCGGGACAGCCTCGCCTCCCTGAACGAGTGGATCCCCGCCGCGATGGAAACCTCGGGGGACGTGCCCGTCTACCTCGTCGTGAACAAGAAGGATCTCGAGGACCGAAAGGCCTTCGAGACGGAGGACGTCGCGAAGGTCGCGGAGGCCTTCCAGGCGCCCTACGTCTACACGTCCGCGAAGACAGGGGAGTACGTGGAGGATGCGTTCAACGCCCTTGCGATCGAGATCGTGGACCGCGCGTTCCGGGCGGAGCAGGCGCGGGCCGTCGAGCGCGGGCTTCGGGAGAAGCTCCTGTTCCTCCTCGCGAAGCGGGGGACGATGGGCCTCAAGAAGGCCCAGTTCTTCGAGATTCTGAAGGGCCTCAACTACGACGACCTGTCGGCGGAGCTGAGTCGCCTCGAGCGGGAGGGCCTCGTGCTCCTCGCGTGGCACGGGGCCGCAGACTTCACGGCCCAGATCACCCCGCGGGGGGTCGATGCGGCCCGCTCCGCCGCGTCCCCGCTCGAGGACCTCTAGCCCGCGGCCGGACGGAGGTGGGGCCCGCGAAGAAGACCGACCTCGAACGGACGCTCCAGGGCTTGGAGCCCGTCCCAAGGCCCCGCGCGGACATCGAGCAGTACCCGACCCCCGCGGGGATCGCCGCGGAGGTCGCGTACATGGCCCTGGGCCGGGGGGACCTCGAGGGTCGCACGGTCCTCGACGCAGGGTGCGGGAACGGGGTCCTCGGAATCGCGGCGGCCCTCCTTGGGGCGCGGGACGTCACGGGCGCGGACCTCGACCCGGAGGCGGTCGAGGTCGCCGGGCGCAACGCGCGTCGCGTCGGCGCGAAGGGGCGCTGGGTCGTCTCCGACGTCCGCGAGGTCGAAGGCCCGTTCGACACGGTCCTCATGAACCCGCCCTTCGGGTCCCAGCGCCGTCACGCGGACCTTCCGTTCCTCGACGCCGCCCTCCGGCTCGGTCGGGTCGTGTACTCGTTCCACAACGCGAAGGCGGAGGCGTTCGTCCTGCGCCGGATCCGGGCGTCCGGGGCCACCATCACGGACCGGCTCGAGTACGCGTTCCCCCTCGGACGGGCGTTCGCCTTCCACCGCCGGGACGTCCAGCGGATCCCCGTCCTCCTCCTGCGCGTCGAGCCCCAGCGAAGGGATAAATAGGCATGGCCTCTCTCCGTCGCGAGCAGCACAGCGAGGCATGGGCATGGAACCCCCCAAGATGGTCCTGCCGGGCGACCAGGTCGCCGTGGCGGAGGAGTTCGAGGCGGGCGAGGGCACGTATGAGCGGGAAGGCGTCATCTTCGCCTCCATGCCAGGGGTCCTGACGCTCGACCCCAACGCGCGGGTGGCCCGCGTGAAGCCCTTCAACCCCGTCGCAGAGCTCCAGGTCGGCGACATCGTGTACGGGATCGTGGACGACATCCGCGGGATGATGGCGACCGCGACGGTGACCGCGATCCACGGGCGGTCCCGGGAGATCAGCGGGCAGGCGGAGGGCACGATCCACATCTCGAACGTATCCGAGGAGTACACGGAGGACATTCACGACATGTTCCGCCTCGGGGACGTCGTGCGGGCGAAGGTCATCCAGACGAAGCCGTCCCTCCAGCTCACGACCGCAGAGGGGCTCCTCGGGGTCGTCAAGGCCTTGTGCGGCCAGTGCCGGGGCCCCCTCGAGCGCCGGGACCGGGACCTCTACTGCCCGCGCTGCGAGCGCTCCGAGCGCCGGAAGATGACCCGCGACTACGGCGACCTGATGCTCTCGGTCCCCGCGAGGGAGCTCGGGGGCGGCGTCGTCGCGGAGCGTCCGCGCCGCCAGGAACGCGGCGGGCGGGCCCGGGACCGCGGCGGCCGGGATCGCGGACGCGGCGGCGGACGGGACCGTGGGCGGGGCGGAGGCCGTGACCGCGGCGCGCGGGACCGGGGACGCGGCGGCGGACGGGACCGCGGGCCGCGCCACGACTGACGATTCCATCCGTTCCGATAATTAGGATCAGGAATCGAAGGCAAAGGGATAAGAACTCACCCTGTGATAGCAACGAAAGAAGGCTGCGAATGGCATCATCCAACGAGGACGTTTTGCGGGAACTCCAGCGCCTTCGCACCGAGATCCAGCAGCTCCGCGAGATCGTCAACGCCCTCTTCACGGCCGTGTTCGAGGAGTCCGACGAGGACTGGGATCGGGTCCCCGACAAGGACGAGTTCAACCTCTACAACTGAGGGCGATCGGCCCGCGACGTGGGCCTTATAGCCGTTCCGCGTTACCGCGGTCGTGGCGGACCTCCACGATCTCGTCCGCGCCCACGAGGCCTGGCGGTTGGGGGAGGCGATCAACCTCCAGCCTTCGGAGAACGTGATGAGCGAGCCCGCGAGGGCCCTCCTCGCCTCCGACCTCGCCCACCGCTACACCCTCCCGGACGCCTTCAACCCGTCCGGTGGGCTCGGGAACGCGTACCGAGGGACGCGATACACGGACGCCGTGGAGGCCCTCGGGGAAGACGTCGCGCGCCGCGTCTTCTCCTCGGCCGAGGCCTCCCTCAAGCCCCTCTCGGGCCACCTCGCGGGTTTCCTCCTCCTCCAGGCCGCGTGCCGCCGCGGGGACCGGGTCATGCTCGTCCACGCGAAGCACGGCGGCTACGACGGCTACATGCCTGGGTACCTGCCGGAGTACCTGGGCCTCGAGGTGGATTTCCTCCCCTTCGACGAGGCCTCGTGGAACGTGGACCCGAGGGCCGCCGCGGACGCGATCCTCGGACGCCACCCAAGGCTCGTCCTCCTCGGGGCGAGCTTCCTCCTGTTCCCCTACAACCTGCGCTGGCTCCGCGGCGCGTGCGACGACGTCGGGGCGGTCCTCGGCTACGACGCGTCCCACGTCCTCGGGCTCATCGCGGGCGGCCAGTTCCAGCGGCCCATGGTCGAGGGCGTCGACCTCCTGAGCGCGAGCACCCACAAGTCGTTCCCCGGGCCCCAGGGCGGGATCTTCCTCGCGAACCGGACGGACCTCTTCGAGCGGGCGATGCGCGGGATCCTTTGGCGCGTCGAGGACAACGCCCACTGGAACCGGATCGCGTCGACGGCCCAGGTCCTCCTTGAGATGGACGCCTTCGGCGCCGCGTACGCGAAGCAGGTCGTCGCGAACTCGAAGGCCCTGGCGCGGGACCTCGACAAGGGGGGCTTCCCCGTGAAATTCGCGGGCCTCGGCTACACGGAGTCCCACCAGATCCACTACGATCCCGAGCGGCTCCAGGCGTCCTTCGGCCTCACCCCGCCCGCTTTCGCGGACCGCCTCGAGTCCCAGGGCCTCATCGTCGATGCGGTCGGACGGATCGGCACGAACGAGGTCACGCGGATGGGGGCGACGGTGGACCACATGAAGTCGGTCGCGGGCCTCATCGTCCGCGCGGCGCGGGGCGAGGACGTGCGCGGGGAGGTCCGCGAGGTGCGTGCGGGCCTCAAGCTCGCCTACGTGTTCCCGTCGTAGTCCCCGCAAAAGGCCATAAGCCGCACCCCCGTTATCCGCGACGTGGCCCGCGCGGATCGGTACCGACGCCAGACGGTCCTCCCGGAGATCGGCCGCGACGGCCAGAAGGTCCTCTCCGGGTCCACCGCGGTCATCGTCGGCCTCGGGGCCCTCGGCTGCGTGAGCGCCGACCTGCTCGCCCGGGCGGGCATAGGCCGCCTGCGCCTCGTCGACCGCGACGTCGTCGAGCTCGTGAACCTGCAGAGGCAGACCCTCTACACGGAGGCGGACCTCGACCGCCCCAAGGCGGACGTCGCCGCGGAGCGCCTCTGGCTCGTGAACTCCGGGATCGACATCGAGGCCGTCCCGCGGGACCTCCACGCGGGGACCGCGGAGGCGGTCCTCCGGAGCGCGGACGTGATCGTCGACGGCACGGACAACCTCGAGACGCGGTACCTCCTCAACGAGGCGGCCCTCGACGCCCGCATCCCGTTCGTGTACGGCGGCGCGATCGCCACGTACGGGATGGTCTTCGGGATCCGGTCCCCGGACACGGCCTGCTTCCGCTGCCTCACCCCGAAACCGCCTCCGCCGGGCGCCCTCCCGACCTGCGACACGGCGGGGATCCTCAACGCGGCGTCGGCCCAGGTCGGCGCCCTCCAGGCGGGCGAGGTCCTGCGGATGCTCCTCGGCGTCCCACCCTCAGGGGACCTCCTCGTCGTGGACGCGTGGCGCCCGGAGATCCAGAGGATCCGCGTGGCCCGCCGGTCCGACTGTCCCGCCTGCGTCGCGGGCGAGCGGACCTCTCTAGGGGCGAAGAAGTCCCAGGTCCTCGTCTCCCTGTGCGGAGGCGAGACGGTCTCCGTGGACCCCCGCCACGACGGGGACGTGGACCTGGATGCCCTCGGCCGCCGGCTCGCGAAGGTCGGCCGGGTCCGGCGCGCGGGGTCCATCCTCATCGTGGACGCGGACGGACGTCACCTGACCGTCTTCCCGGACGGGCGCGCCCTCATCCGCGGGGTGAAGGACGAGGCCCAGGCGCGGTCCGTGTACGCGAAGTACGTCGGGGTGTGAACCCCGTGCGCAGGGGCGTCCTCCTCCTGAGCGGCGGGTTCGACAGCCCCGTCGCCGGGCACCTCATGGACCGCCAGGGCTTGGCCATCGTCGCGGCCCCCTTCTCCCTCGAGCCGATCACGGACGACGCGGCCGCGGTCAAAGCGCGCCGGCTCTGCGAAGTCCTTGGATTCCCCACCCTCTACGTCGTCCGCGTGGGCGAGTCCTTCGCGGAGGTCGCCCATGCGTGCGACCGACGTTTCTACTTCGTCCTCACGAAGCGCCTCATGGTCCGCATGGCGGACGTCCTCGCGGACCGGGAGGCCGCGGACGTCCTCGTGACGGGAGAGAACCTCGGCCAGGTCTCGAGCCAGACCCTCGCGAGCCTTCGAGTGATCGACGCGGCCGCCCGCCGCCCCATTGTGCGCCCCCTCATCGGCTTCGACAAGCAGGAGATCGTGGACCGCGCGAAGGCGATCGGGACGTACGAGATCTCGAAGGGCCCCGAAATCTGCGACCTCCTCGGCCCGCCCGCGCCGGCGACCCATGCCCGGATCGAGCAGGTCCTCGCGGAGGAGGCGAAGATCGACCTCCCGCGGCTCGTGAAGGGTCCCCTCGAAGGGGTCCGCGCGGAAAAGTTCAAGGGGCACGGCCCCTCTCGCATCCCCTCCCACGGCCTCGAGGCCACGCCATGACGTACTACCTGCTCAAGCCCTGCCGAACCGCGACCGCGTTCATCTCGACCCTCAAGCGGCCCGCGCGGCTCGACCTGACGAGCACGGCCCAGCGGCTCCGGGACGCCGGATGGCGGGTCAACGACGTCAAGGTCATGCTCATCGTCGAGGGGGAGCCCGAGCTCACCCTGTACGAGAGCGGCAAAGTCCTCGTGAAGACGGATTCCGAGAGGGAGGCCCGGACCGCGATCGACCGCGTGTACGGGG
>MGWD01000025.1:86268-110411 GCA_001800825.1 Euryarchaeota archaeon RBG_19FT_COMBO_69_17 | reverse complement strand
CGGCACAAAGCTTGAATCCCCGGGACCCGTGGAGGCCTCGTGCGCCGGGTCCTCGACACGTCGGCTCTCCTCTCCGGCCGCCAGTTCCCGGGCGAGCTCCTCACGGTCCCCGAGGTCCTCGGGGAGCTCTCCCGCCAGGGCGTCACCCCCCAGCTCGAGGCGATCCTCGAGACCCAGGTGCGGGTAGCCTCTGCGGGACGCCCGGCCCGGGCCCGGGCGCTCGCGGCGGCGGAGTCCACGGGGGACGCCCACCGGCTCTCCCCGACGGACCTCGCCCTCGTCGCCCTCGCCCTCGAGGAGGAGGCCGTCCTCGTGACGGACGACTACTCGATCCAGAACGTCGGGAAGGCCCTCGGGATCCCCTTCGAGCCGGTCATGGAGAGGGGGATCCGGGAGCAGTGGAGGTGGTCGTACCGGTGCTCGGGCTGCGGGAAGGTGTGGCCCGAGTGGCACGACGACTGCCCGACATGCGGTGCCGTCCTGCGGACCGCGCGGCCTGGGATCAGCCAAGGTAGAGGATCAGGACGAGGTCGCTGACGAACAAGAGCACGATGAGGAGCTCGAGCCAGAGCATTCGGCGACTCTCGACCTCGCCCCGGGCGACCTGGTAGATCTCCGTGAGAGCCCGCATCTTGTCGTCCACCGTGCGCTGCCAGGACTCGAGCTCGAACTTGCGCGTGCAGCCGCCGTAGACCTTCCCCAGGAAGAAGTCCCCGTAGAACTTCGAGATGTTCTCGACCGCGACCGTCATCTCGGAGAGGTCCATCCGGACCTCCGCGAGGTCCTTCACGATGGACCGGCCGCTCCGGAAGAGCCCGCCCCGTGCGAAGAACGTCTCGAGGTCGTCGTACGCCTTGTCGACGACCTTGTCGAGATATGCGTCGTACGTGCGGAGCTCGAGCAGCTGGAGGTTCGCGATCTCGAGCACGCCGAGGGTGTCCTCGTACTTCCCCGAGGGCTCGATCACGAGGGCCGCGTCCCACTCGATCACGACGAGGTCGTCCCGGTAGTACGAGTACCAGGTCTGCCAGGTGTCCTGGACCTCTTCGTCGCTGATGTCCTCGGGCCGCGGGTCCCCCGCGAGGAGGGCCGTGACGTCCCGGCGGCGCGATTCGACGTAGACGCGGGCGGGGACATCGGGCTGCGTGATGCAGTACGCGAGGTAGGGCTCCGGGTCCACGCGGACGTCGTACGAGTCGTGGAGGTACGGCACGATGTCCTCCTCGATTCTCGCGGCGATCCTCCCGCAGAACGCGTCGAGGTCCTCCTTCTTGCCGTCCCGGACCACGCGCAGGGAGCCGAACGCGGACAGCTGCGGGAGGGTGTCGACCTCGAAGGGGACGCGCACGGTGACCGCGAGGGCGCCGACCTCGTACAGGCGGACGGAGAGGTCGATTTCGAGGCGGCCTCGGGTCGTGTCGAGGGTCCTTCGGTCCACGGTCACGAGGAGGGAGTCCGGGAGCTTCGCGTACCTCGGGGCCGCGCGCTCGGACGGCTCGTGACCGGAGAGGAACTCCATGGGCACGCGACGGCGGATCTCCCCGAGGTCCACGGACGCCCCGATGTCGAAGACCCGGAAGAAGACGACCTCTCCCTTCATCCACCGCCCGGAGTCGGCGGACGAGCTTAAGGGCTCCGGTCCCTCACTGGCCGAAGCGCCGCTGGCGCATCTGGTACGACCGGATCGCGCGGAGGAAGTCGATCTTCCGGAATCCGGGCCAGTACACCTCGACGAAGTAGAGCTCGGCGTAGGCGAGCTGCCAGAGGAGGAAGTTCGAGATCCGCTCCTCCCCGCTCGTCCGCAGGACGAGGTCCGGGTCCGGCAGGTCGCCCGTGTAGAGCCGGCGGGAGAAGAACTTCTCGTTGATGTCCTCGGGCCCCAAGCGTCCATCCCGCGCGTCCCGGACGACGTCCCGGATCGCCTGGAGGATCTCCTCCCGCCCGCCGTAGGCCACGGCGAGGTTGAAGCGGTACGCGTCGTAGTCTTTCGTCTTCGACTCCGCGTACTCGATCGCCTCGCGGACCTCGGCGGGCAGGAGCCCCCGGTCCCCGAACACGTTCACCCGGATCCGATGCTCGTGGACCCGCTTGTCGTCCCCCACCCGGCGGAAGTTCTCCGCGAACAGCCGCATGAGGTGCTGGACCTCCGCGCTCGGCCGGGCGAGGTTCTCGGTCGAGAACGCGTACACGGTGAGGATCTTGACCCCGATCTCGAGGCACCACTCGAGGACCTCCTCGAGCTTGTCCCGCCCCTTCTCGTGCCCCTCGAGGCTGTTCCCGAGGCCGATCTCCTTCGCGAACCGCCGGTTCCCGTCCATGATCACGGCGACGTGGTTCGGCACGGCCCCCGCCTTGACCTGGTGGAGTAACCTGCGCTCGTACGTCTGGTACGCCGCGTCGCTGATGATTTTGGAGATGTCCGTCCGCATGGTGGGGGCGGCGTTCCAACCGCCCCGTTCTATTTATCCGTTCCCTGGGCGGCCCCGGCTCCCGTCGGACGCGGGCGGCAGCCCGAGGCGGGGGCCCACCCGGCCGCGGGGCCCGCAAACCTTTAAGTAGCGTGGCTCGGTATTTGGCGCCAATCCCTTTCACATCCTGACTGGCTTTCCGTGGCTTATCGATGAAATTGAGTGAGTACCAGGAACTCTATCAGAAGCTCGCGACTCCTGAGGACATCGACTTCCTGGCGGAGAACTTCGGCTACGACAAGGAGCTCCTCCTCGTCGTGCACACGCAGCGGATCGTGCGCGAGACGACCCGCAAGTTCTATCGCGTGAAGGCCCAGGCGCGCCGGCTCGCCTGGATGTGGCAGAACGGGAGCACGATCGTAGACATCGCGCGGAAGTTCGAATTCCCACCGATCCTCACGGCCCTCATGATCCTCGAGCAGCGGAAGATCTCCCGGAAGCAGTTCTGGAAGATGATCGGGGACCTCGAGTCCGTGAAGGACCGCCGCCTCCGACGGGACCTCGACGAGACGGTCCGCGCGGACATCATCTATTCCCCGGAGGGGACCGCGCGTCAATACGCCCGCGGGCGCTGGGGCGAGGCGAAGCTCCACACGTGGCTCGACGCCCGCGCCCTGGCTTACGAGACGGAGAAGCAGCTTCGGGCGAAGTACGACAAGACCCCGGACATCCTCCTCCACAATCCGCTCGACATGAACGGCACCCGGAAGTACTGGATCGAGTCGAAGGCGACCTTCGGCGACCCATACGAGATCAAGAGGCACATCCGGAAGCAGATGGGGCCCTATAGCGAGCTGTTCGGGGACGGCGCGATCGTCTACTGGTTCGGCCACGTGGACGACGTGAAGTACGATCTCCCCGAAGGGGTCGACATCGTCGACGCGTCCTTCTTCGAGCCGACGCCCGTGCCGTACGACTACGTCCCGGTGAACGCGATGCGCGTGGACCCCGCGGCCCTCCGTGGCGCGGAGGTAGACCTCTCGGGGTAGGCGGCGTCCCCGGAAACGTTTAAGCCCCTCATCCTCTATCGTCGGGGGGATGCCTGAGGAAGAAGTCTTCCGCGTCCGCCTCCCCCGCGCCAAGGAAGGGGAGATCTTCGGGATCGCGGACCAGCTCCTCGGCGCGTCCCGGATCAAGGTCATGTGCGCGGACGGGAAGAGTCGCCTCGGGCGGATTCCCGGGAAGCTCAAGAAGCGCATGTGGATCCGGGAGGGGGACCTCGTCATCGTGAGGCCCTGGGAATTCCAGGACGAGAAGTGCGACATCCGCCACCGCTACATGCGCACGGAGTCGACGTACATGTCCCGACGGGGCATGATCCCGAAGTCGATCAACATCTTCTGAGCGCTCAGGGCCCGACGGGCCGCGGAAGCCTTATTCCCACTGGACGTCTCGCGGGGCCATGGCCCGTCGCAGGCACGTGCCCCGGAACTCGGACGCGCGCGGCCGGACGCGGCGTCCGCCGTCCCGCTTGGACGGCCACGTGGCCGTCGTCGCGGGCGCGACGCGAGGGGCGGGCCGAGGGATCGCCGTCGAGCTCGGGGCGGCGGGGGCGATCGTCTACTGCACGGGCCGGAGCGTCCGCGGAGGCCCCGCCGTCTCGGGCCGCCCCGAGACGATCGAGGAGACGGCGGAGCTCGTCACGGCGGGCGGAGGGGCGGGGATCCCCGTTCGCGTGGACCATACGGTCCCTCGGGAGGTCGGACGGCTTTTCGACCGGATCCGCCACGAGCAGCACGGCCGGCTCGACCTCCTCGTGAACGACGTCTGGGGCGGGGACGCCCTCGCGGAATGGGGGACCCCGTTCTGGCAGGTGTCCCTCGAGAAGGGGCTCCTCCTCCTCAAGCGGGCCGTGGACTCCCACTTCATCACGGGCCGCCCCGGCGTCCCGCTCATGATCGACCGGGGGCGGGGTCTCTTCATCGAGGTCACGGACGGGACCTCGGCCACGTACCGCGGGAATCTGACGTACGATCTCGCGAAGGCCTCCGTGATCCGCCTGGCCTACGGGATGGCGAGGGACCTCCGGGGGACGGAGGTCACGGCCCTCGCCCTGAGCCCCGGGTTCCTCCGGTCCGAGGCGGTCCTCGACCACTTCGGCGTGACGGAGGCGACCTGGCGGGTCGCGATCCCGAAGGACCCGTACTTCGCAGGG
This sequence comes from Euryarchaeota archaeon RBG_19FT_COMBO_69_17, assembly GCA_001800825.1. Taxonomy (GTDB): domain Archaea; phylum Thermoplasmatota; class Thermoplasmata; order RBG-16-68-12; family RBG-16-68-12; genus RBG-16-68-12. The sequence goes on along the minus strand of MGWD01000025.1, from coordinate 105,788 downwards.
TCCGAGACCCCGCGGTACATCGGCCGCGCGGTCGTCGCCCTCGCGACGGATCCGGGGATCGCCCGGAAGGCGGGGAAGGCCTTCGGGACGTGGGACCTCGCTCCGGAGTTCGGCTTCGTGGACATCGACGGCGCGCGGCCCCACTGGGCCCGGTTCTACCGGGAGGCGCGCCGCGCGCGGCGAGGACCCACGCAAAGCTCTTAGTCCTCCGGGCCGTACGACTCCCCCTTGGCGCACGTGGACGACCGCCGCATGCACGCCCTCGAGCTCCAGGTCGACGCCCTCCGGACCCGGGAGAAAGACTCCGCATCCCGGAAGACGTACGACGAGGTGTTCGACCATGCGGCCCTCCTGAACCTCCAGAAGCTCATCAATGCGGGACACCTCTCGACCCTCGACTACCCCGTCAGCACGGGGAAGGAGGCGAACGTGTTCCATGGGACGGATGCGAAGGGGCGCGGGAAGGCCGTCAAGATCTATCGGATTAACACGGCGACGTTCCGGAACCTCGCGCGGTACATCGAGGGTGACGCCCGGTTCAAGAACGTGAGGCGAGGCACGAAACCGACGATCCTGGCATGGGCCCGGAAGGAGCACAAGAACCTCCTCCGGATGTCCGACGCCGGCGTGAGGGTCCCGCGGCCCGAAACCCTCCAGGAGAACATCCTCGTCATGGAGTACGTGGGAGACGAGGAGCGGCCCGCTCCCCTCCTCAAGGACGTGGAGCTCGAGGACCCCGTGGCCGTATACGAGGACGTACTCGGGAACCTGCGTGCGATTCGGAAGGCGGAGCTCGTCCACGCGGACTTCAGCGAGTACAACCTCCTCGTCTGGGATGGCAAGGTCGTCGTGATCGACGTGGGGCAGTCCGTCCCCCTTGACCACTCGCGGGCCGCGGAGTGGTTCGCCCGGGACGTCGGGAACGTCGCGCGGTACTTCCGCCGTCTCGGGGTCGAGACGAGCCCCGAGGCCATCGAGGCCGCCATCACGGGGGCCTGACATGTTCTACGCCCGGATGTCGACCGAGCGGGTCGGCGTCCTCATCGGTCCCGAGGGCGCGACGAAGCGGCGACTCGAGGGGGTCACGGGCACCCGCATCGACATCGACTCGGGGACGGGCGAGGTGACGATCGACGAAACCCGCGCCGCGGACCCCGTAATGGCCCTCAAGGCCCGGGATGTCGTGACGGCGGTCGCCCGTGGCTTCTCCGAGGAGCGGGCGTTTCGCCTCCTCGGGGAGGACGCGTACCTCGAGGTCTTCGACGTGAAGGACTTCGCCCACTCCCGTAACCGGGTCGAGCAGATCAAGGCCCGGCTCATCGGCTCCCGCGGGAAGACCCGGCGGATCATCGAGGAGCTCACCGGGGTCGACGTCAGTGTGTGGGGCCACACGGTCACCCTCATCGGGGAGTCCTTCGAGATGGGGATCGCCCGGGAAGCCGTCCTCATGATCCTCCGCGGGAGCGAGCACAAGACCGTGTACCGGTTCCTCGAGCGGAAGCGCGCGGACATCAAGGCGTGGCGGATGGGCTTCTGAGGGACGTCCGCCATAGCCTTTAATCCCCGGGCGGGCCATCGCGGGGCCGATGGGCAAGGGGGATGCGAAAGCCCTCCGGGACGCGTATCGCGCGGCCCTGCAGGACGTCGTGACCCGGTTCGACGAGGCGTCCCTTCGGGCCCTCCGCGGGGAGATCCAGGTCGTCCGTCGCTGGCTCGAGGCCCGCGGGGACGACGGCAGGGCCCGCACCGCCCGGGAGGCCCTTGACGCCTTGACCCGGCTCCACCGGTTCTCCTCGGAGATCCGCGGGTTCTCGGCGTCCCGCGCGTACTCCGAGAAAGCGAGCCTGTTCGACCTCGGGGCCGTGGGCACCCTCGCCGTGGAGAACGTCCTCACGGCGGACAAGATCACGCCCATGCGGCTCCTCATGAGCGGCCTCTCCGAGGGCCTCATGTTCCTCGCGAGCCGCCAGTACGTGGCCGGGAGCGGGGCCGTCCTCGCGGCGACGTACGAGACCCACGCGGTCGCGGTCCAGGACGCCCTGTGGTCCCTTGCCGCTGACTTCCGGGGGGCGGAGGACCTCCCGGCGATCCGCGAGGCCCGGGCGGGGATCGACGCCCTCTTCGCGAAGCTCGACGACCCGGCCCTCCCCGTGGCCGCGAAGGTCGCGATCCTCTACCAGCTCGACGCCCTCGTCGCCCTCGTCCGCTGCGCCCGCCTCCTCGAGGAACTCGGGGCCCTTTCCTGAGGCAGGAGGTCGCGCCCCGAAGAACCGTTATATAAGTCACCGCACTACAGCGCGACCAGGGGTGGAGCCCTGCCTAAGTACGTGTACTTGTTCGAGGAGGGGAACGCCTCCATGCGGGATCTCCTCGGAGGGAAGGGGGCGGGCCTCGCGGAGATGACCCGCCTCGGGCTCCCCGTGCCGCCGGGCTTCACGATCACGACGAAAGCGTGTACCGCCTTCTCCAAGGGCGGACGGCTCCCCTCCGGGCTCCTCAAGCAGGCCGAGGAGGCCCTCGCCACGATCGAGACCCGCTCGGGCCGGCGGTTCGGGGACCCTGGCAACCCCCTCCTCCTGTCCGTCCGGTCGGGCGCGAAGTTCTCCATGCCCGGGATGATGGACACGGTCCTCAACCTCGGACTCAACGACGAGACCGTCGCGGGCCTGGCGCGGTTCACCTCGAACGAGCGGTTCGCATGGGATTCCTACCGCCGGCTCCTCGCGATGTTCGGCCGGATCGTGAAGGACATCGACGGGCGCAAGTTCGAGGCGATCCTCGACGCGCACAAGGCGAAGACGGTCGGCAAGAAGGACACCGACCTCACGACGGACGGCCTCCGGGAGGTCGTCGCGGAGTTCAAGGCCCTCTACCGGGCCGAGGTCGGTTCGGACTTCCCGCAGAAGCCGAAGGAGCAGCTCAAGGGGGCCATCGCGGCCGTCTTCCGCTCCTGGAACGGGCGGCGCGCGGTCGACTACCGCAATTTCAACAAGATCCCCCACGACCTCGGAACGGCCGCGAACGTCCAGATGATGGTGTTCGGGAACATGGGACCCGACAGCGGGACGGGCGTGGCCTTCACCCGCAACCCGTCTACGGGGGAGCAGGAGATCTACGGCGAGTACCTCCCGAACGCTCAGGGGGAGGACGTCGTCGCGGGGATCCGCACGCCGCTCCGGATCTCCGAGCTCAAGGGCTCCGCCCCGGAGATCTACGAGCAGTTCGTCCACGTCGCGGGGCTCCTCGAGGGGCACTTCCGGGACGTCCAGGACATGGAGTTCACCGTGGAGCGCGGGAAGCTCTGGATGCTCCAGACCCGAACGGGGAAGCGGACGGCCCAGGCCGCCGTGAAGATCGCCGTCGACATGGTGCGGGGGGGCCTCATCACGAAGCCGGAGGCCGTCCTCCGCGTGGAGCCGATCCACGTCATCCAACTCCTCCTCCCTCGGTTCGACGAGGCCGCGAAGGCGGCCGCGCGCAAGGAGGGCCGGGCCCTCGCCCGGGGCCTCAACGCGTCCCCCGGGGCCGCGACGGGGATCGTCGTCTTCGACCCGGACGAGGCGGAGCGCCTCGGGCGGGACGAGAAGAAGCCCGTCATCCTCGTGCGGGTGGAGACGTCCCCCGACGACGTGCATGGAATGCTCCATGCGAAGGGCATCCTGACGGCCCGCGGGGGCGCGACGAGCCACGCGGCCGTCGTGGCCCGGGGGCTCGGCCTGCCGTGCGTCGCGGGGTGCGAGGCCCTCCGGATCGACTACGACGCCGCGGAGTGCCGGGTCGCGGGCCGCGTCGTCCGGCGGGGGGACTTCGTCTCCATCGACGGCACAACGGGGGAGGTCTTCGAGGGGCGAATCCCGACGATCGACCCTGACTTCGAGCGGGAGGCCGCCCTCCAGACCCTTCTCTCCTGGGCCGACGAGGTCCGACGCCTCGAGGTGTGGGCGAACGCGGACTACCCGCGGGACGCGGCCCGGGCCCGGAAGTTCGGGGCCCAGGGGATTGGCCTCTGCCGGACGGAGCACATGTTCTTCGAGACGAACCGCCTCCCGATCGTCCACGAGATGATCCTCGCGGCCCCGGAGTACCGGCGGACCGCGTCGCGGGTCCGGGCCCTCCGGGCGGAGCTCGAGACGGCGAAGAACGGTCGTCGCGCGGACCTCGAGCGGACCCTCGCCCTCCTCGAGCCGACCCTCGAGGATCTCGGCCTGCGGTACCTCGGCTCCCTCGAGAAGCTCGGGGCCCTCCAGCGGGAGGATTTCGCCGGGATCCTCCGGGCGATGGAGGGCCTGCCCGTGATCATCCGCCTCATCGACCCGCCCCTCCACGAGTTCCTGCCGAACTACGAGACCCTCCTCGTCGAGGTCACGAAGCTCCACCTCGCACGAAGCGACCCGACCGTCCTCGAGCGGACCACACGGTCCGAGGAGGACCGGGAGTTCGTGGAGGAGGTCCGGGGCGCGGGGTCGGGAGACCTCGCCCGGGGGATCGAGGCCCTCCTCCCTCGCCGGGAGCGGCTCCTCGACGCCCTCGCCGCGATGCGGGAGTCGAACCCCATGCTCGGCCTGCGGGGCTGCCGCCTTGGGATCACGTTCCCCGAGATCACGGAGATGCAGGTACGGGCGGTCTTCGAGGCCGCGTGCGCCCTCAAGAAGGAGGGCGTCGACGTCCGCCCGGAGATCATGATCCCCCTCGTCGGGCACGTGAACGAGCTCCGGGACCAGCGGGAGGCCCTCGAGGCGGAAGCGAAAGACGTCATGGAGCGCGCGGGCGTCATCGTCGCGTACAAGTTCGGGACGATGATCGAGGTCCCTCGCGCCGCCCTCACGGCGGACGAGATCGCCCGCCACGCGGAGTTCTTCTCCTTCGGGACGAACGACCTCACCCAGACTACGTTCGGGTACAGCCGGGACGATGCGGAGGGGAAGTTCCTCCTCGACTACGTCGAGCGGAAGATCCTCCCCGGGAACCCGTTCCAGACCCTCGATCGGGAGGGCGTGGGCCAGCTCATGCGGATGTGCGTCCAGAAGGGACGGCGGGTGAGGGCGGACTTGGAGGTCGGGATCTGCGGGGAGCACGGCGGGGACCCGGCCAGCATCGAGCTGTGCCACGACCTCGGGATCGACTACGTCTCCTGCTCCCCCTTCCGTGTGCCCGTCGCCCGCCTCGCGGCGGCCCACGCGCAGCTCCGGAAGCACGTGGCCCGGACGGAGGACCGCTGAGGAGCCCCGCGGGCCATGGCCGAGCACCTCTCCCTCGCGTTCGTCCTCGTCCTGGTCGGGTCCGCGTTCCTCCTCCCCCTCGTGTACCTCGGCTGGATCCGGAACACGGAGAGGCTCTCGCGGGAGCCGTGGCACGCGGTCCTCAAGGCGTTCACCTGGGGGGCCGTGTTCAGCGTGATCATCGCGATCGTCGTGAGCCTCATCCTGTTGAACGTCTTCCAGGACATCGGTCCCCTCTACGTGTACCTCTCGGACCGGTTCGCGAACCCGGAGACGATCCTCGCGGTCCTCATCGTCGCGCCCCTCGCGGAGGAGGCTGCGAAGGCCCTCGGTGTCCGCGCGGGGAAGCGGCACGTCCGGTACCGGACGGACGGCCTCGTCTACGGGGCCGCCGCGGGCCTCGGCTTCTCCGCGACGGAGAACGTCGTGTACGGCCTCGCAGTCCTCGGGGAGTTCGGGGCCGCGGCCTCCCTCTTCGTGATCGCCTTCCGCTCCTTCTCGTCGTCCTTCCTCCACGCGTCCGCGACGGCCGTCATGGGGTACGGGCTCGCGAAGTCGTGGCTCGGGGCGAGCCGGGCCTCCGCCCTGCCCTTCTACCTCGTCGCCGTCCTCATGCACGGGGCGTTCAACTTCCTCGCGTCCTTCGGGGAGATCTACGCAGACAGGGTCGGGGAGGCGGCCCACCTCATCGCGTTCGGGGCCACGGTTGCGTTCGCGGTCGTCGCCGTGACCGTCGTGAGGCTCAAGCTCGCCTCCCACCGACCCGCATCGGGGGCGGGCCCATGAGCGAGGTCCTGACCGTGGGGGGCCGGCGGATCCGTCCCTCGAAGATCCTGTGCGTCGCGAGGAACTACGCGGACCATGCGCGCGAGATGGGGACCGCGGTCCCCGAGAAGCCGATCTTCTTCCTCAAGCCGACGACGGCCCTCCTCCCGGACGGAGGGACGGTCCTCATGCCCACGGACGTCGGGCGGGTCGACGTGGAGACGGAGCTCGCCGCGATCCTCGGCCGCGGGGGTCGGGACATCCCCGAGACGGACGCGAGGCATCACGTGGCCGGGTACGCCGTCTTCTTCGACATCACCGCGCGGGACCTCCAGGGGAAGGCGCGGACGGAGGGCTCCCCTTGGACCGCCGCGAAGGGGTACGACACGTTCGCGCCGATTTCCCGCGGGGTCCTCGCGTCCCTCGTCAAGGATCCCCACGCTCTCCCGATCCGCCTGCGGGTGAACGGGACCGTCCGCCAGGACTCGAACACGGCCCAGATGGTCTTCCGGATCCCCGCCCTCCTCTCCGCCGCGTCGCGGATCATGGCCCTCGAGCGGGGCGACATCCTCGCGACGGGCACCCCTGCGGGCGTGTGGCCCATCGCGCCCGGGGACGTCCTCGAGGCGGAGATCCCCGGGGTCGGCACGCTCCGGTGTCCCGTCGCCGCGCGAAATCGTTAACTATGCCCCCGCGCGTCCACTCCAGGGCATGCGGTTCCGCGTGGAACTCGACGGCGAGGCCTACTCGAAACACAAGGAGGCCTTCAAGCGGATCCTCGCGAAGCACGGACTCCGGTGGCAGGGGACCCTCGAAGCCCCGCTCTGGTCGAGCCGCGCGGAGCGCGTGCGGGCGACCTTCGAGCGGGACCCCGAGCAGGACGTGACCGTCCACGCGTTCCTCGTATGGGAGGGCGCCACGAAGTCGAAACTCCTCGAGGACCTGAAGGCGTGGGCCTGGGAGGTCGGGGGGAAGATCTCGGAAGAGGCCGGCCCGCCCCTCGAGGACGTGGCCGACGAGGTCGAGCGGGCCCTCCACCTCTGGGACGTCGTCTACAAGCCGAACGTCGACTCGCTCCGGCTCCAGGGCCGCCCGAAGGCGTGGATCGAGGAGGACCTCCGGCGGTGGAAGCGGATGCGGCAGGAGCGCCGACGCGAGCTCATGGGACGCGCGAGCGACTAGGCGAAGACGGACGACTTCACTTCGAGGGAGTCGTAGCAGTCGAAGCAGAATCCCTGGCGGCGGTCATCCGGAAGGAGGACGATCCGCGCGCCGCAACGCCGACAGTGCGCGTTGCGATCCCCGCCGTCCGAGACTCTGCGCATGTCGGGCCTGAGCCGCCATGAGATCCTATCATTCCCCCGTTGACCAAGGCGCCCGAGGCCACGGATTTGGTGGACTCTATAAAAACGTTGTGAGGGGCCGGACGCGACACGCACCCCGACGGCTTAATCCGTCGTCCGCGCATCCCCGCCCCGCGTGCGCGCTGGGTTCGTCACGTTCGAGGGCATCGACGGCGCGGGGAAGACGACCGTGTCGCGCCTCGTCCTCCAGATTCTCCGGTCCCGCGGGATTCCCGCGGTCCTGACCGCGGAGCCGACGCCGGGATGGACGGGAGACGCCGTCCGGCGCTCCTACGCGGACGATGTCGGGCCCGTCGCGGAGTCCTTCCTCTTCCTCGCGGACCGGGCCACTCACCTCCCGGAGATCCGTGCCCACCTGGAGGCGGGCCGGGTCGTCCTGTGCGACCGGTACGCGGACTCCACGTACGCCTATCAGGGCGTACGGCTCGCGGGCGTCGTGAGGGACCCCATGGGTTTCCTCGAACGGGTGAGCGCGCCCTGGCTCCTCCCGCCCGACCTCACGGTCCTCGTCCGGATCGACCCGGAGGAGGGACTCCGCCGGATCCAGGACCGGGCGGGGAAGGTGCGGTTCGAGGACCTCGCGTTCCTCCGGAGGGTCTCGAAGAACTACGCGGTCCTCGCGCGACGGAAGGGGTTCGTCGTCCTCGACGGCCGGGATCCGCCCCCTGAGGTCGCGGCACGCGCCGTCGCCGCGATCGAGAAGGCCCTCACGCGGAGCACTCGACGAGGTCCGCGCGCTCGTGGGGGGACTGGGAGAGGAACGCGCGCGCGAAGGCCATGACCTTTTCCCGCTGCCCTTCTGCGAGGGCCACGAGGAACGCCTTCCCGAACAGGAGCTGGAGGGTCGGGGGTCCGCGGGACGCGGCCATGGACCTGGGAATCATGGCGTGCGTCGCACTTAACCGCGCCACTCAAAAAAATCAGAGGCGATTATCATTTGTCCGAACGCGGCCCGGTCCGCCCGCGTCCGCGGGACTGGACAATCTTTTTAAGTGAAGGTCCGGTTATCGCGGCGAACATGGGATGCACGGATGGCGTCCACGGCTCACTCTAGGCCCTCCGCGTCCCGCGTGGACGACGACTTCGTCGGCGTGATCTACGGGGATGTCGGGAGCACGGCGTTCCGCTGCTCCGTCGTCGGGAGCGTGGAGCGGCACGAGTTCGTCCAGGTCCGCCACGACACGTGCGGCACGGTCCTGGGCCGGGTCGAGGAGGTCGAGCGGAAGACGGACCTCTCCCTCGAGAGGGCCCAGCATGTCGGGGACGGCGAGCCCGTCGAGGTCGAGGAGAAGGTCTCCGCCCAGGTGTCCGTCGTCGGGTATCGGGACGACCGCGGCCTGCTTCAGTTCCCGAGGACCCCGTTCCGGGCGGGGGAGCCCGTGAAGCGGGCCGACGTCCACACGATCCGGAAGGTCCTCGGCCTCGAGGAGGACAAGAAGCACGGGGCCTACATCGGGCTCCTCGCCGGCCACGACGTCCCCGTCTACCTCGACATCAACACGATGGTCCAGAAGCACGTGTCGATCATCGCGAAGACGGGCGGGGGGAAGTCGTACGCAGCCGGCGTCCTGATCGAGGAGCTCATGAAGCACCACGTGACGACCGTGATCTTGGACCCCCACGGGGAGTACGCCTCCCTGTCGGAGCGCGGTAAGGTCGCCCATGGCGCGGAGCGGTTCCGGGTCGAGCCGAGGTCCTACCCCGACGCGATCCAGGTCTATTCCCCGGACACGAAGGTCAACTCGGGCGCGAAACCCCTCAAGTTCACCCTCAGCAACCTCGATGCGAGGGACATCCTCTCCCTCACGGGATCCGCGAAGGTCCGCACCCACCTCACGGCCCTCCGGAAGGCCCTCGACCTCCTGCGCCAGGCGACGAAGGCGTACACGATCCGGGACATCGTGCGCGTCCTCGAGCGGGAGGAGGACCCCCAGAACGCGACCCTCATCGACGACCTCGAGTACCTTAGCGAGGTCGAGATCTTCGCCCAAGAGGGCACCCGAATCGACGAGCTCGTCGTCAAGGGGAAGACGACGATCATCAACCTGAAGGGCGTCCCCCCGGACATCCAGGAGCTCGTCGTGAACCGCCTCGCGACGGCGATGTTCGAGCTGCGTAAGGTCGGGAAGATCCCGCCCCTCATGGTCGTCGTCGAGGAGGCCCACAACTTCTGCCCCCAAGTGGGCCAGGTCGCCTCCTCGAAGATCTTCCGAACCCTCGCCTCGGAAGGCCGCAAGTTCGGCCTCGGCCTCGTGATCATCACGCAGCGCGCGGCGAAGGTCGACAAGAACGTCCTGTCGCAGTGCAACACCCAGGTGATCCTCAAGGTCACGAACCCGAACGACCTGAAGGCGATCGTCGCGAGCGTCGAAGGCCTCACGACGGCCATGGCCGAGGAGATTCAGCGGCTGCCCATCGGCGTGGCCATCGTTACGGGCGGCGGCGTCCAGATGCCCCTCCTCGTGGAGATCCGGCCGCGGGAGACGAAGCACGGCGGGGAGAGCGTCAAGGTGATCGAGGACTGAGCCCGGGACGCGTTCGCCCGTTCCCGCCTCTCAGAGCTTTGATGGTGAGGACCGTCGATGAGGCCCCGTGCGCCCCCCGCAGGTCGAGGCGTTCGTGTCCGTCGTCCTCGCATTCGGGGTGAGTCTCCCGACGGCCTACGTGCTCCGGTATCCTGGCTGCGCGCCATCCAGCTTCACCTGCCCCATGGGCGGTGTGTGTCCCTTGCTGTGCGGCAACGCCGCAGCCGAATTCCCCGAGGTCCTCCTCGTCGGTCTGCTCTTCGGAACCATCCCCGGGATGCTTGGTTACGTGTTCGTCGGTCGCGAGCGACGCACACGCGGGCCGGGCAGCCCGCGCCGATTGCGGCCCGTTCGGATTCCCGCTCCCGGCTTGTATGCCCTGATCGGCGTCGGAATCAGCCTTCTCGCGTTTCCGTGGGGCGGCCTCACCCTAATCGACATCCTGGCGGCTCTCGCGATGCCCCTGGCCCTTGCGTTCGGAGCGGTGGCGATGGGCTGGGAGTGGGCGCTGGGCCTTCTCCGGTCCCGGGCACGCGGGGGAAACGGATAAGCCTGGAAACGGTTTCGCGGTGTCGTGGACCTCGCGGCCCTCGTCGAGAAGGATCTCTCCCTGACGGAACGCGCTCTCGCGAAGGCATCCGCCGCCCCGCCGAAACGCTCCCACCTCCGGAAGGTCGCGGAAGACTTCCTCTCCATGGCCCGCGCCTACTTCGAGGACGCGAGGCACTTCCGGGACAAGGGCGAGCTCGACAAGGCCCTCGCGAACGTGAACTACGCCCACGGTTGGCTTGACGCCGGCGCGAGGCTGGGCCTCTTTGACGTCGGGGAGGACGACCAGCTCTTCACCCTGAGCGAGTGAGTCAGAGGATCCTCGCGCCCTCGTTGTCGACCTCGCACCGGATCAGGGTCCCGAAGCGCAGGTAGAACGGAGCCATCTGGTCCCTGTTCCCGATCGCGAACACGGAGTTCCCGAGCATGGTCATGGAGGCCCTCCCGAACATGCGGCTCGCGCGGACGACCTCCCGGACGGTCTTGCTCGCAAGCCCCGTCTCCTCCGCGAACCAGTTCCCCAGGTCGAAGAGCCTGGGGAGGGTCGGATCCCGCGCGAACTCCGCGACGCAGGTGGATCCCGCCCGGTTGATCGCGGCCACCTTCGCGGGGTCCCGGATCACGGACCTGGTCGGGATCTCGGGTCCCAGGACCGCGAGGAGGACCTCCTCCCGGACGTCGAACGTCCTGACGACGCCATGGCTCGGCGCACCCGGCTCGAGACGCAGGTCCATCCCGCCTATGGAGGCCGGCACGACGTCGCCGAGGCCCGTCCCGCATTCGATCTCCGCGACATGGGCGATCCGCACGAGGTCCTCCCGGCGCATCCCGAGCCCGAGGGCGTCGTCGAGGGCCATCGCCGTGCTCAGGGCCGCGGCCGCGCTCACCCCGAACCCTTGGGAGACGGGGAGGGGCGTCTCGCTGAGGATCTTGACCTCGTAGGGGCCGGACCCGAGGACCTTCGAGGCGGCGAGCTCCGTGACCTCGGCCCGCTGCCGCCGTCCGTTCACGAACACATCGAGGGACGCCTGGGCCGCCTCCCGCACCCGGGCCGTCGTCCGCACGCCCACGCTCAGGGAGAGCCCCGCGCCGCGGGAGCCCTTTCGCTCGGGATCGGGGTCCTCGCACACCTCGAAGAACGCGGTCACGTGCCCAGGGCAGAACGCGTCACCCTGGGATACCATGCACGACCGCGCTCCAGATCCTCTCCGCGGCGAGGGCCTTGTCCCCTTGGAACTCGAGGGACCGCCCCTTCGCGTCGCAGATCACGATGGCCGTCGCGTCCCCGCGGACGTTGGAGACGTCGTTCGCGATAACGAAGTCGAGGTCCGCCTCCTTGAGGAGCGCGATCGCCCTCGCCTTGAGCTCCCTCGCGTCGAGGCCCGACTCGGCCTTGAACCCGACGAGGGGCCCCTTCGTCCGCTTCCGGAGGATCCCCAGGACCTTCGGCGTGGGGTCGAGGGTGAGGACCAAGGGCCCCTCGCGGCTCGGGATCTTTCCCTTCCGTGGCCGGGGGGCGAAGTCCGCGATCGCCGCGGGGACCATCGCGATATCGGGCTGGGCCTTCCCCGCGAGCTTCGCGAGGTCCGCGGTCGTGTCGAACGCGCGCGCGGGGATCCACGTGGGGACGGGCACCTCGTGCCGTCCGATCCAGACCTCGACGTCCGCGCCGTGCTCGAAGGCCGCCTTCGCGAGCTCGATCCCCGTCGCGCCCGTAGAGCGGTTCGTCACGATCCGCACGTCGTCGATGGGCTCCGAGGTCCCTCCGGCGACGACGACGACCCTCCGCCCCGCGAGGTCCCGCGGCCCGAGCCGCCGGATCACCCGGGCGACGATCGCGTCCGCGTCGGCCATCTTCGCCTTGTCCTCCTCCCGCTTCGGCTCGACGACCTCCGCGCCGAGGTCGAGAAGCCTCCGGAGGTTCGCTTGCACGAGGGGGTTGTCCAGCATCGTCTCGTGGGCCGCGGGCGCCAGGATGAGGGGGATCCCCGCGCCGAGGGCGTTCACCGCGTACATCGTGACGGTCGTGTCGTCGATCCCGTGGGCGATCTTGCCGACCGTGTTCGACGTCGCGGGGGCGATGAGGAGGAGGTCCGCGCGGCCGCCCTTACCGCACATCTCGAGGTAGGACATGGAGCCGTCGAGTTCCGTGACGACAGGATGCCCCGTCGCGAACTCGAGGGCGTTGGGATGGAGGATCCCCCGGGCCGCGCCCGTCATGACGGCATGGACGTCGGCGCCGTGGCGGATGAGCTCCCGGGCCAGCTTGACCGTCTCCACGGCCGCGATGCTCCCAGTGACGCCGAGGACGATGACCTTCCCCTGGAGCTTCGTGGACCTCGCGCCCCGGATGCGGTCCGCAGGATGCACGTCCGCGACGATTCGTCCCTATCGATTTATACCTATGGTCCTGGCCTAACGGCCGCGGAAGGCTTATGCCTTGGCAGGGTCCATCCCGGGCCGGAGGGATTCGCCTGCAATCCTCGTCGTATCCGCCCCACGAGCCCCCCGGGATGGCCATGCCGCCCGGGATGCCATCGCCCCCGCCCCCGTTGCCGCCCCCTGGGAAGCCGCCGAGCACGGACCTGTTCCTGAAGGTCGGGGTCGTGTTCCTCGGCCTCTCCCTCGCGGTCGGCCTCATCGGATTCCACGCAGCCTATTTCGTCCCTGCGCCAGCCTCGGGCACCCCGCCTCCCTCCTACCAGACGTACATCGACACGGTTCGGATGCTGGGGATTGTATCGTTCGTCTTCATGGACGTCGCCGTGGGGTTCAGCGTGATCCTCGCGATGTTCGTGGGCCTGTCGAAGGACAGCATCCCAGACGTCACCCGCCGGGGCGCGTGGCTCTTCGCCGTCGTGATCCCGACCGCGTGGCTCCTTGTGTCCTGGTCCCTCTACTCGGTCTTCCGGTCCCTCTTCTGGTACCCCTATTTCCCCTGAACGGCCGGGTGGACGCCAAGCTTTAATGGCCCGGCCCCGCTTGCCGCGGGCCACGATGGACGTCGAGGCCACTTTGGAGCATCTCTACCGCCTCGAGCGGTTCGGCATCAAGCTGGGCCTCGACAACGTCCGGCGGCTCCTCTCCCTCTTGGGCGACCCCCATCGGGGTCTCCGGGCCGTTCACGTGACGGGGACGAATGGCAAAGGCTCCGTCGCCGCGACGACAGCCTCGATCCTCCGGGCCTCGGGGTACCGGGTGGGCCTCTACACGTCCCCCCACCTCGTCCGGTTCAACGAGCGGATCCGCGTGGATGGCGAGCCGATCCCCGACGACGCGATCCTGCGCCTTTGGTCAGGCATGCAGCCCGCCCTCCAGACGATGATGTCCTCGGGGCGCGCGGACCACCCGACGTTCTTCGAAGTGACGACGGCGATGGCCTTGCAGCACTTCCGGGAGCGCCAGGTCGGCGTCGCGGTCGTCGAGGTCGGCATGGGCGGCCGGATGGACGCGACGAACGTCGTGGACGGGGACGTCGCGGTCCTCACGCGCGTCGGCCTCGAGCACACGGAGCACCTGGGGAAGTCGATCGGGCGGATCGCGCGGGAGAAGTCGGGGATCATCAAGCCCGAGTCCCGGGTCGTGACCGTGGACCAGGAGGCCCTGCCCGTCATCGAGGCCCGGTGCCGAGAGCTCCACGTGCCCCTCTGCGTCGTCGGACGGGACGTCCGGGCGGAGCGGGTCTCCGGAGACTTGGACGGCCAGCGGATCCTCGTCCGGGGCCCCTTCGGGGAGCTCGAGGTCCACACGCCGCTCCTCGGCTCGTTCCAGATCGAGAACGTCGGGGTCGCCGTGGCCGCGGCGGCGGAGCTCCGGGCGAAGGGCTTCCGCGTCCCGGACGAGGCGATCCGCGCGGGGGTCTCCTCGACCCGGTGGCCAGGCCGGCTCGACGTCGTCCGGCGGACTCCCACGGTCCTCGTGGACGGGGCCCACAACGGGCCCGCGGCGGCGGCCCTCGCGGCGGCCCTCCGGGAGCTCTTCCCCTCCCGCCGGTTCGCCCTCGTGGTCGGGATCCTGAGCGACAAGGACCTCGCGGCGATGGCGGGCTCCCTGGGCCCCCTCGTCCGCCGGGTCGTCGCGACCCATCCCAAGAGCCACCGGGCCTTTTCCGCGGAGGAGGTCGCCCGCGCGTTCCGCCCCTACGGCCCCGTGGACGTTGTCCCGGACGTGGGGCAGGCCGTGGCCCGCGGGATCGCGGGCGCGTCGGACGACGACATCGTGCTCATCACGGGATCCATCTACACGGCGGGGGAGGCCCTTGCCCACCTCGGCGAGAGCCCGTGACCACGTCGGAGGGATCCTCCGGGACCTGTCCCGGCGATACCTCCCGTCAGGGGACCTCCGGGAGGGCGGGACGGCCCTCGCGAAGATCACCGCGGAGACGGAGGACCCCTTCCGGGTCCTCATCTCGACGATCCTCTCCCAGCGCACGCGGGACGAGAAGACGGAGGTCGCGTCCGCGAGCCTCTTCTCGAAGTACGCCGGGCCCGAGGAGCTCGCCCGGGCGTCCCCCGCGGACCTCGAGCCCCTCATCCGCCCCGTCGGTTTCTATCGACAGAAGGCAATACAAATCAGGCGGGTGAGCCAGGCCCTCCTCGACCGTCACGCCGGCGTGGTCCCCCGGACGTACGAGGAGCTCCTTGAGCTCCCCCAGGTCGGCCCGAAGACCGCGAACTGCGTCCTCGTGTACGGGTTCGGGGAGCCCCGGATCCCCGTCGACACCCACGTCCACCGGGTGAGCAACCGCCTGGGGCTCGTCCGGACGCGCTCGCCGGAGCAGACAGAGCGGGTCCTCATGAGGATCGTGCCGCGGGACTGGTGGCTGCACGTGAACGAGCTCTTCATCCGGTTCGGGAAGGATGTGTGCCGCCCCATTGGGCCGAGGTGCGGCGCCTGCTCCTTCGCTTCGTTCTGCCGGTACTACCGCGCCCGCCCCGGGCGGTCCCGGGCCCGAGCGCGCCGAAGGCCTCGGTGAGGACTCGGTTTCATTAGAGCCCCCGCCTCTCCCCGGGGCGGATGCGGATCGACCTCATCGAGCACGCGAGCCTCTCGATTCCTCGGAAGGAGCGGTTCACGATCGCCCGCGGCTCCTCCGATGTCGCGGAGAACGTCTTCGCGATGGTCCACTCGGGGAACCGCCTGGGCCTCGGCTGCGGCGCGCCGAGCGACGTGACCCGCGAGACCGTCGCGACGGTGACGGCCGCCCTCCACGGCCTCGCCCGCGGCCTGCGGGGCTTCGAGTTCGAGCGGCCGGGCCATGTCGCGGACCGGATGGACGCGGTCCTCCCTGCGAACCCCGCGGCGAAGGCGGCGATCGACATGGCGGTCCACGACCTCCTGGCGCAAGAGGCGGCGAAACCCCTGTACGCTTACCTGGGCGGGTCGCGGGACCGCATGCCGACGGACATGACGATCGGCATCATGGGGACTGCGGATGCCGTCGAGCGCGCGGTCCGCTGGGTCCGCGAAGGCTTCCGCTCCCTGAAGGTGAAGGTCGGCCTGGACCCGAAGGGGGACGTCGAGCGCGTCCGGGCGATCCGGGCCGTCGTAGGGGGGGAGGTCGAGCTTCGCGTGGACGGGAACCAGGGGTATACGTGGAGCCAGGCCCTCGCCTTCGCGCGGTCTGCCCGAGACCTCGGCATCGTCCTTTTCGAACAACCGGTCCCCGCGACGGACTTCGAGGGGATGCGGGCCCTCGCGGAGGCCTCCCCGATCCCGATCATGGCGGACGAGATGGTCCTCACCCCGGACGACGCGAAGAAGCTCCGCTGGGCCAACGCCGCGCGCGCGGTGAACCTGAAGCTCATGAAGCACGGGGGGATCGTCCGAGCGTCCGAGGTGAACGCGATCTGCGAGTCCGCGGGGTATCCGGCGATGGTCGGCTGCATGGGCGAACCCCAGCTCTCCATCGCGGCGGGCCTCCACTTCGCCCTCGCCCAGAAGAACGTACGGTGGCTTGACCTCGACTCCCATTTCAACCTCGCCGCGGATCCGTCGAGCGGACTGCGGTTCGAAGAGGGCGAACTCGTCGCCCCGGCGGGGCCCGGGCTCGGGATCGACGTCGAGTGGCCTTCGTGACCGCGCCGGCTCAGGCCGGCGGATCGTCCGCTCCGGCGGGGGCTCCGACGGCCGCGGCCTCCTCCCGCTCGCTCACGAGCCGGACGACCGCGCTCACCTTGTCCCCCTCCATCAGGCGCTGGATCCGCACGCCCTTCGCGGCCCGGCCCGTCTCCCGAATCCCGTCCACGGGGCACCGGATGACGATCCCGCTCACCGTCGTCACGAGGAGCTCATCCCCTCGCGCGACCTCCAGGACCGAGACGATGGGGCTCTGGGCGACCTTCATGTTCGTCGTGACGACGCCCTGGCTCCCGCGTCGTGTCTTGCGGTACTCGCCGACCTTCGTCCGCTTCCCATAGCCGCTCTCGAGGATCGTGAGCAGCTCCGCGTCCTCCGTGTGCGCGAGGGCCATGGACACTACGCGGTCCTTGGATCGGAGGCGCATCCCCCGGACGCCGGCGGCCGTCCGGCCCATGGGCCGGACCTCTTTGAGGTCGAAACGGTTCGCGTAGCCGCCCGCGGACGCGAGGACGACCTCCTCGTCCCCGTCCGCGATCCGCGCCTCCACGAGCTCGTCCCCTCCCCGGAGTGCGATGGCCCGAATCCCCCGGATGTTCGGACGCTTGAAGGCGTCGAGCCGGGTCTGCTTGATCCTCCCGAGCTTCGTGACGAGGACGATCGTCCGGAGGGGGTCGAACTCCCGCACGGGGATCATGTCCTGGACCCTTTCGTCCGGGGCGAGCCGGGGCAGGAGGTTCACGATCGGCTTGCCCTTCGCGTAGCGCGACCCGACGGGCACCCGGAACGTCTTGAGCCAGTAGCACTGGCCGCGGCTCGAGAAGAACAGGATGTAGTCATGGGTCGACGCCGTGAACAGGTTCACGACGTAGTCCTCTTCCTTCGTCTCCATCCCCGTGACTCCCTTGCCGCCGCGGCGCTGGGTGCGGTACGTGGCCACGGGCACCCGCTTGATGTACCCCGTGTTCGTGATCGTGACGACGACGTCTTCCTCGGGGATGAGGTCCTCGACCTCCATGTCGTACGCCTGGACGACGACCTCCGTGCGCCGCTTGTCCCCGAACTTGTCCTTGAGCTCCGCGAGCTCCGCCTGGATGATCCCGAGGACCCGCTCTTGGGATCCCAGGATCCCCTCGAGGTCCTCGATCTTCCTCGTGAGGTCGATTTGCTCCTGGCGCAGCTTCTCGATCTCGAGGCCCGTGAGCTGCCGCAGGGTGAGGGCGAGGATCGCCCTCGCCTGGGGCTCGCTCAGGAGGTAGCGATTCATGAGCCCGGCCTGGGCCTCCTCCGCATCGCGGGCGTGTCGGATGAGCCGGATGACCTCGTCGAGGTGGTCCACCGCGGTGATGAGGCCCTCGACGATGTGGAGCCGCTCCCGGGCCTTCCGGAGATCGAACTCCGTCCTGCGGCGGACGATGGCCACCTGGTGGTCGACGTACGCCTTGAGGGATTCCTTCAAGGAGAGGGTCCGGGGCGCCCCGTCGACGAGGGCGATGTTGATCACGCCGAACGTCGTCTCCATCTGGGTGTGGTGGTAGAGCTGGTTCAAGACGACGTCCTCGACGGCGTCCCGCTTCAGCTCGAGGACGATCCTCATTCCGTCCCGATCGCTCTCGTCCCGGAGGTCCGTGACGCCCTCGATGCGCTTCGACTTCACGAGGAGGGCGATGCTCTCGACGAGCGAGGCCTTGTTGACCATGTACGGGATTTCTGTGATGACGATTCGCGCCTTGTCGTGGCCCGCCTCCTCGAAGTGGGCCTTCGCCCGGATCCGAATCAGGCCGCGGCCCGCCCGGTACGCGTCGATCACGCCTTCCGCGCCGTACAGGATTCCGCCCGTCGGGAAGTCGGGCCCGCGAATGGGCCCCGTGTCGGGGTTGTAGAGGTCTTGGAGCTCCGCGGTCGGGTTGTCGATGAGGAGCGTGAGCGCGTCGACGACCTCGTTGAGGTTGTGGGGTGGGATGTTCGTCGCCATCCCGACCGCGATCCCGCTTGAGCCGTTGACCAAGAGGTTCGGGAACTTCGCCGGCAGGACTGTCGGCTCCTTGAGCGTGCCGTCGAAGTTGTCCATCCAGTCGACGGTGTCCTTCTCGAGGTCCTCGAGCATCGCCTCCGCGGTCTTCGCGAGGCGGCACTCCGTGTACCGCATCGCCGCGGGCTCATCCTCCGTGCTCCCCCAGTTCCCCTGGCCCTGGATGAGGGGATAGCGCAGGGAGAAGTCCTGGACCATGCGGGCAAGGGCGTCGTACACCGCGAGATCCCCGTGAGGGTGGAACTTGCCCAGGCAGTTGTGGACAACCATCCCGTTGGCCACGAAATTGTGCTCCCCTTCGATGCCCAGGTCGTACGTCGTCTCCGCGCGGGCGCGCCGCACGGACTGGACCTTGGCGAACCGGAGCTGGGCGACGTCAATCACGAAAAGCTCCTCAGCGACCGCCGAGCCGATTGCCGGGAGTTCCGAACGGATGCCCCAGTCCCCAACTTGGCCGAGATGCAACGGCATCTGGCGAAGGCTGCTGGAGTACCGAATCTTCGAGCCGCCGGGATACGCAATAGCCTGTCGGAACTTTCGTCCCGTGACATCGACGTACCACCCGGATCCCAGATGCGCCCGGCTGCGTTCTCCGAAGAGGGCGTCCGCAGCGTATGGGAGGATCTCGGATGGATGTGGGTTCGGGTGCATCGGCCGCTGGAAGTCGGCCGATCGCGGGCGACGGCTCTCCTTCGCCAGGTCGAGTTCTTTCACGAACGCATCGGCTTCGCTCCCCGTGATTTCGAGGTAGTGGAACGGCAGTCGCCGGCGGGCCCTGCGACCGTTAACCCAGCTATCCCGCCCGCTCTTTGGGTCTGGCTTGGACCTGTGAGCATGGAAACCCAGGTGATGGAGGAGGAGTTGGAGACGATCGACGAGCTCCTTCGAGACGGAGCCATAGTGGACCACTCGACGGCGGCGAGCGATGCAGCCGTCCCCGTCCACGAGCCCGCTCAGGAATGCGAAGACGACCGGCCGAGGAGAGCGC
>MGWD01000025.1:70016-86239 GCA_001800825.1 Euryarchaeota archaeon RBG_19FT_COMBO_69_17 | reverse complement strand
GGCCTCGAGTCCGAGAAGGCGGAATGTCTTGACCAGATAGCCGTTGACGGCGTCCCGGCTGACGCGCACCGTGAACGAAGGCCGATAGCCTCTTCGGGCGGGCGGCTTTGTCTCAATGGACGGTCGGTACCCGAACAGCCTGTTGAGCGTCGATTGAATCCTCAGGACGACCTTCCGATCCGTGGAAACGAATCCCAGACGGGCGCGCTTGCCCTCGTGGGACACGAACCCGTTCGACATGAGCAGGCCGAGGAGGTATGCGAGGTCGCGATCGAGGCGCAGCTCCTTCCCGTGGAATTCTGGTAGTCGGACCAAGTCCGTGAAGAAATCCGGGAATTCGGACCGAAGCACGATCCAGTCACCTGGACGGAGGTCCTTCGCCCGTCGCCAGCCGAAGGAGAGATCCGGATTCACGACCCGGAACTCCTGGGATTGCGTCGCCGTGTTGCAGAGTCCGTTGTCGAGCAACACCCGGACGAGAGGCCGTGGGGGCATGATGTACAGCTCGCGCACCCTTGCCCTACCCTTCTCTGTGTAGACGACGTCTCCCCTGCCGACTCCTTCGACGGGGATCAGTCCACGCTCGGTGGCGACGAGCGTCCCTGCAGCAAAACACTCGCCGACGACGCGCGCCGCCTTCTTGTATTGCGAGCCCGAGCCCATGCCCAGCTCGTTCATCGCATGCAGAATCCGGCGCTGCACCGGCTTGAGCCCGTCCCGGACGTCGGGCAATGCGCGCCCGACGATGACGGACATCGCGTAGTCGATGTACGACCGATGGAGTTCCTGCTCGATGGGCTGGGGCACGATCCGGTGGCGGGGTTCCTGGATCTCCTCGGGCATCATTCACCTAGATGTCCAGGTTCATGACTTCCTTCGCGTGCTCCTGGATGTACTGCCGCCGGGGTTCCACAGCCTCACCCATGAGGACGGCGAAGAGCGCGTCCGCCCCTGCGGCGTCCTCGATTGTGACCTGTTTCAGGACACGTCGGTCAGGGTCCAACGTCGTCTCCCAAAGTTCCTCCGCGTTCATCTCGCCAAGGCCCTTGTACCGCTGGTAGGTGACGCCTTTCTCGCCGAGCTGCGCGGCGAGGTCCTGCCGTTGTTTCTCGGTGTAGGCGTAGAAGATTTCCTTGCCGCGCTTGATCTTGTACAGGGGCGGCTGGGCAATGTACGCGTATCCCGCATCGATGAGCGGTCGCATGTAACGGAAGAACAGGGTCAAGAGAAGGGTCGTGATGTGCTGCCCGTCGACGTCCGCGTCCGCAGCCGTCACGACGCGATGGTATCGGACCTTCGACAGGTTGAACTCGTCCCCGATCCCCCCTCCGATCGCGGTGATCAGGGTCCGGATCTCCTCGTTCTTCAGCATCTGGTCCAGTCGCGCCTTCTCGACGTTCAGGATCTTCCCGCGGAGGGGCAGGACCGCCTGGAACTCCCGGCGGCGCGCCTGCTTCGCCGATCCGCCCGCGGACGCGCCCTCCACGATGAACATCTCCGCCTTCGCGGGGTCTCTTTCCTGGCAGTCGGCGAGCTTCCCGGGCAGGTTGAAGCCCTCGAGGAGCCCCTTCCGTCGCGTGAGCTCCCGTGCCTTCCGGGCGGCCTCTCGGGCCTGGGACGCGAGGACGGCCTTGCCGATGCACGTCTCCGCGACCTTCGGGGTCTCGAGGAAGAACTCCGTGAGCTTCTCGTACACGGCCGACTCCACGATCCCCTTGACCTCGGAGTTCCCGAGCTTCATCTTCGTCTGTCCCTCGAACTGGGGCTCGGGGATCTTCACGGACAGGATCGCGGTGAGGCCCTCCCGGACGTCGTCCCCCTCGAGGGACTCCCCCTGCTTGAGGTACTTGTGCTCCTTCGCGTAGTTGTTGAACGTCCGCGCGAGGCCCGCCTTGAACCCGACGAGGTGGGTCCCGCCCTCGACTGTGTCGATGTTGTTCACGAACGTGAAGATGGACTCGTTGTACCCGTCGTGGTACTGCATCGCGACCTCGACGAGGGTGCTGTTGGATTGCTTCGAGAACGTGATGGGATCGGGATGGAGGGGCGTCTTCGCGCGGTTGATCCACTTCACGTACTCCGAGATTCCGCCGTCGAAGCGGAACACGTCCCCGCGGCCCCGGGCCTTGTCGACGATGATGATCTCCAGCCCGGCGTTGAGGAACGCGAGCTCCCGGAGGCGCCCCGCGAGGATGTCGTAGTCGAACTCGATCGTCTCGAACACCTGCGCGTCCGGCCTGAACGTCACGATCGTCCCCGTGCCCTCTGCGGGGCCGAGGTCCTCGAGCTCGGACGCTTTCGTCCCGCGCTCGAAGCGCATCCGCTTCTCTCGGCCGTCCCGGTGGACGCGGACCTCGAGCCATTCGCTCAGTCCGTTCACGACGCTCAGGCCGACCCCGTGGAGCCCGCCCGACACGCGGTAGAGCTTCCGCTCGAACTTCCCGCCGCTGTGCATCCGCGACAGGACGAGCTCGACGGCGGGCACGCCGTACTTCGGGTGGACATCGACGGGGATCCCGCGTCCGTCGTCCGCGATGGTCACGCTGCCGTCCGGGTTGAGGGTCACGTGGATCTTCTTGCAGAACCCCGCCATCGCCTCGTCGATCGAGTTGTCGACGACCTCGTGGACGAGGTGGTGGAGACCTCTCCCGTCGACGCTGCCGATGTACATCGCGGGGCGCTTCCGGACGGCCTGGAGCCCCTCGAGGACCTGGATCTGTTCCGCGTCGTACGCGGTCTCTCCCGCCATCTAATCCGCAACCTTCTGAGACGTGATCCGGAGCGCCTTCCGCACCCCATCCCGAGTGACGTCCGGAGTATGGTCTGGGCCGTTATAAACGTTCGGACCCCGTTCGTATGGAGAAAAACAGGGGTCGGGGGACGACCGTTTTCGATGCCGATTGTATAAATACTGTAGCACGGCCGCTCGACCCTTCAGACTCTCAACTCTGAGAGCATCCTCGGGACCCGCGGCGACGACCCGGCTCCGCGGGCCTTCAGCGGCGCTTCCACCGCACACCGTCCCGCGTGTCCTCAAGCACGATTCCGAGGTCCGCGAGGCGCGTTCGAATCCCGTCGGACGCCGCGAAGTCCTTTCGCTTCCGCGCCTCCTCGCGCAGCTCGACGATGAAGTCGAGGACGCCCGACAGGACGCGGTCCGCGTCCGCGGCGGCCCCCGGAAGGATCGCGAGGACTTGGTCAAACGCTCGGAACGCCTCAAGGGCCTCGTGGACGGCGGTCCTGCCCGCGCCCGACTCGAGCGCCTTGTTTGACGCGCCCACGAGCTCGTACACCGCGGCCACGGCCTCCCGCGTGTTGAAGTCGTCGTCCATGGAGGCCTCGAAGCCCTCCCGCGCTTTCGCGGCGGCGGCCCGGAGGGCCGCGTCCCCCGGACCCGCGTCTTTCGCGGTGGCCTCCGCCGCCCTCAGGTTCTCCACCGCGTCCCGGATTCTGCGATGGGCGGCCCGCGCCTCGTCGAGCGCCTCCCGGGTGAAGTCGATCGGCGAGCGGTACTGCGCGTTGAGGAGGAAGAACCGGAGCTCCTCGGGGGACACGACTTTGAGGGCGTCCGCCACGGACCAGTAGTTCCCGAGGGACTTGTGCATCTCCTCCCCCTTGACGATGAGCATCCCCCCGTGCATCCAGTACCTGACGAAGGGCGCGACGCCCGTATACGCCTCCGCTTGGGCGATCTCCGCCTCGTGGTGGGGGAACGCGAGCTCACGCCCGCCCCCGTGGAGGTCGTACTGGGCGCCGAAGTGGTGGATCGTGATCGCCGTGTCCTCGATGTGCCAGCCCGGACGGCCCTTGCCCCACGGGCCGTCCCACGCTGGCTCTCCGGGCTTCTGGGCCTTCCAGAGGGCGAAGTCCGCGGGGTTCCGCTTCCGCTCGTCGATGGCCACGCGGGCCCCGGGCCGGTGCTCCTCGACCTTCTGCCCGCTGAGGTTCCCCCAGCCCGCGTACTTCGTCGTGTCGTAGTACACGCTCCCGTCCTCCGCGACGTACGCGTACCCGCGGTCGAGGAGTCCCTGGATCTGCCGGACGATCTCGTCCATGTAGTCCGTCGCCTTCGCGTACAGGTTCACGGAGTCGCAGCGGAGGGCGGTCATGCCCTCGAGGTACTCCGCCCAGTACTCCTCGACGAGGGACGTCCAGTCCCGGCCCAGGGTCTGCATCTTCTCGATGATCCGGTCCTCGATGTCCGTGACGTTCTGCACGTAGAACACGGCGTACCCGCGGTACCGCAGGTAGCGCGCGACAACGTCGAACGCGACGTAGGTCTTCGCGTGCCCGACGTGGGTCGTGTCGTGGGGCGTGATCCCGCAGACGAACATGGACACCCGTCGGCCACGGAGGGGGACGAACTCCTCCTTCCGTCGGGTGAGGGTGTTGTACACACGGAGGGGCATCGCGCGGCCCCCATGAGGGCCCCCGCTATTAAGGTTCACCGGGGAGACGAGGCGAGGCCGCAGACCCTTAAGGCGGGCGGGTGGCATGAGGGGTCCCGTGACGATCCCCTTCGCGCCCCGGGGCCGCACGGTGGAGACGATGCGGGCTCTCGCGCGGCGACGGTTCTTCCTCGCGTCGATCGGCCTCGCGTTTGGATCTCTCCTCCTGTCCCTCGCGGCCGCATTCCTCCTCGCGACTTTCCCCGTCGGCAGCGTCACGGTCCTCGTCTTCGGCGCACTCCTCCAGATCCTCGGGTGTGCGATCGCGGCCCAGTCCGCGGTCGCCGTGTCCCGCGGGTTCCCCCTCAGCGAGCCCGCCTCGACGTCCCGGCGGATCCTCCTCGCGTCCGTCGCAGGCGTCCTCCCCGCGGGGATCGCCCTCGCGGCTGCATGGATGGCCTTCGTCGTCCGGGACTCCCTCCTCCTGCTCCCCGCCCTCCCCCTGTTCTGGGGACCGCTCGGGGCATCCGCCTCCGTGGGCCTCGTCTTCGCGGCGCGTGACCTCGCCTCGGAGCGGATGACCGTCGTCGCGGCCCTCGGGGCCGGGGGGGTCGCGGGGCTGTCCATCGCATCCGTCCTCGCGGTCCTCGCGGAGCCCGTCGCGACCCTGACGAGCGCCCGGCTCGTCACGGACCTGTTCCTCATCGGGATCGGCTTCCTCGCCGTGGCCGCCGCCTTCGAGCGGGACGCGTGGGCCGCGCGCTCCCGCCGCGGGCCGTGAGATCGCCGCGGAAGACTTATGGAGGCCGCGGGCCTATCCTCGAGCGGCCATGGCGGGACCCTCCCCCACCCCGCGACGGGCCGACGTCCGCGCGCGTTGGCCGCGGCATCTCCATCGAGGGGCCCTCTTCCTCGGGGCCTCGAGCGCCTTCTACTGGTCCTCCTTCGGCCTCGGCCCGCAGAGCCTTTGGATCCCCGCGTTCGGGGTCCTCCACGTGGACCTCCTCCTCGCCTGGGCCGCGGTCCTCGTCCACGTCGCCGCGTGGCCGAGCCTCTGGCTCGGGCTCCGAGACCTCGGGGCCCGTCGCCCCGCGGACCCGAACCCGGCCCTCGCCCGCCGCGCGTTCCTCCTCGCCCTGGCACTCGTCCTCGCGGCCCTCGTCGCCCTGCCCCTCCAGTACCACGCGTTCGCCTCCACGGAGGCCTGGCTCCTCGCCCTCTACGCGACCGCGTTCCCCTTCGTCGCGTGGGCCTTCGTCCCCATCCTCGCCCTCCACGGGATCCTCTTCGGCCGCGTCGCGAACTACCTCGACGCCCCCTCCCGGCGCCTCGCGGACCTCGGCGCGCTCGTCCTCTTCGGGGTCGCGGCCGCGAGCGTCCTCGTGATCCTCCAGCATCCCGGGGCCCTCGCCTTCGTCCGCTCGTGGAGCGTGGGCCGGGGCCTCATGCCCGCCGTCGCATTCGGCGGGTACGCCCTCATCGCGGTTGGGATGACCCTCCACGTCGTGCCCGGCCGGGCTCGACCCCGAAAGGTTGGCGTCGCCCGCGGGCCGTAGGGGTCAGGCGAGGATCCGCCGGAGGTCCTCCGTCAGGTCCTCGACGTCCTCGATGCCGACGGACAGGCGCACGAGCCCCTCCGTGATCCCCTGCCTCGCCTGCTGCTCCCGCGGCACGCTCGCGTGGGTCATCGAGGCGGGGTGCTCGATGAGGGTCTCGACCCCGCCGAGGCTCTCCGCCAAGAGCATGACCTCGACCCTCCGCAGGCGGTCGACGATCCCCGCGGCGTCCTTCGCCTCGAAGGAGAGCATCCCGCCGAACCGGTGCATCTGCTTCCTCGCGAGGGCGTGGCCCGGGTCGTCCCGAAGGCCCGGGTAGTGCACCCGCGCCACGCCGAGGTGATCGTGGAGGAACCCTGCGAGGGCCTCCGCGTTGTCGCAGTGCTTGTCCATCCGGACCGCGAGGGTCTTGATCCCGCGAAGGGCAAGCCAGCAGTCGAACGGGCTCGGGACCGCGCCGAGGGCGTTCTGGGAGAACCGGAGGACCTCGTGGAGGTCGTCCCGGTTCGTGAGGAGGGCACCCCCGAGGAGGTCCGCATGCCCGCCGATGTACTTCGTCGTGCTGTGGACGACGAGGTCCACGCCGAGGGCGAGCGGGTTCTGGAGGTACGGGGAGGCGAACGTGTTGTCACAGACGCTCACCGCGCGGTGGGCCTTCGCGAGGACCGCGAGTTCCCGGATGTCGAGGACCTTGAGGAGGGGGTTCGTCGGGGACTCGATCCACAACATCCGGGTCTCCGGGCGCATCGCGTCCTCCACGTCGACGAGGTCCCGCAGGTCGAGGAACGTGGCCTCGATCCCGTACGCGGACATGATCCGCGTGAAGATTCGGTACACCCCGCCGTAGCAGTCGTCGGTGACGACGACGTGGTCCCCCTTCTTCAGGAGGGTCATCGCCGTCGTGATCGCGCCCATCCCGCTCGAGAAGGCCATCCCGTGCTTCGCGTCCTCGAGGGCTGCGAGGCTCCGCTCGAGGTTCGTCCGCGTCGGGTTGATACCCCGGGCGTAGTCGTACTCCTTCTGGTCCTTCTGGGAGTACGTGGACGTCATGTAGATGGGCGGGGTGACTGCCCCCGTCCTCGGATCCGGCTCCTGCCCGACGTGGAGGGCCTTCGTCGCGAACCGCATGGGTCTCGCCGGCGCGGGACTCCCGGGGAGGGCGAAAAGGGTTTGCTTTTCCGGACGCGGGCCGACCCGGGGATTGTCCGTCCCCGCTGGGAAGGAAGTCTCACTCTCGTCCCGCAAGGAACTGGATCACGTCGATCCGGGTGATGATCCCCTCGAGGCGGTTCTCCTTCCCCACGACGACGGCGGGAGTGCCGCGCAGGAGGAGCCGATAGACGGTCTCCAGGTCCGCCCCCGGCTCCACGAGAGGGAAGGGCTTCTCCATCACCTTCGCGACGAAGTCGTCGTACATCCCCGGGGCGTCGAGGAGGGCCTTCATGAGGACCTCCTCCCGGAGGCTCCCGACCATGATCCCCGTGTCGAGGACGGGGAGCTGGGAGACGTTGTACTCCCGCATGATGTCCACGGCCTCGCGGACCTTCGCGGCGATGTCGACCGTGATCACCCCGGAGACGTCCCGGTGTTTCCCGCGGAGGATCGTCATGAGGGGCGCGACGGGCTCCTCGAGGTACCCCTGCTCCTTGAGCCACTCCTCGTTATGGGCTTTCGACAGGTAGCGTGCGCCCGTGTCGGGCAGGAGGACGACGAGGACGTCGTCCTTCGTCAGGTCCGCGGCGATCCGCTTCGCCGCGACGAGGGCGGCCCCGCTCGAGCTCCCCGCGAGGACCCCCTCCTCCCGCGCGAGGCGGCGGGCCATGAGGAACGCCTCCTTGTCGCTCACCTTCACGATCTCGTCGATGTACTCGAACCACGTCGTCTCGGGGATGAAGTCCTCCCCGATCCCCTCGATTTTATATGTATGTGGTTTAACTAATTCCTTCTTATAGAAATAGTCCTTCAGGAGGGACCCGAGGGGGTCCACGCCGATGACCCGGACCTTCGGGTTCTTCTCCTTGAGGAACTTGCCCGCCCCGCTGATCGTCCCGCCCGTCCCCATCCCACAGACGAAGTGGGTCACCCGGCCGTCGGTGTCCCGCCAAATCTCCGGCCCCGTCGTCTCGTAGTGGGCCTGGGGGTTCGCCGGGTTCGCGTACTGGTTCGGGAGGATCGAGTTCGGGGTCTCCTTGTGGATCCGCTCCGCGACCTTGTAGTACGACTCCGGGTGGTCGGGAGGCACCGCCGTCGGGGTCACGACGACCCGCGCCCCGAACGCCTTGAGCAGGTCGATCTTCTCCCGGCTCATCTTGTCAGGCATCGTGAAGACGGTCCGGTAGCCCTTGATCGCGCCGACCATCGCGAGCCCCATCCCCGTGTTCCCGCTCGTGGGCTCGATGACCGTCCCCCCCGGACGGAGGACGCCCTTCCGCTCCGCCTCCTCGATCATCTTCTGCCCGATGCGGTCCTTCACGGACCCGCCCGGGTTGAACATCTCCATCTTCGCGAGGACGAGGCCTTGCGCGTTCGCCATCAGGCGGGGGAGCTTGACGAGGGGCGTGTTGCCGATCGTCTCAAGGATGTTCTCGAAGTATCGCACGGGCCCTCCCCGCCTCGGGCCTCCGAAGGTAAGCCCGGTCGCTATAAGAAGGTGCTTCGCGGACCGTGCCCTCCCCATGGGGCGGCCCGGATCCGCGCCTCAACCCACGGGCCGGAAGCCCCGCCCCGGGAGCCCATGGGCCGGGGGATGCCGGGGGAGGGAGTCGAACCCCCAGGAAACCGATCTGCAGTCGGTCACATTAGCCGCTCTGTCACCCCGGCGTCGGGCCGCCCATCCGGACCTGGGTAATTGAACCTTTTCGCACGCGCCGACGTCGCAACGTGAATCAT
Source organism: Euryarchaeota archaeon RBG_19FT_COMBO_69_17 (assembly GCA_001800825.1). GTDB lineage: Archaea > Thermoplasmatota > Thermoplasmata > RBG-16-68-12 > RBG-16-68-12 > RBG-16-68-12. Next base: position 77,406 of record MGWD01000025.1, on the reverse strand, counting down.
ACGGTGACAAAGAAGCTATTTATGGCCTCGGCCCCCTGGGTCGCGCGATGGCGACCCTGAAGACGATCACGGACACGGTCCACGGGACCCTCCGCCTGGAGCCCCTGGCCCTGGGCCTCCTCGAGACCCTCGAGATCCAGCGGCTCAACTCGATCCGCCAGCTCGGCCTCACGTACCTCGTGTTTCCGGGCGCGAACCATTCCCGCGTCGAGCACGTCCTCGGGGTCAGCCACGTCGCGGGGGAGATGGCGAGGGCCCTCGGACTCCCCGAGGACGAGCGGAAGCTCGTGCAGGCCGCAGGGCTCCTCCACGACGTCGGCCATGGGCCGTTCTCCCACACCCTCGAGCACGTCCTTAGCCGCGAGCTCGCCGTCGACCACATGGACCTCACCCAAAGGATCATCACGGGGGACGACGACAACGTGAGCGGGGAGGACCGCGCGGAGTTCCCTGACGTCCCGAGGATCCACGAGGTCCTCGACGAGCACGGGGTGGCCCCGAAGGCCGTCGCGGCTCTCATCCGCGGCCCCGCGGCCCGCGGCGCGTCCCTCCTCGCCCCGGGCGGGCCGAAGGAGGCCCGGCGGTACCTCGCCTCGATTATCCACAGCCCGATGGACGCGGACCAGATCGACTATCTCATGCGGGACGCCCACTACACGGGCGCGGCCCATGGGATGATCGACTTCCCGCGGATCCTGCAGACCCTCGTCGTCCACCGGGGCGAGCTCGGCCTGGACCGCAAGGGGCTGCCCGCCCTCGAGGGCATGCTCGTCGCGCGGGCGCTCATGTACTCCTCCGTCTACTTCCACAAGACGGTCCGGATCGCGGAGCAGATGGTCGCCCGCGCCGTCGAGCGATCCGGCGCCGCGATCGCGGAGGTCCAGAAGATGGTCGACCACGAGCTCCTGTCCTGGCTCACCCAGCAGGGCGGACTCCAGCGAGAGGTCGCCCTCCGTCTGAAGTACCGGAAGCTGTACAAGCGAGTCCTCGCGGTCCCGCCGGACGAGCTCACGGACGAGGCGAAGCGCACCCTCGTCTCCTTCAAGGACCCCGGGGTGCGCCGCCGGGCGGAGGACCGGATCGCCGCGCGGGGCGGCTTGAAGCCCGGGCAGGTGATCATCGACGTGCCCCTCCCCGAGCTCCTCATCAGCGAACCCCGGATCGCCAAGACGGACGTCCCGATCCTCGACGAGGGCGAGGTCGTCCCGTTCGCGAAGGTGAGCCCCCTCGGGCGCGCGCTTCAGACCCGCCAGGTCGTCGACTGGGCCGTCATGGTCGCCTGCCCGCCCGCCGCGGTCGGCGCGGTCCGCAAGGCGGCCCGTTCGACCCTCCTCTAGGCCCCGTGCCGGGCCCTTTGTCAAGGCGGCAGACGAACGTCCGACAGTTTTTAATAGCCTCCCCCGGATACGAGCCCCATCTCGCGGGATGGGATACACTCGGAGATGCTGCAGGTGACTCGATGAACACGATGCTAGAGGACGTACTCGCCCGAGAAGGGAGCGCCCCCGCGTTCGAGGACACCCGCGTCGACGCCGAGCTCGAAGAGATGCTCAGCAAGATGCGGACGAACATCAAGATCGTCGGGATCGGCGGCGGCGGCTGCAACACGATCGCCCGGATCTATAACGAGGGGATCGTCGGCGCGGAGCTGTACGCGTGCAACACGGACGCACAGCACCTCCTCCACATCACGGCGCCGAAGAAGGTCCTCCTCGGCCGGCGCATCACGAAGGGCCTTGGCGCGGGCGCCCTGCCCCAGATCGGCGAGGAGGCCGCCCGGGAGGCGGAGGAAGAGCTCCGCCAGGTCATCCAAGGTTCCGACATCGTCTTCGTCACGTGCGGCCTCGGCGGCGGGACGGGGACGGGTGGGAGCGGCTTCGTCGCCCGCGTCGCGAAGGAGATGGGCGCCCTGACGATCGCCGTGGTGACCCTCCCGTTCCGGGGCGAGGGCCGCCTCCGCATGGAGAGCGCGGAGTGGGGCCTCGAGCGGCTCCGGGACGCCGCCGATACAGTCATCACGATCCCCAATGACAAGCTCCTCGACCTCGTGCCGCGGATGGCCCTGAACCTCGCGTTCAAGTTCGCGGACGAGACCCTCATGCGGTCCATCAAGGGCCTCACGGAGATCATCACGAAGCCTGGCCTCGTGAACCTCGACTTCAACGACGTGAAGACGATCATGAAGGGCGGGGGCGTCGCGATGATCGGCCTCGGCGAGAGCCAGGCGATGGGCGAGAACCGCGCGATCGAGGCGATCGAGGAGGCGGTCAACTCCCCGCTCCTCGAGGTCGACGTCTCGACGGCCCATGGCGTCCTGATCAACGTCACGGGCGGGAACGACATGACAATCAGCGAGGCGGAGCGCGTCGCGGAGGTCGTCCAGTCCAAGGTGAGCCCGACCGCTCGGATCATCTGGGGCGCCACGGTGGACCCGTCCCTCGAACACACCCTCCGGGTCATGCTCGTGGCCACGGGGGTCCGCTCGAAGCAGATCGTCGGCCGGCGGGACCCCGCGGAGGAACGCGCCCGCGTGGGCGTGGACGTCATCCGCTGATGCCTTCCGGGTGGCCGTCCGCACGGGATGGAGATGCGCGGAGGCGGGACCTCGCCCGCTCCCAGCGGAGCGCGCATCCACGGGAGGCCGCGCGGCTCGCGTCCCAAGAAACCTTTATTAACGCCCCTCCTTTACGTCGCACCCACGGTTCGTCCAGGCGCGTCCTTGGGGAGCCGGAGGCCGTAGCATGGATTCCATCGTGAGGGAAGTCGTGTCCCGGGCCGCCGAGGAGCCGCGGGTCCCCGAGGCCCCCACCCAGAAAGTGGGCATGGGCACGGAGGACGCGGAGCTCGAGCGGATCCTCGCGAGCCTGCGGACGAACATCAAGATCATCGGCATCGGCGGGGGCGGGTCCAACACGATCGACCGCCTCGTCGAGGCGGGCATCGTCGGCGCGGAGCTGTACGCGTGCAACACGGATGCCCAGCACCTCCTCACGATCCGGTCCCCCCACAAGCTCCTCCTGGGACGCCGCGCGACGCGGGGGCTCGGGGCGGGCGCGCTCCCGCAGGTCGGGGAGGAGGCCGCCCGGGAGGCCGCGGACGAGCTGCGGTCGGTCCTCCACGGGGCGGACATGGTCTTCCTCACGTGCGGCCTCGGCGGCGGCACGGGCACGGGTGGCGCGCCCGTCGTGGCCCAGCTCGCGAAGGAGGCGGGCGCCCTCACGATTGCGATCTGCACGTTCCCGTTCCGGGCCGAGGGCGCGATCCGCGCGGAGAACGCGGAGTACGGCCTCGAGAAGCTCCGGAACTTGGCGGACACCGTCGTCGTGATCCCGAATGACAAGCTCCTCGAGATCGTGCCCCGGCTCGCCCTCAACTCCGCATTCAAGGTCGCCGACGACGTCCTTATGCGGGCGATCAAGGGGATCACGGAGGTCATTACGAGGCCGGGCCTCGTGAACCTCGACTTCAACGATATCAAGACGATCATGAAGGGCGGCGGGGTCGCGATGATCGGCCTCGGGGAGAGCGACAGCGAGAACCGCGCGGAGGAGGCGATCGAGGCCGCGATCAACTCGCCCCTCATCGACGTGGACGTGAGCAGCGCGACGGGCTCCCTCGTGAACGTCACGGGCGGGAACGACATGAGCGTCTCGGAGGCGGAGAAGGTCGCGGAGATCGTCCAGAGCCGGATCTCCCCGAACGCTCGGATCATCTGGGGCGCGGCCGTCGACCCGACCCTCCAGCACAAGCTCCGGGTCATGCTCATCCTGACGGGCGTCCGGTCGAAGCAGATCCTCGGCCCCGGGGAGCACCTCCGGGGGCGCGAGGTCGGGGTGGACGTCGTTCGCTGAGGACGGATACATGGCGGGGATCGTCGACAGGAGCTGGGAGGTCCAACGGCGGATCGAGGAGCGAGCGAAGCGGCTCGGCAAGGGGAAGTACGGCCGCGTCCTCAAGATGGCCCGGAAGCCGACGTCGGATGAATACTCGCGGATCGTCCTCATCACGGGCCTCGGGATCGTCGCGATCGGCGCCCTCGGTTTCTTGATTTACTGGGGCATGCGGTACGGCCCCGACTGGTTCCGTTCCCTCTTCGGGTAGCGGGTGGGTGAGCACGATGGGACTTCTGGACGACGTGTCGAAGGCCCCGGCGCCGAGGCCGGAGCCGAAGGCGGAGGAGCGGCCCCCTCCGGCCCGCCGCGGGGTCAAGGTCGAGCTCCGCACGGACGGCCAGGAGGTCCAGGACACGAAGCTCTCCCTGACCGCGGGCCAGTCCAAGGAGTACGAGCTCCTCGTGACGAACACGGGGACGGACGACGACGTGATCCAGCTCAAGCTCGATCTGAACTACAGCTCGGACTTGCCTGATCCGCCGGAGTGGATCATCAAGATCTGGGGCGTCGAGGAGAAGGTCTGGGACGTCACGTACAGCAAGATCACGGAGAAGGAGTTCACGCTCATCCCCGAGGGGGTCCGCGAGATCACGATGACGATCACGTGCCCCAAGGGCGCCCGGTACGGGGACCGCCTCAACGTCGTCGTGAACGCGGTGTCCAAGGGGGATCCCGCGAACGCGCGGGACGTCAAGACCCTGAGCTTCGCGGGCCGCCAGGCCGTCGTCGCCGTGAAGTCGTCCATCGGGCACGAGCGGACGGTCGCGGACGCGATCTACGCGCGGGCGAAGGCGAAGGACCTCGGCGTGTTCGCGGTCCTCGCCCCCGCGAACCTCCGCGGATACGTCTTCGTGGAGTCCATGAACCCCGACCGCCTCGAGGAGATCGTCCGCGGGATTCGCCGGGCGCGGGGCGTCGTGAAGGGCCGGGACGAGGCCGCGGGCATCAACTTCAGCGACATCGACGTCTACCTGTCCCCGAAGCCCATCGTGAGCGGGATCATGGAGGGGGACATCGTCGAGCTCATCGCGGGGCCCTTCAAGGGGGAGAAGGCCCGCGTGATGAAGATCGACGAGACGAAGGAGGAGATCACGGTCGAGCTGTTCGAGGCGATGGTCCGGATCCCCGTGACCGTGCGGGGCGATCACGTCCGCGTCCTCCAGAAGGAAGAGGACAAGTAGGCCGCCGAGGGCTCAGCCCGCCGCGAGGCGGAGCAGACGGCCGGCGTTCCACAGGGACCAGGTTAGGCCCAGGCCGACGGCCACGTGCTCCCACAGCGGGTCGACCCGGGACGCGACGAGCACGACGCCGCCGGCGACGACCGCCCCCGCAAGGATCCCCGAACCCGGGCCGAACGCGCGCGACGCATGGAGGGGGAGGGCGAGGACTCCCGCGGACAGGGTGAGGAGCAGGAAGAACGCCGCGGACGCGATGAAGTGCAGGTTGTTGGGGGACTCCTCGGGGAACACGCCGACGAGGACCAGGAATCCGTTCGCGGCGAGGAGGAGGGCTGACCCTGCGAGGCCCGCACGACCTCCGAGGACGTGCCCGACGGAAAGGCTGTAGGGCACGTACAGGAGCCCTGCGAGGATGCACGCCGCGTTGAAGGCCCACGCATTGGGCGCCAGGGGATGCCCGAGGTCGCTGAGGAAGTTCACCCTCGGATCGTACCCGGCGTAGGACGACGCCGCGACCCCGTACAGGGAGGCCCACGCCGCGATCGCGACGAGGCCGAAGGCAGCGCCCGTCCGCGCAGGAATCCGAGGGATCACGGACGGGACATGGTCCGGGGGCGCCACAATCTAGTCTCCCGCGCGGCGAAGGACGAAGACGACCCGGTAGGTCCGGCCCCGATCGAGGAGGGGGCCCAGGCTCGGAAGGATTCGGGCCGGTCGCCCAACGACGCCCATGAGGAGTCGATTACCGGTCCACACGTTCAGGTTCACGTTGGGCACCCGCTCGACGTTCCATCCGTCGGGGATGGCGCCTCGCACCTCCGCCTCCCGGGGGAGCCGGAGGGCGCGGTGTTCTTCGAGCCAAGGCTCCGTGCGACCCCGAAGGGCCATCAGGGCCTTCCGGACCCGGCCCTCCGCGGAGGCGCTGCCCTCCAAGGGACCCGCGAGGAACACGAGGCCTCGGGAAACGCGGGTCGCCTCGCGGATGAGGGACGCCCTCCGATCCGACGGGACGTGCTCGAGGACGTCCACGGCGAGGACCGCGTCGAAGGACGCCGCGCGGAACGGGAGCGAGGTCCCCGTCGCGAGGACGAACCTCTCCTCCGGGGCCAGGGACCCGGCTCTCGCGACGTCGCACGTGACCACGGGGGCGCCGAGGAGATGGGCGAGGCCGACCTCCCCGCGGCCGATCTCGAGGACCGTCCGGGCCGTGCCGAGGCGGTCCACGATGGGCCGGTACCGGAGGGGGACGTCCGCGTCGAGGTCGGGGAGCTCCCGCCGGATCCGGGCGAGGTCGAGGGAGGGGCCGTCGCTCGGGGGGACGCGCATCGACGCGGGCAAGGCCCGGGGCGCACTTCAAGCCGTCGGGGGACGAAACGTTTATGGGGGTCGGCACTCTGGGGCGACGTCGCGAGAGGTCCCATCCATGCCCGAGCGAATCGAAGCCCTTGTCGATGGAGGCAAGGCGACCCCGGGACCGCCCCTGGGTCCCGCCCTCGGACCCCTCGGGGTCAACATCGTCGAGATCCTGAAGGCGATCAACGAGAAGACGAAGAGCTTCGAGGGGATGAAGGTCCCCGTCGTCCTCCTCATCGATCCGAAGACGAAGGCGTACACGATCGAAGTAGGGACCCCTCCGACGTCCGCCCTGATCCTCAAGGAGGTCGGCGTGGAGAAGGGTTCCGGGGACGCGGGGAAGACGCGCGCGGGAAACCTCACCCTGAACGGCGCGGTGAAGATTGCGAAGATGAAGGCGGACGCGATGCAGGGGAGGTCCCTCAAGGCCCGCGTCCTCGAGGTCGTCGGCACGTGCGTCTCGATGGGCGTGACGGTCGACGGGAAGCCCGCGAAGGAGGTCTCGAGAGAGATCGCCGCGGGGAAGTACGACAAGGCCCTCGTCGGCTGAGGTCACGCGGTCTTCGGGAACCGCCGCAGGCGCGGCTTCGGCTCCGCGAGGTTCTCGAGCATCGCCTCGAGCTGGACCCGAACGAAGTCCGCGTCCCCGACCCACAGGCCCTGGAGCCGGTCCGCGATGAGGTCCCCATCCCGGTAGAACGAGTTGAGGATGAACACCTCCCGGTCGTTCGGGAACACGAACGTGTGGGCGAGGCGGGTCTTCGGGAGGGGCCTCGCGGGGAACGGGAACTGGACCCGGACGCGGGGGCTCAGGGTACCTCCGAGCTCCGCGACGTCGGGCCGGTTCGCCTCGTTGAGCACGAGCCGAACGGGGCGGTGGGAGCGGGAGAGGGCGTCCGCGAGGATCCTCAGGACCGGCGGCCCGACGGGGAAGGGGCTCGCGCACAGCACCTCCCGTCGGCTCGC
>MGWD01000025.1:66931-69983 GCA_001800825.1 Euryarchaeota archaeon RBG_19FT_COMBO_69_17 | reverse complement strand
CCACAGGTCCCCGCCCGCGTCCCGGGCGCGGGGGGCCATCCGTTCCTCGAGGTCACCCACGAGCTCGGCCGCGGACGCGAGGTCGTCGACCCGGGCCTGGCGCGCCTCCTCCGCGACGATCCGGGGCGCGCGGGCGCGGTACCGGTTCGGCCGCTCCTGGGACACCTCGATCCACCCTTTCGATTCGAGGGACTCGAGGATCCGATAGACCGCGGGATACTGGACCCCGAGGAGCCGGCTCACCTCCTGGGCCGTCGAGACCCCGTTCCGAAGGAGGCCGAGGTACGCGGACGCCTCCTTCCCCGTGAGGCCGAGGGCCTCCAGGGCCCTCGACGCCTCCTCCTCCCGCATCGCGGCTGCCTACGCGGCCTCGCTAGAAAAGGCTTTCCCGCGTTATCATCGTCCCGATGATAATCGGGACGCCGGGCATGGGGCCGAGGGACGCCGGCTCGACATCGAGATAGGCTCGTCGGCGCCCCGGAGGACGGATCCCCCGCGGTGCCCCGCAAGACTTATGTAGGACCCTCTCTTTCGTCGCCTCCCCTTGCAGGAGGCCCGGTCGGCCGCACGCACTGCAGGAGGCGAGTCCCTTTGGCGGAGAAGCGTTCGATCGAGACGGTCAAGAAGGCCCTCGAGGCCGCGAAGCCCCGGAAGTTCCCGGAGACCGTCGAGGTCGCGATCAACCTGAGGGAAGTCGACCTGAGCGTCCCCAAGAACCGGATCGACGACGAGGTCGTCCTGCCGAAGGGGCGCGGGAAGCCCGTGCGGGTGTGCGTCTTCGCCTCCGGGGAGCTCGCCCTCAAGGCCCGCGCCGTCGCGGACCTCGTAGTCCAGCCCCAGGAGATCGAGGAGTACGCGGGGAACAAGACGAAGGCCCGCACCCTCGCGGAGGACTACCAGTTCTTCATCGCGGAGGCCCCCCTCATGCCCGTGATCGGGAAGCGGCTCGGGGTCGTCCTCGGGCCCCGCGGACGCATGCCCCGCCCGATCCCCCCGACGGCGGATCCGACGTCCCTCATCAACTCCATGCGCTCCACGGTCCGCGTGCGGTCGAAAGACCGCGCGACGTTCCACGCGGCGATCGGCACCCGGGACATGGACCCCGAGGACCTCGCGGAGAACCTGGACTTCCTCATGCGGCGCGTGATGGGCAAGCTCGAGCGCGGACGCTTCAACATCCGGTCGGCCTACGTCAAGACGACGATGGGTCCGGCCGTGAGGTACCTGTGAGGGGAGGACGATGGCGCACGTGGCACCCTACAAGAAGGAGGTCGTCGCGGGCCTCGTCCGACAGCTCACGGAGAGCAAGGTCGTTGGGATCGCGAGCTTCCAGGGGATCCCGGCCCCCCAGTTCCAGGCGATCCGGCAGAGGCTGCGCGGCCGGGCGACGATCACCGTGTCGAAGAACAGCCTCGTCCGCCTCGCCCTCAAGGAGGCCGCTGCAAAACGCCCGCACCTCGAAGCCCTCGAGGAGGCGATCGATGGGCAGACGGCCCTCGTCACGGCGGACGTGAACCCGTTCCGGCTGTTCAAGGAGCTCGAGTCGACGAAGACGAAGGCCCCCGCGCGGGGCGGCGAGGTCGCCCCCGAGGACCTTTGGGTCTATGCGGGGGAGACGCCCTTCAAGCCGGGCCCCATCGTCGGGGAGCTCCAGAAGGCTGGGATCCCGGCCGCGATCGACCGCGGAAAGGTCGTGATCAAGAAGGACAAGCTCCTCGTGAAGGCGGGGGAGCGTATCCCGAGGGACGCGGCCCAGGTGCTCACCCGCCTCGAGATCCTCCCCCTCATCGTCGGCCTGGACCTCAAGGGCGCCTACGAGGACGGCATGGTCTTCCGACGGGACGCACTCGCCGTGGACGACGTCGTCGTGCGGGCTCAGCTCACGGAGGCCGGGGCGGGGGCGTTCAACCTCGCGATGTTCGTTGGCTACCCGACGAAGGCGACGATTGTCCCGCTCCTCACCGTCGCCCACGCGAAGGCCCTCTCCCTCGCCGTGGAGAGCGGCTTCCCGACCCCGGAGAGCGTCAAGGTCCTCCTCGCGAAAGCGCGGGCCCAAGCCCTCGCCTTGGCGGGCCGCGCGCCCGGGGTCGCGGACGAGGATCTCAAGAAGGAGCTCGGAGGGTAATCCGAATCATCCAAGGTACAGGAGGTGAAAACGCATGGAATACGTCTATGGGGCGTTGGTCCTGCACGCGGCCGGGAAGCCCGTCAGCGAGGAGAACCTGAAGAAGGTCCTCACCGCGGCGGGCGTGAAGGTCGACGACACCCGCGTGAAGGCCCTGACCGCCGCGCTCGAGGGCGTGAACATCGACGAGGCCCTGAAGGCGGCCGTCGCGATGCCCGCCGCCGCTCCCGCGGCCGCACCCGCAGCCGAGAAGAAGGACGAGAAGAAGAAGGAAGAGAAGAAGGAAGAGGAGAAGGTCTCGGAGGAAGAGGCCGCTGCGGGCCTGGGTGCGCTCTTCGGCCTGTAGGCCGGGGGCACGCCCTCCATTCCTTTTCCATCCCCTTCGACGGTCAGCGGGAGCGCTGCGCCCGCGGGACGATGGCGGAAGGGGATGTAGCCTCGGTCGACGCGCGAAGGAGGATTCTTCAGAACCTCTCGACCCGACCGGCAGCGTTTTCAGGCCCTCCGATGTTCTCCGGGCCGTGTCCGCACCTGGCGCCCCGCCTCCGTCGAGCTCGGGCCCCCCGCCCAAGCCCCCTCACGCGGCCGTCCTCGGCGACGCGAGAATCACGATCAACGCGCTCCCCCACCAAGTCTTCGACGCGCTGACGAACGCGGAGCGGCTCAACCTCTGGTGGGGTGAGGAAGCCCTCTTCGAGCCCGACGTGGGCGGCCGGTTCGAGGCCACGTTCCCCACGGGTCGCATCGAAGGGACGATCACGACGATTGATGGTCCGCACACCCTCGTGTTCACATGGCCCATGGCCGCGGAGGAGGCATCCGTCATCACGACGGTCCACTACGACGTCATCCCGAAGGGCCCCCAGACCGTCGTCCACGTCCTTCACCGCTCGCCACGGGACATGCCCGGCGACTGGGCCTCCTTCT
>MGWD01000025.1:58845-66765 GCA_001800825.1 Euryarchaeota archaeon RBG_19FT_COMBO_69_17 | reverse complement strand
AACTCGGCTGCGGCGTGTGCGGCCTCGTGTGCGCGGAGCAGCTGGCGAAGCATCCGAAGGTGAACCGTCTCGTCCTGGCCGACCGGAAGACGGATGCGGCGGAGCAGCTGGCCTCCCGGATCCCGGGCGGTAAGGCGATCGTGCAGACCGTGGACGGCACGGACCGAAAGGCGTTGCGGGATCTCCTCTCGTCCTGCGACATCGTCATCGCCACGATGCCATGGCGGCTGAACCTGCTCGTCCTCGAGGTCGCGGCGGAGGTGGGGGCGGACTACGTGGACTTCGGGATGCCCTTCGACGGCACGGGTCCGGAGTTCGATGCCGCAGGGACGATGTGCTCCGACGCGGGCATCGCCGCCCTCGTCGGGATGGGACAGGAGCCTGGGATCTCCGATGTGTTCGCGATGCACGCCGCGGGCCAGCTCGACCGCGCGGACGAAGCCCACGTCTTCGACGGCGACACGGCCTCCGTCGAGGGCCTGGACCTCTTCTCCATCTGGTCCCCCGTGGACCTCCTCGACGAGATGAGCGTCCCCGCCGCCGTCTTCGAGGACGGCCGGATCACCTTCGTGCCTCCCCTGAGCTCGAGCCAGACGTACGTGTTTCCGGAGCCCGTGGGACCTCTCAAGGTCTACAAGACGAACCACGACGAGACGTACTTCCTGCCCATGGGCATCAAGACGCTCACGCGCGCCTCGTTCAACATCTTCATCGATCCCGCCTGGATCGAGGCCGCTGCGATCCTCCGAAGGCTCGGCCTCCTATCGCACGAGCCCATCGAGGTGAGGGGCACCCGGGTCCGTCCCCTGGACGTCCTCGCCGCCGCTCTCCCATCACCCGTGGACCTCCTCGGCCGCATCCGCGGCCACGCCTATTGCGTCGTAGAGGTGACGGGCGTGAAGGACAGGAAGCAGAGAAAGATCCGGATGCGATCCGGGATCTCCTACGATGAGGCGTACCGCCTGCACGGGACGAACGCGACCGCCTACATGGTCGGCACCGGCGGCGCCGTTGCGACGGAGATGCTCCTGGATGGGGACGTGCGGGCGAAGGGGCTCGTGATCCCGGAGCAGCTATCCCCCGATGGCTTCCTGGCCGGGCTTCGCGCGAAAGGCCTGCAAATCCACGAGGAGTCCGTCGACCTCGGTGCCTGAACTCGCCGGGTAACGGAGGAGCCGCCCTCAGTAGACCGAGGTCGCGCCGACGAGGTCTCGGACAACCTGGGGTGAAAGATCGAAGTGTTCCTGGAAGAGCCGGTAGCAAAGCAGCTCCTCCTTCGTCCGGACCGGGATGGGAGCCTGCCCGGCTTCCCGCTCCAACTCCGCGTCCGACACCTGTCGCTCCGCCTCCGTCCGGATGATCTCCGAGGATCCCGTTCCCTCCGCGAACTTCTGCTTGCCCCGCCACAGGAGGTCCTCGGGAAGCATCTTGGCGAACGCCTTACGCAAGAGCCACTTTCCGGTCCGATGAGGACCGCGGACCTTGAACCGTTCCGGCAGGGTGAGCGCGAACCGGATGTGCTCCCAATCCAAGAACGGCACGCGGCCTTCGAGGGAGTGGGCCATCGTCATGCGGTCCGTCCTCTGGAGGTTCACGAAATGAAGGTCCCGCGTGATCCGGACGAGCTCCTCCTGCAGCGGTCCCCCGGAAGGTAGGTTTTCCAGGTAGCGGTAGCCAGCATACAGTTCGTCGGCCCCCTCGCCCGTGAGGACGACGGTCACGTACTTCCGTGCGAGCTCGGACACGAAGTACGTCGGCACGGCGCTCCGGAAGAGCGCGGCATCGAACGACTCGAGGTGCCACGCGACCGAGGGCAGGGCATCGAGGACCTCCTCCTCTGTGAACTCGCGCGTGTGGTGCTCCGTCCCGAGGAACTCGGACGCCCGTTCGGCGCTCTCCAGATCCGGCGACCCAGCCATCCCCGTGGAGAACGTGTGGAACGTCTCGATCTCGCGCGCAGCGAGGGCCGTGACGAGGGTGCTGTCAAGTCCGCCGGAGCAGAAGGTCCCCAGAGGCACCTCGGACATGAGCCTCTTGTGGACGGCCCTCGGGAGGAGCTCGCGCACCCTCGCGAGGGCCTCGTCCTCCGTCCACGGCTCGCGGACTTCCGTCTCCCATCGGGCGAACGGGACGAAGCCACGGTCCGTGCGGTACCAGTGGCCGTTTGGGAATTCTCGGATGTCCCTCGACGCGGGCAGGAGTGCCTTGATCTCCGAGGCGAAGTATAACGTGCCGCTGTCGATGGCGTAGTAGAGGGGTTTGATCCCCACGGGGTCGCGAGCGAGGTACAGGGCCTGGCCGTCCCAGAGCGCAAGGGCGAACATCCCGTCAAGCCGGGACGCGACCTCCGGGCCGATCTCCTCGTAGAGATGGAGCGGGACCTCGCTGTCCGAGTGCGTCCTGAACGTGTGCCGTGCGAGGCTTTTCGCGAGCTGACGGTAGTTGTAGACTTCGCCGTTCGCAACGATCGCGGCGGCCCCTTCTTCGTTCACAATCGGCTGGTGGCCCCCTGCGACGTCGATGATGCTGAGGCGGGTCTGGCCGATCGCCGCACGGTCGTCCACGAACACGCCTAGATCGTCGGGTCCACGGTGCCGCAACGTCTCGAGCATGCGGCGGAGAAGGCCTTCGTCGACGTCCCCAACGATTCCCGCGATTCCGCACACCGAGCGCACCTCCTCACGTGACCCCGAGCCACTTGAGCCGTTGGCGCTCCGTCATTGGCTTCCCTGTCTCCGGGTCCACCGCGCGGGAAGCGCCGTCGATCATCCGCGTAATCGTCCGGCCGCAGGCCACGGGGTTGCCCAGGAGATGGGGGGCGTCGAGGATTCCCGCCTTCACGGCGCGGGCGAGGGTCTCCGGGTGCGCCCAGGGATCCTCCACCCCGGGTCCGGCGAAGTCTCGGACTTCATCGAGGAGGAAACGGGCCTCGTCGACGAGCTCGGCCTTGCGCGTCTTGATGGCCTCATCCGTCAAAGGATCCGGGAGGCCGAGGAGGGCGTTCCGGACCGCCCCTTGCGCGATTCGGCACGACTCGATGAGCTCCTTGGGGCCCACATGATAGTTCGCCTCGGAGTACCCGACGACGTGAAGGATCTGGGGCCGGATCGCCATCATCGTGTGGATCGAGGATCCGAGATGGCCTTTCGCCTGGTCCATGTCGAGAGGTAGGGAGTTGAGCCCCGTCCGGGCCTCGCGGTACACCCTGAAGCTTCCGCCCTGCAGGGACTCGACGAGTTCAATCTTCGCGTACATCTTCGCGAGATCGTTCGCGGGACTCGTGCCGCGAGGGTTGTTGAACATGTATTGCGCCACGTACGTCCGGACGCCCGCCTTCTTCGCGCTGTACGCGGCAAGGAACGCTGCTGCAACGGCGACCGCGTCCGGCGCGTCGCGCAGGGACCAGTGGTGGCTCTCGTTGACCTCGACGGGGACGCCCTTCGAGGCGTAGAAGCCCATCGCCTCCACGTTCTCCACGATGGACACCTCGAGGGGCCGCTTCGAACGTCCGTCGAGCTGGCTGTACCAGAACAGGGGGATCGCCCCCCAAGCGATCTCGATCGTGTCCACGAGCATCGCGGCCCATTTCACGAGGTCGTTCGTCCCGCTGTAGCATCGGATGAGGGGGAAATTGCCCCTCCGCGTGGCCTCGTGGATCCGATGGAGGTCGTCCGGCGAGCGCACGGGGACCCCGCCCGCCCCGTCGAGCTCAGGCCGCATCTCCCCAGGCCGGAAGAGGAACTCCTGGGCATTCTGGTCGGGAGCGATCGACAGGACGTCGAGGGCGTGGGCTTCCGCGATTTCCTGGGCGCCACTCACGGTCTCCTCGAGGCTCGGCATCCCGAAGTGGTGACGGATGAGGGGCCACGGATGCCGCTGCTCGATTCGCTCCACGAGCGTGTGCGCGTAGGACTCCTTTCCCCGGGAGGCCGTCTCTCCCCGGAGCCACGCGACGATCTCCGGCACAGGCTGGCCGCCGTCGAACACGGCATCGAAGAGGCGCGTCTTCGAGGCCTCCGCCGCACAGGGCGGCGTTCCGCCGAAGACGAACCGTCGCCCTTTCCGGAGTCCCTTCGCGTCCACTGCCTGCGTGAACTGGTGGAGGATCGCGCTTGCGTTCTCCGGCGTTAGCCGGTACGAGATCGCCACGAGGTCCGGTTTCTCGGTACGAATCGCCTCCACGACCCTGAGGACCGGGACCGCAGGACCGAGGAACGTCGCCGTGTACCCGGCCTCCTCGGCGAGATGGAGGAAGTTCACGATGCCTCCCGTGTGGACGCAATTCCCGATCGAGGCGCCGAGGACCTTCATGGCTCCCCTCCGACGGCCAGGAGGCGAATCTCCTTCACGGACATTCCCTTAATCCCGAGTCGGTCCACGGTCCGCCCCTCCTTCCAGAAATCCCGCCCGTGGATGATCGAGGCGAGGTGGATGACCGACCGGATCGTCGGCACGGGAACCCCGAGCATCTCGCCGATCGACGCGATGGGCACGAGGCTCATCGGGACATCCTCGAGGATGTAACGGTGGTTCAGATGCGCGGGCGCGGTAATCCCCTTGTACCCCGGGGTCGACTGGACGGCCTGGTAGAGGTCCCGCCCCGGGGAGTCGTATGTCAGGTAGAGCCACTCCCGCGCCGTGTGCGCGTGGATCCCGAGGGCGGCGGCCACGGCAACACGCTCCTTGTCCATCGCCTCGAGGATCGCCGCGACGCTGGGCGTGATCCCCTCGAGGTAGTATTCGAAGTCCCCGTGGGTCGACTCGATACGGCCCGCGTTCAAGATCATCACCCCGGGGTGGAAGATCGCACCGATGTTGTCGAGCCCCGTCTGCAGGACGTTATTCCCCGGGATGAACTGCGGGTACGCGATCCGGAGGCGTTTGAGGACCTCCGGCGTCTTGTATGCGGGCAGGGCGGCGAGGGCGACCTCGTTCTTGATGTCGAAGACGTGGACGCTCGACGGCTCGACGTGGCGGGAGGTGTAGAGGAACGTCTGCGCCTCCGCGATCGTCACGTCGGCGGTGACGCCCTTCTTCTGGAAGATGGCGCGGACCTCCAGGGCGCCGCCCGTGCGCCCGGGATTAAGGACGATCGTCTGCCCGTCCCGCACGACGTCCGTGAGGGCGATGGCGACCTCTCGGTGACCCATGGCGGGGATCGCGACCATGATCACATCGACCCCCTCCACGGCCTCCTTGATGTCCGCCGTCGCGAGCTCCACGCGACCCTCCCCGGTGATGACGCCTTCGAGTTCGATCGCGCCGCGGAGCTTGATGTGCTCCACGCGGGTCGCCGTCCGGTTCCAAAGGTTCACAGGGAAGCCCATCGCCGCGAGGTGGCCGGCCATCGCGAGGCCCCCGTGGCCTGCCCCGAGGACCGCGAAGCGTAGCGTCTTCTTTCCGCGGGCGGTCTTCCTGACACGCCGGCTCGCGAGGGACCGCGACGGCGCAATCTCGACATGCGGGGCATCCGCTAGATCCGATGGGCGGGTGACCGATGGGGAGGCCTCCGACGGGACCTCCCACTCGAGTCCTCGCATCTCCCATGTCCCGAAGCGCGGCCGGCGGGAGGCTGTTCTGGGCCGGCGTCCGGTCATCCCGGAGCAACGCGGCCCGCGGGGCCCTTTCGAACTCCACCCCTCCCGGAAATCCACGGAGGGGCCACCCGCCGGGTGGTGCGCCTCGAAGTATGATGTCGCGTGGCTCAACAGGCTCATCGTTTAAGTAACTTTTCCAATCGGTCTCAGGGACGCGACGGCCTCCTTCAGAACTTCCCTTCCTTCGCCCTCGCCTGGAGCCGCTTGCTGCGCTCCTTCGCGTTGTAGCCCGTCGCGGTCTCGAGGAACCGATTGTTCCGTGTGATCGTGTCCGTCGCGATGCCATCCGGAACCCCCGCCTTCATCGCGATGTCGACGAAGAGGCTCTTCCCGTCCGTCCACGCCGTCAGGCGGTCGATGGCACCGAAGGAGACGACGACCTTGCCGTCCTCGACGTTCGCGGATCCGAACGTGTCCGCGGCGATCGCTCGGAGCTTGTCGCCCTCGACATTCCTCGCCCATCCGCGGCGGAGTTCGTAAGCGCGCATCGCCGCCTCCCGAGTTCGCGAAACCCTATGAAGGTTGCGACGCCCGTCACACGGGTGATACGCCGCCCCCGCCGTGCGCCCCGCGGGCCCGTCACTCCGCGATCAACGCGACGGGGTCCGCAGACGTCAGCATGAACGGCTGCGCCTCACAATAGGTCCGCCAGACTTCCTTGCACGCGCAGTCGAGATCCGCGAAGTCCTTCCTCAGTCCGAGGGAGAACTCTTCGATCGCGTCCGCGACCTTGCGGTCGCAGGCGCCGCAGTTGTGCGCTCCGCGGGGCTTGCCCGCCGCGGTCGGGTGGGACTTCACATGGGCCGTGAGATCCCTCGTCCGCTCGAGGACCTCGACGACGGACCAGAGCCACGGAGGCCGGTACTCCCCGCGGCGATATAGCCGGTCGACGAGGGTCCTCGACTGCACGTTCACAGGATTGAAGGAGATCGTGTCGCTGTGGGCGTCCGCCGCATGGCCCGAGCGCACGGCGTCCTCGATCGCCTCGCGCTCCGTGAGGAATGCCGGCTTGATGAGGAGATACGTCTTCACGCTCGCCCCGACGTCCCGGCAGAGGGCCGCGGCCTTCGCGTGCTCCTCGAGGCCCCACATCTTGTTCACGCTGTGCCGAAGGACCCGCTCGTTCGTCGACTCGAGGCCGAAGGCGACTTCGAGCCGGTCCACGAACCCGAGGGCGTGCTCGAGCTGCTCCCGCCGGACCATGTGGCTCAGGGTCTCCACGACGACCTTCTCGCACCGGTCCCCGAGGGCCTCGAGGATCGCCTCCCGGGACTCCCGGGGGACCTCGTGGTCGTCGAAGAAGTTCCCCGACGTGTAGACCTTGGCCATGGGCTGGCCCGTGTGGCGCGAGAGGACCGCCTCGAGCTGGACGAGGAGGTCCTCGGGGGACACCTCCTTCGCGACGTCGTTCACGTACCCGCACATGCTGCACCCGGAGGCCCGGGCCCAGTAGCACCCCCGAGTGCGGAAGATGATGACCCATGCGTCGACGACCTTCGCGCCGAGGAGGTCCTTCTCCGTCCACGTGCTCACGACCTCCCGGGGGTCGAAGTCCCTCGGTCGGCGCTCGTCCTTCACGATGGCCTGGAGTCGCATGGGCCCGCGCACGAAGGGCCCCCGCCTGAAAAAGGTTGCGACCTCAGGATTGCTCTCGGGTGCCCGCGAGGCCGACGATCGCGCCGAGGGACACGAACAGGATCCCCGCCGTCTGGAGGAGGAACGCGATTTCCGACGTCAGGGAGACGGGGAGGGTTACGGAGAACACGCGGGGGACCTCGACGAACACGACGTAGCCGATCCACATCACGAGGCCGAACGCGACGAGCCCCATCCCCGCGGACGGGTTCCCGTGGCGGTGGATGGGCGCGGCTGGGGCCGCCGGCGCAGCAGGAGCGGCCGACACGGGGACCGGGGCTGCTGCGGCCGGACCCCGTTCGCCCGCCGGTGCCTGGGGCGCGGGTCCGCGGAACTCCTCGGGGGCATACTCCCGACACGCCTCGCACCACCAGCGCTTGTACTCGTCAATCCAGCGGAGGTCCCCTCCACAGTTCGGGCACGTCCGCTTCATGTGCCGGAGGGGTGCGTACGCCCGGCACGAGTAGCAGTACCAGCGGTCGTAGCGGGAGATGTAGTCGAGTTCGCGGCCACACGAAGGACACGGATGGCGGGGGCGGTAGGCAGGGGTCGGCTCGACGGTCGCCGGCGCCGTTTCCACGCTGGGCGGCGGGGCGGAGGCGACGGGGACGGCGACGGGCGCCGGCTCCGTGACGACGATGGGGGGAGGCGCGGGCGCTGGCTCTTCTGAGACGACAGGGGGCGCAGC
>MGWD01000025.1:58105-58801 GCA_001800825.1 Euryarchaeota archaeon RBG_19FT_COMBO_69_17 | reverse complement strand
GCGGCGCAACGACGGGCGGGATCTCCGCCGGCTCCTCGTGCGTCTCCACGGGAGCGGGTTCCGGCTCCGCGGCGCGTGCGGCGGCCTCCTGCTCGTCGAGGTAGCTCAGGAGCCGATCCTTGAGCCGCTCCTTGGGTCCCGTAGGGTCGAGGCCGTACGCCTTGCAGAGGTCGATCAGGAAGGGTTTGCGCGCTTCGAGGATGTGGTCGCGGACGAGGGGCGGTCGCTCTTCGGATTCGGCCTCCTCGTCCGTCGCCTCTGCGGGGGCCTGGGGCTCGGGGGACGGAGGGACGGCCTCGGGCGGTTTCTCCTCGGCCCTCGGCTTCGGGGTCTCCTCGACCGGCGGTGCCTGGGGAGCCGGCTCGGGGGGTTGCGAAGGTTCCGGCTCCGGGATCGGGACGGGCGTCACCGCCGGTGCCGGCGCCACGGGCCGCATGATCGGAGCGAAATCCGACGGCGGATACGAGTTGCACTTGTAGCAGTAGAAGCGGTCGTACGCGGCGACGTAGGAGAGGATCCCCGCGCACGTGGGGCACTTCTGCTCTCCGCGGGCACCGTACCCCTCCGGCGCGTACTGCTGGCAGTGGTAGCAGAAGTGACGCTGGTATTGCTCGAGGTAGGAGAGGTCCGCGCCGCAGGTGGGACAGGGGAGGACGCTCACTGGTCCCGGCCCACTCCGGAGAGCGGGAATAAAGG
>MGWD01000025.1:15302-58089 GCA_001800825.1 Euryarchaeota archaeon RBG_19FT_COMBO_69_17 | reverse complement strand
AGGAATGAGAATGAACGAACCCGCCCGCATCGTCCCGGGGCCGGGAAACGCTTTTACACCTGGCGACCATGGGCTCCGCGCGCCACCATAGCTCAGTCGGTAGAGCAGCCGCCTTGTAAGCGGCAGGTCGGGAGTTCAATTCTCCCTGGTGGCTTCTCGGCGAGGGCGGGCTCGAAGTGAGCGCCCTACTTCATCATCATGCCCGGCTTCATCATCTTCATTACGTCGCCAGAGGACACGGCCTTCTGATGCGTATCCTTCACATGCATCTGGGTCATCTTCACGACCTCGTTCTCGCTCGGGCTCTGGATCATGAAGCCGCAGTCGCACGAGACCATCTTCGCGCCCATTCCGCCTTTCATTGCCATCCTCGATACCCCTCCCAGCGATACCCTCGGCCGGGCGGCTGCCCATGAGTTCCAGAGTATAAGTGAGCTCGCCGTTCCGCGCGAGCGGCTTCGGCGAGCTGACGAGCTAGGCCGACGATCGACGAGGCTCCCTCCCGCCTATTCCCAAAGGAATTTTTGTCGCGCTCAAATATTAGTAGGACCGAGTCGTTCGATGCCCCGATGACGATGGCGAAGGGAACGGACCCGACATGAACGTCCTAGGCTACGTGGTCGGAGAAACCCAGGATCTCGAGTCCAGCATCCGCGCCCTCGGCCCGGGCGAGACCCTGCACCTCCGGTCCGCCGACCTCCACCGACGTTCGCCCGTCCTCGCCGTCGAAGATGATTCCTGGCGCACGGGGATTGAGGCCTAGGCCCGCAACCATGAATCGGCCGCCATGCGGCCGGCGGAGTTCTCGCCCGCGAGAGAAAAGTCGTCACGGTTAAATACGATGTTATATCTAGGAGGAAGTCGGCGTTCCGCGGGCGGCTTTGCAGATGCTCCAACCTCAGGAAGTCGTCGTGGCGAAACTCCTCCCCACGATCCGCGCCCGCCTCGCCCAGGAACTCCTGCGCAAGTACGACATGAAGCAGGTCGACGTCGCGAAGGCCCTCGGGATCACCCAGGCCGCGGTGAGCCACTACAACACGAAGAGCCGCGGGGTGGACCAGGAGATCCTCCGGCGATTCCCGGAGATCTCGGGGTTCGTGGACGACCTCGCCGCGAAGATCCACGCGGGGCTGCCGAAGTCCCAGCAGATCGCTGTCCTGAACCAGTTCTGCATGGACCTCATGCAGACCGCGCGCTTCTGCGAATACCATAAGCGGTTCGGCGACATCGACCCCATGTGCACGGCGTGCTTCCCGAACCCTCCGCGGCCCTGATCAGTCGAAGGGCATGTCCCGGATTCGTACCCCATAGGTGCGGAGCCATCGTCCCACGGCCCGAGGGTCGACCCACAAGCTCGCACGACGGCGTCTTCGCTTCTCGAGGGCCCGCGGCATCCCCGCATACGCGTCCAGCCTCGCCCGGATGATCGCGGACGTGAAGGCGCTCAGGGTCGGCGAGTCTGTATGGGGGCTCCGCTTTCGAAGGAGGTGGCGGCCCAGGGCGGACGCCACCCGGGACGCGTTCCACGGGACCGCAACGGCTGCGTACCGCCAAGGGTAGTTCTGGACGAGGTTCCAGATCCGGTTCCTCTCTCCCTGGTAGGTCTTCCAGATGGCACGAGGGCTCGTCGAGGCGGAGTACGTGTGGTGGACCCGGGCTCCCGGCGCGAAGCGGGCCTCCCACCCTGCGAGCCGGAGCCGCCATGCGAGATCGAGGTCCTCGTAGTACGCGAGGAAGTCCCCGTCGAACAGGCCCACGCGATCGAGGGCCTCCCGGCGGTACACGGCCGCCCCCGCGGACGCCCCGAAGACGTCGAGCGCGGCGTCGAACTGACCCTTGTCGGCCTGCATCCACCCGCGGTCCACTCCGCTCCCGTCGAACGTGGGGCTGATCCCCGCGCTGTTGATCCGGCCCGTGTCCATGAAGAGGAGCTTCGCCGCGACGACCCCGACGCGCGGGTCCCGCATCCCCGCCACGAGGGCCGCGAGCGCATCCGGCTCCATGCGCGTGTCGTTGTTCAGCGTCATCACGTAGGCGCACTCGGGGTCCCGGAGAGCCGTCTCGACGCCGGCGTTCGTGCCCCGCGCGAAGTGGAGGTTCTCCGGGAGGGGCACGAGGGTCGCCTCGGGGAACTCGTCCCGTACAATCTCCCGCGACCCGTCCGTGCTCGCGTTGTCCACGACGATCACGCGGGCGTCCTCGTATGTCTGGGCGAGCGCCGCCCGGAGGCAGTCGCGGATGTAGTTCCGGCCCTGCCAGTTCAAGACGACCACGCAGGCCCGGCCCGTCATGGCATCGCCCCGCCGACCATCGTCTCGACGAGGGCTCTCATTCGCTCGACGAACACGGCGGCGTCGAAGGCCTTCGCCCTCGCCTCGCAAGCCGCCCGCATGCCGCCCAAGTCGCCCGCGGAAGCGCTCCGGACGGCCGCGAAGAGGGCGTCCTTCTCGGGAGGCACGAGCCAGCCTGTTTCTCCATGGACGACCGTCTCCCGATACCCCCCTTCGTCCACCGCGACGACGGCCTTGCCGGAGGCCATCGCCTCCACGGGCCCGAGGCCGAAGTCCTCGTCATGGGCCGTCGCGAAGAGCCCCCGACACCTCGCGTAGAGGTCGAGGAGCTCCGCCTCGTCGACCTCGCCACGGAACTCCACGTTCCCGGGGGGATCAAGCCCTCTCACGAAGCGCCCTGCGTCCACGCCCGCCTGGGGCCCGCCGACCACGACGAGGCGCTCCTCGGGCAGGTCCCGGAACGTGTCCATTTGCAGGCCGATCCTCTTCTCGTGGGAGAGCCGGTTCACGGAAAGCCAGAAGTCGCCCACCTCGCGGAACCGGAAGCGCCGGGTGTCGACGGGAGGATGGACGATCGCTGCGCTGCGGTCCAGGTACTTCCTCACGCGGTCGGCGACGTTCCGGCTGTTCGCGACGATCCGGTCGACCCCGGCGACGGCGGACTCGTACCGCGGCTCCCATCGGCGGATCCAGCCCTCCGCGGCGAGCCGCTTGCCGAGGGTGAGCCCCTCGAGGAAGGAGTCCCGGAGGTCGTAGAACACCCGGACGGGCGTGTGGCAGTACCACAGGTTCGGCCGGTGCCTCGCCGCGGCGAACACGGTCCAGTTCCCGGAGAGCACGTATCCGTCGTACGAGGGCAGGGAGAGCCGCCGGAAGGCCTTCGCCTGGGCGGACTGTCGCAGGGTGGGGACGTCGGGGACCTTCGCGATCTGCTCCACGCGGACGTCAGGCGAGCCCATGCGCCGGGGCAGCTCGGGATCGAGGTCCGTCACGAAGAGGTCCGCGTCGAGCGCCGAGGCGAGGGTGAGGGCCACGCGCTCCCCGCCCCCGATGAAGGAGAGGTGGTCATGGAGGACGGCGAGGCGCATGGATGTGCCCGCAACCGGCAGCGGGGCTTAAAGGCTGGCGGCTCAGCAGGATCCGTCGCAGCCCCACGCGACCCAGTACACGCGCGCGAACCCGTTGTCGAACAACTTGACGAAGGGTGACTCGGAGAACTTCGCGACGGCCTCGGGCGGCATGGGCGCCGCGGGCTCCCACGGGTACAGGGCCACCCCTCGCTCCGTGTCCTCGTCCACCCATGCGTAGGCGACGTCCCGAACCCCTGACGGGGATGGCACGGCGAGCATCCCCGCCCGCGCGTCCTCGAAGGTGGGGGCGAGGAGGGGCGCCGTCGTGCGGTCCCATGTCGCGTCGACGCCCCCGAAGCCGAACGCCACGTTGGACGCCTGATGGTCCGCGAGGAGGAGGCCGTCCACGCGGTCCCGGGACCAGTAGGCCGCGTCCACGGCTTGCGGCCGCAACCCCTCCTGCCATCCCCCGAGGACGTCTCTCGATGGGTAAACGGAGAGTGCGCTCGCCGCGAGGAGGCCCGCGCAGGCGAGGGTGGCGAGGCTCCTCGCCCTTGGCCGGAGGGCCGCGAGATCGAGGGTCCGGACGAACCCGAGGCCCGCGAAGATCGCGAGGACGATGATCACGTATTCCATGTGGCGATACGGGATGAGGGTGCGCGGCGCGAACGCCGCGCCGACGAGGACGGACCCCACGAGCCCGAGTAGCCACGCCGTGGGCCGGATGCCGTCCGGATGCATGTCGAGCGCCTGCCGCCCGGCCGCGGAGAACGACACGAGCACGTAGAGCGGAGCGAACAGGATGAGGGCCGCGGGGGAGAGCGCGATCGTCGTCCCGGGGATGAAGACGAAGACGGCGTCCGCGAGGACGACGTACACGGCGGCGAGGGCGACCCCTGCGAGGATGGCGGATCGGCGCAGGTCGGGGAGCCGCGGACGGTAGCGCCAGGCGGTCCTTCGGCGGAGGACGACGAGGAGGGCCATGAGGCCAACCGCCACGGGCGCGGCGGCGAGGAGGAGCCACCACGGCTGGACATCCACGTCCCGGAGGATCCCGTCGCGGAACGTCGTCGCGTACCCGAGCCAGAAGCCGAGGGTCGCCGCGACGACGAGCCCGAGGGCGCCGATCTCCCGCAAAGTCCCCCGTGACAGGTGAGCGGGCCGGATCATCCCGCGGACGAACAGGGACGCGACCTCCATGACGAGGAGGAAGTACAGGGAGAGATGGTGGGTCACGACGAGCCCGAGCCCGACGAGGACGACGAGGGGAAGCGCCCGGGAGTCCCGACGGACCTTGACGAAGAGGAGGAGCGACGCGATGGCGAGGAGGTCCCCGAGGGTCGCGGGCGCCGTGTGGGAGGTCGGGAACGCGTGGGGGAATGCGACCGCGACGAGGGCGGCCGCGAAGAGACCCGCCCGCTCGTCCCGCGCGAGGGAGGCCGCGAGGACGAAGACGGGCAGCGCGACGAGCCCGCCGAGCACGGGCACGAGCAAGTTCACGACGACGGGGGCGGACAGTCCCCCCACGTCCACGGCGGCTCCTTGGACGAAGAACATCCCCGGGAAGTACGGATACGTGATGCCCCAGCCCGCGTACTCCGTCGAGACGCGGCCCGAGGCGAGGAGGTCCCGGAGGATCGCGTAGTACTCCCCCACATCGGAGCCCCAGTGCGAGTGGACCCGGACGGGCCATAGCCGGATCCCAATGGCCGCGAGGACGATCGCGGCGAGGGCCCACCGGGACGACGCCCGCATCCCGTCGCGAACCGACCCCCGCTACAAAAGGCTTGTCCAGGCGCGTCGGGCGGAGGTCCCGCAGAACGGAAGGTTTTTCCCGGCCGCCCAACTCCGGGGACCGATGGCCTCACGCTGTCCCGAGTGCCTCCGCGAGCTGCCCGAGGACGCCGTGTGGGTGTGCCCGGCGTGCGCCTACACCCTCCGCACCCCGGCCGTCGCGAAGCTAGGGATCGCCGTGATGGTCCTCGGCCTCGCCCTCGTGGGGGCGTACCTCATGGGCCCCGACCAGCTGGGGCTCGAGTCCGGCTGGATGCCCACCCAGCTCGCGGAACTGACCGTCGAGTACTTCCCCCTCCTCGTCCTGGGCGTCCTCCTCCTCGGGATGGCCCTCGTGGCCATCGGAGCGATTCGGGTGCGGGTCGAGCGGTCCCGCGCGCGGGCCGCGGCCTAGAAGAAGTCGTCGAGCTTGAGGGACTGGACCTTCTCGTTCGTGAAGAGGGACGCGATCGCCTCCTCGATGAGGTCGATCCGCTGCCTCAGGTAGTGGGACACGTCGTACTGCTGGGTGATCTTCTTCGATACCTCGAGGTACTTCTTCACGGAGCTCTCGTGGACTGTGAGGGTGAGGTTCCCCCCGCATCCGGGGCAGCGCCCGCGCAGGGGGATCCGGCGGTACTTCTCCCCGCACTTCGTGCACCGGACCTGCTGGCTCGAGAAGGCCTTCAGGTTCCCGATGAGGTCCGGAAGGAAGTGGTGGACGACGATCCTCGAGACGACGTCGTCCGCGTCGACGGCACGGATCTTGAGGGCGAGCTCGAGCTGCTTGTCCATCTTCTCGATCATCCCTCCCTGCCCGTACGCGGACGCCACGGGCCCCTGGACGATCCCCGACGTCCCGTGGGTGTACCCGAAGCCCTCGTACTGGAGGACGCTCCCGATCCGCTTGGACACCGTGTCGATTTGGGGCTCGACCTCCCGGGGATGGGCGAACCGCTCCGCGGCCTCGTACAGGGCGAGCGGATACGCCGACATGACGTCGAGGTTGTGGGCCTCCTTGTCGATCTCGTTGGGGTCGATCCGGATCGTGAGGACGAGGGGGGCGTCCATGAGGCCGCCCCGCTTGTCCGGGAGGAAGGACCGCGAGAAGTTGATGAGGCTGTCGAGGAGCAGGATCACGGAGTCCTCGTCCCCGTCGCAGTTCCGCCGGCGCGCGGCAATCATGTAGGGGTGGGCGAAGCACGCCTGGGCGTCCGTGAAGCCCACGATCCGGGCGAGGACGCCGCCGCTCGTGTGGGGGGCCAACGTCAGGACGAGCTGCCCAAGGAGGTCCTCGGGGGTTCGGGCGTCGTAGAACCGCGGGAGGCGGTACACCTTCTCGAGGAGGTCGTCGACGAACGCCGCCACGCGGACGAGGTACTCCCCGCAGGACCGCGCGACGACGATGTCCTGGGTCCGGAGCTCGAGGATCTGGTCGTCCCGCTCAATCGGCCGCCCGTCCGCGTCCCGCGCATAACCGAGTCGGACCACGGCCTCGACGGTGAGGCCCGCCTCCCGCGGCACGAAGTGAGTGAGGGGCAGGTTCGTCATGTCGTACCGCGTCGTGCCGTCCTTGAAGACGTAGATCCCGTGCTTCGCCCGGAGGATCCCCTTCTCGAGGGCCTCCGGCGTCTTCGTGCGGGAGATCATCCCTTGGACCGCCTTGATCTCCGCGGGCTCCGGCTCCCCGAGCTGCTGAAGGGTCGTGCGCAGGAGTTCCTGGAGGGGAATACGCTGGCGCGCGGGCATGTTCCGGGGTCGGGTGTGGCCCCCGCACGTGCACCGGGGGAGGAACCAGCGCTTCCCGCAGGCGGAGCACGTCCGCAGGCCGACCTCGACCTCGACGACGTCCTTCGTGGCCGCGTCGGTGAGGAGGCGCTGGGGCCCCCCTTCGAGGCCGATCGGGAACAGGGCGTGGGGGGCGGGCTGCATCTTCCGCGGGGCTGCCTTCTCAGGCCGGGCCATCCGCGCGCCGATCCGCGTAGGCCCTCGAGCCTTCACGGGGAAGCCGGCGAGGGCGGACACGAACGCGAGGGGGTCCCCGGCGTCCGGGGCCTCCCGCGCCGCGAGCCCGCCCGTCGACGTGTCGATCCCGAGGCACGCGAGGAACGCCTCCGTGTGCCGGTCGAGGACGACCTCCCCGTCCCGGACGCGGTGGGTCGCACCGAGGCGCACGAGGACCTCCTTGAGGGACTCGTCCCGCGGGAGCACGAGGCGGCCTTCCTCGAGGCGGCCTCGGGCCGCGACGGCCTCCCGCAAGGTCCGGATCTCCTCGACCGTGAGGTCGTGCCAGAACAGGTTGTACCGCGGGTGGAGGGGAACCCCGAGCTCCCGGGACCACGCGAGGGCGAGGGCCGCGTCGGCGGCCTCCCAGCCCGCGGGGCGGGACCCGAGCTTCGCGGCCAGGAGCACTCCGTACCACTCGGTCGCGAAGGCCCCCGGCATGAGGACGTGGTTGTTCTCGAGGAACTCGCCGAACGGCACGAGGATCTCCCCGAGGTCCGCGATGACCCGGACGCGGGGGGCGAGGGTCACCGCGATCGTGGCGTCGTCGATCTCCACCATGTCCCCCGTGTCGAGGACGACGATAGGCCCTTCGAGCCGGTCGCACGGCGTCACGGCGCCGGCCTTCCCCGGCCGCTCCGTCTTGATCTGCGTCCCGACCGCGATGAAATCGTCGAGGATGCGCATCGTCGCGGGATGGATCGCGAGGGCCGCGAGGCCCGTCGCCCGCGTCCTCCCGTACCGGAGGCGGAACCCGCCCGGGCGGCTCGGGTGGCACAGGACGGGCCGCCCCGCGAGGATGTTCTGGATGAATTTCTCGCTCGGCTCGACCCCATGGTCGTCCTTCGAGTCCTCGGGCTTCCCGCCCTTCCCCTGGAGGTACGTGTCGAGGAATTCCCAGCCGTCGATCCGGAGCTTCTTCACGTGCTTCTGGATCTTCGGGGCCTTCAGGCACATCCCGTCCGCGATGACGAGGCACGCGCCCCCGCGGATTCGGTTCGTCTCGATCCGCGGCAGGTCCCGGTACCCCGAAATCTCCGCGTCCTCCGTCCCTTCGCCGTTCAGGCCCACGGGGCAGTTCGAGGCGATGAGGGCGATCTCGTCGTCCGTCGGGGTGTACTGGAGGTGCTGGACCTGCTTGTAGAGGGGGATCTCCTCCTTGAACCGCTCGACCTCTTGGCGGGTCGGCTGCCACCGGCCGATCCCCAGCTCCCGGCGGACGACGTCCGCGATGAGGACGCTCAGGGCCTGCCCCGTCCCGCCCGCGGAGCGAATCGGGCCCGCGTAGTACAGGTCGACATATGTCGAGCCGTCCCCGTTCCGCTTGATCTTCACGTCCGCGAGGCCCTCGAGGGGCGCGACGAGGATCCCCTCCGTCAGGATCGCGAGGCCCACCCGCACGGCCCGCTCGACGGCCTTCTCCTTGCTCGGGGCGGGGCGCTGGGCCATCTCCTTCGCGACGAGGATCGCGGTCTCCTCCCTGTCATGGGATTTCCCCAGCTCCCGGATTCGGGATGCGACCCCTTCCACGTCGTAGTCCTTCAGGAGGCGCTCGACCCTCGAGGCGAGGTCCTCCGTGAGGGGCGTCTCCACGTCGAGCTCGGGGTCGAAGCCCCTCGCCCTGGCCTGTCGGGCGACCCGGTACGACCGCTCGACCTCCGCGCGGAGGCCTTCGAAGTAGTGCCGGAAGTCCTCGGAGACGACGACGGGTACCATTCCATCCCTTCGAGAAGACGACGCGAGGCGCCGTATCCGGAGTGCGGCGTATATCCCTTTGGTCGCGCGCGGCCTGCGGACCTCGGAAATTCACGGACGAACCTTTATCGGAGAGGGACGGCTCGTCGGTGTCTGATGGAAGAGGCGCGGGACCCCGACGCGTTCCGCCGGATCGTCCTCGAGTCGCCCGAGCCCGCCGTCGTGATGTTCTGGGCGACGTGGTGCCCCTTCTGCCGGCGGTTCAAATCGGAGTTCGAACGCCTTCGCGACGAGCTGCGCGCGCGGTTCGTGAGCGTCTTCCTCGACGACGAGTCGAACCCGCTCTGGGAGGACTACGCGGTCGACGTCGTGCCGACGATCGCCCTCTTCCGCGACGGGGAGATCATCGAGCGGGAGAACGGGGTCCTCGGCTACGGGATCGACCGGGCCATGGCGAGGGCCTTCGCGGACCGCGCGGTCCGGCGCCTCTCCGGGGGGATTGGCTCTCAGCCCCGATAGTCACGTCGGCACGTATTTATCGATTCCCTCCCGCTGATTGTCCGTGCACAGGTTGAAGAGCGGAATCTATGGACTCAACCCGCTCCTCGATGGCGGCGTGAACGAAAACTCGACGACCGTCGTCATCGGCAGGTCCGGCGCGGGCAAGACGACGTTCGCGACTCAGTTCATCCGCCGCGGTCTCCTGGGAGGGCAGGAGGGGATCTTCGTCAGCCTCGACGAGAACAAGGAGCAGATCATCCGGGAGGCCGTCGAGATGGGATGGTCCGACATCCTCGACTACCTCGACGACGAGCTCCTCGTGTTCATCGACGCGTCGGGGCGGGAGTTCTCGAACTTCATCCGGAAGGAGCTCCCCGCGTTCGTGTCGGAGTGGAAGGGGAGCAACGCGAGGATCGCGATCGACCCCCTGACCCCCGTCCTCTGGTCCACGAAGGACCTGTACGAGCAACGGGACCTCATCGGCTTCATGCTCAAGCAGACGCGCAAGGTCGGCACGGTCCTCTGCACCCTCGAGGAGCACGGGGCCACGGACCTCTCCGGGCCCGAGACGGTCATCCCGATGTACCTCGCGGACTGCGTGATCCACCTGAAGTACAACAGCGACGACGCAGCGTCGTCCCGGAGCCTCAAGATCGTGAAGTGTCGGAACAGCCGGCACTCCCAGAGCCGTCATCCGTACCAGATCCTTCGCGGGTTCGGGATCGTCCTCGAGGGCGGGGAGGCGCGCCGCCCGACGACCGCGAAGGTCCCGAGTCAGCTCCGGCAGATGCTCCTCACCCGCGCCCTCCCGAAGGCCGTGCTCGAGCGGCTCGAGAAGTCCCTCGACGGCCTCACGGACGACGACTTCCGGACCCTGAAGCCGGACTACGTCCTCGAGCTCGTCCTCCAGGAGTACCAGGATGCCTGAGACGCGCCGGATCGGGCGTGCCCTCCAGGCCGCCCTCACCCAGGAAGGCCCCGGAGAGGACCTCGAGATCGAGGGCCCGAGCCTCTCGAACGCCCGGCGGCGGCTCGTGTACCGGTCCCTGTGCTTGCGGCCCTGCGCGCGGGTGGGAGAGCTCGGCCGGGTCCTCGACCTGTCCCACGCGACGGTCCGGTGGCACGAGCGAAACCTCCTCGAGAACGGGTACCTCGAGATGGACGGGCTGTACCTCTTCCCGACGGGGCTCATCGACCCGGCGGATGCGGGCCTCTTCGGGCTCCTCGCCGCGCCGGCGCGCGACGAGGTCCTCGACGCGTCCCACGCATCCCCCGGGATCGCCCTCCTCGAGCTCGCGGCCCGCGTGGGCCTGACGCGCCAGAGCGCGAGCAAGATGGCCGCGGAGCTCGCGGATGCGGGCCTCGTGTCGATCGTCGAGGACGGTCGCTTCCGCCGCGTCTACCCGACGGACGTCCTCGCGAGGAAGCGGGACGCGAACCGGGCCCGGGTCGACGCCTTCGTCGGGCATCTCCTGCGACGCCTCTCGTCCGACGGGCTGGCCCCCGAGGTCCTTCGGCGGGACGAGGAAACCCTCCTCGTCCGCCTCGGCGCGGGCCCGCGTCGGGCCGTCCTCGACCTCCCCCTCGACCCCTACCTCACGGCCTGGTCGTCCCGGACATGAGAGCGTCATGTCAACGGATTCGATAGCGACCTTGATACGTGCGATAATACCCCCTTAATACAGGAGCCCCAACGCGTCCCACGCCATGGACGAGGGCTACCTCGAATGGCTGCAGGGCCTTCCCGGATTCGACGAGGCGAAGGCCCGCCGCCTCCTCGACCGCTTCCCCTCGTTCGAGCACCTGCGGGCCGCAACCCGCGAGGAGCTCCTGTCCGTCCCCGGCCTCGAGCCCGACGACATGGACGCCCTCGGCCGCGTCCTCGGGGACCGCGCGGGCCGGGACGACGACGGTCACCTCTTCCTCTGCCCCGAGTGCGGCTCCTTCGCGGGCGCGAAGGCGTCCTCCTGCCCCGTATGCGGGATCGCGTTCGAGGAAGGCTCTGAGGAGGTTCGGGTTCCCGAGGACCTGAAGGCGTTCCTCGAGGAGGAGGACCACCCCTCCCACCTCTGCTCTACGTGCGGCGCCGCGATGGCGGTCGGGGCGGACCGTTGCGAGGTCTGCGGCCGCTCCTACACCCGCGAGGAGGCCGCCCTCCTGCCGGGGATCGACGCGTTCGTCGAGGAGACCTCAGCCTTCTGTCCCCGATGCGGCGCGTATCTCGCCGCGGAGTCTTCGGAGTGCGCGATCTGCGGCCGCCGGCCCGAGGCGGAGGCGGAGCCGACGAACGGCCACAAGGGGATCGGCCGGGGCTTCCTGAGCCGCTGGCAGAGGGTCGCGGAGTCCGTCGAGGTCTCCGAGTCGGACCGGCTCCACGAGGAGCTCGACAACCTCGGCCGGATCCTCGACGCGGACCCGAGCCTCGAGCGCGCTTGGGCGAAGAAGGGCCGGATCCTGGGGGGGCTCGGCCGGGCCGAGGAGGCGATTGCGGCCTTCTCGAAGGCCGCGGATCTCAACCCCACGAAGGAGGGGGAGTACCGCCTCGACGTCCTCAACCTCCTCCGGGCCCAGGGCGACATGTCGGTCCTCCCCTCTCGGTGGAAGCAGCCCGCCGCGACGGACGCCCCCAAGGCCGTCGACACGCGGCTCCTCGAAGCCCTCCGCCACTACGACGACCTGCTCCACCTCGACCCGAACCTCGCCGTCGCCTGGCGCACGAAGGGGGAGATCCTCGAGCGGATCGGCCGGCTCCCGGAGGCCCGAGAGGCGTTCGACCGCGCGGACTTCCTCGAGCACCACGAGGGGCACAGCCTGACGACGGCCCTCAACGGCCTCCAGACCCGCGGGGCATTGACGGCCCGTGGGACCGCGTCGGGCCGGGTGAACGGTCGCACGAACGGCCGCGTGAACGGCCGCGTGAACGGCCGGACGAACGGCCGGACGAACGGGCGCGTGAACGGGCTCGCGTCGGGCCGCGTGAACGGCCTCACGAACGGCGCGGTGAACGGCCTCACCCTCGGCTCGGGGGCGACGAACGGCCTCGGCGGCTGGTCCGATCGGGACGGCCGGACGAACGGCCTCGTGAACGGGAACGGCTTCACGAACGGCCGCCGGGGCCGCTATGGCACCACCCAGATCCCGAGCCAGGCCCACTGGGCCCGGTCCGTCGTCGGGATTGCCGCCGTCGTCGCGCTCATGGTCCTTGCCCCGATCCTCGCGAGCCTCATGTCCCCGGCCCCCGAAGCGGGGGTCGCCCTCCGGATCGACGGGGACTTCTCCGACTGGTCGGGCGTGGCCTCCTTCGCGGACTCCTCGTCGGACCAGGTCGCGAACCCCGACGTGAACCTCCTCGAGGTCCGCGCCGCCACGGAGACGAAGGGGTTGTTCGTCTACGCCCACGTCCAGGGCCTCTTCTTCCGGGGGAGCGGACCCGAAGGGACGGACGGGGCGTACGTGTTCGTCGACCAGGACGGGCGTGGGTCCACGGGCTACCCCGTGGGCGACCTCGGGGCGGACCTCGTGGCGGAGCTCGTCGGCTGGGGCGGCACCCTCCAGAGCGCGAGCGTGTACCGGTTCAACGCGACGGGTGGTCCGAGTTCGAACGACTGGGGCCGTTTCGGCGCCGCGGGCGGTGCGCGGGCCGCGTTCTCGGGCCAGAGCCTCGAGGTCCTCCTCTCCGACGTCGAGCTGCCGCCCGAGGGCCGCGTCCTCGTGGTCCTCGCAGACCGCGAAGGGCGGCGGGACGCCGCGGACGGAGCCATCCAGGCGGGCCGGGCGACGGTCGTCGTGGACCAGCGGACGGTCGCCCCCGACGTCATCCCGGGGACCTCCGCCGGCGTCCTTCGGGTCGCCCTCCGGCCGCTGGGCGGGATTCCGGACCTTTACGGCCTGAACGTGAGCCGCCGCGGCTCCTCCGCGGACCCCGCGACCCTCGTCCTTCGCGAGGACGACGGGGACGATCGGTTCGAGTCGTCGGATCCGGTCCTCGGATCCGGGCCCCTGATCGGCGCGTCGGCCAGCCTCCCCCTCTCGGGGAGCCTGACCTCCCCCCGGGTCCTTTGGGTCGAGGCCGTCTGGGCGAACGTGACGCCGATGTCGACGTTCGGGCTCGAGGCACGCGGCGTCTGGACGAACGGCAGTGTCACGTTCCCGGCGCCCGAGACGGGCCTCGCCTATCTGGGGACCGCGCCCACGACCCTCCGCGTGGACGGCGCGTTCGGGGACTGGTCCGGCCGCTCCCACGGGACAGACCTCCTGGGCGACGCGATCAACGCCTCCGGCAGCTCCGTGTACAACCCGAACGTGGACCTCCTCGCGACGGCCGTGGACCTCGGGGCCAACTTCACCGCGTACGCCCGGGTCGACGGACGGATCCTGGGCGGAGAGGACATTCCCCTCGCGCGGGTTCGCGCGCCCGGCGTGGCGCCCCTCGACTCGGACAGGGACGGTGTCCCCGACTCCGTGGAGCTCTCCCTGTCGAACCCCGGCCTCGCGAACGACTTCAACAATGACGGGGTCTTGGACAACGCCACGGGGGACGTCGACGCGGACGGTCTCATCGACTACCCCGCGGGGTCGGACCTCTGGCTCAACACGACGATCCCCTCTTGGTATCCGGCCCCCTTCGCGGGCCGCAACGTGACCCGGTACATCGGCCCCATCGCCCCTGAGGTCCTGGAGGGGGTGGACGTCCTCTACGCCTATGTGGACGCGGACAACTCGACAGCGACGGGCCTCCTCTCCGACGTCGCGGGCTCGCGGTACGGCTTCGACCGGGCCCTCGTCGTCCTGGGGCGGAACGGCGGGATCGTGTCCCGCGGCCTCTACGAACACGCGCGGGGCAGCGCAGTCCCCTGGAGGTACGTCGGCCCAATCGAGGCAACCCTCGACGCCCACCGGGTCGAGTTCGGCGTGGCCGCGTCGGCCCTGAACCTGAGCGCGGGGTACCGCGTCGTGTTCGTCGCCTCGGACTGGCGGCGCGGCTATGACGACGCCCGCCCCGAGGCGGGCGCGACGACGTTCCCCGTCGCCCCGCGCGCCGTCGCGACGACGGTCGTCATCAACGAGGTGTCCCCCCAGCCGAACCCCGAGTGGATCGAGGTCGCGAACCCGACGTCGAGCCCTGTGAGCCTCTCGGGATGGGACATCGTCATCGTGCGCGGGAACCGCGCGACGGTCATCTACACGTTCACGAACCAGGTCCTCGGCGCGTGGGGCTCCGGGACGGAGTACTTCGTCGCGATCCCCCCTTCGAACTCCCTGCCCAACGGGAACAACGTCCTCCGACTCCGCCAGAACGGCGTCGTCGTCGACCAGACGACGTACTCCTCGAACGCGGGGAGTGGTAGGAGCTGGGCCCGGTTCAAGGACCCCCTCACGGGCCAGCCGATGGACTCGAACAACGACGTCGCGGACTTCTACGTATCCCTCCTCCCGAGCCCGGGCCGCGGGAACGATCGACACCGGCCCGTCGTGACGATCGCGAAGGTCGCGAGCGCTCCCTCGGCGTCCCCGGGTGACCTCGTGACGTACACGATCTACTACAACAACACGGGGACCGGGGTCGCGCGGAACGTCTGGGTCAACGACACGCTCCCCGCGGGGGTGACGTACGTCGGGGCGAGCGTCGCGCCCTCGAGCGTCGCCGGTTCCACGCTCGGCTGGACGTTCACGAACGTCCTCCCCGGGTCCACGAACTCCTTCACGGTCACGGTCCAGGTGAACGGGCTCGGGGCGGACGGCAGCTCCCAGGTGAACACGGCCCGCCTCGTGTACACGGACCAGCTCCGGCGCATCATGGAGCCGGGCCAGGCCTGGGCCAACGTGACCGTCGTCCGACCCATGATCGCCGTGGCAAAGGTCGTGAGCCCGGCGAGCGCGGTCGCAGGGGACACGGTCACGTACACGATCTACTACAACAACACGGGCTCCGTGGCCGCGGGGACCGTGACGATCCGGGACAGCCTCCCCTCGGGCCTGACCTACACCGGGAGCAACCCCGCGCCGAGCTGGACGGATGGGACGACGTTCTACTGGAACTTCACGAACGTCGCTCCGGGCGCCTACAGCATCACCCTCACCGCGGTCGTGGCCGCGGGCGCGAACACGACCCAGATCGTGAACTGGGCCTTCCTCAACTACACGACCCTCGGTGGGTACGCCCTCGCCCCGAGCACGGCCGCCGTCGTCCTCGCGATCCCCGAGCTCACGGACTTCGCGTTCGTCCTCGCGGTCCCCCTCTTGATCATCGGGCTCCGGCTCCGTTCCAGGGGCCGCGGGAAAAAGGAAGAGGGAGTGGCTGACAGCGTTCCAAGGGCCGGCGGCCGTTAGAACGGCACGGTTCGTCGTCCACCACAAGGATGGACGGCTAGCGTACCTAGGCCGCCGGCCCAAGCCCTCCTGGAAGGAGGGCAGGCTTCCCGCGGGCTCGCGCACCGCAGTACCGCAGGGAACGTGGGCGGGCTTAACTTCCGGGTTCGGGATGGGACCGGGTGTATCCCCGCCGCTTTGGCCGTCAAACCACTGCTGGCCCCTGGGAGATAGGGCGGCCTATTTCAGGTTTTCGTCCTCCCCCTCAGCCGCGCGGGCCGAGGAGGGACAGGAACCCGAGGAGCAGGTTCCCGACGAGGAAGGCGAGGAGAAAGCCGCCGAGGAGGGGGACCATGAAGGGGACCTTGGGCTGGACCCAGGCCCGCCGGATCCCGGCCCGGCGGAGGCGCTCCACCTCCGAGTCGCGGTCCCGACCCCTCCGGGGGAACAAGACGACGACATGCTCCCCACGGTCGTCGATTCGCTCCATGAGCCACACGTGGGGGGGCAGACCGTCGAGGTCCGCCCGGCGGCCCAGGAAGGCCATGGGGAAGCGCAGGTCCCCCCGGACCGCGTTGTGGAGGAGGTACCCGAGGGGGATCGCGAGGAAGAGGAGCATCGCGTTCACGAGGACAACGAAGGAGAAGGGGAACCAGAGGCGCATGGCGGCGTCGATCCGAGCGTCGACGACCATGGGTCCGATTGCGGGTCCGAGGTCCGGGTACGTCGGCACGAGGAGGGTGAGGGCGATGAGCGCCTTGGCGTCCGCCCCCCCGTGGAGGAGGCGCACCTGGTACATCCCCTGGTAGACGAGGACCATCACGGGCATCGTCAGGTACTCGAGGAACGCGACGCTGTCCGTCCTCCCCGACGCGACGACGTTCCACGTGGCGCCCACGAGGCCGACGAGGGCGAGGCCGAGGAGGCCGATCCGCAGGCGGCGGCCGTGGAACCCGTCCTCGTCGAGCAGGGGCTCGCCGAAGAACACGGCGTAGAACAAGCCCGCCGCGGAGGCGAGGACGACATAGTATTCCGCGGACGCCGAGCTCATGGCCAGGTCGACGACGACGAGACCGAGCCCCAGGGTGCCCAGGAGGACCCAGAGGGGGTTCGGGACCTGCCGCGTCCGGAGGTCCATCCCCGCGGCGACAGCAAGGAAGGCGGCCCCCGCGAAGAGGCGCGCGGTGGAGAAGGGATCCACGGCGGCGCATCGGGAGTTCGTTATTTCAAATGCTCGACCCGAATCGCAAGGAGCGCGCCCGCGCGCGTCTCGCGCGCAACCACTGTCTCCCATGCAGCCGTCGCGTGGCCCCGTATGGCCCCCGCCGCCCCGGTCGCTGGGTTGGCGTTCCTACGGATCGTCCTCGCGGTCCTCCCCCGCGGTCGTCACCTGCTCCGTGGGCACGAGCGACATCGGGGAGGCGATCCGCCGACGCTTCGCCGGCGAGGGCATCGAAATACCGTTCCCGCAGCGCGTCGTCTGGAGTCGCGGGGCTCAGGTTTCGTCGCCGCGAAATGACTCACAAACGACTAAATAGAGCGTGTCGGATGCCATCGGCACGGGAGGACCCGCGCCCGTCCTCGAGGTCGTGCGAGATTGGCAGAGCCCCGTCGGATGAAGGTCAAGATCTGCCTCGTGGGCGAGCACGCGGTGGGGAAGACCTCGCTCATCCGCCGCTACGTCCTCGATGAGTTCGACGACCGCTACATCGTCACCCTCGGGGCGAAGGTCTCCAAGAAAGAGATGACCCTCGACGAGCGGGGCGGCGGGGCGATCCAGATGGACATGACGATCTGGGACATCATGGGCTCGAAGGGCTTCCGGGAGCTCCTCCGGGAGGCCTACTTCCACGGGGCCCAGGGCATCCTGGCCGTCGCCGACCTCACGCGGTACGACACCCTGGAGGACCTCGATTCCTGGGTCGAGTCCGTCTTCCGCACGGTCGGGGAGATTCCCGTCGTGTTTGCCGTGAACAAGACGGACCTGAAGGACCAGGCCGCCTTCGGGGAGGATCAAGTCGGGCAGGCCACGGAGGCGTTCGACGCGCCCTACTACCTCACCAGCGCGAAAACGGGAGAGAACGTGGAGACCGTGTTCCACTCCCTCGGCTCCATGATCGTGAAGTCCGCGACGAAGCCGGACGCGTAGACCCTTCAACATAGACTCAAGTAGTCCTTCCCTCGTTCTCCGCCCGTGGCGTCCCCCTCTCCCGTGCGGGACGAAGTCCGCGTTCGAGTCACGAGGGACCTCGGCCTCCTCGACGTGACGATGGCGGCCGTCGGGGCGATGGTCGGGGCGGGGATCTTCCTCCTCTCCGGCGCGACGTTCACGGTCGCGGGGGGGCTGACCCTCCTCAGCGTCGTCCTCGCGGGCCTCATCGTCCTCCTGTCGGGGCTCGGCTATGCGGAGCTCGCGTCGGGACGCCCCGGGGCCGCGGGGGGCGCCTACGCCTGGGTGCGCTCCGCCCTCCCCGCACCGAGCGGCTTCCTCAGCGGATGGGCCTCCTGGGGCGGCCATGTCGCTGCGACGGCCCTCAGCGCCCTCGGCCTCGGCGCGTTCCTCGTGGAGTTCCTCGCCCGGTCCGACACGCCCTTCGAGCCCCTGGGGGGGCGGGAGCGGCTCGCGGCCGTCGCGGCCCTCGGGTTTGCGGTCGCCTTCCACTACGGCCGGGTCCACGTTTCCCGACGGGCGCTCGGGCGTCTCACCCTGGGCAAGGTCGTTGTCCTCCTGGCGTTCGCCGGCGTCGGAATCGTGTACGCGCTCCTGCCCGGCCCCCCGCGGGGCCTTGGCGCGGGCGACGCGCAGCCGGGCCTTCTCGGCCTCCTCGTCGGGGCGGGCGTGTTCTTCCTCGCCTTTGAGGGGTTCGAGGTGATCGCCCAGCTCGCGGACCAGACGAAGAAGCCCGAGCGCACGGTCGCCCGGGGGATCCTCCTCGCGGTCATCCTCTCCCTCGGGGTCTATGCGCTCCTCGTCACCGCGGTCCTTGGTAACCTGCCCTCGTCGTCCGTCGCGGGATGGCCGGCGTGCGAGGCGTGCTCCGGGACGCCGGAGGACTTCGCCCTCGTCGGCTTCGCGAACCTGCCGGTCCCGGGGATGCGCGGCGCCTTCCTCCTCGTCGGAATCGCGGTCATGTGGGGCGCCCTCGGGGCGAACCTCACGGCGGCCACGAAGACGTCCTTCGAGATGGCTCGGGACGGGTTCCTCCCCGGCCGTCTCGCGTCCGTTGGGAACCGGGACGTACCCATCTTCGCCCTCCTCGCGACCGCCGCCCTCTCCGCGAGCCTCTTCGCGTTCGGGCTCGAGACGATCGCGATCCTCGGGAGCCTCGCGTTCCTCCTCCTGTTCTCCTTCGTGCAGGCCTCCGTCGTCACCCTCCGCCGCCGGGAGCGCAGGACGGCGCCCGGGTTCCGTGTCCCGCTTGTGCCCGCGGTCCCCATCGTTGCTGTCGCGCTGAACATCGTCGTCGGCGCGGTCCTGTGGAACTACCCCGGCGCCGCGGACAGCCGTCTTCCCGCGGGGGCCCTCGCGACGTACCTGGGCCTGCTCTGGGTCGCCCTCGGCCTCATCTTCCATTGGTTCGCGGGGGGTCGCCAAGCGATCCGCGTGGGGGCGCTGGCGCAGCCCGAGATCGCGGACGTCCTCACGGCGGCGGAGGACGCGGTCGAGCTCGAGCGATACCGGGTCTTCCTCCCCCTACGGGAGTTCGAGGACGCGGACCTCGTGGAGTTCGCCGCCCGCGTGGCCCGCGCCCGGGGCGCGGAACTCAGCCTCCTCAACGTCGTCGAGATCCCGAGAAACCTCCCGCCGAAGGCGATCCGCTTCCGGTACGTGGACGATCGGATCAAGGGCCTCCAGAAGGTCTCGAGATTGGCGTCCCGCTTCGGCGTCGACACCCGCCCCGTCGTGAAGATCGGACACAAGGTGTACGAGATCATCCTCGACACCCTCCGGGAGGAGGCCGTGAACCTCCTCGTCACGGGCTGGCGGGGAACCCGCGTGGAGGGCGAACGGCGGATGCTCGGGAGCAACCTGGACTACCTCATCGAGAACGCCCCGTGCGACATCGCCATCTTCAAGACGGAGGGGCTACGGACGCCCCTCCAGCGCCTCGTCGTCCTCACGAGCCCGATCTGGCCCCTCTCCGGGATTGACGAGCTCGCCCTCATCCTCGCGGAGGAGGACCACCCGGCGATCGAGGTCCTCGGGCTCGCGGGGGACCCTGCGGAGGCGGAGCGGCTCAAGCAGGAGGCGGAGTCATTCCTCGCCGAGGGCCACGCGCGGGGCCACTCCATCGAGCACCGCATCCTGTACTCTCGACAATGGGAGAGCGTCGCGCTCCAGGAGAGCGCGGAGGCGTCCGTCCTGCTCGTCCGCGCGTCGTCCCCCGGGGGCCTTCGCAAGTTCGCCCTCGGGCCCGTGGAGGACCGGATCGTGAAGCTCGCCCGGTGCCCCGTCCTCCTCCTGCGGAAGGGCGCGTCCTAGGCGGCCCCGCCGTGAGGCCGGATCGAGGCCGCGGCGAAGCCGTCCTGGATGCGGTCGATGAGCTCCGACCTCGTCTCCTTCATCCGCTCGGGCCGGTCCGTGTACGCGAGGACCTGGTACACGATCGCGTCGCCTCGGACGTCCTTCGTGAAGGCCGCAGGCGGCGGCTCGGGCACGATCCCCGCCGTTTCCCGGGCCGCCTTCACGAGGAGCTCCCGGACCCGGTCGTGGCCCACCTCGAAGCCCACCCCAATCTCCACGGACATCGCGTACGGCTTCGAGCGGCTGAAGTTCACGATAGGCGTCCGGAGGAGCTGCGCGTTCGGGAACGTGGCCCTCTCGCCCCGGAGGGTTCGCACCTGGGTGAGGGTCAGGCTCATCGAGACGACATCGCAGACGAGGTCCGCGCCAATCTTCACGCGATCCCCCACGTCGAAGGGGTCCGCCCGCATGAGAGTGACGCCCGCGAGGGCGTTCCTCACGGGGTCGAACGTGAGGACCGCGACGAGGAGGAGGAAGGCGACGAATCCGATCGCGAAGATCACGAGGCGCTCCTCGGTCAGGATGATGTCGAGGAGCACGAACACGAGGACGATGGCGCCCAAGAGCCAGACCGCGTACCGGGCGATTGACTTGAACTCGTCCACGACCCGAGCGGTGAACTTCTTCGTCCGTCTCTTCATGTCCTCGAAGATCGAGTTCACGAAACGGTCCGCGACGGCGATAACGAGGAGGGCGAGGAGGACCGCGACGGCGATGGGGACCGTGACCTCCGCGCTCGGCCACGCGATGATCGCGAAGTACGTCTGGTCCTCCGCGGGCAGGGTGCGGATCGCGCCGAGGACCGCGACGGCGACTGCGGCTGCGTAGATGAGGTACTTCAGGACGACCTCCGTGAAGGCGAGGGCCCGCGGGGGCGCGATCCGCTTCGGTTTGACCTTGAGCTCCCCGCGGAGGAACGCGGCGAAGCGGTGGAGGATGCGGACGACGAGGGCCGCGATGAAGATCACGAAGAGGGCGAAGAAGAGGGACGGGACCCTCTTCAGGAAGGCGACGAGGCCTTCCCGGAGGACGGGGCTCTGGGTCTGGGCGATTCCGAGGACGAGGATCGCCATGGAGGCGATCCAGACGACCTCGAGGACCCGGTGGACGAAGCCCAGGGTGTCCCGGTCCAGCCACCGGCTCTCGAGGGTCTTCAGGTACTCGAAGTACCGGGACATGAAGGCGAGGAACCACATCATGCACGCGGCGACGAGGATGATGACCGCGATGTACGGGAGGAGGGCGATGAGCGCGGCAAGGGCGTCGCCCTCCACCTGGAGTTCCAGGGGGAACACGCCGCGGGGAGCAGGCGCCGCTTACATAAGGTTTGGCGGATGTGGTTAAGCCGGGTGCGGGACGATGGCCGCGGCTCTTTTATTACGGGACACGGCTTGCCCGACCTCGGGCCCATGTCCCGCATCCATCGGACCCCGCGTCCCCTCCCGTGGCCCGGGTTCGTGACTGCGTGGCGGGCGGCCTTCGGGCTCTCCCTCCTCCTCGTCGCCGCCGGATTGGCCGTCACCCTCGCCTCGTCGTCCGAGGCCTACATCGTCCTCGCGACGACGACGAGCACGCGGGACTCGGGACTCCTCGATTACCTCCTCCCCGAGTTCTCGCGGGACTCCGGGATCGGCGTGCGGTACGTCGCCGTGGGCACGGGACAGGCGCTCGATGTGGCCCGGCGGGGGGATGCCGACATCGTCATGGTCCACGCGCCCGCCATAGAGCTCGACTTCATGGCCCAGGGCCACGGCCTCTGCCGGAGCCGGGTGATGCGAAACGAGTTCATCGTCGTGGGGCCTGCGTCCGACCCCGCGGGGATCCGGGGCCTGACGAACGCCACCGCAGCGTTCGCGCGGATCCTCTCGTCCCGCGCTCTCTTCGTATCCCGTGCGGACAACTCGGGTACCCACATCATGGAGCGGACGATCTGGGGATGGGTCAACTACACCCCGGACCCGGACGTTGACTCCTGGTATCGGGAGGCGGGCTCGGGGATGGCTGCGACCCTCGAGGTCTCGTCCCAGCTCGGTGGGTACACCTTGTCGGACAACGGGACCTTCCTCGTCCGCCGATCGAGTCTGGACCTGGAAGTGGACGTGCAGAACGACCCGCCTCTGCAGAACCTCTATAGCGTGATCCCCGTGAATCCGGCCCTCCACCCGAACGTGAAGTCATCGTGGGCCCTGGGCTTCGCAAGGTGGCTCGTCTCGCCCCGCGGGCAGGGCCTCATCGGGAACTACACGGCCGGCGGGGAGCAGCCTTTCCATCCGGAAGCGCAAGACGGGTGCGGCCATGTCGGTTGACGCGGAGGTCCTCCAGATTGTGGGGCTTTCCCTGCTCGTCGCAGGGACGTCGACCCTCATCGGGTTCGTCGTCGGCGCGCCCCTGGGGGCCCTCATCGCCTTGAAGGAGTTCCCCGGGAGGAACTTCGTCCGGACCCTCGCGTTCACGTTCTACGGGTTCCCGCCCGTCCTCGCGGGGCTCCTCGTCTTCCTCCTCCTCTCCCGCGACGGCCCCCTCGGCGCCCTCGGCTGGCTCTTCACCCCGATCGGCATGGTCATCGCCCAGACCTTCCTCGTCATCCCGATCGTCATGGGGCTCACGATCTCCGCGGTCATGGCCGTGGAGCGGAGGCTCCACGAGACGGCCCGCACGCTGGGCGCGGACGATCGCCAGTGGCGCGCGACGGCCCTTCACGAGGCGCGGCTCGGGGTCGTCACGGCGGTCATGGTCGGATTCGGCCGGGCCGTGTCCGAGGTCGGCGCCGTCCTCATCGTCGGCGGCAACATCCGCGGCCACACGCGCGTCCTCACGACCGCGATCGTCCTCGAGACCTCCCAGGCCCATTACCTCGAGGCGACGGTCCTCGGCGTGATCCTCTTTGGGATCGCGTTCGCGGTGTTCGCGGTCCTCCAGCGGCTCCAGGGGCGTGGGGTCCTGTGATCCCGCCTCTCTCCCTCCACGGCGTCCGGAAGTCCTTCGGCGGAAAGGAGGTCCTCCGGGGGATCGACGCGGGCATCTCCGCGGGGGAGATCTTCGCGATCGTGGGGCCGAGCGGGGTCGGGAAGACGACGACCCTCCGCCTCCTGGACCTCCTCGACGCGCCCGACTCGGGCGAGATCCGGTTCCACGGGGCCTCCGTGTCCGTGGGGTCCCCCGCCGCTCTCGACCAGAGGCGCCGGATGGCGATGATCATGCAGAACCCCTCCACGTTCCGCGCGACCGTGTTCGAGAACGTGGCGTACGGGCTCTGGCTCCGCGGGGTCGATCCCCGGGAGATCCGGGTCCGGGTGTTCCAGGCCCTCGCGTTCGTCGGGCTCCTCGAAGCCGCAGGGCAGAGGGCGGACCGCTTGAGCGGCGGAGAGCAGCAGCGGATCGCCTTCGCGCGGGCCGCGGTGCTCCGGCCCGAGGTCCTGTTCCTCGACGAATTCACGGCGAACCTGGATCCGGGGAACGTGC
Source organism: Euryarchaeota archaeon RBG_19FT_COMBO_69_17 (assembly GCA_001800825.1). Taxonomy (GTDB): domain Archaea; phylum Thermoplasmatota; class Thermoplasmata; order RBG-16-68-12; family RBG-16-68-12; genus RBG-16-68-12. The sequence continues at coordinate 34,459 of MGWD01000025.1, read as the reverse complement.
GCCTCCTCGAACAGGCGGTCCTCCGGCACCGTCGGGAGGCAGGTTCCACGATCGTGATCGTGACCCACAACCTGTTCCAAGCGAGGCGGCTTGCGGACCGGGTCGGGGTCCTCCTCGAGGGACGCCTGGCGGAGGTGGGGCCCGCCCGGGACATCTTCGAGGCCTCGCAGACCCCGGAGGTCCGCGCGTTCCTCTCCGGCGAGATGGCGTACTGAGCCTTCACACGAGGCCCACGTCGAGCGTCTCCACGCTCGAGACCCCGGGGATCGCGGAGAGGGCCTGCTCAAGGGGTTCCGACCCGCCCGCGGCGTCATCGACGATGGCGACCGCATGGATCGCCCGGAGGCCGAATGCGACGGGCCGCTCCTCGAGGGTCCGGAAGCTCGATCCGAGGGCCTTCCGGACGGAAGCCTTGAGCGCCTCGAGGTCGACCTCGATCCCCTCGGGCATGACCTTCAGGGTGACCGCGACGGACCCCATCCGCGTCCCTCAGGGGCCCTCGAAGGCGCAATGGGGACAGCGGTACGCGACGGACTGGTCCCGGCATCGCGCGCAGCGACCGATACGGCTTTGGCCGCAGCTCGGGCAGGGGAACGACGTGGTCCCTCTCCCGACGAGCACGGCGCCGCAGGAGGCGCACCGGTTCTCCGAGGGGCTCACGGCCGGCCGGAAGAACGGCGGTCTATAAAACGTTGTGGGGGTCCCTCCGGAGGCGCGATTATTATCCAGATTGTCCGATGAAAAAGGCCCGGGACGTGCTGCCGCGAGGCTGGGAGCGTCCGATCGGCCGCAAAGTTTAATTAGAGGGGTCCATTTGGACTGCGGTCGCATGTCGCCGCCGCCAGCCCGAGGGCCCGTAGCTCAGCTAGGTAGGACGGCGATCCCGTCGCCCCTAGAAAGAGCATCCGGCTTTTAACCACATCTCCCCCAAGGAGGCTGGAGAGAGACCGGGTGGTCCGGGGTTCGAAAGGGCCCCGCGGCCCGTGCGGGGACCCCGAAAGTCCCCGCGGGCCCGTAGGGCGGCCGCAACGGTGACATGCCAGGTGGGACAGACCAGGCCGCCCAGGGAGGACCCCCCTTGAGGTTCAACGTCTTGGAGCACCAGTTCGTGCCAGAGCACCGCCTCGTTCCGGAGGAAGAGGCGGAGAAGACCCTGAAAGCCCTCCGGATCACCCGCGACCAGCTCCCGAAGATCCGCCGGAGCGATCCCGTGATCCAGGTCCTCGAGAGGATCGAGGGGCCGATTGAGGAAGGGCGGATCATCCGCGTCACGCGGGTCAGCAGCACGGCGGGCGTATCGGAAGCGTATCGGTTGGTCATCGGGAGGTAGGGCATGCGGGAACTCATCGACGCGTTCTTTCGGGAACGCTCTATTGTGAACCATCACATCGCGTCGTTCAACGACTTCCTCCCCACGATCGACAACCCGAACTCGAGGATGCAGCGGATCGTGGACAACCACCGCTCCTCGCCGGAGGACGAGCGGCGGGGGATCATCCGCCTCGACGAGGACCGGACGGAAGGGGACGTCATCGAGATCCGGATCGGGCGCAAGCGGGACGAGCGCGGACGGATCGACATGGAGGCGAAGCCCACGATCAAGCTCGGCCTCCCCGTCGTCAAGGAGGCGAACGGGGCGACTCACGCCCTGAGCCCCATGGAGGCGCGCCTCCGAAACCTGAACTACACGGCTCCGATCTACCTCGACTTCACGGTCATCGAGAACGGGATCGAGCGGGAACCGGAACAGGTCCACGTCGGGAACCTCCCGATCATGGTCAAGTCGAAGAAGTGCCTCCTGTACAAGGAGAACCTCGAGACGGAGGGGGAGCTCAGCCACGATGAGTACCAGCGAAAGCTCGTCGAGAAGGGGGAGGACCCCTACGACCCCGGCGGGTATTTCATCATCGGCGGGACGGAGAGGACCCTCATCAGCCTCGAGGACCTCGCCCCGAACCGCGTCCTCGTTGAGTTCAACGAGCGGTACGGCCGGAAGGTCGAGGTCGCGAAGGTCTTCTCCCAGCGCGAGGGGTACAGGGCCCTCACCCTCATGGAGAAGAAGAAGGACGGCATGCTCATCGTCTCCGTCCCAACCGCCTCGGGTCAGATTCCCCTCATCATCCTCATGAAGGCACTGGGGATGGAGAAGGACGAGGACATCCACAACGCGATCGTCTCGACCCCCGCGATGGCGAACATCGTGTACGCGAACATCGAGGAGGTCAAGAACAAGAAGCTGTACCCGCCGAACGGCATCCTCACGAAGGACGACGCGATCAACTACCTCGAGAAGAAGTTCGCCACGGGCCAGGCGAAGGAGTACCGGATCAAGAAGGTCGAATCGATCCTCGATCGCTCCCTCCTCCCCCACCTCGGCGACACCCGGGAGGACCGGATCAAGAAGGCGATCTTCCTGGGCCGCGTCGCGAGGACGGTCCTCGAGCTCTCCCTCGGGATGCGACGGGAGGACGACAAGGACCACTACGCGAACAAGCGCCTGAAGCTCGCGGGGGACCTCATGGAGGACCTCTTCCGCGTCGCCTTCGCGAACCTCGTGAAGGACCTCAAGTACCAGCTCGAGCGGTCCTACGCCCGGCGGCGGGAGCTCAAGATTGCGTCCGCGATCCGCCCCGACCTCTTGACCCAGCGGCTCCTCCACGCCCTCGCGACGGGGAACTGGGTCGGCGGCCGCGCCGGGGTGAGCCAGCTCCTCGACCGGACGTCGAACATGTCGACCCTCAGTCACCTGCGCCGGGTCACGTCCCCTTTGACGAGGTCCCAGCCCCACTTCGAGGCGCGGGACCTGCACCCGACCCAGTGGGGCCGGCTGTGCCCGAACGAGACGCCGGAAGGCCAGAATTGTGGTCTCGTCAAGAACTGTGCGTTGGTCATCGACGTCTCCGAGGGCTTCCCCGAGGACGAGGTCAAGCTCCTCCTCGCGGACCTCGGCACGAAGCAGGTCAAGGGCCAGCAGAGCGACCTCACTCGCGTCTACGTGAACGGGGACCTCGTGGGCCTCCATGAGGATCCAACGATGCTCGTCTCCGAGATCCGGGAGCGGCGCCGTTCAGGACTCCTCAGCCACGAGGTCAACGTGCGCTACGACGAGAACATGGGCGAGATCATCATCAACTGCGACGAGGGCCGCATCCGCAGGCCCCTTCTCGTCGTGAAGGACGGCCACCTCGTCCTCTCGAAGAAGCACCTCGAGGACCTCAAGCTCGGACGCTCCCGCTTCTCCGACCTCGTGCGGAACGGGGTCGTCGAATGGATCGACGCCGAGGAAGAGGAGGACGCGTTCATCGCGATCTACCCGTATGACGTCCCGCCCCGGTGCAAGGAGTGCAAGCACCCCCTGTCCCGGAACGACGTCACGTGGGTGAACCTCGGGTCCCGGGAAGAGGACGTCGAGCTCGAGTGCCGCCACTGCCGCAAGACGTTCCGGGTGAAGTCTCACATCACGAAGGAGACGAGCCACCTCGAGGTGGATCCCCTCGTCATCCTGGGCGTGGCCTCGGGCCTCGTGCCCTATCCGGAGCACAACTCCTCCCCGCGGGTCACGATGGGCGCGGGGATGGCGAAGCAGTCTCTGGGCCTCGGCGCCTCGAACTACCGCGCCAGGCCCGACACGCGGAGCCATCTCCTCCACTATCCGGAGAAACCCCTCGTCCAGACGGCCTCGATGCCGTACGTCTCCTTCAACGAGCGGCCCGCGGGCCAGAACTTCGTCGTCGCGGTCATGTCGTACCACGGGTACAACATGGAGGACGCGATCGTGATGAACAAGGCCTCCATCGACCGCGGCCTCGGCCGCTCCTCGTTCATGCGCACGTACCGCGCGGAGGAGCGCCGCTACCCGGGCGGGCAGGAGGACCACTTCGAGATCCCCTCGCCCGACGTGCGCGGGGCCCGCGCCGACCTGTCGTATGCGAACCTCACGCCCGACGATGGGCTCATCTCGCCCGAGGTCCTCGTCACGGGCGGGGACGTCCTTATCGGGAAGACGAGCCCGCCCCGCTTCCTCGAGGAGGAGACGGATTTCCTGACGCCCCAGAAGCGGCGGGAGACGTCGATCACCGTGCGGCACGGGGAGAGCGGCTGGGTCGACTCCGTCATGCTCACGGAGTCCGAGAACGGCTCCAAGCTCGCGAAGGTGAAGGTCCGCGACCTACGAGTCCCCGAACTCGGGGACAAGTTCGCGTCCCGCCATGGCCAGAAGGGTGTGATCGGGCTCATCGCCCCCCAGGAGGATCTGCCCTTCACGGCCCAGGGGATCATCCCTGACCTCATCATCAACCCTCACGCGATCCCATCGCGGATGACCGTCGCCCACGTCCTCGAACAGATCGGCGGAAAGGTCGGATCCATGGAGGGCCGCTTCATCGACGGCACACCGTTCTCCGGGGAGCGGGAGGACGCCCTCCGGAGGGCTCTCGAGGAGAACGGCTTCCGCTCGAACGGGAAGGAGATCCTCTACGATGGGAAGACGGGCCGGATGATCCCCGCCGAGATCTTCGTCGGGGTCATCTACTACCAGAAGCTCCACCACATGGTGTCCGGGAAGCTCCACGTCCGGAGCCGCGGGCCCGTGCAGATCCTCACGCGGCAGCCGACGGAGGGTCGGTCCCGCCAGGGCGGCCTCCGGTTCGGGGAGATGGAACGCGACTGCCTCATCGGCCACGGGGCCGCGATGGTCATCAAGGACCGCCTCCTCGATGAGTCCGACGGCACGATCCAATACGTCTGCGGGAACCTGGAATGCGGCCACTTCGCGATCAAGGACCGGAAGGGCGCCCTGCGCTGCCCTGTCTGCGAGAACACCTCGAAGATCTACCCCGTGCAGACATCGTACGCGTTCAAGCTCCTCCTCGACGAGCTCCTGTCCCTGGGCGTGGCCATGCGCCTCCAACTGGAGGACCTCAAATGATGTCCATGCGCGGGGTCACGAAGCGGATCCGGGCGATCAAGTTCGCCCTCCTGAGTCCGGACGAGATCCGTCGGATGTCGGCCACGAAGATCATCACGGCGGACACGTACGACGACGACGGCTTCCCCATCGATATGGGCCTCATGGACTCCCATCTTGGAGTCATCGAGCCCGGCCTGCGATGCAAGACGTGCGGCGGCAAGGTCGACGACTGCCCCGGGCACTTCGGCCACATCGACCTCGCGATGCCCGTGATCCACGTCGGGTACGTGAAGGACATCAAGAAGCTCCTCCAGGCCACATGCCGCCGTTGCGGGAGGCTCCTCCTCACGCGCCAGCAGGCGATGGAGTACATAGCGGAGATGGAGCAAGTCGAGGAGCTCGGGGGCGACGTGACCGACGTCGGGCTCGTCTCGAAGGAGACGGCGAAGGAGGCAACGAAGCGGCAGCGCTGTCCCCACTGCGGGGAGGAGCAGGGGAAGGTCACCCTCGACAAACCCACGACGTTCCGGGAGGACGGCCACAAACTCACCCCGAAGGAGGTCCGGGAGCGCCTCGAGCGGATCCCGAACGAGGACCTCCGGGTCCTCGGGATGAACCCCGAGGTCGCACGGCCCGAGTGGATGGTCCTCACGGCCCTCCTCGTGCCGCCCGTGACCGTCCGCCCGTCGATCACCCTGGAGTCCGGCGACCGCTCGGAGGACGACCTCACCCACAAGCTCGTCGACGTCCTGCGGATCAACCAGCGGCTCCGGGAGAACCGGGACGCTGGAGCGCCCCAGCTCATCGTGGAGGACCTGTGGGAGCTCCTCCAGTACCACATCACGACATACTTCGACAACCAGACGTCGGGAATCCCGCCCGCGAGGCACCGCTCGGGACGGCCCCTCAAGACCCTCGTCCAGCGCCTCAAGGGCAAGGAGGGCCGCTTCCGCTCGAACCTCTCCGGGAAGCGGGTCAACTTCAGCGCGCGGACGGTCATCTCCCCGGATCCGATCCTCTCGATCAACGAGGTCGGCGTCCCCGTGGAGGCGGCCCGCGAGCTCACAGTGCCCGTCCACGTCCAGACGTACAACCTCGATATCGTCAAGCAGTGGGTCAAGCGCGGCCCCGCGCCCCTGGGCGCCCTCGGGGAGTACGTCCCCGGGGTCAACTACGTGATTCGGCCCGACGGCCGGAGGATCCGGGTCACGGACAAGAATGCGGAGGTCGTCGCGGAGGCCGTCGAGCTGGGCTACACGGTCGAGCGGCAGCTCGTCGACGGGGACATCGTCCTCTTCAACCGGCAGCCTTCCCTCCACCGCATGTCGATGATGGCCCACGAGGTACGCGTGATGGCCCACAAGACGTTCCGCTTCAACCTCGCGGTATGCCCTCCGTACAATGCGGACTTTGACGGCGACGAGATGAACCTCCACGTCCTTCAGAGCGAGGAGGCCCGGGCGGAGGCCCGGGTCCTCATGCGGGTCCAGGAGCACATCCTCTCCCCGCGGTTCGGCGGGCCCGTGATCGGCGGGATCCACGACCATATCACGGGCGCCTTCCTCCTGACCCACAAGGACAGCCGCTTCACGCGGGAGGAGGTCACGTACATCCTGAGCAAGATCGACGTGAAGGACCTGCCCCCGCCGGACGTCAAGAAGGGCGGGGAGGAGTACTGGTCCGGGAAGCTCCTCTTCACGATGATCCTCCCGAAGGACCTCAGCATGACGTTCAAGTCTTCCATCGCCCCGAAGGGGGACATCGGGCTCAAGGAGCTCAGGGATGAGGACTCCCTCGTCGTGATCAAGGACGGCGAGCTCGAGTCCGGCACCGTGGACGAGAACGCGGTCGGCGCGTTCAAGGGGAAGATCCTCGACAAGCTCGCCCGGGACTACGGCCCCGACGCGGCGCGGGAGTTCATCGACAAGGCGACGAAGCTCGCAATTGGGGCGATCATGGTCCGCGGCTTCACGACGGGGATCGACGACGAGGACATCCCTGACGAGGCGAAGAAGCAGATCGCGGACGTCCTCAAGCAGGCCGTGGAGAAAGTCGAAGGGCTCGTGGAGGCGTACAAGCGTGGGGAACTCGAGCAGATGCCCGGGCGGTCCCTCGAGGAGACGCTCGAGGTCGAGGCGATGAAGGTCCTCGGCCGGGCCCGCGACCAGGCAGGCCAGATCGCGGGGAAGCACCTCGGGATCGAGAACTCCGCGGTCATCATGGCAAGGTCCGGTGCCCGAGGGTCCATGCTGAACCTGTCCCAGATGGCAGGCTGCATCGGCCAGCAGGCTGTCCGTGGGGAGCGCCTCAGCCGCGGCTACTGGAACCGCACCCTGCCCCACTTCCGGAAGGGCGATCTCGGGGCCGAGGCGAAAGGCTTCGTCAAATCGTCGTACAAGAGCGGGCTCCGGCCGACGGAGTACTTCTTCCATGCGATGGGGGGCCGCGAAGGCCTCGTCGATACGGCCGTCCGGACGTCTCGGTCGGGGTACATGCAGCGGAGGCTCATCAACGCCCTCGAGGACCTCAAGGTCAAGGAGGACGGGACCGTGCGGAACACGGCGAACACGATCATCCAGTTCCGGTTCGGCGAGGACGGCGTGGACCCATCCCGGAGCGTCCAGGGCCACGCGGTCGACATCGATGACGTCCTCCAGGAGGTCCTCGGCGAGGAGCCCTCGTGGAAGGAGCGGCTCCGGGAGCAGGAGATGGCCTCCTACGGGCTCACGGAGAAGGACATGTACGTCGAGCTGAGCGAGGAGGAGATCGAGGTCGAGGAGGAGGAGCCTCCCGCGGAGGAGTGACGGTGGCGCGCGCAGCGACGGTCCAGGCCCTGCGGAACCGGGGGATCTCGAAGAAGACGGCAGAGATCCTCGCGGACGCGGGGTTCACCCTCGAGAAGCTCCAGGGCGCGAAGGTCGAGCGGCTCAAGAGGTTCATCTCGGAGAAGGAGGCGGTCAAGCTCCTCAAGAAACTCGGGACCCCCCCGCCCGCGGAGCCCGCCCGGAAGGTCCCCGCGAAGCCGAAGAAGGCGGAGGTCCGGAGACGTCCGGCGGCCCGGGAAGTGGAAGGGGAGCCGGAGGTCCCGCTCAAGATCCCCACGAAGTCCCCGCCCCTCGCGGCGGGGGAGCAGGAGGTCCTGGACGGCCTCAAGGAGCTCGGGCGTTGGCTCCCTCGGTCCGTCGTGGGCGAGCTCGCCCGCAAGATTGAGGGGCTCAAGATCTCCCGGAAGCGGCTCCTCGAGGTCCTCCAGAAGGTCTGCGAGAAGTTCGACATCCACGCAATCGACCCGAACGAGAGTGCGGGAATCGTGTCCGCCCAGTCCATCGGCGAACCCGGGACCCAGATGACCATGCGGACGTTCCACTACGCAGGAGTTGCAGAGATGAACGTCACCCTCGGCCTGCCGCGGCTCATCGAGATCGTCGACGCGCGGCGGGTCCCCTCGACCCCGATCATGGAGATCCACGTGAAGTCGGGGCACAACGATCTTGAGAAGATGCGAAAGATCGCGACGGAGATCGAGGTCACGATCCTCGAGGACATCGCGGACATCGAGACGGACCTCGAGCACATGCGGGTCCTCGCGTACCCCGACGACCATCGGATCCGGTCCCGCGGCGTCACGTGGGCGGAGATCGAGGAGCGGCTGAAGAAACTCGGCTCCGTCGAGGAGGTCCGGCGCACGGTCGGGACGACGGAGAAGAAGGCGAAGGCCGTCGTCTTCGAGGCGGGCGAGCCGTCGTACAAGAAGCTCCAGCGCCTCGTCGAGCAGGTCCGCACGACGAAGATCAAGGGGATCGACGGGATCCGCCGGGCGATCATCAAGAAGCGCGGGGACGGCTACGTGATCTACACGGAGGGCTCGAACCTCTCCAAGATCCTCGAGCTGGCGTACGTCGACGCGGCGAAGACGACGACGAACTCGATCCAGGAGATCTACGAGGTCCTGGGGATTGAGGCCGCGAGGAACGCGATCATCAACGAGGCGTACAACACCCTCCAGGAGCAGGGGCTCACGGTCGACATCCGCCACATCATGCTTGTCTCCGACATGATGACGAACGACGGGGACGTGAAGGCGATCGGGCGGCACGGGATCTCGGGGCGGAAGTCGTCCGTCCTCGCCCGGGCCGCGTTCGAGATCACGGCGCACCACCTCCTCAGGGCCGCAATCCAAGGCGAGGTGGACTACCTCGACGGGGTCGCGGAGAACGTCATCGTGGGGCAGCCCGTGACCCTCGGGACCGGCGCGGTGAACCTCGAATACAAGCCGCCCGTGAACCTCCCGAAGCCGGTCCCGAAGCCCGCCCCGCCGCCGGCCCCCGTCGTGCGGGAACCGGAGGTGGACGCATGATCGATGTGAACCGTGCCCTCAAGGTCGCGACGGACACGGGGGACGTCCGATTCGGCATCCGCGAAGTCCGGTGGGCAGCCAAGGCGCGGCAGGCGAAGCTCGTCGTCGTGGCCTCGAACTGCCCTGAGGACGCGCTCGGCACCCTCGGCGACGTCCGCGTCGTCCGCTTCCCCGGCACGAACGTGGAGCTCGGGGCCGCGTGCGGCGTGCCGTTCAGTGTCGCCGCGGTGGCCGTCTTGAGCCCCGGGGAGTCCAACATCCTCAGCGCCTAGGGACGCCCATGGCCGAGGTCACGTTCGACGAGCAGACGATGCGGTACGTGGCCCTGTTCCAGGACACGACTCGGACGACGGTCGTGGACTGCGTGATCGGCGGAGACCGCCTGATCTTCGTCGTGAAGGAGGGGGATATCGGCAAGGCGATCGGCAAGAGGGGGGAGCACGTCGCGAAGCTCAAGCGCCTGCTGAACAAGGACATCCACGTCGTCGAGTACTCGGACCAGCCGGACAAGTTCGTGGCCAACGTGTTCCGGAACTACGACGTGAAAGGCGTCCAGATCGAGAAGCGCGGGGACATCGTCCATGCGACGGTCACCGTGGAGTCGACGAAGAAGGGCCGGGCCATCGGAAGGGACGGGCGAAATCTCCGGATCTCGAGGGACCTCATCGCCCGTCACCACGCGATCCAGAGCGTGTCCGTGGCCTGATCGCGGGCACACTCAGGGTCCTGGGGGCTTCTGCGCCGCGGGCTTGCCTTTCATCGTCGCCCCGTAGGCGAGGACCCCGACGCCCACGATGAGGACGACCCACCCCATCCATCCGGGGACGAAGAACCCCGCGACAAACAGGACGAGCCCGACGATCACGACGATCGGGTTCATGAAGGCCGGGCATGGCGGCGCCGGAGGGTGAAGGTGTCGGGGGCCCGGCGAAGGGGTTATTATCGCGGGGGGCCATGCGGCGGCCGCTCGCACCCTGCGGGCGAAGGGACCCCCACCCGATGATGACGGCCTCCTCTGGGGAGGCCACGCCTTCCCCCTCGACGCGGACCGGCCTCCTCTCCCCCGACGCGGACCGGGAGGTCCTCGCCCTCGCGGGCCGAGGACCCGGGGACGGCCCCCGAGCATGGCGGCTGAACCTCGAGGCCCACCGGCGCTCCCTCGTCCACGGGTTCAACGTCCTCCTCGCGTGGCCCACCCTCCGCGGCGTCGCGCGGTACGAGCACCAGGAGCGGACGGCCCTCCGGGTCCTCCAGGAGCTTCGGGGCCGCGCGGTCCTCGCGGACGAGGTCGGGCTCGGGAAGACCGTGGAGGCCGGCCTCGTCCTCAAGGAGTACGCGATTCGGGGCCTCGTCCGGCGTGCCCTCGTCCTCACCCCGCCCGCCCTCGCGACCCAGTGGCGGGAGGAGATGGAGGAGAAGTTCTCCCTCCCCTTCGCGCTCCTTCGCTCCACGAGGGACTGGGAGGGGCGCCCGTTCCTCATCGCGTCCCTCGACACGGCGAAGCGCGAGCCCCACCGGGCGGCCGCCCAGGCGCGGACCTGGGACCTCGTCATCGTGGACGAGGCCCATCGGCTCAAGTCTCGGGCGTCCCTCAACTGGCGCTTCGTCGCGGGGCTCCGGAAGAAGTACATGCTCCTCCTGACGGCGACCCCCGTCCAGAACAACCTCGACGAGCTGTTCAACCTCGTGAGCCTCCTGAAGCCGGGCCAGCTCCACACGTACGACACGTTCCTCGAGCGGTACGTCGCGAGCCCCGACCGTCGGGTCCCCGCCCGGGTCCCCGAGCTCCGTCGCCGCCTCCGGGATGTCATGGTGAGGAACCGCCGCGGGATCTCTTTCGTCCTGCCTCCGAGGCGGGTCCACGGCCTCGCGGTCGAGCTGGGTCGGGAGGAGCGGGAGCTCTACGAGGACGTCACGGACTTCGTCCGGGACGCGTGGTCGGGCGGAGGCGGCTGGCTGCCCCTCACGGCGAGGCTCACCCTCATCGTCCTCCAGCGGGAGATCGGGAGCAGCACGTTCGCCGCCGCAGCGACCCTCCGGAAGATGGCGGCGGGTCCGCTCTTCGGGTTCGAGGAGCGGGAACGCCTCGCCGCCCTCCACGTACGCGCGGCCGCGATCCACGCAAACGTGAAGGCGGACCACCTCCGCCGGTTCCTCGCGTCCACGGACGAGAAGGTCCTCGTCTTCACCCAGTACCGGCGGACCTTGGAGTACCTCCGGGGGGGCCTCGAGGCGGACGGCGTGCCCGTGGCCGTCTACCATGGCGGTCTGCCGCACCCCGCGAAGGACGAGGCCGTCCGCGGGTTCCGCGGCGGCAAGCGCGTGTTCCTCAGCACGGAGGCGGGCGGGGAGGGGCGCAACCTCCAGTTCGCCCGGACCCTCGTGAACTACGACCTCCCGTGGAACCCCCTGCGGATCGAGCAGAGGATCGGCCGCGTCCACCGTCTGGGGCAGGACCGGGAGGTCCACGTCGTCAACGTGTGGGCGCGGGACACCGTGGAGGAGTACCTCCTCGAGCTCCTCGACCGGAAGATCCACATGTTCGAGCTCGTCGTGGGGGAGCTCGACCTCATCCTCGGTGACCTCGACGAGCGGCGATCCTTCGAGGAGGTCCTCATGGACATCTGGGCCCTCCGGGAGGCGGAGGCGCGGCGTGCGGCCCTCCGCCGGCTCGGGGAGAGCCTCGTCGCCGCGAAGGCCCGCTACGAGGACGTCCGCGCCAGGAACGAGGAGGTCCTCGGGGCGCTCGGGGAGGCGGCGGCGTGAGCTCGCGCGACGGCCTCGAGGCCTTCGTCCGCGACGCCCTCGAGGACGCGGGCGCGGAGGTCTCCGAGGAGGATGGTGTCCTCTGGGTCCACATGCCCCCCGGGCTCGCGACGGACCTCGACGCACCGGGGGACCTCCGGATCACGTTGGACCCGGAGGTCGCGGCCCGCACGGACGCGGAGCTGCTCGCGCCCGGCAGCTACCTCCTCGAGCGCGTCCTCGCCTTTGCGATCCGGCGGGGCCGGTGGGATGCGGCCCGGTTCGAACCTCCCGGGGAGGATTGGGTCGGCTCGTCCCTCGCGCCGGTGGGACTCGCCTCCGCGCGTTTCATCCGGGAGAGCACGGAATCCATGTGGATCCTCCTGTTCCCGTTCCGCCTCATCCTCGAGTCGGACGAGAAGCGGGAGTCCATCCATGTCCTTGCAGTCCCGGCGGACGGTTCGGAGGCCTGGGAGGTCCCGGAGCCCCTCGCGGAGGCGGCTCACCCCGCGGCCTTGTGGCCCTCGACGGGCTTTGAACTTACGTCCCTGTACCGGGCCGCGGGGGACGCGCTCGCTGCCCGCACCGCAGGGCTCGTCGAGTCCTTCCGGCGGGAGTCCCTCGCGCGGCTCGAGGAGGAGGTCCGTCGGATCCTCGGATACTTCGACCGCACCGTGGCGGAGATCCGGGAGGCGGACCCGTCCGTCGCCGACGACGTCGTTCGGACGATCGAGGGGGAACGGGACCGTCGGCTCGTGGAGGCCCTCGAGCGCCACGAGCCGAGGGTGCGAGCCGTCCTCGTCGGGGTGCGCGCGGTCCTCGCGCTCGGGGTCCGCGGGAGGCTCCGTCTCTCCAGGGGCCGGGCCGTCGACGTGCGGATCGACGCCTTCACGGGACGGGTCCGCGGGGTCTCCTGCGAGGGATGCGGGGGGAAGGACCCGCCGTGGTCCCTCGCCGACCCGGGACGGATCCTCTGCGCGGCGTGCGCGGCTACGGCAGCCGGGTCCGTTCGACCTCGAGGGGGTCCGCCGTCGGATACTCCTCGACGACGAAGGAGGCCCGGCCCAGCCGGGGCGCGATCTCCTCGAGGATCCAGGGCGCAATCTCGATCCGCCCCCGCGCGGGGTCGTACGCCATAAGGTCCTCGGGGACCTTGTGCGTCCGCCGCAAGGCCGCCAGGACGCCGTCGAGGCCGTCCCCTTCGATGATCCCCTTCAGGAGCGTCCCGTCTTCCGTGACGAGGTCCCACGGCCGTCGGACCGTCTCCGCCCTGCGCTTGATCCGGCTCCGGAGCTGCCAGGCGTCCTTGTACCCGCTCGTGCAGTAGTGGACGGTGACCTTCCAGACCCGTCCGAGGATCCGCCGGGCGACGTCGTCGGCCCCCCTGACGCCGTACGAGAGATCGTGCTTGTTCACGTATCCGTGGACCTTCATCCGCCCGTAGTTCGCGTCGGAGAACTCCAACTCGTCGAGGTTCACGAAGGCGAGGCCCTCCGCCTCCGCCCACTCGAGGAGCCGGACGAGGTCCGCCTCGTGCTCGGGGATCAAGGGGACCTCGAGCCCGACGGTCATCCCGCGGGCCTTCGCGAGGCGCACGGCCGCGGTGAAGCCGCTCGACCCGACCCGGGCCCAAAGGCCTGGGGGGACGTGAAGGCGCAGCTCGTCGAGCCCGGCGTCCGCGAGGGCCTCGATCTTCACAGGGTCCGTCGTCATCGTGTAGAGGTGGGTGTGGAAGGAGGGCCCGAACTCCGCCTTCAGGAGGCGGATGTAGTGGCACGTCCGGTCGAGGGCCTCGAGGGGATCCCCGCCCGTGATCCCCGCGCCCTTCGCCCGGATCGCGCGGGCCTCTTCGAGGACGTCCTCGTCCCGCTCGACCCTCTTCTCGTCCGCGTAGACGACGTCCCGGTACATCCTCTCGTCGGACACGGGGCAGTAGAAGCAGTGGAAGGAGCAGTGGCCCGTGACGAAGAGGACCATCTTCGCGCCCTCCGTGCATTGGGCACATCCCTGAGGGAGGGTCCCCCGGATCAGGGAGCCGCAGGGGCGTTCCGCGACGGGCACGCGCGGGACCACGCGGCCTCAGGGGATAAAGGTTCGCGAGGGAGAGGGCCTCCGAGGCGGTCCTCCCGCGTACCGCGAGGTGGAGGTACGTCGGGCGAGTTCGATGAGCCGATCCTCGCCCGCCGCCCGGAGAAGTCCCGCACCCGAGCGGCGCAGCCGACCTTCATCCACTCGTACCTCGGAGTGGAGGCCCGTCGCGGAGGGGGAAGGCCCTTCCGACGGGGGGTGCGTGAAGCGACTCCTCGCGCCGGCCTACACGGGCCGCTTGCACTTCGCGCAGACGAGCCGGCACTCCTTCTTGCATTCGAGGCAGATCCCGTGGAGGAACCGTTCCCGGACGGGCGCGTGGTGGCAGTCGCTCACGACGGAGACCATGTGCCCGCAGTAGTCGCACAGGTGCTGGACGGGCTTCTTCCCCGCGATGTATCGCTGGTAGGCCATGAGGAAGGCGAGGACGAGGACGAGGACGCCGATGAGGATCCCCACGGTCACGCACGGCAGGCCTCCCTCCGCCTGGAGGGCCACGGGCCCGGGGCCGACGGGCACGCGCCCCCATCGACCCTGCCTGTAATAAGGGTTGGTCGGGGCCCTTCGGGGTCGTTCGGGGGTCCCCGAACATCCGGAGGACGTTTATATGGAGAGACATCCCTAGGCGTCGGGCAGGGTGCGATTCCATGTTCCTGACCCTCCGGACGATCGTGCTGTTGTTGTCCCTGAGCCTCGCGACCGGCGGCGCCGCGTTCACGGTCTTCTCCGCCTTCGATCCGGCCCCTTTCGAAGGCGATCCCGGGACGGACTATGGCCTCGACACGGACGGCGATGGCGCATACGACTGGCTCGTCGTGGAGGCCGACGTGACCCTCCCTGACGCGGGGAACTGGGACATCTCCGCGAGCCTCCTCTCTTCCACGCCGCCCGCGACGGGCGACTGCCTGGGCCCCTATCCCATCCCGGTACGCTACGAGACGATCTGGCCCGAGTATGTCCTCGCGAGCGCCTACGAGCGCTACTTCTTCCCCGCCGGCGCCCAGACGGTCCGCTTCGCCTTCCTGGGGACGGACATCCACCGCTCCGGGGTCGACGGCCCGTACCTCGTCCGCGCGGTCCTCTACAACGGGGACGTCCCGCGCTTCCTGGACCCCGGCCTCATCATGCCTGAGCCGTACCCGTGGCCCTCCGGGGTCACGTGGAACGCGACGACCCAGGCATACCGGGCGACGGACTTCGAGGAGCTCGTCCGCCCCGTCCGCTT
The DNA here is from genome assembly GCA_001800825.1 of Euryarchaeota archaeon RBG_19FT_COMBO_69_17. GTDB lineage: Archaea > Thermoplasmatota > Thermoplasmata > RBG-16-68-12 > RBG-16-68-12 > RBG-16-68-12. The sequence goes on along the minus strand of MGWD01000025.1, from coordinate 19,135 downwards.
CACGGGGACCTACGCGGACGTCCCGGTCCACGTGGACGACGACGGCCTGTACGACCTCCTCGAGATCCGCGCGGACGTCGTCGTGACGACCCCCGGGCTGTTCAGCGTGAACGGGGACCTCCACACGGCCCCGACGGACCCGAACCAGGGGTGGTGGAGCGTCGCCTGGGCGTACGACGATGTCCGGCTCGACACGAGGGACACGTCCGTCGTCCTGCGGTTCCGCGGGGACCAGATCCGGATGGGCGGCCAGGATGGGCCCTGGGGATTCTCCCTCACGATCTACGGGATGAACGACTGGTACAACGGCACGGGCGTCGTCGATCCCGGCCTCTCCTACCCGTATCCCTACTATCCGGAGACCCTGTGTGGCCGCACAGCCCCCTACGCCGCGTCGGACTACGACGACACGATGGAGATCGCCCGCTACACGGGCGCCTTCGAGGAGGCGACGGACGACTGGGACGCGGACGGGCGGTACGACGCCCTGCGAGTGCGCGCGGAGGTCGAGGTCTACCTCTCGTCGGGCTTCGACCTCGTCGGGACCTTGCGTTCGGGGGACGGGCGGACGGAGATCACCGGGTTCCAGACGACGACGTGGTGGTCGGACGGCCTTACGTGGGCGGAGTTCTCCTTCTACGGCCCTGACATCCAGGCCCGCGGCCTCGACGGCCCCTACGAGGCGGTCCTGTCGATCACCCCGAGCGTCGCGCGGATCGCCCCCCTGACGACGTACCGGACCGCCGCGTACCTCGCGACGGACTTCGACGAGGGTCTGCCGGGCGGCGGGAACCGGACCCACTGGATCGCGGACCTCCAGGCCCGCGTGGCCCCCGACGGGTCCGCGACGGCGACCGTCCTCGTCCAGCGCGGGGACGATCCCCTGACGTACGTGATCGAGGACACGATCGCCCTCGCCCTGTTCGACTCCCTCGGCGGGCTCCTCTGGACGTACCAGGACCGGGTGTACCTGCCGTCGGGCGGCTCGACGTGGTCCGTGTCCTCGTCCATGGGGGTCCTGACCCCGGGCCTGTACTCCCTCATGGCGACCCTCGGGGCCGACCGGGCCTCGAGCGTGACGATCTCCTTCGCCGTGTGACGTCGCGGGCTCAAGCCTAAATCGCGGGGCGTCCCTCCCCGGGCCATGGCGACCTCGGACCCCGCGCGCATCCTCGCGCGCCTCGGGGCGCGGCCGCGGAAGGGCCTCGGGCAGCACTTCCTCGTCGACGCGCGGGTCGCCGCGAGGCAGATCGACCACGCCCGGGTCACGCGAGACGACGTCGTCATGGAGATTGGCCCGGGCCTCGGGGTCCTCACCCGGGGCCTCGTCGCGAGGGCCCGCAAGGTCGTCGCGATCGAGGCGGACCGGATCCTCGCCGCGTACCTGCGGGACGAGATCCCCGAGGCGGAGATCGTCCACGGGGACGCCCTCAAGGTCGAGTGGCCGCCGTTCGACGTCATGGCCTCGAACCTCCCCTACCGGATTTCCTCGCCGCTCACGTTCCGCCTCCTCGCGGCCCCCTTCGACCGTGCGGTCCTCATGTACCAGTGGGAGTTCGCCCGGCGGATGGTCGCCGGCCCCGGCACCCCGGACTACTCCCGCCTCTCCGTCGGCGTGTACCGCCGGGCCAAGTGCGAGGTCCTCGAGCGGGTGCCGAGAAACGCGTTCCGGCCCCAGCCTCGGGTCGACTCCGCCCTTGTGCGGCTCGAGCCGAGGCCCCCGCCCTTCCCCCTCGAACACCCGGACTTGTTCGACGCCGTCGTCGACGCCCTCTTCGAGCATCGCCGGAAGACGATCGAGAACGGGCTCCGCCTCGCGTGGCGCCGCCTCGCGGGCTCCCCCGAGGCCCTCGAGCGGATCCTCCTGGGGCTCCCGTACCTCCGGCGGCGCGTGGAGGAACTCCGCCCGGAGGAGATCGCTCTCCTGACGGACGCGATTGCGAGGGCGAAAGCTTAATGGCGGTTCACCAAATAGCCGCAGATCGTCCCCCCGGGGGAGCCCTTGGTCCGCAAGAAGAGTTTTTCTGAGCTGGAGAAAGCGGAGATCAAGCTCCAGAGCCTCCTCGAGAAGAGGGACGCCCTCAACGACGAGGGCCGCGTCCTGCGCCAGGAGCGGGACCTCGTCCACGAGAAGAAACGCGAGCTGAGCGGGAGGTTCCGGGAGCTCAAGGGCCAGCGCTCGGCCCTCGTCGCGGAGGCCCGCGCCCACCGCGCGCGGAGGGACGCATTCCAGCAGAAGGCGAAAGCCCTCATCGAGATGAGACGGAGGCTCCGGACGACGATGGGCGGGTCCCTCGGTGAGGAGCTGCGCCGCGCGAAGCGGGAGGTCGCGGCGATGGAGCTCCGTCAGCAGACGGCGACCCTGACCCTCGCGGAGGAGAATGAGCTCCTCGACGACCTCAAGGCCCGCCTCCGACAGATGCGGGAGCTCGAAGGCCTCAAGAAGGAGCAGGACGGGGTCTTCAAGGAGGTCCAGGACGTGGACGCGTCGATCACGGAGCTGTTCGCCCATGCGGACCGGGAGCACAAGGCCGCCGTCGAGGCGTCCGACAAGGCCCGCGCGTTCGACGAGGAGCTCGACGCCCTCGTCGCGTCGATCACAACCCTCGGCCAGGAAGGGGACCAGAAGCACGAGGCGTACCTCGATGCGAAGGCGAAGGCGGACGAGATCCACGCGAAGGTCCTCGAGATGCGGGAGAAGGTCCTCTCCGAGCGGACCACGAAGCGCGCGGAAGCTCGCGAGGCCCGCGACCTGATCCGAGCTCAGAACCGCGCGGTCCGGGCGGCCCTCCTCGACGAGAAGAAGCTCGAGGCGTCCGCGGACGAGGCGCTCCAGGCCCTCCTCCGGAAGGGGCGCGTGGAGATAGGCCGATGAAGGCGATCGTCCTCGCAGGCGGGGAGGGGCCCCGCCTCAAACCCCTGACGTACAAGCGGCCGAAACCCATGATGCCCGTTGCGGGGAAGCCCTGCATCGAGTACGTCCTCCGGTCCCTCGCCGCATCGGGGTTCCAGGAGATCGTGGTCACGACCGCGTACCTCAGCGACACGATCATCAAGAGCATCGGGGACGGGCGGGGGTACAACGCGTCGATCCTCTACAGCTTCGAGGAGAACCCCGCGGGGACCGCCGGCGCCGTCCGCCGGGTCGCGAACTTCATCGACGAGACGTTCGTCGTCGCGATGGGCGACATCCTCGCGGACGTGGACCTGAAGGCCCTGTCCGAGTTCCACAAGCGCAAGGGTGGCGTGGGGACGATCGCCCTCACGGAGGTCGACGACCCGACCCAGTACGGGATCGTCGGGCTCGACCCGTCGGACCGGATCGTGAAGTTCAGGGAGAAGCCGTCGAAGGAGGAGGCGTTCTCCCGCCTCGCGAACGCCGGGATCTACGTGCTCGAGCCCGAAGTCCTCGACTTCATCCCGGCGGACGAGAAGTTCGATTTCTCGAAAGACCTGTTCCCGAAGCTCCTCGCGAAGGGCCTCGCCCTGTACGGCCAACGGCTCTCCGGTGTGTGGATGGACATCGGGAGGCCCCACGACCTCTGGAAAGCATCCATGGAGATTGTGCGCAGGGAAGGGAAGCCCCTGCGCCGCGCAGGCGTCACGATCCAAGGGCCCGTGATCCTGGATCCGGCGTCCCGGGTCGAGCCGGGCGTGACCCTCGTGGGCCCGTGCTACGTCGGCCCCGGCGCCCATCTCCTCGCCGAGAGCGTCCTCGACAACGGATGCCTCTACGACGACGTGCGGCTCGAAGCCCACGCCATCGTCCGGAACAGCATCGTCCTCGAGGGGAGCGTCGTCGGGGCGAGGGCGGAGATCCTCGACTCCGTCGT
>MGWD01000025.1:11343-15255 GCA_001800825.1 Euryarchaeota archaeon RBG_19FT_COMBO_69_17 | reverse complement strand
TCATCGGGGACGGCACGACGATCCGCGCGGGGTCCCGACTCGAGAGCGCGACGGTGTCCCAGCCTCCCTCGTGATTCCGCCCTCGCGATTCACGGGCGATGAGTTTTATAGGGGCTGCCTCATCGACGGCCGATGCGGCTAGATGGCCCGCTCGCCGTCGCCGTCCTCGCCCTCGTCCTCCTCGGCCCGTTGGCGTCGCCTGCGGCAGGGGCCGAGGCGGTCCCTATCCCCGGGACGAACTTGCAGGTGATTGAGCTGGGCGCTGCCGCCCGGACGGTCTCCTTCGGCGGCACCGCAAACTTCTCCTGGGGGGTCTACAACAGTGGTCCCCAGCCCGAGACCATCAACGTCACCGCCGCGTCGGACGACCCGGAATTCCTCGTCGAGCTGTTCCCGACGGATCTCGCGATCCCTCGCGGCGTCCTCGTCACGGTCGGCCTGAACGTGTCCGCCCCCCAGAACGGGTTCAGCCGCACGGCGACAATCCACGTGAACTTCACGACGGTCCCCTTCACGGGCTTCCTCGTCCTGAACGTGACCCTGACGGCCCGGGCGACCCCCGCGTCCGTGGACCTGCTCACGGTCTTCGCCGCGGTGGGTGCCATCATCGCGATCGGCTTCACCGCCTCCCTGATCTTCGAGCGGACCCGGATTCCGGACCTCCTCATCCTGATCTTCCTCGGGCTGATCCTGGGCCCCGTCGCGGCGCTGTATCTCGGTATAACGTTCGTGGACCCGGGGGTCCTCGCCGTGGCGACCCCGTACTTCACGGCGGTCGCCCTCATGTTCATCCTCTTCGACGGGGGCCTGAACCTGCGCCTCAAGGAGGTCGTCCGGAAGCTCGGTGTCGTCGGGCTCCACACGGGGGTGACCTTCATCCTCACCCTGTTCGGCGTCGCGTTCGTCGGGTTCCTCGTCCTCGGCTATCCTTGGCTCGTCGCCCTCCTGCTGGGGACGATCCTCGGGGGGACGAGCGGGGCGGTCGTGATCGGAATCGTCCGTGCCCTCCGGGTGAGCGAGGACACGAAGATCATCCTCACGCTGGAGTCTGTGATCACGGACGTCCTGTGCGTCGTCACGGTCCTCGCCCTCATCGAACTCCTCCGAGGAGGCCCCGGGGCCTCCGTCTCCATCGTGTTCGCCGACCTCGGGCAAGCGTTCGCCGTGTCCCTCGTCTTCGGGCTCGCGGCGGGCGTCGCGTGGCTCGCGCTCCTGCAGAGGGTCGAGAAGAAGCCCTTCTCCTACATGCTGACGATTGCGGTCCTCTTCGTCCTCTACTCGTTCTCCGAGGTCTCCGGAGGGAGCGGGGCGATGTCCTCGTTCGTCTTCGGCCTTGTCCTGGGGAACCACGTCGACTTCGCGGAAAAGCTCCGCATGCGCGCGCGGTTTGTGATCGACGATCGAATCAAGCAGTTCCACGCGGAGTTCGCGTTCGTGATTCGGACATTCTTCTTCGTGTTCCTCGGGATCGTGTTCACGTTCGACTTCGCGGGCACGTGGGACGTCTCAACGAGGATTCCCGTGTTCGACGCCCTCGACGGGACCTTCCTGCTCTTCCTCGTCGGCGTGGTGCTCATCTTCCTCGTCATCGCGTTCGTCCGCATGGGGACGGCGCGGATCATCACGTTCCTCTCCCCGAAGCCGGGCCCCGAACGTCGAATCCTGTGGTCCCTCATGGGACGGGGCCTCGCGGCGGCCGTCCTCGCCACCCTCCCCTTCACGATCCCCGCGTTCACTGATCCCGCGACGGCGGGAGAGGCGTACTACCGAAGCGTCCTCGCGCCCTACGAGAGCCAGTTCCTCAACATCGCCTTCTTCATCATCCTCCTGACCGTCTCGACGACGACGGTGGGCGTCGTGGCATCCGAGCGGGCCCTCGGCCGGGCTGGAGCGGCCAGGCCCACGGAGCGCCTCGCGATCCCCGAGATCCTCCGGGACATCGACCTCGACAGCCTCCAGGTCTACCACGAGCCGCCCCGCCGCCCCGGTTGATCAACCGTATCGCAGGACGAGCAGCACGTTCGCGGCGGCGACTGCGGCGAGGGTCGCGGGGATGGCGATCCGGAGGTACTCGGGCCAGGTGACGTGACCCCCGGACTTCTCCGCGACCGCAAGCCCGACGACGTTCGCGGACGCCCCGATCGGCGTCCCGTTCCCGCCGACGTCGGCCCCGAGGGCCAGGGCCCACGCGAGGTGCGGCAGCGGAGATCTCCCGCACGATGGGGACCATCGCGGCGGTGAAGGGGATGTTGTCGAGGACCGTGGACAGGAGGGCGGAGGCCCAAAGGATCACGGTCAGGAGGAAGGCGACGTTCCCGTCCGTCTGGCCGTCGAGGGCCGTTGCCGCGTCGTGGAGCACGCCGGTCCTCTCGAGGCTCCCGACGATGACGAAGAGGCCGCCCAGGAAGAGGAGGGTGTGCCAGTCGATCTTCTCCACGAGCTCGGGCATGTCCCGGTCCCCGAGGATGAGGACGAGGGTCGCGCCCAGGACCGCGACGAACGCCACGACGAGGTCCAGGAGCTGGTGGAGGACGAGGAGGGTCACCGTGAAGGCGAACACGACGAGGGCGACGCGCATGAGGCGGAGGTCGCGGACTGCGCTGAAGGGCACGAGCTCTTGGTGGCTTTCGAGGAGGTCCTCCGCCGGACCCGCCTCCCGGAAGCCCCGTCTCCAGAACCAGAGGTAGAAGAGGCCCGCCTTCACGAAGAACAGGACCGCCGCAATCGGGCCCGTGTTCGCCACGAAGTCCGTGAACCCGAGTCCGATGGACGTCCCGATGATCACGTTCGGCGGCTCCCCCACCATCGTCGAGCTGTCCCCGATGTTCGCGGACGTGATGAGGCCGATGAGGAAGGGCGTCGACGGGAGCTTGAGGACCTTGCAGGCTTCCAGGGCGAGGGAGGCCATGAAGATGAGCACCGTGATCGAGTCCATGCACGCCGCGAGGAACGCGGACAGGTGTCGGAACAAGAGGAAGACCCGCTTGGCCCGGAACCTCGCGAGCCGGAGGACATGGAGCCCGATCCACCGAAAGAAGCCGGACGCGGAGAGGGCCGCAACGGGGATGAACATCCCGAAGATGACCCCGAGGGCCTCCCAGTCCACGAAGGCAACGGCTTCCTCCATCGTCAGGATCCCGCGGCTGAGGGTAAGGACGCCCCCGAGGAGCACGGCGATCGTGCGGTGCACGCGCTCGCTCACGATCAGCGCGTAGACGAGGACGAGGATGGCCACGGCTACGAGCTTCTCCCCGGACGCATCCCTTCAGGGAGCGTCAGGTGTTGGCCCTACAAAATCACTATGTCAAGCCGCGGGAAACCGCGACGCGGCCGCGTCGGACGACCTCGACGACGGCGTTCCCGCCGATTCGGTATCCCAGGTGTCGGTACGAGGGCACATCGAGGACGACGAGATCCGCGATCTTGCCCGGCTCGAGGCTCCCGACTTCGGCGGCGCGCCCGATCGCATGGGCCGCGTTGATCGTCCCCGCGACAATCGCCTGGGCCGCCAGGAGACCGTTGTGGTGGCGCGCGAGAGCGAGGACGAGCTGCATGGACTCGCACCAGGTGGCCGGACTGAGGTCCGTCCCCAGGGCGACGGGGACGCCCGCCTGGACGAGGCGCCGGCCGTCCGCGAAGGGCATCCGGGACGCGAGGGAGGTCGCCGGCAGGAGGGTCGCGAGGACCCCGGCCCGCGCCATCCCCTCGACGCCGGCGTCCGAGACGTGGATGAGGTGGTCGGCGGACACCGCGCCGACATCCGCGGCGAGGGCCGCCCCTCCCGTGTCGGACAGCTCGTCCGCATGGACCTTCGCCCCGAGTCCCCGGACGATCGCGGCCTCGAGGATCCTGCGCGCCTGCTCCGTCGAGAAATACCCCCGCTCGACGAAGACGTCGCAGAAGGACGCCGCC
>MGWD01000025.1:10369-11312 GCA_001800825.1 Euryarchaeota archaeon RBG_19FT_COMBO_69_17 | reverse complement strand
ACACGATCGCGTCGACGTAGGCGTCGGGCCGCCCCGCGTACTCGGGGGGGACCGCGTGGGCCCCGAGGAACGTCCGGACGACGCGGACCCCCGCGAGCTCTCCCGCGCGTTCCGCGGCCCGCAGGATTTTGAGTTCGTCCGCGGTCGTCAGCCCATACCCGCTCTTCACCTCTGCCGTCGTCGTCCCATGGGCGGCCATCGCGCGCAGACGACCCGCGGCGTCCCGCACGAGCTCATCCTCGGACGCCGCCCGTGTGGCCCCGACCGTGTGAAGGATGCCCCCTCCGCGGTCCGCGATCTCCGCGTATCCCAGGCCCTCCGCCTTCCAGTCGACCTCCCCCTCCCGCGAACCGGCGAACACGGCGTGGGTGTGGGCGTCGACGAAGCCGGGGAGGACGGTCCTCCCCGACGCGTCGATCGTCCGCGCGGCGCGCGGGTTGTCGCGGAGGACCTCTGCCGTGACGCCCACCTTCACGATGCGTCCGTCGACCACGTACACGGCGCCGTCCTCGAGGATCCCCAGCTCGGAGGCCGCTCCCCGGGTCCGGGCACCCGGGGGCCCGCGGAGGGTGAGGAGCTCCGCCGCGTGCACGACGAGCAAGGACCGTCCTGCGGGTGGCGCGGCCCCCTTCGGCTCGCGGACCTTGTGCGCCCGCCTCGGCGTCATGGGAGCCTCCGCACTCCGTCCGGCTCCGTGGCCACCGCGAAGGCCCGCCCGCCGGCGGCCCCGATCGCCCTCCGCGTCTCCTCGGGGCGGTCCGTGAGCGCGACCATGCTGCCACCCCCGCCCGCCCCCGTGAGCTTCGCCCCGTAGCTCGTCCTCCGGGCGGCCTCCACGAGCCGGTCGAGCCTGGGATGGCCCACCCCGAGCGTGTTGAGGAGCCCATGGTTCCGGTCCATGAGCTCCCCAGCGGCCACGAGGTCCTTACGGAGCAGGGCCCCG
>MGWD01000025.1:10009-10287 GCA_001800825.1 Euryarchaeota archaeon RBG_19FT_COMBO_69_17 | reverse complement strand
GGGGCCCGTCGCCGCACCGATGCCCGTGTCGCCGACGACGAACGTCAAGGGTGGGAGATCGCACCGATGGAGGGACCACGTCCGGGTGTCGCGGCGGAGGGTCCAGAGGAGCCCCTCCCCCACGTCCCGGCGCACGAGGACGCCTCCCCCCGCGGTGGCCGTGCTCGTGTCGATCGGGCTGGCCCTCCCCTGGACCTCGTGCTCGACCTCGAAGGCGTCGCGGGCGATCGCGACGGGGTCGAACGTCCCACCCAGGGACCCGAGGGCCGCGAGGGTCG
>MGWD01000025.1:7779-9920 GCA_001800825.1 Euryarchaeota archaeon RBG_19FT_COMBO_69_17 | reverse complement strand
GCCGCCTTCACGTACCGGTACCGCGGCTCGTCCAGACTCATCCCGTCCGCGAGCCACTGCGCATGGGGCCGGACATAGACCTCCGCCCTCAGGTCGATCGCCGTGCTGAGGGCTGGCTCCCCGAAGACGACCGCGTGTTCGCCGAAGAGGATGAGCTTGCCCGGCGCGGAGCCCCCGGCCATCGCGGGCGATTCCCTCCCGTGCGTCTTAATCCTTCTGGATGGGCTCGAGGGATGCGGCGGGACGCCCCGATCCGCAGGGCCGCGTGGACAAAAAGCCTTTGTAGGCTGCACCCGTTCGTGGCCCTCCGAGATCGGCGGTCCGTCCGCGACGGGCGGGCCGGTGGCATCGCAAGGGATGGGATCGACGCTGAGCCCGGCCGCCAGTTGGTACGCTCTTCCGGCGAACGAGGTCCTCCGGGCCCATGGTTCGAGCCCCGACGGGCTCGCGTCGTCGGACGCCCGGAAGCGCCTCGGCGAGCACGGTCCCAACGAACTCCCTGACGCCCGGCGCCGGACCCCGGTCGGGATCCTCCTCGGCCAGCTGCGGAGCCCCTTCCTGTTCGTCCTCGAGGCCGCGATGCTCGTGACCGTCGTCATCGAGCACTATTTCGACACCGCGGTCATCGCGACCGCGATCTCCGTCAACGTGATCATCGGCTTCATGCAGGAGTACCATGCGGAGAGGTCCCTCGAGTCCCTCAAGCGGATGAACGCGCCGCGCTGTGTCGTCGTGCGGGACGGGCTCCACACGACGGTCCCTACGCGGGAGGTCGTCCCGGGCGACATCGTCGTCCTCGAGGCGGGCGTCACGATCCCCGCGGACGGGCGGGTCGTCGAGGCCCACGTCCTCCAGGTCGAGGAGGCCATGCTCACGGGCGAGTCCCTCCCCGTGATGAAGCACGCGGAGCCCATTGCGGACGCCCGCGCGGGGATCGCGGAGCGGACCTCCTGCGCCTTCATGGGGACCCACATCGTCGGGGGCCGCGGCCTCCTCCTTGTCACGGGCACGGGGCCCGAGACTGAGATCGGCCGGATCGCGGCCTCCCTCGACGTCCTCGAGTCGGAGCCGTCCCCCCTCGCGAAGAACGTGCGCGCCTTCTCCCGGAACATCGGGATCTGCGCGGCCCTCGCGATCGCAGCCGTCCTTGCCGTGGGCCTGGTCCGGGGCTTCCCGTTCACGGAACTGCTCCTCTTCGCCCTGGGCGAGATGGTGTCCATCATCCCCGAGGGCCTTCCGGCGGCCGTGTCCATCGTCCTCGCCGTCGGGATCCGGCGGATGGCGAAGCGGGAGGCCGTCGTGCGCAAGATGTCCGCCGTCGAGACGGTCGGCGCGGCCACGGTCATATGCACGGACAAGACGGGCACGATCACGGAGAACCGGATGCGGGTCGTCGCCGCGTACCTCCCCGGGCATCCCTCCGAGATGGACGTCGGCCACGCGCGCCTCGCGGACGGCGGGGTCGCGGAGGCGTCCCTCGCCGCCGTCTGCCGGATCTCCGCGGTCTGCAACGACCTCCGGGAGGAGGAAGAGGAGGGCGAGGTCGTCATCAACGGGGACCCGACGGAGGTGGCCCTGTACCTCTTCGCCTCCGAGCTCGGGATCGCGGCGACCCTCGGGACCTCGCGGCGCGTCGCAGAGATCCCCTTCTCCCACGAGCGCCGGTTCATGGCCGTGGCCGTCGCGGAGGACGGCGGCGGGATGCGCCTCTACCTCAAGGGCGCGCCGGAGTCCGTCCTCGACCGCTGCCGCTACGCCCTCGAGGGGGACCACCGGGTCGAGGCAGACGAGGCCCGGAAGGACGGGTACGCGGCGCGGGCCGAGGCGATGTCCCGGGCGGGGCTCCGCGTCCTCGGCTTCGCGTACCGGGACGTGGACCTCGCCGCCGGCGACCTCTCGGATGCCGACGCAATGGATCTCGTCTTCGTCGGGCTCCTGGGCCTCATCGACCCGCCCCGGGCCGGGGTTGCGGACTCCATCCGGCGGTGCCGGGAGGCGGGGATCCGCGTGATCATGCTCACGGGCGACCACGCGCTCACGGCGCAGGCCATCGCGCGGAGCGTGGGCCTCGTCCGGGAGGGCCGGGAGGCCGTCGTCCAGGGGGACCGGCTCGAGTCGGCCGACGACGCGGCGTTCGCCCG
>MGWD01000025.1:3872-7770 GCA_001800825.1 Euryarchaeota archaeon RBG_19FT_COMBO_69_17 | reverse complement strand
GCGTGTCCCCGCACGCCAAGCTCCGAGTCGTCGAGGCGCTCAAGGCTCAGGGCGAGGTCGTCGTCGTCACGGGGGACGGGGTGAACGACGCCCCCGCCCTCAAGCGGGCCGACGTCGGCGTGGCGATGGGGAAGACGGGGACGGACGTGGCCCGGGAGGCGTCGGACATCGTCCTCACGTCGGACGATTTCAACAGCATCGTCGACGCAGTCGAGGAGGGCCGCCTGGCCTTCAAGAACGTGAAGAGGGTCGTCGCGTTCCTCTTCACGACGAACCTCAGCGAGGCCGTCGTCCTCATCGCGTGCATGGGGATGGGCTTCCCGCTCCCCCTCGTCGCGGCCCAGATCCTCTGGCTCAACATGGTGACGGCGGCCCCCGCCGTGTTCTCCCTCAGCCTCGAGCCGAAGCACCGGGGGCTCATGCGGGAGCGGCCCCGCACCCGGACGGAGGGCTTCATCACGACGGAGGTCCGCCACCTCATGGCGGTGACCGTCGCCGTCATGATGTCGGGGATCCTCGGGCTGTACTCCTGGAAGCTCGGCTCCGGCGGGCTCGAGTCTGCCCGGACCGTCGTCTTCACGGGCTTCGTGCTCTTCGAGATCTTCAACGCCTTCAACTGCCGGAGCCTCGGGGAGCCCCTCTCCCGGGTGGGGCTCTGGACGAACCGATACTTCCTCGTGGGCCTCGTCGCGGCCGTGTCCCTCCAGGCCCTCGCGGTCTACCACCCGGCCCTCCAGACGATGCTGCGGACCGTGCCCCTCTCCGGGTTCGACTGGCTCGCGATCCTCCTCGTGACCCCGTGGATCGTCCTCGCGGGGGAGATCCAGAAGCGGGTCATCTCCCTCTTCCGCGGAGGGCCCGCGGCGCCCGCCGCCGCCCTCGCGCCGTGACTCGTCGGGCTACCCGACTTCCAGGTCGGGCCGCCCGCCCGCGCCCAGGGTCTGGTAGCGGGCCACGTCTGTGACCTGCGGGTGGATCCTCTTGAGAGCGGCCTCGAAGTGCGCCTTCCTGATGTGGACCTTCTTCAAGGCGGCCTCGTCGAGAGACCCGACCTGGGTCGCGTGGTCGCGGATCGCGAGCATCGCCGCCTCGTTGCACACGGCCGCGAGCTCCGCGCCCGTGTACTTGTCCGTCCGCTTTGCGATCTCGTCGAGGTTCACGTCCCCCGCGAGGGGCTTCTTCTGCGTGTGGATCGCGAGGATCGCCTTCCGGGTCTCGAGGTCCGGCGGCGCGATGTAAATGTGGCGGTCGAACCGGCCCGGACGGAGGAGGGCGGGATCCACGAGGTCCGCGCGGTTCGTCGCCGCGATGACCGTCACGTTGTGGAGTTCCTCGAGGCCGTCCATCTCCGTGAGGATCTGGGAGATCACGCGCTCTGTGACCTGGCTGTCCGCGGATATCCCTCGGACGGGCGTGATCGCGTCGATCTCGTCGAAGAAGATCACGGTCGGGGCCGCCGTCTTCGCCTTCCGGAACGTCTCCCGGACCATCCGCTCGCTCTCCCCGACCCACTTGCTCAGGAACTCGGGGCCCCGGACGGAGATGAAGTTCGCCTCGCTCTCCGCGGCGACGGCCTTTGCGAGGAGGGTCTTCCCCGTGCCCGGCGGTCCGTAGAGGAGGATCCCGCGTGGCGGGCGGGCGTCGACGTGGGCGAAGAGGGCGTTCATCTTGAGGGGCCACTCGATGGACTCCCGGAGCTCCTGCTTCGCCTCTTCGAGCCCGCCGATGTCGTCCCAGTGGACGTCCGGTCGCTCGATGAGCACTTCCCGCATCGTCGCGGGCTCCATCTCCCGGTACGCCTGGAGGAAGTCCTCCCGCACGACCTGAATCTTCCCGAGGATCTCGGGCGGGATGAGGTCGACCTGGAGGTCGATGTCCGGGAGGATCCGCCGCAGGGATCCCATCGCGGCCTCCTTGCAGAGGGCGGACATGTCCGCTCCCGCGTACCCGTGGGTGAGGTTCGCGAGCTCGTCGAGCTCGACGTCCGGAGCGAGGGGCATCCCGCGGGTGTGGATTTGCAGGATCTCGAGACGTCCCGCGCGGTCCGGGATCCCGATCTCGATCTCCCGGTCGAACCTTCCGGGGCGGCGGAGCGCGGGGTCGAGGGCGTTGGGCCGGTTCGTCGCGCCGATCACGACGACCTTCCCGCGGGCCTGGAGACCATCCATGAGGGCGAGGAGCTGGGCGACGACGCGCCGCTCGACCTCGCCCGTGACCTCGTCGCGCTTCGGAGCGATGGAGTCGAGCTCGTCGATGAAGATGATGCTCGGGGCGTTCTCCTCCGCCTGCTTGAACACCGTGCGGAGGTTCTCCTCGCTCTGCCCGTAGAACTTGGACATGATCTCGGGGCCGCCGATCGCGTAGAAGTTCGCGTTCGTCTCGCTCGCCACGGCCTTCGCGAGGAGGGTCTTGCCGGTCCCGGGCGGACCGTGGAGGAGGACGCCCTTGGGCGCCTCGACCCCGAGTCGCTCGAAGAGCTCCGGATGGCGGAGGGGGAGCTCGATCATCTCCCGGACCTTCCGGACCTCGTCCCCGAGGCCGCCGATGTCCTCGTACGTGACCCGCGGGATCTTCGTCTCCTCCTCCTTCGCAGGCTTCTCCGCGATCTTGAGCTCCGTCCGCGCGTCGACGAGGACCGCGTCCGCGCTCGGGCTGAAGGACGTGACCACGAAGTCGAACTTCCGGCCCATGATGCTCACGGTGACGATGTCCCCCCGGGTCAGGACGCGCCCACGGAGGGTCTGGGCCATGAAGTCCTCCCCGCCCATGATCCGGACAGGCTCCGTGGGGGCCAGGCTCACCTTCTCCGCGGGCCGCGCGACGGCCTTCCGGAGACCGACCTTCTCGTCGATCCCGACGTCCGCGTTCCGCCGCTGGGCCCCGTCGAGCCGGATGATCCCCCGGTTCACGTCTTCCGGAAGCCCCGTGCGTACCCGAGCGGCCGTGAGCTTGCCGCCCTCGACGAGGACGACGTCGTCCTCCCGCAGCTCCAGGATCTTCATGACCTCGGGGTCCACGCGGACGATCCCGCGTCCCGCATCCGCGGGGCGGGCCTCCGCGACCCGGAGGAATCGCTCATGGGGTTTCATGGGGTGGCCTCAAGTCGGGGACGCGCCGAGGACCCGGTCTCGGGGGTCTCATCTCGAGGGTCCTCATAAACGTCGCCCCCGGCCCCCGGGCCGTGCCCGGGGCGCAGGGGCGAGGGAAGAAGGGGGATGGGGCCCCGATCATTCGACCCGGACCTTGACGGGTTCCCGTTTGGGGATCGGCTCCTTCTTCGTGACCCGGACCTCGAGGACGCCGTCCTTCAGCTTCGCCTCCGTCCGGTCCGCGACGACCTCCTCGGGGAGGGGGATCGTCCGGTGGAAGGCGCGGTACGCCCTCTCGCGGGAGTAGTAGTCCTGCTCCGTCTCCTCCTTCTCGCGCCGGGTCTCCGCTCGCAGCTCGACGCCGTCCGGGGACACGCGGATGTCCAGGTCCTCCTTGCTCACGCCAGGGAGCTCGGCCCGCAGCACGAACTCGCGGCCCTCGTCCACGAGGTCCACGAGGGGTGCCCGCGCGCCGGTCCTCCGGTCCGTCGGGACGAGCCAGGGGGGGCCCCAGAACCGGCCCTCGAGCGAGCGCCGGACGTCGTCGAGCCAGCGGTCCATCTCGTCGAACCATTCGAACGGGCTCCGGAGATCGAGGGCCCGCACAGGGGTGCGGTCGGAGGTCCTCGTCGCGAGGTCCGTTCCCTTTGTCTTGCGAATCATGTCGTGTTCCCTCCGTTGGGTTGGGGCCAATATGAGTGAGCAGTTCTATATAAACAATTCGTATCCCGTCGAGGCGGACGGAACCTCCCGCGGGGGCCTCTCGCCCCGACGGATGAAGGGCTCAGCCGCGTCCCCGCCCTCCCTCG
>MGWD01000025.1:0-3844 GCA_001800825.1 Euryarchaeota archaeon RBG_19FT_COMBO_69_17 | reverse complement strand
TGTGCGAGCGGGCTCCCATCCTCGTGGCCTCCCTGCCCCTCGACATCCCCTTCTTCGGGAGGCTCTCCAAACGACCGTCCGGCGCCCCGGCTGCGGCGACCGGCACGCGGACCTCCTCGTCACCCGGACGGGACCCCCGCGCCGCACGACCCTCCACGCCGTCCGGGCCGAGCACCTCTCCGCCCGCGTCGTCCGCTCCTCGAGCGGGACCGTCCGGGTCCCGGAGCTCGAGGCCGCGATGGAGCCGGGCCCGAGGGCGGAGGGGTTCGTGAACAACGTCGAGGGGGTCGTTCGGCGTTTCCTCGACGTCCTCGAGGGGCAGATCGCGACGGCCGACGCGGAGGACCAGGAGCGGATGGTCGTCGCCCGGGATTGGCTCTCCGAGATGATCGAGGGGCGGGGAGCTCTTCACGATCCGGATCGAGGACCCTGAGGGGGTGAGCGACATCCTCCACCGCGACTCCGAACGGGAGGAGCGCACCGAGGAGGAGGCGGCGTCCCTCCGACCCAGCGCCGCGACCCTCGACCTGCGCGAGGTCGTCGTCGAGAAGGGCGGACGGCCCTCACGCCAACTCCCGCTTCACGGTGATCGGGATCGCGCCGCTATTGAACTCGAGCCAGGCGATCTCGATGGGGTCGACGACCCCCGAGGGGACGTCCAGGAGGATCGGCGATCCCATGCTTATCTGGAGCGCGCGGGCTCCGATGATGCGGGCTTTCTCGAATCTCGTGTGGCGCATGGGGGTCCCTCGCCCCGGGGCCTTGGCGGAGAGGGGCGTTTCGCGGACGGCGGTCCGGGCGGCCGTAGCGGCCCGAAACGGATGCCCCTACTTCAACCTTGCCCAGCCGCGAAACGCCGATCGTCCCGCGGGACGGCGGACGGGCGTGCCCGAGCCGCGGGCCGAGCCGACCCCTCGTCCCCGCCGTGCGCGGGCTGTCCGTTCTTGACTTAGATAATCGCAGGTGAGAATCGCGCACGCGGCTTGATACCCCCACCCATCTACGACCGGTAGAGCGGGCCGTCGCCGGGTCTATTGTCAGTAGAGGTACACGCCATGGACCAGCGGGAATTCCAACACACCGTGCTCCTCCTCTCCGGGGAGCGGGCCATGGCGATCCTCCGCGTGATCCGAGACGGGGAGTGGCACATGGCGAGCGGGGTCGCGCGGTCCCTCGACATCCACGTGACCACGGCGTCCAAGTTCCTCCAGGGCCTCGCAGAGGTCGGCCTCCTCGAGCGCCGCGCCCATGACGGCCGGACGTTCGAGTATCGCCTCCGGTCCCCCCGCCTCGAGTTCAGCGTGGACCTCCTCGAGGAGTCGGGGCCCCTGCGCCAAGCCGTCGACTTCTACGTGACGTACTTCCAGAGCCTCTTCGAGCGGATCCGCCGGCTCGGGTGGCCGAGGGTCGAGACGGAGATGCAGCACCGCCTCACGACGGACCACCAGGAGCTGCGGTCCGCGATTTTCCAGGAGATGATCGCGGGGACGGGCGGGGGGATCGACCACCTCCGCGAGCTCGTCGCGGTCCTCCATCGGGACCTCTGGGGCGTCTGCTCCCAGACCCTGGGCCACGCCGCCGCGGAGCGCGTCTTCAAGACGGCCCTCCGGGACGCCGTCGACTCCCACCCCGACATCGCCATCCGGTGCGGACTCACGCGGCCCCTGGAGGCCTGACGATGGGGGACCGCGTGGCCACGGGCATCATCGGGTTCGATCGCCTCGTCGCCGGGGGGTTCCCCCGCGGCACGGTGAACCTCGTCGCAGGCCCCGCGGGGAGCGGGAAGTCCCTCTTCGGCCTCCACTTCGTCCACAACGGCGCGGCTCTGTACGGGGAGCCGGGGATGTACCTCGTCCTCGAGGAGAGCCGGGGGAGCCTCGAGCGGGCCCTTGCGGCGTACGGGATGGAGACGGCGTCCCTCGAGGCTGCGGGCCGGCTGCTCGTCGTCGACATGGGGGAGGTCCGGGGGGACGATGACGGCAAGGCCGTCGTAGGCTTCGACGACCTCCGGGACTTCCTCGCCGCCGCCCTCCCGCGGTCGGGGGCCAAGCGGCTCGTCGTCGACTCCCTCTCCGCGGTCGGCCTCTACTACTCGAATCCGGAGAGCTTACGGGAGCGCCTCTTCTCCTTCACCCGGTTCCTGCGGTCGAAGGAGCTGACGACGGTCCTCCTCTCCGAGTCCCTCGAGGGCGGTCCCCTGACCCGGTTCGGGATCGAGCAGTTCGTCGCGGACTCCTTCGTCTGCCTGGGCCTCGAGGAGATCAAGGGAGACCTCCGCCGGACGATCACCGTCCGCAAGATGCGCTTCACCCGCCACGACGCCTCGAAGCATCCCTTCCACATCACCTCGAACGGGCTCGTCGTCCTGGACCAGGAGAAGGTGGTGTGAGGTGCGGGTTTCCACGGGCCTCTCCGGCCTCGATGAGATGGTCCAGGGCGGGTTGCCCCTGGGCTCCGCCGTCGTCCTGCAGGGCCCCCCGGGCCAGGAGAAGATGCGCCTCGCCCTCACGTTCCTCGCCGACGGCCTGAAGGCCGGGGCCAGCGGCCTCGTCGTCATCGCCTCCCAGTCCCCCGACTCCGTCCTCACGGAGCTCCGGAACCTCGGGGTCGACCTCGACGCGGTCGTGAAGGAGAACCGCCTCCGGATCGTGGACTGGTACTCCCAGCGAGAGGAGCCCGTCCAGGACGTCGAGGATCGCGGGGTCGTCCTGCGGTCGTCGATCGACCTCACGAACGTCGGCGTGGCCTTGAGCCGCGCGATCGCGGCCCTCGGCGGCGACAAGCCGAAGCGCGCGGTCGTCGAGCTCCTCTCCCCCGCGGCGAGCGTGTACGAAGTGAGCCAGGTCTACGCGTTCGCCCAGAGTTCGAAGGGGAAGTTCGCGCGGTTCAACTACACGGCCCTCGTCCTCCTCGAGAAGGAGATGCACGCGGGCTCCGAGCTCTCGACCCTCCATCAGCCCTTCGACGGCGTGATCGAGCTCGAGCGTGTCCGCCTCGGGGACGAGATCGTGCGGAAGATCGGGGTCCTCCATCTGAAGGACACGACGCCCGACACCGCGTTCCGGGTCCTCGAGATGTCGGAGGACGGCCTCCGCATCGTGCGGGAGGCGCCCCAGAAGGCCCCTCCCGGTCCCGGTCCGAAGCCCCCCGCCTCGCGGCCCTCGAGCCCTCCGTCTTCTGCCAGGGTCTCCGTGACCCCGGAGACGCCGGAGGAGTCCCCCACCCGTGCGTACCTCATCATGCAGATCGCCCGGGAGCGCCTCAAGCTGAACGCCGACGACGCGGACGCCCTCTTCGCGACGGCGGCCGCCCAGGCCACCCTCGACGACGTCCGCGGGGCCCTCGAGGCCCTTCAGCGGCTCTCGAAGGTCGACGACCGATACCCCGGCCTCTGGGTCCTCAAGACGAAGCTCCACGCGCGGCTCGGGCAGGTGAACGAGGCCCGGGTCAGCCGGAAGCGGGCGGAGGAGACGGAGGCCGCGGAGCTCGAGGCCGCGGAGATCGTCGTCGCGTGCCCCCTTTGCGAGACGCCCGTTTCGGAGAACGCGGCCCGCTGCCCGAAGTGCGGGGCGAAGTTCCTGGAGGAGGAGGACATCGCGGACGAGCTCGACGCCCTCGGCCAGGTCGCGATCCAGGAGAAGGTCCAGGAGGAGCTCCGGGCGAAGGACCTCCTCACGGGGTCCGAGGGCCCGGCGCGGCCGGCCCCGGTCCGCCCCGCCCCGGCGCCCCAGGTGACGGCGGCGCCGAAGGAGAGCCCGAAGCCGTCCCCGCGCCAGGGGATGACGAACGGTCTCGTGAAGGGCCGGGGTCCCCGTGCCGCCGGGATGACGAACGGCCTCCGCGG
>MGWD01000024.1:4663-6973 GCA_001800825.1 Euryarchaeota archaeon RBG_19FT_COMBO_69_17 | reverse complement strand
CACGCCCGCGTAGGAGGCCGCGAGGGTCCGGAACCGCCCGAAGCGCCGGCTCAGCCGCCCGAAGAAGAACGCGGCGAGGGCGCCCGCGAGGATCCACAGGGCGATGGCCACGCCGGACACGTCGTCCGCGAGGCCGAACCGGTGGTGGAGGAGGGGCGGGCCGAACGTGCTGAAGACGTTGAACGCGGCCCCTCCGAGGGCGAGGGGGAACAGCCAAAGGCGCACCTGGCGGAGCATGCCCCGGTAGTCCGGGGGGTCCGCGTGGGCGGGCGGGGGCGACGGGCGTCCGCGGACGAGCCACAGGCCGACGGCCACCGCGAGGAGGTTGATGCCGCCCCAGAGGAGGAACGGGGACGCCCAGCCGAACGCGACGGCGAGGACCGCGCCCGACGCCATCCCGAGGATGACGCCGGAATCGCCGAAGGCGGACTGGAAGCCCATGGACCGGTCGAGGGACTCCCCCGCGAACTCCCGGCCGATCCACGCGATCCCGACGGGGTGGTAGAAGCTCGCGCCCACCCGGGAGAGGGCGACGAACGCGAGGAGCGTGAGGAACGTCGTCGCGGTGGCCACGAGGAGGGATCCGAGGCCGAGGATCGCGATCCCGATCGGGAGGAACCGGGAGGGGTCCCGGCGGTCCGACATCACGCCGAAGACGAACTGGAAGATCGCCGCGACGAGGAGGGCGAGGCCGCTCAGGAGGCCCGTCTCGAACGCGCCGAACGCGAACGTGGCCTGGAGGACCGTGATCTGGCCCGCCATGACCGTGACCCCGCCGTCGTTCGCGAGGTGGTAGAGGGAGTTCGCGACGAGGATCCGGCGGTCGCGGACCACACGGGCCGCGATGCGTTCGCGACATATAGCCTTCGTCCGGTCCGGGCGGGCCCCGCAACCTTTAGCCGCGGAACGGGATTCCGGCGGGCATGGTGCGCCGGGGCGGGGCGAGGTCCCGCGGGGCCCTCCGCGGGAAGGTCGCCCTCGTCACGGGGGGCGCGTCGGGGATCGGTCGCGCGACGGCGGCCCTGTTCGCCCAGGAGGGCGCGAGGGTCGCGATCTTCGACCGCGACGGCCGTTCGGGCCGGAGGGTTGCCGCGGAGATCCTCGCAGCGGGCGGAGAGGCCGTGTTCCTCCAAGGCGACGTGACGAAGGCCCTCCATTGTCGGCGGGCCGTCCAGCGGACCGTCGCGCGCTTCGGGCGACTCGACATCTTGTTCAACAACGCGGGGATCATCCGTCGCGCGGCGGTCCCGGACACCACGGAGGCGGAATGGGACCGTACGATGGCCACGAACGTGAAGTCCGTCTTCCTGCTCTCGAAGTACGCGATCCCGGTCATGGTCCGATCGGGGGGCGGCGTCATCGTGAACACGGCCTCCGGCTGGGGGCTCGCGGGCGGGGCGAGGGCCGCGGCGTACTGCGCCTCGAAGGGCGCCGTGGTCAACCTGACCCGAGCCATGGCCGTGGACCACGGGCCGGAACACATCCGCGTGAACTGCGTGTGCCCGGGGGACACCGACACCCCGATGCTTAGGGGCGAGGCTCGACAGCTGGGGACCCCGGTAGGGACGTTCCTGGCGGAGTCGGCCCGGAGGCCTCTGGGGCGGCTCGCCCGTCCCGAGGAGGTGGCCCGCGCGGTCCTCTCCCTCGCGAGCGACGCGTCCTCCTTCGTCACCGGGGCGGCCCTCATCGTCGACGGCGGGGCGCTCGCGGGCTCCCCGTAGTCCGAGGCGCCCGGCCCGATCCCTTCGATCGGCCGTGCTTCCGGAGGTAGGCCCTCCAGGTCATCGCCCACCGAGCCGGGTCGTTCAGGGGCGCGGGGTCGAGCGGCGTGGCGGAGGAGTGATGCGGCGCCGACCGGACCACGTCGGGCTGGGAGTAGGCCTCGTCCGAGATGCGCCGCAGGACCGCGGCCCAGTAGTCCAGGTCCGACTTCGAGTACGTCTCGCACGGTTCCGGGGTGAAGGGTTCCGGGACGACCCACGGATGGTGGCTCAGGAAGTAGCTCTGGATCCCGTAGTCGACCATGCGGCGCTCGACGTCCTCCGTCCCGAGGCCCGTCTCCTCCTTCAACCGCTCCCAGCTGTAACGGATCTGGTCCACCCGCCGCCTCACCGAGTACGGTTTCCCGACGCCGCGGATCGGGAGGAGCTTCGTCTCGAGATAGCTGTTGTTGATCATCGAAATCTCCGCGGCCTCCCGCAGGCCGTCGGCGCCCATGCTCGTGGCCCATGCGTAGGCCCGCACGACGACGGGCACCGCCCCGAGGAAGTCTCTCACCTTCCCGATGCTGTCCGGCCGGTCGTAGTCCAA
>MGWD01000024.1:3918-4631 GCA_001800825.1 Euryarchaeota archaeon RBG_19FT_COMBO_69_17 | reverse complement strand
GGACCGGGAGGTACCGCCCGAGCTCCTTGCGCACGCCGACCGCGCCGCACGCGGGTCCGTCGCTGCCGTGGGGCGAGGAGAACGTCTTGTGAAGGTTGAAGAAGCCCATGTCGAACCCCGCCTCGCGGGCCCGCGTGACCCCGAGGAGGGCGTTCGCGTTCGCCTGGTCGTACGCGCACAGCCCGCCCGCGTCGTGCACGATCCGCGTCCACTCGTCGATCTCCGTGTTGAAGATGCCCGTGTCCTCCGGGTTCGTGATGAACAGGCCGGCGGTCCTCTCCGAGACCGCCGCCTCGAGGGCCTCCGTCGTCGGGCGCCCGAGATCGGGATCCGGATACAGGGTGACGACCTTGAAGCCCGCCGAGGCCGGGACGGCGGCGTCGCAGGGGTGGGAGAAGATCGTCGTGATGATCTCGTTCCGGGACGCGAGTTCCCCCGTCCGCTCGAGGTGCTTGCGGAGGATGCACGCGTTCGTGAACACGGCCGCGGACCCGCCGCCGGCCTGGAACCCGAACTCGTCGAGCCCGGAGATCTCCCGGAGGAACGTGTGCCCGAACCGGTACAGGATCTCGAGGACGCCCTGGATCGTGTCCTCGTCCTGCAGCGGGTGGATCTCCGCGACCTCCTGGAGGATCTGCTCGTGGACCTTCGGGCTGTACTTCATCGTGCAGGTCCCCTCGCCGAGGTCGATGTTGAGCTCCATCCCGAGGACT
>MGWD01000024.1:971-3908 GCA_001800825.1 Euryarchaeota archaeon RBG_19FT_COMBO_69_17 | reverse complement strand
ACCTGTGGCTGGGAGAGCTCAGGGAGCCCCGGCGGCGCCGCGCGTCGCATCGCCGAGGGCACCATCGATCGCGCATCTCCGACGGCGCGACGGATGCCTGCCTCCACGGGCGGGACGAGGAGACCCCGTTCGCCCGGACGCCCCAGGGCGGAGATCACGGGCTCGTTCCAGGCGGGTGCGCGGTACCTGCGGAGCTCGTCGGTCCCCGTCATCGGACCGCCTCCTTCATCGCGCGCACGAGGCGGTCGATGTCCTCCTGCGTGTGGGCCTCCGTGACGGCGTACAGGGCGGCGCGTCCCAGGTGGGGGAACTCGGTCGTGAGGTCGTGTCCGCCGAAGATGCGATGCTTCCGGAGGGCCCGGTTGATTCGCTCGACGCTCGTGCGGGTCCGGGTGAGGCGCACGACGAACTCCTTGAAGAAGGTGGGGAACGCCACCTCGACGCCGCGGATCTCCGAGAGACGATCGGCGGCGTAGTGGGACCGCTGGAGGATCCCCTCCCCCACGTCGCGGAAGCCCTGGGGCCCCAGGAGGGCCATGTACGCGGTCGCCGCGATCCCCCAGAGGGCCGTCGCGGTCCCGACCCAATCCTTCGCCTGGTCGCGGGCGATGTACGACGTGCGTTCGTACCGGCAGTGGGCGAACGCGAGCTCCCCCGGTGTCTGGGTGGTCGTCACGCTGATCAGGAGGGACGGGAATTCGCCCACGTACCGCTCCTCGTCCCGGGACGCGAGGAACCCGGCGAGGCCGCCGCCCGCGAGCATGTGGACGCCGAGGGGCTGGGCCTCCCCGCAGACGATGTCCGCGCCGTACTCGGAGGGCGGCGCGAGGACCCCGAGGGAGATCGGGTCGACCCCGACGACGCTCTCCGCGCCGTGCGCGTGGGCGATCTCGGAGACGTCCGCGCCGCGGGCCTCGATGACGCCGAGGTAGGAGGGGTTCTCGAAGTAGACCGCGGCCGTGCGGTCGGAGATCTTCGCCTCGAGATCGCCCAGATCGAGCATGCCGGTCGCCGGGTCGCTGGCCACGGTCACAAGGTCGATCGCGCCCGGCATCGCAGGCAGGCCCGCGAAGTTCCGGAGGACCGCAAGACGTCTCGGACTCATCGCGGACGGGACGAGGACCTCGAATCGTTTCGTGAGGCGCGAAGCCATCCGGATCGCGTTCCCCGCGGCCGCGGCCCAGTCGTACGTCGTGACCCCGACGACGTCCATGCCGAGGAGCTCCCCCATGAGGCTCTGGAACTCGAAGTACGCCTGGTATCGGCCCTTGTCCGAGTAGTTGCCCCCGGAGTAGGCCGTCAGGAACTCGGACCGGCGGATGATCTCATCGACGACGGCGGGGACGTAGTGCTGCCAGCAGCCGCCGCCGAGGAAACTGAGGTACTCCCGGCAGGTCTGGTTCTTGCCGAGGACGGCCTCGAGGTGCCGCCTCAGGTCGTGCTCCGCCGGCAGGGCGTCGGGCAGGCGCATGCGCCGGTTCAGGAGGAGGCGCTCCGGGATCATCTCCCGGTACAGCTCCTCGGCGCTCGTCGCACCGATGTCCCGCAGCATCTCCGCCCGGACGTCGGGCACGGAGTTCGGCATGTATGGATGGACGCGTCCGCGTTTCGTCATCGTCGTCCCTCGGTCCTCCCCCGGGACCGTCACGAGGCGATATGAGTCCTTGCTTCGTACTCAGGCGGCCTCGACGGGGTAGACGACGCTCCGGCCGTATCCCGTGAGGATGCGGAGGTAGCCCTCGAATGCGCGGTCGAGGTCCGCGTCCCCGGTGTCGACCAGGAGGGGCCGCCCCCGGAGGGAGGCGATCTTCTCCGGCGTCGCCACGACGACGAGCCGGTCCCGCCCGATGAGGCGGAGGACCCGCGGGCTGAGCTGCTGGTTCCCTCGGCCGAAGAGGAAGCCCTGGCTCCCGATGACCGTGACGACGAGGATCGCTCGGAGGTCACGGAGGACATCGAGGAGCTGGGCCTCGTCCGCGTCGGCGACGAGGATCCGCCGGCGGTACACCGCGTCGACGCCGAGGAGAGTCTTCGGTAGCCCGAGCCGCTGCAGGATGGGACGCGTCGTCGTCCCGGGCCCCACGAGGTACGCGTGATCGTCTCGCATGTCCTCGATGACCTGGCTCGCGATCGCCTCCGTCGCGTGGGCTTCGTCCGGGATCGATCCCGACTTGGGTCCTTGCAGGAGGTGCGCCTCCTCGGGGACCCGGAGGTATCCGTGAAGTCGGGCGACGACCCGGTCCTCCCGGAAGGCGGCCTCGTCGATGTCCATGACCTCCCTCTCCCGGACGCGGGTTGTCCGCCCGTGCAGGTACTCCGCGGCGAGACGGCCGGCGGCCCTCGGGCTCACCGCGAAGACGGCGGACTGGATCTTGACTCCCGTGGGGATGCCGAGGGCGACGACGCGGCCCCCGACCGCGTCAAGGACGTCCCGTGCGGTCCCGTCGCCGCCCGCGAAGAGGAGAAGGTCGACGCCCTCCGCGGCCATTGTCCGCGCGGCCTCCTTTGTGTCCTCCGCGGTCGTCTGGGGCCCCTCGATGCGTCCGACGACTCGGGGCTCGAAGCCCGCCGCGCGCGCCTCGTCCGCTCCCATGCTGCGCGGGTACGCGAGGAGCGTGAGGTCCTCGGGTGCGAGGGCCGAGGCCCGGAGGGCTTCGGTCGCCCTCGCCGGCGATTCCGGCAGGGCGCCCTTCTCGAAGGCTTGCCGCACGATCTCTGCGCCGTCGCTGCCCTTGAGTCCCACGCGACCCCCGATCCCGGCGATCGGGTTCACGACGAGACCGAGCCGCTTCCGCGTGCGAGTCACGTCCTGCCCGCGGAACCTCTCGGAGGATATTGAACCTTCACCGCGCCCGTGCGACCGTCTGCGCGCGCAAACGCATCCACCGCCCCTGGGGAAACTCCAAATAGGTCCGGCCTCATGGGCTTTGTCGGCCA
>MGWD01000024.1:721-878 GCA_001800825.1 Euryarchaeota archaeon RBG_19FT_COMBO_69_17 | reverse complement strand
CAAGGGCGCAGAAACGACACAGCCCGCGTCGAGGATGATTCGCCCGGCGATGACGTTGGCGCGGGATCTGGTGAGACGGCGACCCCCCACCGGAGCAAGTCCAAAACGGCGCAATGCGCCAGGTAGGACGCTCAGTCCAATGCCGTCAGAACAGAAG
>MGWD01000024.1:215-712 GCA_001800825.1 Euryarchaeota archaeon RBG_19FT_COMBO_69_17 | reverse complement strand
GGCGGTCACCTGGCCCCTTCTGTCAGCACGCATGGAGGGGCCCCGTGCAGGGATCCGGCGTATGTCCGAAGCCCCCGACGGTCCGCGGTCCTCTCCGGGATCGCGGTTCCCTCCATGTGAAGAACAGAAGGACGGGCGTATGTGAAACGTCCGGTTCGGCTTGTCGTTCTCGCCCTCGTGCCCCGCGAAGCCGGGGCCACACAAGGCCCCGGCACCTTCCCGTTTTCACACCGGCAACAGGGGCCAGAAGATAAAGAGCACGGCTACAGCCAAAACTATCATCCCCGCGATCATGCCACCGCCGACCGCCAACTCCGACCTGTCAAGAGATCGTTTCTCATTCTCAGCGGCCATGTCGAGAATGATGTCAAGGGCTTGCTTCCCAATGAAGGTCAGGATTCCGAGCACCAGGAGACTGACTCCGGGTGAGAACAAGGTTGAAGTGAAAACTGAAATGGCCAGGAGTGCTATCCCGCTTGTTACCAACACACCAGGGA
>MGWD01000024.1:0-119 GCA_001800825.1 Euryarchaeota archaeon RBG_19FT_COMBO_69_17 | reverse complement strand
GACCAAGTGTAAGGGCCGTCGCACCGCTCTCGCGCGGATCCCAGCACGAACCTGAGATCCGGGATGATAATTCGCCACCCGCCCTTTAACGGTTCCCGCCCGGCGTCCGCGGCGAGTTC
>MGWD01000023.1 GCA_001800825.1 Euryarchaeota archaeon RBG_19FT_COMBO_69_17 | reverse complement strand
GGTTCGATGTCTTTTGGGCGGCCCTTTTCATCTCTATCCTTGTGGCGGGGCTCATCATGGCCGCCCGGTTCGGCCGGTGGTCCGGGGGAAGGGGGTTGTGAACGTGCAAGGTATCGAATGGGCCGTGATTGCCGGGATCATCGCTTTACTCTTGTTCCTCGGGCCCAAGAAGATTCCCGAATTGGCCAAGGGCCTCGGGCGGGCCTTCGGAGAATTCCGCCGGGGCCGGGACGAGATACGAAAGGAGGTCGAAGGGCTTGTCCCCGAAAAGTGAAACCGCATCTCGGAGGACGTTCCTCGGGGTCCTCGGGGCGGCCGTCGGCGGAATGGGTTTCCTTGCCGGGGGGTCGGCCCTCGCGGCCCCTCCCGCCTCCGGAGAATTCCATGTCTCCCTGGTTACTCTCGCGACCGGGGCGGCTCTATGAGGTGAAACTTTGACAACGACAACGCTAAGGCCAAACGGGGACGGGACCCCCCTCCAATGGACCCCGACCCCAGGGGGAACACACTATACGACGGTGGACGATGACCCGGACACCCCGGACGACGGGGACTACATCGAAGACGCCGTTACGGGGAACCGGGATGTCCTCGCCCTGAACGACTCGCCCGCGGACTATGGGGGGCTCAATTCGGCCACCCTGAAGGTCCGAGGGAGGGCTTCGGCGGACCGGGGGTTCGTCGCGGAATTGCGAAAGGCCGATGAGACGGTCCTCGCGACGGTAACGTTCGTTACCGGGGTCGATACGGCCCTGACGGTCAAGTCCGCGGTATATAACGGGGCCTTGACCAAAGCCGAGGTCGATGGCCTCAAGGTCGAATTCCGAACGACGGTTTGAGGGGTTCGAGCCTTGGTCCAATACGCACGGCCGGACACGGACATCTCCAATTCCGGATGGCTTCCGAACGTCGGGACTACCCTGTGGGAAACGATTGATGAGGTAACCCCGGACGATGCGGCGACGCATATGTTGGCAAACGTGAATAACGTCGTCGCGGAAATCCGTCTTTCGGACGTATTGGACCCCGGGGTTTCGACCGGCCATGTCATGCGAATCCGGGCCATCGCAAGCGGGGGCGGTCAAGCGGAACGGGTGCAATTCGACTTGTATGACGGCGCGGCCCTCATCCGGAACAACACGGTCAACGTTTCCCGTTCGGCATACACGACGTATTCCTATACACTATTGGATGTCGAAGCCGACGCCATCACGGATTACACGAACCTACGGTTCCGGTTTTCTGCGGTCTTTGGGAACGGGGAAACGATACGGGTAACCTGGGCCGAATTCGAGGCCCCCGACCCAACGGCGGCGACCCCCGTCCGGGCCACGGCCCTTGAGATCGCGACGGACTACAACGTCCCCGTCCGGGCCACGGCCCTTGAGATCGCGACGGACTACAACATCCCCGTCCGGGCCACGGCCCTTGAAGCCGTGTTCGACTATCTCGTTCTCGTCCGGGGCACCGCGGTAGAATTGGTCCTCGATTACTCCCCGACGGCCACCTATGGGACCTTCGGGGCTCCATTTCTATTTGAGGCGACCCGATGGCCCTCCGGGGGCCTTGCCCTGGAGGTTTTCATGCGGGCCACCGCCGGGACGATACACGCACGGCTATACGACACGACGGCGGACGCCCCGGTGTCCGGTTCGGACTTGTCCACCGTCGAAACGGGGTTTACGCGTCTCCGGTCCGGGGGGTTGCCCCTCATCGACGGCCACGTGTACCGTGTCCAATTCGGGAAAGGTGGGACCGACGGCGGGGAATACATGACCGCACAATTGGTTTCTACGGAGTGAAAGGTCTATGCCTATCGCCTCGGTGGATTGGGCCATCTTTATCTCGGTGGTCTTGACGATCATGTTCCTCATGCTCTCGGAGGAGTCCGTATTCTTCGAAATCCTGGCCGCGCTCGTGATCCTCGGTCTGGCCGTCCTACTGTATGAGGCTGTCCTTTGGGGGGCCGCTGTCCCGGTGTTCGCACGTTGGACCCTGACGGCAGTCATGGTGACGGCAGCGATTCTGTTGTTCGCTCATGGAGCGATGGGCATCTCCTCGGAGGCGCGACGATGAGCGGCTTGCGCGCTCGCGTGGCCGTCATCCGGAAGGACCGCCATATCGATTCGGAATGGGTGGGCCGCAAGAACAAAATCCAGGCCAACGGCAAATGGTGGTACGTCGTCCGCGGGTCTCGATACGCGGCGATGGGACCCTATTTCACGTTCAGCTTCCGCCTCGCTCGCTCGGCGGGACTGAGGAGATACGTCGGGGTGCAACGTATCTACCTGGAGGGCAATCCGACCCCCATCGATTTCCACGACCAAGAAGCCCAGGTCGCCCTCCTCGGGGACACGGCCCGGTTAATCGCGGAGGCGGCGGATTCCGACCTGCCAGACCGTCTGCTGCGCCCTCCGGCCGTGCCCTGGATTCTCATCCTCCTCGTGGCGGCGACGACCGGGATGCTGGGATACGTCGCGGGGGTCGGGACTTGATGGAGGAGTTCCCGCGTCCCAGCACGACGACATCCACGGTCGAGGACATCCTCCAGGCGGTGCGAAGCAAAGCGGCATATGAGACCCTGTTCCCCGAGGACGGCCGCCGGGAATCCCTGCTGCGGTATGTCGCCCGCCTCCGAGGCGAGATTCCCGTCTCGTGGTATCTCCTCGGGGTGGGGACATATCTCGTCCGCATCGAGGACATCCGCAAGAAGGCCCGCGCGGTCCTCGGCGGCGCGGATGGGGTCCCGTCCTTCGATTGGCCCACGGTCTCCGATCACTCGCTCATCCGGGCTGTTGAGGACCTTACGGTTAGCATGGGAGGCGGGAAGGGACGCAAAGAAGGCGTGGACATCGCGCCTCGAGCCGCGCAGCTCGAGGAGCGGCCGGGATGGTTCTCGCGGAGGCGACGATGAGCCGGATGTGGTTCTTCGAGGACTTGCTCGGACAGCACGTCGTGATCGTCACGACGACGGGAAGGGAATACAAAGGCTTCGTCCGGGAGGCCTATGCGAACGCGGTCCTCCTCGCTGACGGGGACGGGACGGCCGTCGCCCTGAAGCTCGCGTATATCACGTCCGTGCAGTATCTGCCTCCAAGAGACCATGATCGAAGATGAATCGCTCGGGCGCTATCGCATCATCCAGGCCGAGGAGCGGTACGTCGATGCGGACCGATGGCTGACGGATTGGGGTCCCGCCACGAGCTGGGATGAGGTCCGAACGTTCCTCCGTAGCTACTATCCTCCGGGACCTGAGCTCGCGGCCATCCTCAAGCGGACGACGACCTTCCGCGCCACGGGACAGCAGCCAGCATCCGTGGAAGGCCTCGTCGATGAGCTGTCCTATGGACTCGCGGCCTTCCGCGGGGCATTGGACCCTCTGAGCCTGATCGGGAGCATCGTCCCGCCACGCTACACGGAAAGGGCCATCTTTTGGGAGGATGTGCACGAGAGGGCATGGCTGCGCCCGTTCGACGGGGATGGCGGCTTTTTGACGATTACGGGCGTTCCTCGGATGGGCAAAACGAACGTCGCGTGTCTGTATATGGATATGTGGCTGCGAAGGGACCCGGAAGCCGTCGTCCTTACGAACGTCGCGTTGCGGGATGCCCACGACCGCGTCGATATTCATAGCCGACTGTCAGAGCTGGCTCGCGGCGTCCGGGCCGCGGTGACCGCAGGCCGGAAATGGCTCTGGGTCTTTGACGACGCGGGCCTCGCGTGGCTCAAGCAACAGGCGATGAAGGGAAGCGCCCTCGACCTGGAGAAATTCGCCCGTGTCATTCCGAAGCATGGCGGGTCCCTGTTGTATATCGACCAACGGGAGGGCGGGGTCCCGACGACCCTCAGCGAATTCACCCTCTCCTCCATCCGGTGCATCCGGCCGGGATTCGCCCTCCTCCGGATGCCTCGCCTGCCGGATGCGGTCCGCGAGATACCGCCCTCGCCCATCCCCTACATCAGCGGGGCGCGGTCCGTCTTGACGCTGGACATCCCGTTCGAACGGCTCGTGCCGTAGCTCCTCACTCACTGCCTTTGGGACCGGGGGTGGGGGTATGGGGGGGCTCCGGCACGGGCACCACGGGGGCTCCCCCAGGCTCCCCGAGGGCCTCGCAGGCCGCATCGGGCACCCAGCAGACGCGGACGTGGACCGAGGACCCGACGAGCTGCACGGAGCGCCACCAGCCCGAGGGGGGCGTGTGGCTGTAGGAGTGACGCTCCGCGAGCATCCTCACGGGCTTGCGTCCCCTCGTGAGGGTCAGGCGGTAGTGCGTCACCCGTCCGCCTCCAGCGCATAGAACGCGTGACCGCAGAAATCACAGGTCGCCTGCTCCATGAGCGCGATCCGGGCCTTCAGCTCGGCGATGTCGCAGTGGAGGAGGACCTGGATGCGGTCCTCCAGCTCGCGGATGCGCTTGACGCATCGAGGGCAGTTTGAGTACCCAGGGTGGTTGTGCTTCCACTCGACGGTCACGCGCCCGCCTCCTCCGTGTACAGCAATTCCGAGACCTGCCGCAGGTGCCAATCGGCAGAGAGGTAGGCCCGGCTGACGGCCAGGAGGCGGGCCTCCAGCTCGCGGATGCGGGCGTCGTGCTCTCTCGACAGGCACTCGATGTGCCGGATGGGGCAGAGGGCGGCGGGGTTCGCGGCGGCCGAAGATGTCCGTTCGACGTCGGCGGTCGAGAGCTTCGGCCTCCCCGCCTGACTGACGGCTCTATCGCCGCTCTCGCGCCCGCCGTCCTTCTTGCGCCACACACGGACCCAATCGCTCACCGGATCGCCTCCGCGAGCCTCCGCCCGCGCCACACGCGAATCGTGCCCGGCGTGTCCTCCCGCTCGGTCCTCACCGCGTCGAGGGACTCCCAGTCAGCCTGAGTCGCGTGTCCGAGGCGGTCGCACTCGTCCGCGTCCCACCAGCCGCACGTCTCGCAAACGCTCACCGCATCGCCTCCTTGCGGGCCTCGAGGCGTCGG
>MGWD01000022.1 GCA_001800825.1 Euryarchaeota archaeon RBG_19FT_COMBO_69_17 | reverse complement strand
CTCGCGCGCTCGACAAGGACCCCCGCGTGGAATCGATCCGGCTCCTCGACCACGACCGTCGTGCGTTGGCGGCTCCCGAGAAGAAGGGCCACACGAAGCCGGTCGACATGATGGAGGCTCGCGCGGACGATGTCGATATACTCGCGAAGGCCTTGCGCGGATGCGACGTCGTCGCCCACTGCACCCGGCCGAGGCATAACGTATCGGTCATGCGGGCCTGCATCGCCGCGGGCGTCCATTACGTCGATCTGGCCGCCAGCGGGCCGCTCCGTCCCGGGGAACCCTACGGAATCCTCGAGCAGGTCGAGATGGGGGACGCGTTCCGCTCCGCCGGGATCTCCGCCCTCCTCTCGATGGGCCTCGACCCGGGGATGACGAACGTCCTCGCGAGGTCGGCCGCGGGTCGGCTCGACGTCATCGAATCGATCCGCATACGGTCCGGAGGGGTCGTCAACCTCCCGGGCTTCTCCTACTTCCCCCTGTATTCCCGCGACGCGTTCCTGGACGACATCTTGGTCCGGCCGACGGTCTGGGTCGACGGAGGCCTGCAAGAGCGGGAACCCGTGAGCGGGGAGGAGCGCTTCGCGTTTCCGTCCGCTGTGGGCCCTCAGGCCACGTACTTCGTCTCCCATGAGGAGGTGAAGACCCTGCCTCGGTTCCTCGGGAAACCCGTCGGATACGTGGACTTCAAGTTCGCCGTGGACCCGTCCCTCGTCCGGTCCCTTCATCGCCTCTGGCACGCGGGGGAGCTCTCCCAGGATGCCCTCACCCAGCTGGGCGACCAGTTCACCGACATCCGCCAAACGGTCCTCGAATCCTTCCCGGACCTGTCCACGAGCGACGCCCTCATCCGAGGGACGAAGTGCGTCACCGTCGAGGTCGACGGGTCCCGGGGCTCGCAGCGAAGGCAGATCCGGGGCGACATCGTCTTCTCCCATGAGGAATCCATCCGTCGAGATGGGTCGACCGCGGTGTACTACCTCAGCGGCGTGGCCGCGGCGATTGGGATGATGCTCCTCGCGGAGGGAGGCCACCTACCCCCGGGGGCCTTCCCCGCCGAGGTCCTCCCTCCCGACGTCGTCTTGGGGGAATGGGGCCGGCGGGATCTCCCCGTCGTGTGGTCCGAGCGCGATCTCCCCTGACGTCCCGCTTCCGGCCAGCGTCGGATAGCCCGGGGCGGATCTGCGGCCGCCCCGCGCCTTCGTCGTCATCGCAGGAATTCCGCGAGCGTCCGCCCCAGGTTGTCGGCGACATCGATCGCGGTGATGCCGTAGCTCTTCTCCTTGAACGCGAGGTCCCCCGCGTACCCGTTCGCGAACGCCCCGAGGCGCGCGGCATCCCACGGAGTCATCCCTTTCGACATGAGCCCCGAAACGACACCGCAGAGGACGTCGCCGGTGCCGCCCACGGTCATCCCCGGGTTCCCCGTGTAGTTGAACTTGACGTGGGCACCGTCGCTCACGATGTCGACATGGCCCTTCAGGAGGATCGTGACCCCGAGCTCCTTGGCCGCCTCACGGACCGCCTCGGCCCGCGCCTCCGTGGACTCCGGCAAGTCCTTTCCCGTGAGGACCTTGAATTCCCGCGAATGCGGGGTCACGACCGCGCGCTTCCCGCGCAGACAGCCCGGGTCCACCGCAACCGCGCGGATTCCGTCTGCGTCAATCACCATGGGGACGGGGACCGTCTTCACGATCTCCCGGACCGCCTCCAGGGTCCCCGGGTTGTCCCCGAGGCCCGGTCCGATCGCGAGGACATCCGCCTTCGTCGCCAATTCGACGACGCGCCCGACGTCCGCCTGAAGGAGGTGGCTGCCGCCGAGGGGATGGACGATGAAAGAGGGGGAGAAGGAGGCGACGACCTGGGACGCGAGCAGAGGGGTCGCGACGTGCACGAGGTCCGCCCCCACGCCGAGGGCCCCGAACGCGACGAGGGCCGGGGCCCCCGTGAAGGGCCCGCCCGACACGATGAGGACGTTCCCGTTCTGCCCCTTGTGGCTCTCCGGCTTGGGGGCGGGATAGAGGAGGAATTCCCCGGGTCCGATGCTCCTTGCGACCCGCGGAGGGATCCCGATGTCCACGACGCGGATCGCGCCCGAATTCGCCGGGGTCATCCCCTCCTTCACGTCGTGGAGGGCCACGGTGGCCGTCGCCCGGACCGCGAGGTCCGTGCCAAGGCCGCTCGGCACATCGACGCTCAGGACCGGCTTCCCCGATGCGTTCATCTCCTGGATGAGGGTCGCGAAGGGCTCGCGCAGGGGCCCCTGGACACCCACGCCGAGCAGCGCGTCGATGATGAGGTCCGCCCGGGCCATCGCCTCCTCGCTCGCGACGAGCCCCTCGCTCAGCGGGATGTCCCCGAGCCGCTCGAAGTTCGCCCGCGCCTCCTGGGTCGTGATCTGGTCCGGGGCGCGGGCAAGGAGGACTTCGACCCGCGCGTCGTCCGCAAGATGGCGCGCGGCGACCATCCCGTCCCCGCCGTTGTTCCCCGTGCCGCAGACGACGAGGACCTTCTTCCCGGCCGCCCGGACCTCGCGTCGGGCGTGGTCGGCCACGGCCTTCCCAGCGTTCTCCATGAGCTCGAGGATGGAGACGCCGAAGTGGACCGCGTTGCGGTCGAGGACCCGCATCTCCGTGGCCGTGATCATCGGCCGCGCATCCGGGGGGGTCTAGTTAAACGTTCCCTGCGCGCGCCCTCCACATGGCCTTAATACCCGTCGAGGTCTTGCGGGGCCTCCATGGACCTGAGGGGCCTCCGGCCCTACCTCTGGGCCTTCGTCCTCGGGCTGTTCGTCCCCGCGAGCTGGATCGTCGAGCTCGTGGTCGGCCCGGGCGTCCAGGTGTTCGCGATCGCCGGCATCGGGATCATCCCCCTCGCCTGGTTCATGGGGCTCGCGACGGAGGAGCTCGGGAAGCACGCAGGGCCGGGCATCGGCGGTCTCCTCAACGCGACGTTCGGGAACGCCACGGAGCTCATCATCGCGCTCTTCGCCCTCTTCAGCGGCCTCCACGAGGTCGTCAAAGCGTCCCTCACGGGCTCCATCATCGGGAACATCCTCCTCGTCCTCGGGCTGTCCATGCTCGCGGGCGGCGCGCGGCACAAGACCCAGACCTTCTCCCGGGAGGGCGCGGGGATCCAGACCTCCATGCTCCTCCTCGCCGTGATCGGCCTCGTGATGCCCGCCCTCTACGTCCTATCGACCCAGACCCCGAGCGACCTGATCCGGGAAGAGATGTCCCTGGGGATCGCGGGGATTCTCCTCCTCGCGTACGTCTTCGGGCTCGTGTTCTCCCTCCGCACGCACCGGGACATCTTCAACCCCGTGACGGAGACCGCGGACAGGCCCCACTGGTCCGTCCGGACGTCCCTCGCCGTCCTCCTCACGGCCACGGCCCTCGTCGCCGTCGAGTCGGAGCTCCTCGTGGGCTCCCTCGAGGCCGCGCGGTCGAGCCTCGGGCTCACGGAGCTCTTCGTCGGCGTCATCATCGTGGCCATCGTCGGGAACGCCGCGGAGCACGGGAGCGCCGTGATCATGGCGTGGCGGAACAAGATGGAGCTCAGCGTGGCCATCGCGACGACCTCGACGACCCAGATTGCCCTGTTCGTCGCCCCGTTCCTCATCTTCGCCTCCCTCCTCACGTCGGAGCTCATGACCCTGGACTTCGAGATTTTCGAGCTCGTATCGATTGCCCTGTCGACGGGGGTCCTCGCGGCCGTCGCCTCGGACGGGAGGAGCAACTGGTACGAGGGCCTCCTCCTCGTCATGGTGTACGCGATCATCGGCGTCGCGTTCTTCTTCCATCCCTGAGGCCGTTCGCGGGTGAACCATGACCGCGCCTCGCAGGGCCCTCGCGTACGGCCTTACGGTGAACGTCGTCCTCCTCGCCCTCGTGTCCCTATTGACGGACGTGAGCAGCGAGATGATCCTCCCGATCCTGCCCTTCTTCCTCGTGGACGTCCTCCTCGCGAGCGCCCTCATCCTCGGCGTCGTGGAGGGCCTCGCGGACGGCGTCGTCTCCTTCATGAAGATCCTGTCCGGCCGGTGGTCCGACGAGGCAGGCCATCGCAGGCGGTTCGTCGCCGCGGGGTACGGCCTCTCGACCGCGATGAAGGCCCTCTTCCCCTTCGCGGCCTCGTGGCCCCAGTTCCTCGGGATGCGGATCGTGGAGCGCGCGGGGAAGGGGATCCGCGACGCGCCTCGGGACGCCCTCCTCGCGGAGTCCGCACCCCCCGAGGTCCGGGGGAAGGCGTTCGGCTTCCACCGGTCCATGGACACGTCCGGGGCCATCGCCGGACCGCTCCTCGCCCTCGGCCTCCTAGCGTGGATCGGGACCTCGATGGCCATGGGCGACGCCTACCGGACGGTCCTCCTCCTCGCGGCGATCCCCGCGGGCGTGGCGTTCCTCCTGGTGTTCCTCGTGAAGGAGAACCCGCGCCCGCCCGCTCCGAGGCGTGCCCTCCGCCTCTCCTTCCGTGGGGCCCCCCGCGCCCTCCTTTCCTTCGTCGTCATCGCGAGCCTCTTCTCCCTCGCGGAGTTCTCCTACGCGTTCCTGCTCCTCCGCGCGGGGGCCGAGGAGGGGACGACGGGCGCGATCCTCCTGTACGTGTTCTTCAACGTCGTGTACGCGGCGGCCGCCTTCCCCGCCGGCGCCCTCTCCGACCGCGTCGGGCGGAAGCCCGTGATCCTCGTCGGGTACGTCTGCTTCGCAGGGATGGCGGCCCTCCTGGCCCTCGGGCCGTCCCTCCCGTCCCTCGCGGTCCTCGTCCCCGCGTTCGCCCTCTACGGCCTGAGCTACGGGATGACCCAGGGGACGGAGCGGGCCCTCGTCGCGGACCTCGCCCCGCCCGAGATCAAGGCGACCGTGCTCGGGGCGTACCACGCGTCCGTGGGGGTCGTGAAGATCGGAAGCGGCGTGATCGCGGGCCTCCTCTGGACCGTCGTCCTTCCCGAGGGCACGGCGACGTTCGCCTTCGCAGCCGTCACGGCGGTCGTAGCGGCCACGGCGCTCCTGGCTTGGAGGCCGCCCGTTAGGTCCTGAGCGTCCGGCCGAGGCGCCTTTCGACCGCGTCGACCTTCGCGTCCAGCCGCCCCGGGGCCCCTCGACGGTCGTCGATCTTGATGATCGTGGACACGCGGTCGCAGTCCGCGGCGACGGCCTTGTGACAGCGGGCGATGAGCGCGAGGACGTCGTCGAAGGGGCCCTCCACGACGGTCCCCATGGGGTTGAGCCGGTACGGGAGGCCGCTCCGGTCCACGAGGTCCACGCACCGCGCGACCCACTCCGAGACGGACGTCCCCTTGCCGATCGGCGTGATGCTGAACTCCGCGAGCGTCATCCGGGTTCCTCGGCACGCTCATATCCCGCGTCGCTCTTGCCACTTTCGTGGCCGTCGACTACTCCCGCCTCGCTGCAGACTACGACGCGGCCCGCGCGGACGAGGCCGTGGACCGGGACTTCTGGCTCCGCGGGCTCGTCGAGGTCGGCGGAGTGCGACCCGGGGACCGGATCCTCGATGTCGGGGCGGGCACGGGCCGCTTCGCGCGGCTCCTTGCGGGGTCCTCCCGGGTCCTCGCCCTCGACGCCTCCCGGGCGATGATGGAGGCCTCCCGCGGGAAGGGCCCGTTCGACCGGGTCCTCGGGGACGCCCACGCCCTCCCCTTCCGGCGGGACGCGTTCGACGTCGCGGTCCTCGTCATGGTCGTCCACCAGCTCGCGGACCTGCCCCGGGTCCTCGGGGAGGTCGCCCGCGTGGCCCGTCGGGCGGCCCTTGCGACGACGGACATCGCCACGCGGCAGCTCGGCATCCTCGAGGAGGCTTTCCCGAGCCTCTTGAGGATCGACCGGAGGCGGTTCCCTCCTATCGACCGCCTCGTCTCGGCCCTGGAGGCCGCGGGCTTCTCCCAGGTGACCGTCGAGGAGCGCCGTCTCCGGCGGACGATCCCGACGTCCGCGCAGCTCGAACGTGTCCGCCGGAAGTACGTCTCGACCCTCGACCTCATTCCGCCGGCAGAGTTCCGCGCGGGCCTCGAATTCCTCGAGAGGGAGCTGCCCCGTCGCTGCGGGGAGGCCTACGAGATCGACGGCGGGTTCACTTTCGTAGGCGCCTCACGGTGAGCCCCGCGGCCTTCGTGCAGGTCGCGCAGAACGCGAGACCCTTCCGGTCCGTGTCCTCGAGTCGTGAGGAGAAGTGCATCACGCACGCCGGGTTCGGGTCGTGGTCGAGGCCGAGGGTGTGCCCGATCTCGTGGACCGCCTCCTTCGCGACCCGGTCCCCGTACGCGGGCGTAGCGGGCGGCCCGAGCCGGGCCGTCGAGATGATCCCGTACCGGTCTTGCATCGTCGCGTAGCCGAAGACGAAGTTCAGGCCGTCCTCGAACAGGTCGACGGGAGTGACCGCGAGGACGCGGTCCCCGGGCTCCTCCTGGCAGAGGGGGAAGAACGGGCTCGCCCGGTACTGGTTCCTCTTCGGGACGAACGCCGAGGCGGGCACCGGCGCCGGAGGAGCCACGGCGACCTCCCCGAAGGGCCGGAGGGCCTTTGCGATGTGCTCCAGGGTCGCCGGGTCCACAGGCCCGAAGGGCTTGAGGGTGATCTTCACCCCTTCACGACCCCGAGGGGGACCATCCGGGCGACGATCTTCGTGAGGCCTGCTCCCTCTGCGACCCGGACGACGTCCTCCACGTTCTTGTACGCTCCCGGGGCCTCCTCGACGATGCCCTCCTTCGAGGCCGCGTGGATGTAGATCCCCTTCTCCCCCAGGGCCCGCACGACCTCACCCGCGCGGTACATCCGGGTTGCGGCCTTGCGGGACATCCTCCGCCCCGCGCCGTGGCAGCTCGACCCGAAGGACCGATCCATCGCCGTTGGGAGGCCGACGAGGACGAACGAATAGGTGCCCATGTCCCCCGGGATGAGGACGGGCTGACCGACCTCCTTGTACTTCGCGGGGGTATCGGGATGGCCGGGCGGGAACGCCCGTGTGGCGCCCTTGCGGTGCACGACGACCTTCCGCCTCGTGCCGTCGACCTGATGCTCCTCGATCTTGGCGATGTTGTGAGCGACATCGTACACGAGGCTCATCTCGAGATCCTCGGCCGAGCGCCCGAGGACCGTCTCGAACGCGGTCCGCGTGCCGTGGGTGATGACCTGGCGATTGTTCCACGCAAAGTTGCCTGCCGCGCACATCGCCTTCCAGTAGTCCTGTCCCTCCCTCGAATGAACGGGCGCGCACGCGAGTTGCTGGTCGGGGAGCTCGATCTTCTCCCGCTTCGCCGCGCCTACGCATGCGGCAATGTAGTCTGTGGCAATCTGATGGCCGAAGCCGCGCGACCCCGTGTGAATCATCACGCAGACCTGACCCGAGGGCCCAAGGCCTAGGCCTCTCGCGGCGTCTTCATCGTAGATTCGGTCGACTTTCTGAATCTCGAGGAAGTGGTTCCCCGCCCCAAGGCTCCCAACTTGGTCCTTCCCACGGCTGATCGCCCGCTCCGAGACCTTCTCGAAGGCCGCATCCGGGAGGCAGCCTCCGGACTCGATGTGGTCGACGTCCTCCCCCCACGCATACCCCTTCTCGATGGCCCACGCGACGCCCTCCGTCGTGAGGCTTTCGAGGTCCTTGCGGGTGACCTTCACGACACCTCCTTCGCCTACGCCACTCGGGACGTTGGTGAAGCAGGCGTCGACGAGTTCCTTGATCCTGGGGCGAACCTCGGATTCGACGAGGTTCGTCCGGAGAAGACGTACCCCGCATTGTACGTCGAAGCCCACCCCTCCGGGAGACACCACGCCGCTCTCATGGTCGAAGGCGGCCACACCGCCGATCGGGAACCCGTAGCCCCAGTGGATGTCGGGCATCGCGAGCGACTTGCCGACGATCCCGGGCATCGTCGCGACGTTGGCCACTTGCTCCGCGGCCTGGTCCTGCCGCAGCTGGGCGACCATCGACTCGTCGATGAAGATGACGCCGTCCGTGCGCATCTGGGGCCTGTAGGACCGCGGAATCTGGTACCGGAAGGCGTCGACCTTCTCGAGAGGCCCGTCCCAGCCCTGCGACATGGCTCCACGCCCGAGAAGGTGCCTAAGGGCGGATTGCACATAAACGTTCTTGCGGGACGCGAGGATGCGCGCAACCTTCTTGAAGCTCCGTGGCATATCGTAGCACGGGTCGGGACGGGCCCGGCCACTCCGTGCGTCCTGGGGTTGCTGCCGGTGGGCATCGGTGGCCGCCCGAGGCGGACGAGGCCCGCGCGAAACGTTGAGGGGGGAGATCCTCGGAGATGGGCGCGGCCCGCGGGGGCGAGGCAGGGCCCGTCGCGCCCTTTCCTCAATACTCCCCGAGGGTCCCTTCGAGGCGGGCCTTCCGCTCGATCCGCTTGTAGCCGAGGTACCCGAGGACGGGGGAGAGGACGCCGAAGCCGATGACGATCGCGTACTCGAGGGCGAGGTCGTTCGGGAGCAGTTCCGGCGGGATCCCGAGGAGGGTCGTCCGGAACAGGTCTACGGCGTAGCTGACGGGCAGGAAGCGGCTCACGTAGTCGAGGACGGGCTTCGGGAGGACCGCGAAGGGGAAGAACTGGGCGGAGAAGATGAAGAAGAAGAACTGGAGGAACGAGACGAGGATCTGGGCCGTCTCCTTCAGCTTGATCGTGACCCCGGCGAAGAGGAACCCGAGCCCGAGGAAGCCCGAAATATTGAGGCCGAGGAGGCCCAGGCCCAAGAGGAGGTTCGTCGCGGGGAGGCCGCCCACGATCCCGCTCACCAGGCCCAGCCCCGCCGCGCACATGATCGCCGTCCAGAGGAGGACGGCGAAGACCCGCGAGAGGAGGTTCGAGAATTGGTTCGTCGGGGACAGGTAGAGGGACTCCAGGGTCCCGCGGACCTGCTCCTCCCGGACGGACCAGCCGACCTCCCACAGGGTGAAGGAGAGGAAGATGTTCGTCACGAAGCCGTACGCCATCATCCCCGCGAACACGCGGACGTCGGCGCCCTCGGTCCCCGGAGCCGAGAACACGAAGACGCTCATCATGAGCAGGAGGATGATCAGGAACACCTGGACGAACAGGGCGACGAAGGCGACGGGGTAGCGGCTGTACTCCACGATGACCTTCTTCGACATGTCCACGAACGTCGCGAGGTACTGGGCGAGCCCGGGACGCCCGAGGCCCATCCCGCGGTTCACGGTCGTCGGGCTCAGAACTGCCCGACCCCCTGGTCCCTCTTGATCCGCCGCTCCATGCGTCCGAAGAACTCGTACCCGAGGAGGGGGACCGTCCACGCGGCGAGGAACATGAGCCCCAGGACGACATACCAGGGGCCGTACAGGGACGAGATCCCTAGGAGGGTCGAGCGCATCGCGTCGTTCATCAGGGTCGGCGGGAAAGCCATCGCGACGAACCGGACGAGGGGCGGGAACATCGTCACGGGGAAGTATACGCCCATGAGGAACGCGAGGACCCACTGGAGGAGCTGGATGACGGAGTTCGCCTCCTTGATCCGCATGACGATGGCCCCGAAGATGAAGGAGATCCCCCAGAGGGCGGGGATGCCGATGATCAGGTACGCGAGCGCGCCCGCGAGGTTCCCCGTGAGCGGGTTCACCCCGAAGACGAGGGAGCCGATGACCATCGCGGTCACGAAGGCCATGAGGGACCGGACGAGCGTGTACGAGGTCACGCCCGCGAGGACATGGAGCCGCTTCGCAGGGGCGAGGTAGATCGACTCGAGGGTCCCCGTCTCCTGCTCCCGGCGCACCCAGTATCCGATGAGCCAGAGCATGAGGGAGACGACCATGAACGTGCTCGAGCCGAGGAGCATGTACAGCCTGTACTCCGACGTCCCCTGACCTGCGGAGTTCGTGTTCTGGAAGAAGTTGTCCGCCGCGTTCTGCTCGCTCCCCGCGACCGCGATCCCCAGGAAGATCGGAAGGGAGGCGAACACGATAGGGAGGAAAGACTCCAGGAGGACCGCGCCCTTGTACCGCATGATGATCCTCAGGCGCGCGAGGAACACGGTCCAGACGACGTTCGCGTTGGCCCGCCAGCCCGGGGTCGCCGCCCCGAAGCCCCGGTGGACGGTCTCAGCCGCCACGGCGGGGCGCCTCCCTCTCCCCGAGGACCCTCGTGTCGACGCTCAGCGTCCGGCCCGTCTTCGCGATGAAGACGTCCTCGAGGGTGACCTCCTTGGGCTTGATGTACTCGATCGCGGCCCCGTTTCCCGTCGCGGCCTCGATGATCCGGGGCAGGAGGGCGCGGGAGTCGTCGCACATCACGTCGAGCTTCATCAGGCCGGACGCCTCCGTGGCCACGGCGACCTCACGGACGCCCGCGATGCTCCGGAGCCGTCCGACGGACGCGTCGGGGAACACGCCCTCCATGGAGACGACGTCTTCGTGGACGACGGACGTCTTGAGCTCCGCGGGACTCCCCAGGGCGATGATCTCCCCGTGGTCGATGATCCCGACTCGATTGCAGAGCTCCTCCGCCTCGTGCATGAGGTGGGTCGTGTAGACGATCGTCTTGCCCTGGCGGTTCAGCTCCTTCACGATGTGACGCAGTTCCCGGGCCGTCGGCACGTCCATCGTGACCGTGGGCTCGTCGAGGAAGAGGATCGGCGCGTCGTTGATGAGGGCCTTCGCGAACGCGAGGATCATCTTCTGACCCGAGCTGTACGTCTCCACCGTGCGGTCGACGAACTCGTCGAGCTTGAGGAGCGCGACGAGGTCCTCGATCCGCTTCCTCCTGGCGTCCCGCGGGACGTGGTAGAGGGCCCCGAAATAGTCGAGGTTCTCCCGCCCCGTCAGCTTCCAGTAGAGCCCGCGGTCCCCCATGAGCATGCATCCGATCGACGCGCGGACCTGCGCGTCGTCTTTCAGGACGTCGAAGCCGTTGATCGACGCCGTGCCCGACGTCGGGAGGAGGAGGGTCGTGAGGCACTTGATCAGGGTGGTCTTCCCCGCCCCGTTCGGCCCGAGGAGGCCGAAGACCTCGCCGTCGAAGATGTCGAGGCTCACGTCCTTGAGGGCGGCGACGGCCTTCTTCTCCCGGTGTCCCTTCTTGCGGACCTTCGACACGAAGGTCTTCGAGATCCGGTCCACGTGAATGATGGCTTCGGGCACAAGCTCCCGCCCACGCGGGCCGCGCTATTTAACGATGCGCAGGGCGTCCCCCTCCGGTCAACCCACGCATAGGTTCATAACGAAACGGGCCGTTTTCCGCGACGATGGGACGTACGAGGGTGCCTGCGTCGGCCCGAGTCCAGCGCCTCGAGTCCGAGATCGCCCGCTTGAGGAAGGCCGTGGACTCCATGGAGCGGTCCCTCGCGCGCCACGAAGGCCGGATCCGTGAGCTCACGAAGTCAGCCGAGGCTGTCCGGAAGCGGCACGCGGTCGTCGCGGAGGCGCTCCAGCTCTCGGAACCGCCGAGGAAAGGGGACCGTGGGGTCGTGCGGGACCTGCAGGAGAACGTCCTGCGCCTCGAGGAGTACCTCCTGAAGACGGCGGACCGGATCGAGAGCATCCTCACCGCCCTGAAGCAGCACCGGGAGTTCCTCACGAGCGTGAACAAGCGCCTCTTGAACTCGGGCACGAAGGACCGGATCCGGCTCGAGCTCGACGTGATGAAGAACACCCTGTCGATCCTCGCCCTCAACGGGGTCGATCTCGATGCGGCCCTCGTGAAAGAGATCGAGAAGCTCCGGGCGTCGGTCGGGAAGAGCGAGGACCTCACGGAGCTCGAGAAGGCGAAGGCGGACCTCGACCGGAAGTTCGACGGGGAACTGAAGAAGTTCGACCTCGACGCGATCTGGTCCAAGAAGAAGGACATCGCAGGGTACGTCTGAGGTCAGGCCCGGGCCTCGCCGATGGACATGATCGCCTCGCGGATGAGCCGCGCGGCGAGGAGGGCGGTCTGGCCCTGGTCCCATGCAGGGCTGACCTCGTTGAGGTCCATCCCGACAAGATGGGGCCCGAGGATCTCGAGGAGCCGCTTGACCTGAAGGGGCGCGATCCCGAACGGCTCCGGGTTCCCGACGCCGGGCGCGTACGCGGGGTCGACCCCGTCGATGTCGATCGTGAGGTAGATCTTGTCCCGGTCGATCTTCCGGAGAGCCCGCTGGGCCGTCGCCACGATCCCCCGCTCGTGGATCTCGTACGCGCTGACGTAGGAGAGGCCGAGCCGCTCGAGGTCCTCCCGCTCCTCCTTGCTGTACGAGCGGACGCCCATGTAGATCACGTGGCCCACGCCGACATGGTCCGCGATCCGGCGCGCGGAGCACGCGTGGGACCACTTGTCGTCGAGGTAGGAGTCCCGGAAGTCGAGGTGGGCGTCGATCCCGATCACGCCGACGTCCTTCGGGAACGCGCGGACGACGGCGGGCGCCAAACTGTGCTCCCCCCCAATCACGATGGGGACCCTCCCCGTGCGGACGAGGTCGGACGCGAGCTTCGACACGCCCTCGACCATCTCCGTCGACGGGCCGTACGACGGCGTGTCGCCCGCGTCCGCGAAGGGGACCTCGAGGATGTCCCGCTGGTGGTCCATCATGTACGTCTCGAAGTTGTAGGAGGCCTGGCGGATCGCGGACGGGCCGAACCGGGAGCCGCCCCGGAAGGAGCAGGTCCGGTCGTAGG
Source organism: Euryarchaeota archaeon RBG_19FT_COMBO_69_17 (assembly GCA_001800825.1). Classification (GTDB taxonomy): domain Archaea; phylum Thermoplasmatota; class Thermoplasmata; order RBG-16-68-12; family RBG-16-68-12; genus RBG-16-68-12. The sequence goes on along the minus strand of MGWD01000022.1, from coordinate 5,442 downwards.
GGACCCCGAACAGGACGACGCGTGCGTCGTCGACCTTCGCGACGGCGTCCGCGAACCGCGGCGCGGGCACGGCACGGGAGAGACCTTCTCGATATTTGAGGACCATCCCGCGGTCAGAGGGTGGACAGCTTCCGCCGCCCGAGGGCCTCGAGGTACATCGTCTCCTGCCCCGCCTGAAGCTTCTCCTGGAGCTCCGAGGGCACGGGCAGCTCGAACGTCTCGTACGTCTCGAGGTCCATGAGCTGGGCGACGTTCGCGTGGAGGGAGAGGATCTGGGCCTTCCTCTTGTCGATCATCGGCACGCGGACCTTATGGGTCACGGGATGGACGATGGACCGCTTCTGCTCATCGAACAGGCCGACGGCCTCGAGTCTCGCCTTCGCTTCGCCGTGTTTCCCGGGTTTCGAGGTCTGGATGCTGAGGATCCGGCAGGGCTCCTCGTCGATGACGATGTACCGGTTGACCTTGAGCTCTCGGATCTCGGCCTGCTCCCACGACATGGGGACCGGGCCGCCGATACGGGCGGTCCCTTAAAACGTTTCTCACCTTTCGCGGGGCCTTCGCCCACGCGCGCGCCGGGGCGTCGCTCGGGCGGGTCGCTTCTCCTTGCGGCGGCGGATCTCCGCGATCGTCCGGGCGAGGTTCGCTTGGAGCTCTCCGCCGATCCTCCGCTTCGTGTACGCGTCCGCCCGCGCGGCCACTGCGATCTTCGAGGCGAAGGCCCGGGCGACGGCCCCCCGCTGCCAAGGCGGGGCTCCATGGACGAGGGGGTGGAGGAACAGCACGCCGTGCTTCGGCGGACGGGAGCCCGTCCGCATGTGCCGAAACAGGGCCTTCTCAGCCCCGAGGAGCTGAATCGTCCCCGACGGGCACCGGGCGAGCTCCTCGACCCCGCCCGCGAGGGCGACGAGTCGAGCGGCGATCACGGGCCCCGCGAGGTCCGCCACGTTTGGCGCGAGGCTGCGGACCGCCCGCTCGACGTACGCTTCCGTCCCCGCGCGGTCCGACGCAACCTGGCGGGCGAGCCGCGCCAAAGTCTGGACCTCGCCCAGCTCCGCGTCGCCGACGTCGGCACCGACGCTGTCCCGGTGGTCGAGGGGCATGTTGTCCCGCCGGCCGTGCTCCGCGATGAGGTCGAGGTACGAGGCCTCATCGACCATCTTTGCGAGTTCGGGGAAGTGAAGGCCGTACCACTCCCGCACGCGCTCGAGGAGGAGGTTCTCCTGCTCTTGGAGGTCATCGAGGGCGCCCACGGCCTGCTTGAGATGATCCTCGGGGCGGATCGCCTTCCGCATCCGGCGCTTCGCGAGGACGACCATCGCCGCATGAAGGAGGCCCCGGTCGAAGCCGAACTCCTCAGGGGCGAGGAAGGGCGCCCGCTCCGCGGTCATCCGGCCCCCCGCGCGCTCGAGGCGGGGCTCCGTGACGAAGACCTCGTCCACGGAGGCCATGAGTTCCTTCTCCTCCAGGAGGACCTTCCAGTCCTCCACGAGGCCAAGACGATCCGCCAGGGCCTCCGCATCCTTGGGGAACGGCACAGCCCGGACGACCTTCCCCTCGTCGAGGAGGAACGATCCGAACCAGGTCGTCACGAGGAGCATCGCGGCGGGCGAAAGTCGAGGTGCGGTAAGGGGTTTGTGGTCTCCTCGGGGTGGGCATCCCACGGATACGGCTATGAGGTCCCGCGAGGATTCGGCCTCGACGCCACCATGGCGAAGGCTCGCCCAGCGCGGGTTCGGAATGCCCTGATCCTCGCGGGTATCTGCCTCGGGGTCCTCTCGTACATCGTCCTCCTGGTGATCGTCCTTCCGCTCTTGCTCGGGCCGTGGGCCTTCGCGCTCGCGGCCCTCGTCTCGCTCGAACTCGTCGTCATGGCGAGGGCGCTGTCCCGACCCGCCACCCCCCCGAGGTTCGTCTGGCTCCCGGGTCGGGCCTTCAGCCGAGCGAGACAGGGCTCCCGGGTAGCGGGGGCCGTAGCCGCGGCGTTCGTCCTTGGAGCCTTCGCGATCGTCCTCCTCATCCTGAGCGAGACGATCCAGGTCTTCCCATCACCGACCGTGCCACCCTGGCTCTTCGGGATCTTCGGGTGGACGATGGCTCGCTTCGGAATCGTGATCCTCGAGGGGCTGTATTTCGGCGGGCGGTTTCCGGGTCCGCCGTTCACCCGCGAGCTGCCGTGGGATGAAGAGGACACGACCGCGGACCGATGAGGGGGCCCCTGGGGCTCCTCGCTCAGTCGCGCTTGCGCCTCGCCTTCCTCGGACGTGCCGGGGCACGGGCTCGTCGAGGAGGAGCGCGGAGCCGGGCGAGCTGGCCTGGTGGAAGGATCCCCCGCTCCGTGATGATCCCCTTGATGTACTTCGCGGGCGTCACGTCGAACGCCGGGTTCCTCGCGGGGCTCTCCTTCGGGGCCGCGAGAGTGCCCTCGAAGTGGAGGACCTCCTGGGGGGACCGCTCCTCGATCGGGATCTTGTCCCCCGACGGCAGGCTGAAGTCGATCGTGCTCGTCGAGGCGACGACGTAGAAGGGCACGCGGTTCTCCTTCGCGAGGACGGCCTTCGCGTACGTCCCGATCTTGTTCGCCGTGTCCCCGTTCGCGGCGATCCGGTCCGCGCCCACGAGGACGAGGTCGACCTCGCCGCGGGCCAGGAAGTGGCCTGAGGCACCGTCGACGATGATCGCGTGCTCGATCCCCTCCTGGGCGAGCTCCCACGCCGTGAGCCGGGCGCCCTGGAGCCGGGGCCGCGTCTCGCTCACGTACACGAAGAACCTCCGTCCGCGGGCCTTTGCCGCACGCAGAGGGGCCATCACGGTCCCGATGTCGACCGTCGCGAGGGCCCCCGCGTTGCAGTGGGTGAGGATCCGGGTCCCCTCCCGGATGAGCTTCGCCCCCGCGACGCCAATCGCGCGACACCGGGCCACGTCCTCGTCCGCGTAGCGCTCCGCGGCCGCCCGTGGGTCCTCTCCCTTCTCGGCGGCCTGCAGGATGTACTCGATCGCGTGGAACAGGTCATGGCCCGTCGGGCGGGTCTTGCGGAGGCGGTCCGCCGCCTCCTTGAGGTCCTTCCCCTGGAGGTGGGCGAGGGCGAGGCCGTACGCGGCGGTCGCCCCGATCGCGGGTGCGCCCCGGACGGCCATGTCCTCGATCGCCTGGGCGACCTCCTCGAGGTCCCGTGCCTCGAGGATCCGGAGCTCGAACGGGAGGCGCCTCTGGTCGATCAGCTTCACCGCGCCATCCTCGAGCCAGACGGTCCGCAGCTCCCGCGGCTCCCCGTCGACGACGACGCGCACGAGGCCCCTCCTAGGGTCTCCGGAAGGCGGACAGGAGGCCCGACAGCCCCGAGGGGCCCATCGTCCGCTTCATGTCCCGGGTGAGGGAGTCGTAGTATGCGGCCTGCTGGTCGACCTTCTCGAGCTCCTCCTCGAGGCGGCGGCGCTCCTCCTCGACCTCTTTCAGCGACTCGACGAGGCGCTGTTCCCGCGTCCGCCATCGGATGAGTTCCCTCTGGGCGGCCTCCGTCGCGTCGTACATCGCCTACCTCACGTGGATGTGGGGGGTCGGGGGGGCCTCCTTCGTCAGGAGGGACTCCTTGAGCCCCATCACGATCCCCGCGTACTCGGAGATCTTCTTCTGGGCATGCTCGAGCTCCCTGAGGAGGTACGCCCTCCGCCGCTCGAGCTGCCGGATCCGCTCCTGGATCCGCCGCTGGCGCTCCCGCCACTTCTTCCCCTCTTCGAGGGCCAGGAGGACGCGGGAGGAGTCCATGGGCGCGGGAGTCCAGAAGGTCCGGACTATTTAACCGTAGTGCCGGAGGACGGCTCATTCCTCACGGACGGAGAGCCCGGGGATCAGGAACCGGAGGAGGTCCGCGAGGCTCATCGCCTGGCTCAGGAGGTCCCGGGCGATCCCCTCTGTCGCGTCGACCCCGAACACGAGCTCGAGGTTGTCGATCTTCGCCGCGCTCACGACCCGGGCGACGGCCTTGTCCGTCTTCGCGTCGGCGACCTCGATCCGGCCGACCGTCGTGTCCCCCTCCCGGGACGTCGACAGGCGCACGATGTACCCGCGTCCCTCAAGCTGGCGCTTCACAATCTCCTTCATCTCGGAGCGATCTTCCTTCGGCACGTCCCGCGCCTCCCGCGGGGCGATGGTCCCCGCGGTACTTAGACGATGCGCCACGCCTCAGTGGTCCTCGGGGACGACCTGGAGGGGGATCGTGACCTGGGGGCGGTGCTTCTTCTTCCGCTGCTCCCGCAGGGTGTCCGTGGGGACGATCCGCTGCTTCTTGTTCGCGAGGATCCCCGCGACGCCCTCCACGCTCGCCCGCGCGTCCGTCTGGCACGCGACGCACTTGTCCGGGCACGCGCTCGGCGGGACGTCCGGTTCCGGATAGGAGAAGAGGCCGCCCTCGTAGTTCCGGAGGACGACCTTCTTGTCGCTCATGCTCACGAGGTAGTTCGGCATCAAGGGGATCTTCCCGCCCCCGCCCGGGGCGTCGACGATGAAGAGCGGGACCGCGTACCCGGACGTGTGCCCACGGAGGTGCTCGACGATCTCCAGGCCCTTCGCGACCCTCGTGCGGAAGTGCTCGATCCCCTCGCTCAGGTCGCACTGGTAGATGTAGTACGGCCGGACGCGGTTCATCACGAGCTTGTGCATGAGGCGCTTCATGAGCGTCGGGCAGTCGTTCACGCCGCGGAGGAGGACCGTCTGGCAGCCGAGGGGGATGCCCGCGTCCGCGAGCATCGCGACGGCCTTCGAGGCCTCCGGGGTGATCTCCTTGGGGTGATTGAAGTGGGTGTTGAGCCACAGGGGGTGGTACTTCTTCAGGATCGAGACGAGGTTCGGGGTGATCCGCTGGGGCGTCGTGCAGGGGACCTTGGAGCCGATCCGGACGATCTCGATGTGGGGGATCTCCCGCAGGCGCTTGAGGACTCCGTCGAGGTACTCGTCCTTGACCATGAGGGGGTCTCCCCCGCTCAGGAGGACGTCCCGGACCTCCGTCGCCTTCTCAAGGTACTGGAAGGCAGGCTCGAGGGCCTTCAGGCTTTGGATCCCGTGGTCGTGGGCCGTGAACCGCCGGCGCGTGCAGAAGCGGCAGTACATGCCGCAGTAGTCCGTGATGAGGAGGAGAACGCGGTCCGGGTAGCGGTGGGTGAGTCCCGGGGCCGGCGAATCGACGTCCTCGAAGAGGGGGTCGTGCATGTCCGCCGTGGAGAAGTACGTCTCCGCGACCTTCGGGACGGCCTGGAGCCGGACGGGGCAGTTCGGGTCGTTCGGGTCCATCAGGCTCGCGTAGTAGGGCGGGATGGCGAACTTGAAGTACTTCGCGCAGTCGATGACCCCGCGCTCTTCCTCCTCCGTCGGGGCGAGGACCTGCTTGAGCTCCTCGAGGGACTTGATCGAGTGGCCCGCCTGCCAGCGCCAGTCGTTCCACCGGT
>MGWD01000021.1:58846-68201 GCA_001800825.1 Euryarchaeota archaeon RBG_19FT_COMBO_69_17 | reverse complement strand
GGCTCGCGTCGGGCCTCGTCGTCATGGGCTTCGGGCTGAGCCCCCTCGTGACGGCCCCGGCGGCGGAGTACCTGATCGGCGCCCAGGGGATCGCGAACACGTTCCTCATCCTCGGCGCCGTGTTCGTCGTCGTGCTCCTTGCCTGCGGGGCCTTCCTCCGGTTCCCGCCCGCGGACTGGAAGGCGCCCGCGGTCGCGGCCACGTCCAGGCGCACGTGGACGCCCGTGGACGACGTCGAGACGAAGCGGATGATCCGGACCCGGGAATTCTGGGCCGTCTGGCTCCTCTACGTCCTCGGGACGGCGGGCGGCTTCATGATCATCGGGAAGGCGAAGCCCATCGCGATGGACCTCGTCGCCGCGACGGGAGTGACGGCCACGGCCGCGGTCCAGATCCTCGCCGTCTTCAACAGCGGCGGGCGGCCCCTGTTCGGGCGCGTCGCGGACGTGTACGGCCCCAAGAAGGCCCTCCTCGCGATGTACCTCGTCCTCATCGGGGCCATGGCCCTCCTCTCCCTGTCGACGTCCCTCGTCCCCCTGTACCTCGGGATCGGGATCACGGGGATGGTCTTCGGCGGGTTCCTCGCCGTGATGCCCGCCCTCTCGACGTACTTCTTCGGCGCAAAGCACCTGGGGACGAACTACGGCGTCCTGTTCACGGGCTACGGGTCCGGGGCCATCGTGGCCCTCTTCGCGATCGGCTGGATCAAGGACACGGCGGGCTCCTTCGTCCCCGCGTTCTACATCGGGATCGTCCTGAGCGTGCTCGGGCTCCTCCTGAGCCTCCTCGTGAAGCCCCCGCGGCCCACGGCCGCGAGGATCGTGCCCGAGCGGGTCCCCGCGCGGGCGTGACCCCCTCCCGGGCCTCGGGGCGGGCGCATCCCTTCGTCCACGGATAGAGAATGGCGTGGAAAGTCTGATAATCCCCTGACCGGCTTGGCCCGACCCGAGGTTTCGCCTTGAAGTACGTTCTCGCCATCGTCGGCGTGGTCCTCCTCGTGGTCGGAATCGCGGGCGCGGTCGTGAGTTACTCGAACGTGACCGCCGCTGCCCTGAACGCCGCGGCCGTCTGCATCAACAACCCGATCTCCGCGGAGTGCTTCAGCGCGACCGCGGCGATCAACAGCGCCTGGACGACGGTCATCCTGTTCGCCCTCCTCGGGGTCGTCGGATTCATCGTGATGATTGTCGGCCTGGTCATGGACGCGTCGAAGGGTGCCGCGGCCCCCGCGCCTGGGATGGCCCCCATGGCGATGGCCCCTCCCAGTGCGGCGCCGACCGCGACCTGCCCGCGCTGCGGGCGCCCCGCCCGGTGGGTCCCCCAGTACCAGCGATGGTTCTGCGACGCCGAGAACGCGTACGTCTGAGGGCGTCCTCCCTCCCCGAACGGCTCAGGGCCGAAGGACGACCTTGAGGGAGTCCTGGGCCCGCGCCACGAGGAGGAATCCCTCTGCCGCCCGCTCGAGGGGGAGGCGGTGCGTGATGAGGTCCGAGACGACGACCCGACGGTCCCGGAGGAGGCGGATCGCCTCCTCGATGTCCCTCGGGGCGCCGCCGTACGAGGAGAGGAGGGTGACCTCCTCGCGCCACAGCGCGTTGAACGGATAGTCCACGGCGGCCCCGGGCTCCGTCGGCGCGAAGAAGAGGACGGTCCCGCCGCGGTCCACGGAATCGAGACCCTGGCGGACCGCCTTCGGATGGCCCGTGCACGTGACCACGACGTCGGCCCCGCGCCCTCCGTTCTCCCCGCGGACGAGGGCGGGGACGTCGTCCCGCCCATCGAGAACCACATCGGCCCCGGCGCGGCGGGCCGCATCCTTCCTCGGCTCGACGACGTCCGTCGCGAGGACCCTCCCCGCGCCGGCCGCCCGCGCGAGCCGGACGTGCAGGAGTCCGGCGACCCCGCTCCCCACGACGAGGATCGTGGCCCCGGGCCGGAGCCCCGCCGCGCGCTGCCCGCGCACGACGCAGGCGAGGGGCTCGATGAAGACCGCGTCGTCGTCCGGGAGGCCGTCCGGCAGGGGGAAAACCCCGTTCCTCAGGTTGATCGCGGGCACCCGGACGTACTCCGCGAAGCCGCCGGGATCGACGTTCGTCGTGCGCAGGGTGTCGCACACGGTCTCGTGGCCCGCGGCGCAATACGAACAGGTGCCGCAGGGGACGTGGTGGGAGACGAAGACCCTCGTCCCGACGGCGGGCGTCCGCACGTCGGGCGCGGCCTCGACGACCTCCGCGGCGATCTCGTGCCCGAGGACGAGGGGCGCCTTCGGCTTCCGGTACCACTCCATGACGTCGGACCCGCAGATCCCGCTCGCCTTCACGCGGACGAGGATCTCACCCTTCCCGATGGAGGGCCGCGGGACGTCCACGACGCGCACGTCATCGTTGGAGTAGTACATCGCGGCGCGCATGGGTCCCGGATCTCCGCGCCGCGGGATCAGCGCTTCGCCTTCCCGCCTTTCAGGTAGGCCTCGTGGGCCTCCTTCGGCGTGGCCCGCTCGTGGACGATGGCCCGCACAGCCCGGATCATTCCGATCGCGTGGTCCGATTGCCAGATGTTCCGCCCCATGTCCACGCCCGCGGCCCCGGCCTGGATCGCGTCGTGCGTGAGCCCGAGGGCGTCCATCTCCGTGTCGAGCTTGGGTCCTCCCGCGACGACGATGGGGACGGGGCACGATTCGACGACCTTCTCGAAGCCTGGGTCGCAGTAGTACGTCTTCACGAAGTGCGCGCCGAACTCGGCGGCCATCCGGCACGCGAGGGACAGGTACCGCGCGTCCCTCTTCTCGAGTTCCTTGCCGACGGCCGTCACGGCGAGGACGGGCATTCCGCGGGCCTCCCCCTCGTTCACGAGGGACCCGAGGCTCACGAGGCTGTCGTGCTCGTGGGGCGCGCCGACGAAGATGGACAACGCGACCGCGGATGCGTTGATCCGGAGGGCGTCGTCCATCGACGTCGTGACGGCCTCGTGGGAGAGGTCCTCGTTCAAGACGCTCGCACCCCCCGACACGCGGAGGACGATGGGGACGTTCGACCCCGGGTCGATCGATGTCCGCACGACGCCCCGCGTGATCATGAGGGCGTCCGCGTAGGGGATCAGGGGCTCGATCGTCTTCCGCGGGATCTCGAGCCTCCGCGTGGGCCCGAGGAAATATCCGTGGTCCACGGCGAGCATGACCGTGTGGCCGTCCGTGGGGCGAATGATCCGAGACAGGCGGTTCTGAAGTCCCCAGTCCATCTCAACGCCTCCGAGGAGTTCGATTCCGGGTGGACCGATACGGCCCACGGCTCATTAGGTTTTCCTCGCAACGACGCGCGCTGAAGCTTGCCATCGCGGCCCAAGAGAGCATGCACTCGTATGTGATCCGCAGACATGATCGCTCTGAAGACAGCGAGGCGCGACCCGGCCTCGATTACCATTGGGAAGACCCACCACCCGATGCCTGCAAAGTCAGTCGCTCGTTTCGTGGATCCGAACGCCAAGGCACGATGGGAATCCAGCGAAAGTAGACGAGGCCTCAGCGCGTGTTCACCCGGACATCGCACCACCGTGCAAACGGACTCGGCGAGGGAGGGCCGGTTAGGGCGGATCTCCACTAAGTGCGCAGTGCCGTCTTTCGCAGAAAACGCCACGCGAAATCCGCCCCGAACAGGCCCACGGCAACGAGCCCGCCAGCAAGGGCCAACATGAAAAGGATGGGGTCCCGGGTCGTTATGACCCAATAATACACCTCTCCGGAGTGGGAGATGTAGAAAAGCCAGACGAACGCACACCATCCGAGGAACGCGCCGGAGATCCGCACCATGGCAATGCGCCTGTCAAGGCTCCGATAGATCAATACCACGACCAAGGAAAACAAGGGTACGGCGAACAGCATCCAATCGAGAACAGGGTAGACAACGCCTGAGCGTTCCACTGCTGACCCGGCGAAAAACGCCGCCACGGAGCCGAGACCAAGCGCCAGGTACGCTCGCGCCAAGTCTCCCACCCTACTGCGAGGCTTGGGCGGGTGTGGCACCAATCTGGGAGTGTCGGTCATTGCCATCTGCTCACCTGATACCGAAGATCGTCATACGCCAGTTTCGCACCCCATGGTGGGTTCGACATCATTATCCCGAAGTTGGGCTCCTGTCTCGGAAACGTCCAGCAACCTGTGCAGGCGTCCTTCAGTTCGTGCCAACTGGTGAGCTGAACGGCACTCGCGGGGTATTGGCGATTGTGCGTGCCTGTCTTGGTGAGTATCTCGTCCAAGGCATCGTTGACGAAATCATCCTGGTTGTCCTGATCGTTGTCCGGCTCGTCAAACGTGCTGAAACCTGTTTCCATGGTGGCTGCTTCCTTTCCGAAGTCGCACGCAATCTGCAACAGCGTATCTAACGCTCCCCAGTCCCGGTAGTTCGATCCGCAGCACCAAGTTCCGGGATAGGGGTCTGTCGCGACAACGTCGATCGAGTCGTTTCCCCAAGGATCAGCGAGGATGTCCCGGAAGCACGTATTCCAATCGTTCCCGCCGCCCACGCACAGATTCTCGCCCGTCTTGAGCATGAAAGAGGCCTCAGGCGGTTCTGCGAAGACTAAGGAACTCCGCGGGTTGCGTGACGCCGAGGCGGGAGGAGGCGCCGGATGGCATCCCTGGAGCCGGGCCTGGTGACTTAGCGGCCGGGGATCACTCAACCCATGCGGTCCTCCCTAGAACCCCGGCCCCGCCCGAATCGGTGCGCTAGCAATCGGACGGACTCGCTCGCCAAGAGCGCTCCCGCAATGAAGGCCGCCGCCACGAGGACCGAGAGAACCCAGCCGAGAACGCCAAGTAAGCCTGATCCCCTCAACGGTGCAAAGATCAACTGCCAAAGGTAGAGACCGAAGTATGTGGATACAAAGGCAAGCCATCCGATGTACCCCCCGACCAATCGCACCAGAGTGCGTGGCGGATGGGGTCCGATGGCCAAGACTACAACGAGAACTGTAACTGGACCGATTACGATCGCAAAAAGGGGGAACGAGAGCCCCCCATCGTAGACTACGCCGAGTTGCCTCATCCCTAAGTCCACAGCGAACCCTCCCGGCAATCCTATCAGGATGGCCAGATATGTCCACATCAGGTCCCCAATCATCGACCGACCTGGTGGCCTTGGGGAAAGTCCATCACTTGGCTGGGCTACGTCCATCGACCCACCTGATATCGCAAATCATCGAAAGCCAATTTCACTCCCCACGGAGCGGTTGATGTCAGAATTCCGAAGTGTTGCTCGATGTCGAATGCACAGCCCGAACAAGCGTCAACCAATTCGTACCAGCTAGTCAGCAGGAGTGAGTTGAGGGGGTAGTTACGGTTAGCGTTTGTCCCCTTGCTCCAGACCTCATCCATCGCTTCGTTGACGAAACGTTCCTGATCCTGCTGACCGTTTGGCCAAGTCCAGCTACTGAATCCCGTCTCCATGATCGCCATCTCCTTTCCATAGTCGCGGGCGATGCCCAAGAGCGTGTCCAACGCCGCCCAGTCGCGGTAGTTGGACCCGCAGCACCACGTTCCGGGGTAGTGGTCAATGGCAACGATGTCAATCGAATCCCTCCCCCAAGCGTCATTGAGAATGTCCCGGAAAAGGGTGTTCCAGTCTCCGCCGCCGTCCTGCGTCCGTTCCCGTTTGTCATTCATACGGCCCGGTTACTCCCTCGTACCCATGTCCACACCCTGTCACTGGCGATGAGACCAGCACTAACAAGAGCGAGGGCCAGGGCGACGAAAAGGACCCACCACACGCCGGGGACGAACCAACCGACGACATAGATCCACACAACGACATCCGTGCCGATAATCCACAAAAAGCCCAACCATCCGATTTCGGCCCCAACTGCTCTCGCCAGCGCTCTCCCCTTGTCTCGAGCGCCGAATGGAAGGAGAGTCGCCAAGAAGACTCCCGAGGCCGCGGCGGTCACACCGATCAGTAGCCGCCCCTCCAATGGTGTCACAGCCCAGATGACGTAGGCGACGAGTATTCCCATCAGGACGGCGGCGCAGGCTGCTAGCAGGTCGAAACGGAGGCTCCGGTATTGAATTCGCCTGCGGAGGGTGATCAACTCCATCGGCTCACCGGGTACCGAAGGTCATCGCAGGCCAATTTCGCTCCCCAATGAGGGTTCGACATCATGATCCCGAACCTGGGTTCCTCAGGTTTCGGGCTCGACGTTCGGCTTCATTCGCGAACCACGGCCACGTGGCAGTATCGCGAGCGTGATGTCGCAGACGAACGTCAACCCCAGGAACACGAGTGAGACGAAATATGCGGCTGGCCAAGCTCCGATGGGGATCATCTTCGCACTCACAACAGGCGAGCCCAATGAGCCGAGAGCGCCGGTAACCGCGCAAATGGATGCGGATGCCCCCCAGTCTGAGTCGCGAGTCCCGACCAAGAAGAGCATGACCTGGGCCGTTATCAGGAGGGCACTCGGGATGAAGTAGAGGTAGTCGAAGAGGACGGGAGGGTCGCTCCAGGCGTCCAAGAGCGTGGCCGAGATGAAGGGGAGAGCAATCACGGTGAGCGGAGGTACCCACCATGGGACCCGGCGGATCGAGGTTCGTTGGGATCGAACTGCTGATACGATTGCCGAGACAGCGAGACCCGAAGCGAGCACGTACGCTGTCACGAGCACCCCTACAATCGCGACGAAACCCGGACTTCCTCTGAAGAGGAGCACGAAGGCTGATGGGACGAGGTGCAAGAAGGTCGCTGCCGCGGAGCGCAGCGGGGCGCCCCTCGAGCCCCCTCGCCGTTCGGACGGACTCGTCAACGCGGCATCGTGTGAAGCCGGCTCAGCCTCCGCAGCGGCAGCGTCGCCGGGCGAATGCGATTGTTGCCCCATCGCGTTCACCAGTAGTACAACGAGACCTTCGCGCGGAAGTCGTCATAGGCAAGCTTCGGCGCCAGGTTGACACACGTACTGAACCAGGCCTGGACAAGGCCGTAGTGATTGAGCTCCCCCCCGCCCTGGTCTGTGCCATGATCCAGGAGTTCGTACCAAGTGGCGATTAAGAAGGAGTTTTGGGGACTGTTCAAGTTATGAATTCTGACCAGGTCGCGGACAAAGGGTATGTTGCAATTAACCCAAGTCTCCTGGTCATCCTGCCCGTGGTTCACCGGGTCGGACCAAGACGAGAATCCGGTCTCCATGATCGAATCTTGCTTTCCGTAGTCCGCTAGTATCTGGAACAAATCGTCTTCGGAAGGATCGTACAATTCGTCCCAGACATCCGGATCGTCTGGGGGGCACCCGTCGGCCGTCTTCGTACCCGGATAGTGGTCGATGGCGACGATGTCGAATCCCTCCCCCGAGCGTCATTGACGACACCCCGGAGATACGTGTTCCAATTGCCTCCTGATCGTTCACCCGCATGGCTATCTTCCCTTCGGCTGGAGGTACCTCCTGGCCCACCTCACGCACAAGTCCGCAACGACCAGCCCAGCCAGGATGAGGAGGGCCGCTGTCAGGACCCCCAGCAAGGGGCCGAACGGCACCTTGTAAGCGGAGAGAAACCACGTTCCGAACGGCTGTGAAAAGAATAGACTGAGGAAGCTGGCCCATCCGCCAAACGCACCTATGAGTCTAGCAACCGAGGCATGCCGATCGGATGCCCCCCGCACGAGGAGTAGTGCAAGGAATGCTACTGGCCCCAGGATCAAGGCCCACAGAAAGCCCGCCCAGAGGAACACCTCCACGAGCAATGCCCAGCCCGAGAGCATCACGGCGACTCCGGAAAGCGCTCCCAGCAAGACGGCGCCATAAGCGCGAGCGAGATCTTGTCTCAGAGGCCTAGAATGCCCCGGGACCTCCTCCTTCACATCCATCGGCTCACCTGATACCGAAGGTCATCATATGCTAGCTTGATGCCCCACGGGGCGCTCGATGTCAGGATCCCAAAGTGATTCTCGACCCACGCACCGCAACTCGAACAGGCGTCTACGTGTTCGTACCAGCTGACGAGGAGGAAGAAGTTCAGGGGATAATCGCGATTGTGGGTATCCCTCTTCAACAGCACCTCGTCGAGCGCGCTGTTCACCCATGTTTCTTGATCGTCTTGGTCGTGGTCAGGCCAACGGTACGTCGAAAAACCGGTTTCCATCACCGCCATCTCCTTGCCATAGTCCCGCGCGATCTGGCCGAGGGTGTCCAAGACCGCCCAGTCGCGGTAGTTGGACCCGCAGCACCACGTTCCGGGGTAGTGGTCAATGGCAACGATGTCAATCGAATCCCTCCCCCAAGCGTCATTGAGAATGTCCCGGAAAAGGGTGTTCCAGTCTCCGCCGCCGAGATCCGCCCACAGGTTCGCGATTGTCTTGAACCCGGACTTGTGTGCGGCCGCAGTGAGCCCGGTCCCCTGGAGCAGGCCTTGGTAGGCCTCATAGAATGCCCGGACTTCCTCCTCGTGCGTGTGGGCGAGCGCTGCACCGTGTGTCGGGTGGTTCTCCTCGTTCAGAAGCTCCGGACCGGCGAGAATCGCAACGATTCCGATTCCTCGGGCGCGAATCATCGGGATGACGGCGTCCTTCGCAGGCGCGCCCATACAACGTCCCCCAGGACCAGACATGAAGCTACTAGTGCTCCCGCAAGCAGTAAGCCCGAGAGGATCACGGCCAAGGGGCTCCAAGTTGTGACAAATGCCCAATATTCCAAACGGACTGGTGGGTAGTGGAAGAGAAGGATGAAAGCGCTCCAGCCTGCGAACGCACCAATCAACCTGGCAGCAGACACATGCTTTTCGGGGCTTCGAAAGCCGAGCGCCAGGAGGAGGAAGACTAAGGGTCCGACGAACCACATCAGATTGACAATGTAAAGCACATTCGTACCGCGCTCAACGACGTATCCAATGACGTATCCTAGCACGTAGCCGATGGCTACAGCGATGTAGGCTTTGGCGATGTCTCCCATTTTGCTCCAGGCCGTGGGCGATGGAGGGACGGTTCCCACGGGATGCGTCATGCCCATCGGCTCACCTGGTATCGAAGATCGTCGTACGCCAGCTTCTGCCCCCACGGCGCGCTCGAAGTCAGTATTCCAAAATTGGGCTCCTCTCGGGGAACCTCCCAGCACCCCGTGCATCTGTCCACCAGCTCGTACCAGCTGACTACGAGGAGCGCGTTCACAGGGTATTGGAGATTGATTGCATTCGTCCTGGCAAGAATCTCATCCAACGCAGCGTTGACGAAACTCTCCTGGTCTGTCTGATAGTGTGAGGGCCATCCATACGTGCTGAACCCGGTTTCCATCACCGCCATCTCCTTTCCATAGTCGCGGGCGATGCCCAAGAGCGTGTCCAACGCCGCCCAGTCGCGGTAGTTGGACCCGCAGCACCACGTTC
>MGWD01000021.1:52645-58712 GCA_001800825.1 Euryarchaeota archaeon RBG_19FT_COMBO_69_17 | reverse complement strand
GGCCTCATAGAATGCCCGGACTTCCTCCTCGTGCGTGTGGGCGAGCGCTGCACCGTGTGTCGGGTGGTTCTCCTCGTTCAGAAGCTGGTAGTAGTCGATGTCGGATCCGTAGCGGGATGCGATGAAGGCCGCGAACTCACGCCACCGTGGGAATAGCGTCTCGTAGTCGTCGTCCGACAGGAGAACGTTGGCCCAATCCGGCCAGTGCTCCGGACCGGCGAGAATCGCAACGATTCCGAGACCTCGGGCACGAATCCTCGGGATGACAGCGTCCCAGTACGCGATGTGGTCCCAGTTGATTCGGTCCTGTTCCGGTTCCGGTTCAACGTGTGCCCACACGAAGTCGATGCGCACCACGGGTATCCCCAGGTCTGTCACGTAGTCCAATGCCACGTCCCAGTGCTCGGGAGTTGGAAGATTGTTCGTGTGGATCTCCATGGCCCAGAACGACCGAGTGCTTCGGAGTTCCCCGCCATCGAAGTAGCCCGTCCCCCTGTTGCCGGAAGAGGAATACAGAAGGAGGTCTACGGCCACGGTTCCCGTGGGCGAGAGTCCCGTGATGTCGAGATACTCCCAGACTCCCGTGGTAACGGTGTTCCTGCAGGCCACGCCGAGCCGGCTTCCCGAACTCATCGCGTTCCAGAACTCCAAACAGATCGCGTTCCCTCCGGACGAAGCGTAGACCCACGCCGACCCGACGAACGACTGGCCCGCCGCCGCGGACATGCGATCCGTCTGGAGGCCGTAGTCCTTCGTGTCGCTCGAATCGGCGATCCGGACCGACCACGTGCCGAAGCGCGCCCTGACGGAAGACCGGTACACGTTCCCCTTGGACCAGATCCACTTCTGCCAGTAGTCCGGCACGTTGTTGCCGTCGCCGTCGACTTCGAAATCGCCATTCCGGGCAAATGACGCGTCCAGGAGGATGTCGTCCGTGGCGGCAATCGTCCGGGCCTCCTCCGTGCCGGAAATGCCCCATGCACCCGCCCCCACCTTCCCCAGGGAGAACGTCTCGCCTGTCCCCAGGACGTAGGTCACTTGGCCGACCTCCGACCCGTCCGCATGATACATCGCGAGCATCATCGTCCTGGCGTAGGCGTCGTACGCGAACATGAACTCGTACTGCGTGTTCGCGGGGGCGTCGATGAGCTGGTTCACCCGGAGGGTCCCCGTGGAATCCTGGTAACGGAGGTAGTACCAGGGCGTGTACCATTGGTGGTTCGGGTTCGAGTCGCGGCTCGAGTAGTGGACGTACACGCTGTTCGCCATGTCGACCCTCGTGTTCGACGCGCCCATGAAGAAGAGAGGGACCGCGTACTGCCAGTGGCCCTTTTGGGTGATCGTCCACGTGGCGCGGACCGTGAAGCTCGTCGTCTGATCGTACGTCACCGGCGCGGGAG
The DNA here is from genome assembly GCA_001800825.1 of Euryarchaeota archaeon RBG_19FT_COMBO_69_17. Taxonomy (GTDB): domain Archaea; phylum Thermoplasmatota; class Thermoplasmata; order RBG-16-68-12; family RBG-16-68-12; genus RBG-16-68-12. Next base: position 57,312 of record MGWD01000021.1, on the reverse strand, counting down.
AACGCATCCGCTCGTTCGTGCCGGTCGGATCGCGCCGGTCCGCGTAGACGTAGAGGTTCCGGTTGCCGGAGTCCCAGTGCACGTCGCTGAACGCCTGATCCCCTTCCTTGGTAAAGGACTCATCGTTCGTGAAGACGTACAGGATGCTGAAGTGGGATGGGAACAGGTAGAAGGCATGCTCGTCGCTCTTGTTCGCGATGCTCGTGCCGTCCGCGTATTGGAAATGCGGATTCGTGAGGCCGTACTGGCCCAGCCAGGTCCGGTGCACCACGACCGTCTGGCCGCCCGTGTCGGTATCCTCGAAACTGAGGCCGAGGCGGCGCACGGGCCGGGGCACCCCTTCACGCCAAGTCCCGTTCTCGTTCCAACGTTCCACGACGTCGGTCTCGATCCGAGGGACCTCGACCAGGGTCACGAGCATCGGCCGTTCCAGGAGGACGGAACCGGGCGACCCCGCGGAGTACAGGGGGCGTCCGGGCGCGAGCCGGAAGTCGGAGATATGGAAGGAGAGGCCTCGGGCGGGATCCGGGACCGCGACGCGATACCACGAGGCCCCCGAGAACTCCGCTAGGCTGTATGTTGCGCCCGAGAAAGCCGGCCACACCGCGACGCGTCGCACCCACGGCTCCTTGACGAGGAGGGCCAAGGGCTGCGCGCTGGCATCGGCGACTCGGACCGCGATCGTCCGGTTGACGGAATCGACCGTCGCGTCCAACACGTCCGCAGATGTCAGGGTTCCCGATGCATCCAGCACGACCAGGTCGTCCAAGCTACCGGGGGGGGCAGCAGAGGATCCTCGGTCGTTTCGGCCGCCCTCGCGGCCGGGGCGGCGGCGAACCCCAAAACCACAAAGAATGACACAAACGCAGCCACACGCGTCGAGCCGTGCGACATGAGAACCCCTCCACGAGGTCGAGCCGTATGACGTGGATGTCGGACCTTGAGAATTGTGTATGTACCGTATGCATTCGAGTCGGTCCGCCTGCCGAGGCCGCGAAACGTAGGACCCGAAGGGTCCGCGTGGATTCGCGCGGGTCCATCTTGAACTCTCGCCTGCGATGGGGTCCTCGGCCGTGGGAAACCTCATGCCTCGGTCAGAAGCTCCCGGTACCATGGCGTTCCGTCCGTCCGCGGCTCATCGGGAGCTCGCCTCCCGTCTGCGCAAGGCTGCAAGGCCGAAGCGAGGGTTCGACCTCCGGGCTTACCTCGGATCCCCGGTCCCCGCCCTGGGCGTCCGGACCGCGGACGCGGTCGCGATCCGCAAGGCCTTCGTAAGGTCCCACCCCGACCCATCGGCCGACGAGGTCCATTCCCTCCTTGCTTCCCTCTGGTCCGGGGCCACGTTCGAGGAGCGAAGCCTCGCCATCGGCCTCCTCGCCGCCTACGCGGACGCGCTCCTGGACCGCGGATGGTCCCTCGCCGACTCGTGGGTCGACGAGGCGACCGGGTGGGCCCTGAGCGACAGCCTCGCCTCGGGGCCCGTCGCCCGGCTCGTCGCCGCCGAGCCCGCCCGGTACAAGGAGGTCCTTCGATGGACCGCGGCGGAGAACTTCTGGCGCAGACGAGCCTCCACGTACGCCCTCAACGACCTCATCCGGTCGGGGGACCTCGACCGCGCCTTCGCCCTCCTCGAACGCTTGCTGTACGACGAAGAGTTCTGGGTCCAGAGGGCCGTCGGCACGTGGCTCCGGGAGTCGTGGAAGAAGGACGCGCGGAGGACCGAGGCATTCCTCCGGCGGCATGCGAACGGCCTCCCGCCGGTCACGGTGACCGTGGCTACGGAGCGCGCGCCGAAGGCGTTCCGCGAGGAGCTCCGCCGCCTCCGCCGGGCCGGGGCTACAGGACCCTCACGCGGACCGCGTGGGCGTCCGCCCGCTCGACGCCGTCCACGACGTGGGTGATAGACGCGACGGCCTGGAGCACACCGCGGGCGCCGCCCGCCTCGACGCGGACGATGCCGAGCCCGGGCGTGCTCCCGACCGCGTTGTTCACGCCCGCCACGTTCGCGGTGAGGGGATTGGGCCCCCGCAGCGCGAGGAACGCGCGGTTCCCGGCCGGCGCGAGGTCCATGAGGTCCGGCGCGGGATCCGCGCTCGCGGCCCCGGCGAGGGGGATCTCGTCCACGACGGAATCCGTCCGCGTGTCCACGACGACGAGCAGGTTCGCGGCCCGGTCCCCGACCCAAAGGTACCGCCCGTCCCTCGTCAGGAGGCTTCCATGGGCGTCCACGAACCCGACCCCGTCGCGGCTCAGGATGAGCCTCGGAGCGGGGGCGTTCGGGCCGGAGGCCGGGGAGGCGAACCCGCCGAGGGAGAACGCGTAAAGGTCCCATTCGAGCGGGTTTGCGGAAGTGCCGCCCCCCGCGGTCAGGTAGAGCTTGTCCCCGACCTGGAGACCTCCGCAGCCGTTCGGGTGGATCGTCTCCCGGTCGTACTCCGCGACGATCGCCATGGGGGTCGCCCGCGCGTCGATGACGAAGAGGCCGCCTCCGCGGAGGGTCGTGAAGGCGAGGCGGCTCGCCGCGTCGATCACGGGGCAGATCGGGGCGTTGTCGGGCCGAAGGGCCGCGTCCTCGCAGGCAGCCCCGCTTGGGGTCGTGCACGTCGCGAGGTCGAGGGTCGCGGCAGCGTCGAGGGCGATAGCCCCTGACCCGTAGTCCGTCCGGATCCGCTGGAGGAGCTTCCCGTTCTGGTTCGCCACGAGGACGAAGGATCGATCGGGGGCGGAGAAGGCCGCGTGGGCCTGGGCGCCCACGTCGATGCAGGCGATGGGCTCCCGCTTCGCCGCGTCGAGGAAGAGGACGTGCCCCGTCGCGACGAAGGAGATGATCGCGACCTCGTGCCGCGCATCGAAATCGAGCATATGGGGCCGGCGGGGCGCCGACCCCGTCTCCGCGAGGCAACGGTCCCGGGCAGCCCCGCCGAGGTCGATGACCTCTGGGACCGCGGACGCCGCATCGAGGCCGGAGACCGCGTCCCCCGGATAGACGTACAGGGTCCCCCCGCCGTCCGATCGGGTGTCGGACTGGTCGATGAGCCACACCTCGTATCCCGGGCCGTCGGCGAGGGCCCCCACGGCCACGGACGTCACGGACAAGCTCACGCACATCAGGAGGACGAAGGCGCTGCGCAAGGAACCCCGCTCCCTCGGGCGGAAGGCTCTCCGGGTATTTCGATTTTGGTCACCCGAAATGGGACGAAAGGACTAGGGCCAGGGATCTGGGGCGATGCGGGGCCACCCGGGCGAGTCCACATCGATACGAACCGCAGGCTTAAGCCTCGGACCCTTCTTCGGAGGAACCCGAGGCGAGCGATTGGCGGAAGCTGTCCTCGTGAAGGAGCCGGCCCTCCGGCACTTCTGCGAACAGGTGTTCGTGAAGCTCGGCGTGCCCCCGGGGGACGCCCGCGTGACGACGGACGTCCTCGTCCTCGCGGACCTCCGCGGGATCGAGAGCCACGGGGTGGCCCGGCTCCCGCGCTACGTGACGGGGATCAAGGAAGGCTTCATGAAGCCCGTGGACCGGAGCCGGATCGTCCGGGAGACGAAGGCGACGGCCCTCCTCGACGCGGAGCTGAGCCTCGGGCAGGTCGTCGGGAAGAAGGGGATGGACCTCGCGATCAAGAAGGCGAAGGAGACCGCGGTCGGGATCGTCTCCGTCCGGAACTCGAACCACTACGGGATCGCGGGCTACTATGCCCTGCTGGCCCTCGAGCACGACCTGATCGGGATGAGCATGACGAACGCCGCCCCGCTCGTCGTCCCGACGTTCGGGCGGACGTCCATCCTGGGGACGAACCCCATCGCGATCGCGGTGCCCGGCGGGCGGGAGGAGCCCTTCGTCCTCGACATGGCCACGTCCGTCGTGCCCCGGGGGAAGCTCGAGGTCCTCGACCGCGCAGGGAAGCCCATGCCGCTCGGGTGGGCCGTCGACGAGACGGGGAAGGGCTCCACGGACCCGACGAAGGTCCTCGGGGCCCTCGCGAAGCGCCTGGGCGGGGGCCTCCTGCCCCTCGGGGGAGAAGGGGAGGCGTTCAGCGGGCACAAGGGCTATGGCCTCGCCCTCATGGTGGATGTCCTGTCGGGCGTCCTGAGCGGCGCCGCGACGGGCCTCCAGGTCTACGCGGACGAGAAGGTCCCCAACGTCGGGCACTTCTTCCTCGCCCTCGACCCCGCCGCGTTCCGCCCACTCGAGGAGTTCACGCGGGACATGGACCGCCTCGCCCGGGAGCTCAAGGCCTCCCCGAAGGCGGAGGGCCTGTCGCGGATCTACGTCGCCGGGGAGAAGAGCGCGGCCCGCACGGAGCGCCACCGGAAGGAAGGGATCCCCTTGTCCCCGAAGGTCGTCGAGCAGATGAAGAAGATCGGCGGCGAGCTCGGGGTGCCCGGGCCCGCGTGAACTCAGGGGTCGCGGCCCCCCGGGGTCGACTTTATACGCGGCGTCCGCCTGCGGGGCGGCCATGCCAGAGGACGCCCTCCGCGCGGCCGAGGTCCGGAAGACGTACCGGACGCGGGGCGGGCCCCCGATCGAAGCCCTCCGAGGGGTCTCCCTCTCGATTCGGCGCGGGGAACGGATCGCCCTCCTCGGCCGGAACGGCGCGGGCAAGACGACGTTCCTCCGCATCGCGTCGACCCTGCTCATGCCGACGGGCGGGACGGTCGAGGTGCTC
>MGWD01000021.1:51396-52585 GCA_001800825.1 Euryarchaeota archaeon RBG_19FT_COMBO_69_17 | reverse complement strand
ACCTCACCCCCCGGGAGCAGGTGTACGCCTACCTTCGCGCCCGCGGCCTCCCGAGGGACGAGGCGCGGGACCGCACGGACCAGGCGCTCGGCCAGGTCGGCCTCGAGGACGTCGCGGACCGGCTCGCGATCACCCTCTCCGGGGGCCAGAAGCAGCGGACGATGGTCGCGACGGTCCTCGCGACGCGGGCGCCCCTCCTGTTTCTCGACGAGCCGACGATCGGGCTCGACCCGTTCGCGCGCCGGGCGGTGTGGGAGTCCCTCCGGCAGCTCACCCGGGAGGGCTCGACGATCCTCCTCACGACCCACTACCTCGACGAGGCGGAGGCCCTCGCGGACCGGCTCTACATCGTCGAGGAGGGGCGCGTCCTCGCGGAAGGGACCGCGGAGGCCCTTAAGCACCAGGTCGGCGGGACGATCCGCGTCTCCGTCAAGGACGGCGCAGCCCTCGGAGACGAGCTCGCGGCGTTCGGCTCCGCAGTCTCTGAGGACGGCACGGTCCACGTCGTGACGACCCAGGCCCGGGTCGGGGAGCTCGTGGACCTCGCGATGCGCCAGGGCCTGTCCGCGACCGTGGGCCCCGTGACCCTGGAGGAGGCGTTCCTCCGGGTCGTGGGGCGGTCGATCGACGAGGAGTGAGGCCATGGCGTTCATCCCGCGCTGGCGGGGCACCGGGGTCTTCCTCGGGACGGAGCTCCGGATGGTCCTCCACGACCCGCTCGCGATCGCCTCGAGCGCCCTCGTCGAGGGCATCCTCCTCGTCTTCGTCTGGGTCCTCGCCCGGGACCTCCTCCCCTTCGCGCTCCTCGGATCCCTCGTGTACTCCCTCTTCCTGATCGGCCAGTTCATCCTGAGCGAGGCCGCGTACATCCGGATCGACCATCGCCTCAACGAGATGTACCACGCCTCTCCCCTCTCGCCGGAGGCGTACTTCCTCGGGATGGCGAGCGGGCTCGCGGTGGGCTTCCTCCCGACGACCCTCGTCCTGTTCGCCCTGACCCTGGTCCTCGTCCCGACGAGCCTCGCGGGCCTCGGGGCCGTCCTCCTCGTCCTCCTCGCCGTGTGGACGATCTCCGCGAGCATGGCGTACACGATCTCCACGCTGTTCAAGGACATGAAGGCGATCTGGCCCTGGGCGAGCCTCATCGCGAACGTCCTCGGCGTCGTGCCGCCGGTCTTCTACCCCCTCG
>MGWD01000021.1:48721-51376 GCA_001800825.1 Euryarchaeota archaeon RBG_19FT_COMBO_69_17 | reverse complement strand
CCTGGTCCTCCCGACGAGCGCGGGCGCGGCCCTCGCGGGGGCCGCGGTGGGGCTCCAGCCCCTCGCGGCCGGGGATCTCCTCCTCGCCGGGGCGGCCCTGGGCCTTCAGGCGGCCGGATCGTTCGCGTTCGCGACCTGGTGGGCCCGACGGTCCGCCCGGGAGGCGTGAGATGGCCGCGGTCGACGCCGTCCCGCGGACGGGCCGGGTGCTCCCGGCGTGGGGCCTCATCGGGTGGCGCTGGATCTCGCGGAATCCGGCCGCGGCGATCGTCCCCGTGCTCCTCCCGTTCCTGTTCCTCTACTTCCTCCGGATCATCTCGCCGCCGGAGTACTTCCCCCTCGCCGTCGCGGGCGCGATGCTCTACACGGCGCAGAACGTCGGGAGCTGGTGCCTCATGGACGCCGCGGTGAACCGGATCGAGCTCCATCTCCAGGACATGTTCGCGGCCTCGCCGTTGGGGAAGGTCCGGTACCTCGTCGGCGTCGCGATCTCGAACCTGATCCCCGCCGCCCCCGCGATCCTCGTCCAGGCGATCCTCCTCGCGTCCCTCCGGCCCGTGACGGCCATGGCCTGGGCCGTCCTCGCCGGATCCATCCTCGTGATCTGGCTCCTCTTCTCCGCGATCGGGATCGCCCTGTCCACGCGGATCCAGAGCCAGCGGGAGGTGTGGCCCATCGGGAACCTCGTCTTCTCCGTCCTCGGGATCCTCGCCCCCCTGTACTACCCGCTCTCGATCCTCCCTCCTGCCTGGCAGGCCGTCGCCCGCCTCCTCCCCTCGACGTACGCCGCGGAGCTCGTCCAGGGGTCCCTCGGGCTCGTCCCGTTGAGCGGGGAGGCGATGGCCCTCGACGCGATCCTCCTCGTCGCCTTCGCGGGGGCCGGGATCGCGATGGCGCTCCGCCTGTACCGATGGCGGGAGCCGTGAGCCCCGGGCGGGCCCCGGTCCCCGCGGCGCGCGCGGGCCTGAGAGCCACAGGAGCAGCCATATGAACCCCCTCCGCTTCCGGCACCTCCGGCATGGAGCCCTGGGACGTCACGATCGTCGGCGGTGGGATCCTCGGCACCTCCGTCGCGTACTGGCTCGCGGCCCGGTACGACGGCCGGATCGCCGTGCTCGAGCAGGAGCCCGCGGTCGCGGAGCACGCGAGCGGCCGGAACACGGGCGTCATCCACCGGCCGTTCTACCTGAACCCCGAGAAGGCAGGGGTGTTCGCCCGCGCGGCCGGGATCTCGTACCACCTGTGGAAGCGGTACGCGGCAGAGAAGGGCCTCCCCTGGAGCGAGGTCGGGACGTACGAGGTCGCCCTCGATGACCGCCAGCGGGCCGTCCTGGACGAGTACATGGGTTACGCCCGGGAGAACGGGATGGAGCCGTCGGAGTTCGAGCTCGTCGACGGGCGGGAGATGGCCCGCAGGGAGCCGAACGTCCGGTGCGAGGCCGCCCTCCTCTCGAAGACGGACACCGCGGTGGACTACCAGGCGTTCACGCGGGCCTTGAAGGTGGACGCGGAGGCCCTCGGGGTCCGCTTCCTGACGGGGACCGGCGTCACGTCGGTCGAAGCCAGCGCCGAGGGACTCGCGATCGGCCTGGCCCGCACGCGGGACACGGCCCGGACGAGGTACCTGATCGGCTGCGCGGGCGGGGGGGCGATCGACCTCGCCCACGCGGCGGGCGTCGGGCTCGAGTACACGGACTTGCACTTCCGCGGGGAGTACTGGGTCATCCAGCCGAAGGCCGCGGACCTCGCTCGCCGGAACGTCTACTCCGTTCCGCGCCACGGGGACCTCCCGTTCCTCGACCCGCACTGGATCGTCCGCGCGAACGGGACTCGGGAGATCGGTCCGAACGCGGTGCCCGTCTCCGGCCCGACGTCGTACCGTGGGCTGATCCGGCCCCTCGGCCCGTGGGTCGCGAAGTTCTTCGAGCCGCCCGTGTACAACAAGGTCCGGCTCCTGCTCGACAAGGACTTCGTCAGCCTCTCCGTCCGGGAGATGTGGAGCTCGATCTCTCGGGCCGAGATGCTGCGACGGGTGCAGAGGTTCCTCCCCGCGCTGAGGCTCGAGGACCTCGTCTCCCCGGGGACCGCGGGGATCCGCACCCCTGTCGTAGACCGCCACGGGCACATCGTGAAGGAGGCGATCGAGGTCCCCGGCCCGCACTCGTACCATATCCTGAACTACAATTCGCCGGGGGCCACGGGCGCCCCCGCGTTCGCGGCCCGCCTCGTAGACCGGCTCGCGGCCCGCGGGGACCTGGACCACCTGAGGAACGATCCGAAGCCGCAGAAGGTCTGGGACTGGGACGCCATCGCGAGGGCGATGGGGTTCCCCGGGCCGGCCAGCTAGGGCGTCCGGATCCAGTACGTCGGATCGTCGACGACGAGATACGTCGGCTTCCCTGTCTTCTCCTGCTCGTCGACCCAGGCGCGCAGCCGCACCTGGGGGTCCTCGCCCCTTGCCCCGACGTACCGAAACGGAAGGATTCTTCGTTCCTCGTCGCTGAGGCCGTCGCACAGGAGCCACAGGTTCCCCCAGCCCGTGCGGCGGTACTGGACGAGCATGTCCACGGGCTTCTGCTTCCCGATCTTGAAGTCCGCCATCACGACGTCCTGGACTATGCGGAGGGCCCGATCGATCGCCTCCGCGCCCACCGT
>MGWD01000021.1:47095-48633 GCA_001800825.1 Euryarchaeota archaeon RBG_19FT_COMBO_69_17 | reverse complement strand
CGACGGCGCCGCCCGGCTTGACGGCCCGCGCGGCCGCGTTGATCGCCTTCCCCGCCTGGTATACGTTGATCCCGAGATGGCGCGCGGTGACGATCGCGATGTCCGCGAGCTCCGGGATGCGGGCGACGTAGACCTTGTCGAGGACGTGGCGCAGCTTCCGGTGGAGGGAGAGGATCTCCCCGCCTTCGAGGGCCACGACCTGGTACGCGGGATTGAGGACGCTGACGACGGCGTACACGAAGGTCCCGCGCTCAGCGAGCGCGTCGAGGATGATCCGGATCGCCGCGCGCTTGTACTCGTAGACGGGGTTGCCGTCGAGGAGCCCCATGTCGACGTTCGGCGCGAACCCGAGCTCGCCGAACATCCTCAGGTGGTCCGCGGTCGTGAGGGCCCGCCCGCCGATCCCGGGCACGATCTGCTTCGGCCCGCCGCTCACGCCGGCGAAGTAGTGGTAGTCGAGGTCGCTGAGGGACACGATCGCCTCGGAGCGGGCGGCCTTGCCGTTCAGCTCGACGGGCGTGCCGTCCGGCATCGTGCCCAGGTTCTCGAGGTCCTCCCGGTCGTGGTGGAAGAACACGCGGTCCTTCCACGCGGGCCAGAGCCGCTCCCCGAGCATGAACTCCCACTCGTGGGGCTTAGGGTCCCGGTGGGTCGCGGCCGCGATGAGGATCCCGATCCGGTCCCGCGCGACGCCTCGGGAGAGGAGCCAGTCGAGTAGGCCGGGGAGGAGGAGCCGCTGGTGGGCGCACGGCCGGGCGTAGTCGTCGATGACGATCGTGATGTCTCCGCCGCGGTACCGCGACCCGAGCCACTCGGCCAGGGACGGGAGCAGGTCCGGGGTCGAGGACGCCTCGAGCGCCCGCACGAGCGCGGCCTCCAAGTCCGGGATCTCGGGGGCGCCCTCCGGGGTCCGCAGGGGGACCAGCCGGCTCTCGGACAGCACCCGCTCCGGGAGGAAGTCGGACAGGAATCGGTCCCCGTACTCGAGGCGGGGCAGCCGGTCCGCGAGGACCCTCGCCTTCATGGGGCTCCGCAACGCGGGCCGCGCTATTTAACGGACGCGCACCCACCGTCGGGTCGGGTCCGCACCCTCCGCAAATCCGGAGGGGTCCGGCGTCCCTCGATCCCGGGAGGCAGCCCGGGGCGAGGTCCCGTGCAATTACACGTGCAGTACGTACCTTAGCTATAACCCTCATCCGAAGGGTAGGAGAGCCCAGGAAGGCGGCAGCGATGGAGCCGGAACTCCCACGGCCTGAGGCCCCCCACTTCTGGCAAGCCGTCGCGTCGACCCCGGGCGGGGAATCCATCATCGTGTGCCTCCGATGCGAGGCGTGTACGGCCGTGTGCCCCGTGGAGGCGCTCGAGCCGAGGTTCAGCGTCCGCGGGACGATCGCGCGCGTGCGGAAGGGCCGCCGGGCGGAGGTCCTCACGGACGACGCGCTCTGGGCGTGCACGCGATGCTTCGCGTGCGACGCGAGCTGCCCGAGCCATGCACGACCCGGGGAGATCGTGGCCGCGCTGCGACACCTCTCCCTCGA
>MGWD01000021.1:30602-47087 GCA_001800825.1 Euryarchaeota archaeon RBG_19FT_COMBO_69_17 | reverse complement strand
CCGACATGCCCTTGCGTTCGTCAACGGCGTGCGGGACCGCGGGCGCATCCACGAGGCCCGCGTGTGGATGGAGTCCGCGGGGCTCGCGGGCCTCTTCCGGGAGGGCTTCCGCCCGCTCGAAATGGCGTGGCGGGGGAAGGGCCCCTCCCTGCGTTCGCGTCCCATCGACTCGATCACGGACGTGAGGCGGATCCTCGCCGCAGGAGGACCCCGATGAAGTACGCGTACTTCCCGGGATGCGTCGCCCTCAACAGCTGCCGGGAGCTCGACGTCGCCACCCGCGAGGTCGCGAAGGACCTCGGGATCGGGCTCGTCGACCTGGACCAGGCCGCGTGCTGTGGGGCCGGGAACCTCCAGGACGCGAACCCTGAGGCCGCCCTCGCGATCAACGCCCGCACCCTGTCCATGGCGGGATCGAAGGGGCTCGACGTCCTCACGGTGTGCGGGACGTGCCAGCTCTACCTGTCCCGGGCCGCGCAGGTTCTGGAGGATCCCGAGGCCCGGGAGCGGACGAACGGGATCCTCGCCCGCGCGGGGCAGGGCCCGTACGAGGGTGGCGTGCGGGTCAAGCATCTCCTCCAGGTCCTCCTCCAGGAGGTCGGCGGGAGGAAGCTCGCGGCCAGCGTCCGCCGCCCGCTCGGGGACCTCCCCGTGGGCGCGTTCTACGGCTGCCACCTGCTCCGGTCCCCGGGGGCGGAGTCGTTCGAGACGCCCGAGGAGCCGACGTCGATCGAGCGGCTCGTGGGGATCCTCGGCGGGAAGCCCGTCTCCTTCGACGGTCGGACCGCGTGCTGCGGGTTCCATGTCCTCCCGGCCCGGCAGGACCTCGCCCTCCGGATGTCCGCTGCGGGGCTCGGGGAGGCCCAGGACGCGGGCGCGAAGGTCCTCGCCACGCCATGCCCCCTGTGCCACCTCGTCCTCGACACGTACCAACGGAAGGCCTCGAGGCTCGCCGGGCGGCCGATCGAGATCCCGATCCTCCATCTGTCCCAGATCGTCGGCCTCGCCCTCGGGATCGACCCCGATCGCCTGGGCGTGAAACGCCACCTCGTACCCGTGTCCCCCGTGATCGAGGAGCTGGAGGACGGGGAGGTCGTGAGGCCGTGACGGACGGGAAGCGCAAGGTCGGCGTCTTCATCTGCCACTGCGGGGGGAACATCTCCGACGTCGTCGACGTCAACGCACTGCGCGAGTCCGCCGCGGCGCAGGAGGATGTCGTCGTCGCGACGGACTTCCGCTTCATGTGCTCAAACGAGGGGCAGGCGCGCCTCCAGAGGACGATCCGGGAGAAAGGGCTGAACGGGGTCGTCGTCGCGTGCTGCACCCCGAAGATGTACGAGGACCTGTTCCGGGAGAAGGCGGGAGAGGCGGGGATGAACCCCTACCTCCTGGAGATCGCGAACGTGCGGGAGCAGTGCGCGTACCCCCACCGGTCCGACCCCGCGAGGGCGACGGAGAAGGCGAAGGCCCTCGTCGGGGCCCAGGTCGCGAAGGTCCGCCGCCTGCAGGCCCTGGAAGTGAAGACGGCCCCCATCCACGAGGGGGTCGCCGTGATCGGCGCGGGGATCGCCGGGATCCACGCCTCGATCCTCCTGGGCAACCTCGGCCACAAGGTCACCCTCATCGAGAAGGGCCCGACGATCGGCGGGAACATGGCCCGTTTCGACAAGACGTTCCCCACCCTCGACTGCGCGATGTGCACCCTGTCCCCCAAGATGAACGAGGTGTTCAACCACCCGAACGTCGACCTCCTGACGTACGCGGAGGTCAGGGACGCCGTCCGCACGCCCGGGAAGTTCACCCTCACGGTCCTGAAGAAGCCTCGGTACGTGACGGACGCGTGCATCGGCTGCAACCGGTGCACGGACGCCTGCCCGGTCAGCACGCCGAAGAGCCCGATCAAGGTCGGGTCCGAGTGGGACGTGGGCCTGTCCCTCCGCAAGGCGATCTACCTCCCCTTCTCCCAGGCCCTCCCGCAGCGGTGGACGCTCGACGCGGACCACTGCTTCTACTTCCAGCGGGACCGGGCGTGTCGGATGTGCGAGCGGGTATGCCCCGCGGACGCGATCGACTTCTCCATGCCCCCCGAGGAGGTGAAGGTCGAGGTCGGCGCGGTCGTCGTCGCCACGGGCTACCGCCCCTTCGACGCCTCCCAGATCCCGGAGTACGGGCACGGGAGGCACCCCGACGTCTACCATGGCCTCCAGGTCGAGCGGCTCCTGTCCTCCACGGGGCCGACGGGCGGGAAGCTCGTGAAACGGGACGGGACCCCGCCGAGGTCCGTGGGGATCATCCACTGCGTCGGCTCGCGGGACGAGAAGCACCGCCCGTACTGCTCCCGCGTGTGCTGCATGTACTCCCTGAAGTACGCCCATCTCATCCGCGAGCGGACCGGAGCGCGCGTCTACAACTTCTACATGGACATCCGGGCGAACGGCAAAGGGTACGAGGAGTTCTACCAGCGGGTCGCATCGGAGCAGGTCGGGTTCGTCCGCGGGAAGCCTACCCGGGTGACGGACGTCGCGACGTCGCCCGAGGAGGAGGGCAAGCTCACGATCGTCGTCGAGGACACCCTCGCCGGCGTGAACCTGCGCGTTCCCGTGGACATGGTCATCCTCAGCACGGCCATGGATCCTGGAGACGTCGACGGGCTCCTCGCCTCCCTCCACCTCGACAAGACGTCCGACGGCTTCGTGAAGGAGTACCACCCCAAGATCAATCCCACGGAGACGGCCGTGAAGGGCGTCTTCGTCGCCGGGTGCGCCCAGGGCCCCAAGGACATCACGGACACGATTGCGCAGGCCGGCGCGGCGGCGATGTCCGCGGCCGTGTTCCTGGGGAGCGGGGAGATGACCCTCAATCCCCTCGTCGCGGAGGTGAACCCGGACCTCTGCCGGGCGTGCGACCGGTGCACGGAGGCGTGCGAGTTCGATGCCGTCCGCATCGACCCGGAGGGCCTCGTCGCCGTGGTGGACGAGACCGCGTGCGAGGGATGCGGGAAGTGCACGGTCGTGTGCCCGACGGGCGCGATCCGGGTCCGGCAGTTCACGGGGCCCCAGGTCGTCGCCTCCATCGACGCCCTCGCGCCGAAGGCGGTGGCCCCGTGACGCCCGAGCCCGAAATCCTGGCCCTGTGCTGCAACTGGTGCGGGTACTCCGCCGCGGACCAGGCGGGGGCCGGGAAGATCCCGTACCCGGCCGCCGTGAAGATCGTGCGGCTCATGTGCACGGGAATGATCGACCCGTACTACGTCCTCCGGGCGTTCGAGCGCGGGTTCGACGGGGTCCTCGTGATCGGCTGCCATCCCGGCTCGTGCCACTACAAGAGCGGGAACCTCCAGGCGCGGGAGCTGACGGACCGGCTCTCCCACGTGCTCCGGACCCTCGGGATCGGCCCGCAACGGCTGCGCATGGAGGCCGCCTCGACCTCCGAGGGCCCGAGGTTCGCGGAGGTCGCCACGGAGTTCACGGAGACCCTCCGGCGGCTTGGCCCGAGCCCCCTTCGGGAGGTCGCGTGATGGCGGTCCTCGCGCCCCCGCCCGCGAGCGTGCAGACCGGCGGGCCGGAACCCGCCGCCCTCGATGCGGCCATGCGGGTCCTCGTCCAGGAGGGCTGCATCCAGTGCAACAAGTGCACCTTCACCTGCCCCGTCCACCGGGCGGACGTCGCCTTCAGCCCGCGCAAGGTCATCCTCCAGGCGTACCTCGGCGGGTCGGACGACATGAGCGAGCGGGACCTCTGGGCCTGCCTCACGTGCGGGGAGTGCCAGGCGGTCTGCCCGACCCAGGTGCCGTACCCCGCGTTCATCCGGGCCAAGCGGGAGGACCTGCGTCCCTCCATGGACCGGACGGCGCCGTGCAAGCACGGCGGGTACAAGGACATCCTCGCGAAGATCATGGCGAGACCGAACCTGAACCAGGACCGCCGCGCGTGGATCGGGGACGGGCTTCAGGTCGCGGACGCGGGGGACGTGATCTACTTCACGGGATGCATGCCCTACCTGGACGGCGTCTTCACGTACTGCGACAGCGCCCGGATCGGGAGGGCGGCGATCAAGATCATGAACGCGGCGGGGATCGTGCCCGTCGTCGCGGACGCGGAGCGGTGCTGCGGCCACGACGCCCTCTGGAACGGGGACCGGGAGACGTTCGAGACCCTCGCGCGACGGAACGCGGAGTGGATCCGGGCGAGCGGGGCGAAACGCCTCGTGACGACGTGCGCGGAGTGCTACTCCATGCTGAAGTACGAGTACCCGAAGGCCGTCGGCGAGTGGCCCCTCGAGGTCCTCCACATGACGGAGCTCATCGAGGAGCTCGTCACGTCGGGACGGCTCACGTTCACGAAGTCCGTGGACCTCACGGTCACGTACCAGGACCCGTGCCGCCTCGGCCGCCACTCGAAGGAGTACGACGCACCCCGGGCGGTCCTCCAGGCAATCCCCGGCGTCACCCTCGTCGAGATGGACCGCGTGCGGGAGAACGCGATGTGCTGCGGGGTCGGGGCGTACTCGACCTGCGACGCGCAGACGAAGTTCATGCAGCAGGAGCGGCTCGAGGAGGCCGCCTCGAAGGCGGAGAACCTCGTCACCGCGTGTCCCCATTGCCGGATCCACTTCTCCTGCTACCTCGACGGCCGGCCCGTGGGTCCGCTCCCGGCCCTGAAGATCGTCGACGTGACCGACCTCGCCGCGCAGGCCCTGGGGTGAGAGGCTGACCGCGGTCGTCCACTTGACGGAGAGGGAGGATGCGACCCTGGCGTTCCTCCAGGAAGCGGGGATCCGCCACGAGGCGGGTCCGCTCCCCGGATACGCGACGGACGGATCGTTCCTCACCCTCGGCGTCCCGAGGATGATCGCCTTCCCGAAGGACGAGGCGGAGTGCGTGGCCCTCGTCGACCACGCGGTACGCGTCGGCATCGCCCTCGTGCCCAGGGGGACCGGCTCCGGCACCGCGGGGGCGGCCGTCGCGCCTCCGGGCTCCGTGCTCGTCGACATGGAAAGGGTCGGGGCGTGCGACGCGCGCGGCTATCGTCACGGGCTCTTCCGTCCGAGGGTCGTCGACGCCCAGGGGAAAGACGTCGACCTCACGAAGGCGGGACTCGACGACGCGTTGTACGTCCGCATCGGCGCGGGGAGGACGAGCGACGAGACGAACCGGGCGCTCGCGGGGCACGCGTGGACCGTCGCCGTGGTCCCGAGCAGCGGCTACAGCACGTTCGGCGGGAACCTCGCGACGAACGCGCGCGGGAGCGGGACCCCGGCCTTCGGCGCCTTCGGGGACAGCGTCAACCGGGTCCGCATCGTGGCGACGTCGAAGGAGGGCGCTCGGGTCCTCGAGGTCACGGACCGCGACGACGTGCGACGCCTCGCAGGGCACCACGGGCTCTGCGGGCTCGTCACGGAACTCGACGTCCGGATCGCCCCGATCCCGAGGGGCGGGGACGTCGTCTGCGTCATCCTCTCGATCGAGTCGGAGGACGTCGGGAGGCTCGGCGCGACGATTGGAGGACTCATGAAGCGGGTCTCGGCGTCGTGCCGGTACTTCGCCGGCGAGTTCCTGTTCATCGACGAGGGGATCGTGCGCCCGGACGACCCCATCCGGGCGGACCCGGTCCTGGGCGGGTACTTCACCGTGGCCGCGGGACACCGCCGCATGGTCCTCCTCTACCGAGGGACGAAGGAAGGGTTGGAGGGGCTGCCGCGGATCGCCGCGGACGTCCCCGACGTCACCCTCCGGGAGATCACGTTCCCCCAGTTCCGGAAGATGATGGCCGTGCGCACCGCGGCTACGGGCAAGGCCCTCCACCGGGTGAACGTGCCCGGGTGCGAGGACTTCATCGTGTACGATCCCGCGCGGTTCGGCGATGTCCTCTCGCGGATGTTCGCCGTGATGGAGGGCTCCTCGGGCCGGCCCGTGGGGCACCACTACCCGGACGGGATCGAGGTCCACTACCGCCCGCAGGCCGCCGTGACGAGGGCGGACATCGAAGCGGCGTGGGCGCTGAACCAGAAGCTCCGGGAGGCCGTCCTGCGGCCGGAGCTCACCGTCGAGGACCGCAAGGAGCACGGCCTCGGCCTCGCCCTCTTCCGGGACGGCCCGGCGTCCCGCCACGAGGAGCTCCGTCGCCTGAAGGCGGAGTACGATCCCGCGAACGTCTTCAGCCCGCACCTTCTCCGCCCGGACACCCAGGAGGGATTCGTTGGGAACTCGTTCCGCATCTGAGGGCCCAGGGCGCACGGGCGGCCGACCTGACCCGGGCCGCCGACCCGGGCGCGCCCTCCGGAGCGTGGTCCGATGACCGCCCCCGCCGTCCGTCCGTACGACGAACTCATGGACGAGCTCGCGAAGGCAGGCGCCGAGTCGCTCTACCTCTGCTACCAGTGCGGGATGTGCTCCGCGACGTGCCCGTGGAGCGAGGTCCGGGACGTGAGCGTGAGGAAGATGCTCCGCCTGACCCAGCTCGGGCTCGGCGGCCTCGAGGGCGACTTCCTGTGGCTCTGCACGACGTGCCGCGCGTGCGTGGCGCGGTGCCCGCGCGGCGTGGACATCGCGAACGTGATCCGCACGACCCGGGAGTTCGCGACGGCCGTGGGCGCGGAGCCTGGGCCCCTGAAGACGGTCCGCGGACACCTGGCCACGGTCCAGAACCCGTGGGGCGGGAAGCCCGAGGAACGGAGCCGATGGGCGGAGGGCCTCGGCGTCCGGCCCTTCGAGGCCGGCATGGATCTCCTCCTGTTCGTGGGATGCACGGCGGCGTACGACCCCCGCATCCGGACCGTCGCGCGAGCCCTCGTCCGCATCCTCGACGCCGCGGGCGTCCGGTTCGGGATCCTCGGGAACGACGAGGCCTGCTGCGGGGATCCCGCTCTCCGGATCGGGGACTCAGCCCTCTTCCGATCCCTCGCGGAACGGAACGGGGCGATGTTCCGGGAGCGAGGGGTGGAGCGCGTCGTCACGATCAGCCCGCACTCCCTCACGGTCCTGAAGGACGAGTACCCGAAGCTCGGGGCCTCCGTCGAGGTCGAGCACTACACGCAGCTCCTCGCCCGCCTCGCGGACGAGGACCGCCTCCGGCTCCGGAAGGACGGGGAGGTGCGGGTGACGTACCACGACCCGTGCTACCTCGGGCGGTACAACGGGGTCTACGAGGAGCCCCGGAAGGTCCTCGAGTCGATCCCGGGCGTGCGGCTCGAGGAGATGGAGCGCACGCGAGCGGACAGCTTGTGCTGCGGGGGCGGCGGAGGGCGGATCTTCCTGGAGACGCCCCCGGGCGAGCGGTTCTCCGACCTCCGCATCGCGCAGGCGGAACGGGCGGGGGCCCA
The DNA here is from genome assembly GCA_001800825.1 of Euryarchaeota archaeon RBG_19FT_COMBO_69_17. Taxonomy (GTDB): domain Archaea; phylum Thermoplasmatota; class Thermoplasmata; order RBG-16-68-12; family RBG-16-68-12; genus RBG-16-68-12. Next base: position 39,767 of record MGWD01000021.1, on the reverse strand, counting down.
GGTCCTCTGCTCCGCGTGCCCGTACTGCATCCTGAACCTCGAGGACAGCTCGAAGACCGTGGCCACGTCGCCCCTCCCGGTCCGGGACGTCGCGGAGTACGTGGCCGAGCGCCTCGCGTAGGCGGTGACGCGCGGGGGAGGCCCCCGGGCCGTCCGGGGGTCATGTCGCAAGGTTGAGGAAGGGGACCGCGATGCCCGAGGCGTGGCGAAGGCCCTCCGGATCTCCGTCCGCCCCGTGGGTCGCGTCGATCCCGCGGACCTGTTCCGCTCCGCCGTCCGCCGGCGGGAGCCCTTCTTCCTCGACTCGTCCCTCCGGGGCCCGGAGCTGGGGCGGTACTCGTTCGTCGGGGCGGACCCGGAAGGCTGGTTCCGCAGCCGGGGGCGCCGGGCCGCCTGGGCCGCCCCGTGGTCCGAGGGGACGAGGACGGGGGACCCCCTCGAGTCGCTCGGGGCATTCCTCGAGGCCCTCCCGGAAGGCCGGGCGGGGGAAGGGGCCCGACCCTTCTCCGTAGGCCTCGCGGGCTACCTCTCGTACGACCTCGGCCGCACGATCGAACGGCTCCCCGACGACAAGCCTCGGGACCTCGGGGTCCCGGACATCCACCTCGGCCTCTACCTCCGGCACACGGTCGTCGACCACATCTGGGGCGAGGGGTTCCGGGTCGCGGCCCGCGACGTTCCGAGGTTCGTCCCGCCCCCGGTCCCCGACGACCTCGGCCTTCCCTCCGAACCCCGGGCGATCCCGCCCCTGGACCCCGACGCCTACGTGGAGACGGTCGTGCGGGCGAAGGAGGCGATCGCGGGCGGGGACGTCTTCCAGGTCAACCTCTCCCAGCGCCACGCCCTGCCCCTCGAGGGCACGCCCGCGGCCGCGTTCCGGCGGCTCCGGTCCCTCACGCCGTCCGCGTTCGGGGCGTACTTCGACCTGGGGGACCACCAGGTCCTGAGCGCGAGCCCCGAGCGGTTCCTCCTGTCCAGGGACGGCTCCGTGGAGACGCGCCCGATCAAGGGCACGCGGCCCCGCGGGAGGACGCCGGACTCGGACGCCCGCCTCGCGGCGGAGCTCCTCGCGAGCGCGAAGGACGCCGCGGAGAACGTGATGATCGTCGACCTCGAGCGGAACGACCTGGGGAAGGTGTGCGAGTTCGGGAGCGTGCACGTGCCCCGCCTCCGGGCCCTGCGGAGCCTCCCGAACGTGCACCACCTCGAGTCCGTCGTCCGCGGGACCCTCCGGAAGGACGCGGACGTCCGGGACCTCCTGCGGGCCACGTTCCCCGGCGGGTCGATCACGGGCGCGCCGAAGCCCCGTGCGATGGAGATCATCGAGGCCCTCGAGCCCCACCGCAGGGGCGTGTACACGGGCGCCCTCGGCCGCCTGCCCCTCGACGGGTCCATCGACCTGAGCCTCGCGATCCGCACGGCGACCGTGGTCCGAGGCACCGCGTACTTCGCGGTCGGCGGCGGGATCGTTGCGGACTCGGACCCCTGGGGGGAGTACCGGGAGACCCTCGACAAGCTCCGGGGGCACGCGGAGGCCCTCACCTCGGACCGGATGGAGGTGACCCCCCACGGCGTCCGCGTGGCGTGACGGGGCCGTCGTCCGGGAGGAGGAGGCCGCGATCGACGCGAGGGACCGCGCCGTCCTCTTCGGGGAGGGCTGCTTCGACACGGTCCGCATCCACGGGGGTGCGCCGTTCCGCCTCGCGGCCCATCTCCGCCGCCTCCGGGAATCCGCGGACATCCTGGGGCTCAGTCTCTCCGCCTCGTTCGGAGACGCCGCGGAGGGCGTGAGGGCCGTCGTGCAGCGGAATGCCCTCTCGGACGGTCTCGTCCGGATCACGGTGACGGCGGGGAATGCGGAGGCGGGCGTCCCCGGCTCCGTCCTCGTCGCCGGCCGCCAACTCCCCCCGATCCCGGAGCGGATCGTGCTCCATGTCGCGGAATCGACCCGGCGTGTGCCCGGCCCGCTGAGCCGCTGCAAGACGACGTCCCGGGCCTCGGAGGCCCTCGCCCTCCGGGAGGCGCGGCGCACGGGGGCCTTCGACGCGATCCTCCTGAACCCCCATGGGAACGTCGTCGAGACGACGGCGCGGAACCTGTTCGTCGTCTCGTCCCAAGGGATCCGGACGCCGCCCGCGTCGGAGGGGGCCCTCGAGGGCATCACGCGGGACCTCGCGATCGAGCTCGCCCGGAAGACGGGGATCGAGGCGAAGGAGGCCGCCCTCGACGTCCCCGCGATCCTCCATGCGGACGAGGTCTTCCTCACGGGGAGCGGGGTGGGCGTCCTCGGGGTCCACCGGGTCCACGCCCGCTCGTACGATCCGGCCCCGGGGCCCGTGACCCAGGGCCTCGCGCGCGCCTACGCGGACGTCCTCGACAAGGAATCGAAATGGTGAGCGGCCCGGAGCGATGACACGCCCCGGACCGCGGAGGAGGACCCTCAGTCCGCGAGCCGGAGCTGGCCGCGGATCTCGCCGCCGGGGAAATCCCCGGCTCCCGTGTTCGTCGGGGCGACGCCGTCGTTCGTGTGCACGTTGACGTACGCGTTCCCGGACGTCATGTTGTCGAGGAGGTCCTGCAAGGGATGACCCGCGAGGGGGCCCGAGAAGTCCGACGCGTCGAAGGTGTCCATCGCGAGGACCCCGTCGAACCGGCCGCTCCCGGGTGTGCCGATGAACAGGGTCACGACGACGGGACCGTTGACGCCCGGCGGGCCCACATGGATGTGCGCCGCGACGACGTTCTCGATGTTCGCGGCGATGAGGATGTAGCTCATCGACATCGCGTCCTCGCTCAGGAGGAAGTGGGCGACCCCGCGCGCCTGCGTCGGCCGCGCCGGGACTTCGTTCGCGCCCGACAAGTTCGCAATCCAAGCCGTCCGGTCATCGGCCTGGGCCGCGACCGCGAAGGACGCGCTCACGACCGCCAGGGCCAACGCTCCGATCCACCAACCACGCAGCATCATCGCTGTTCCCCACCTGCGGAGGACACCCGTCGCCCCGGACCATAATCGTTTCCCCAAATCTCGTCGACGTTCTCAATCCAGAGAATCCGATGCCCGCGGCGGCCGCGGGCATCCTTCGGGAGCAGCCGCACGTCGGGAGAACCCTTATCTCGGCGGAGTCGCCATGGCCCCCCTGGATGCTTGTTCAGGCGCACGGCCTCGGGAAGACGTACCCCAAGGTTCGGGCCCTCGACGGCGTGGGCTTCGAAATCCACGAGGGCGAGGTCTTCGGCCTCTTCGGGCCGAACGGGGCGGGGAAGACGACCTGCCTCCGCGTCCTCTCGGGCCTCACGCGCCCCGACGCGGGCCGGGCGGAGGTGTGCGGCCACGACGTCGCGCAGTTCCCGAACGACCTCCGCCGACACCTCGGGATCCTCTTCGACCTCCCGTTCCCCTACGTGGACATGACCGTCGCGCGGTACCTGACGTTCTTCGCGAACATGGCGGGCGTGCCCCGCGCGGAGGTCCGCGGGAAGGCTGCCTGGGCCCTCGCCCAGCTCGGGATGACCCACCATGCGGGTAGCCGGATCGGGAAGCTCTCCATGGGGGAGCGGCAACGGGTCGAGATCGCCCGAGTCCTCCTGTCCCCCGCCCGGCTCCTCCTCCTCGACGAGCCCTTCTCGAACGTCGACGTGGACGCCAGGCTCCACCTCCGCTCGATCCTCCGGGACTGGGTGTCCCGAGGGGGCGGGATCCTGTTCACGAGCCACAACCTCCTCGAGAGCGAGGCGATCGTCGACCGGTACGCGTTCATCCACCTAGGCCGGATCGTCGCCGTCGGGACGGCGAAGGAGCTCAAGGAGAACCTCCTCGCGCCCGTGTACGCCCTCGAGGTGAGCGATGCGAATATGGCCCTCGCGGCCCTCGAGCCGATACCCCACCAGGCCCTCGAGACCACGGCCCCCAACCTCGTGCGCCTCGGCCTCCTCCGGCGCCAGGACGCCCCGCGGGTCGCGAAGGCCCTCGTCTCCGCAGACGTCGACCTCCTCGAGATGAAGAGCGTGGGGACGATGGAAGACGTGTACCGGAAACTGACCCGACCTCCGGGCCCCGGGGGCACCGCCTGATGGAGCCACGGGAGCGGTTCCGCCTCATCCTCGCGATCGTCGAGAAGGACCTGCGGATGCCCCTCTGGACGTGGGTCCTTGCCGGCAGCGTCGCGGGGCTCGGCTTCCTCCTCAGCCTCCCGGGGGCCGCGGCCATGGCCAGCTACCTCCGGTACTACCCCTACGAGTTCGTCTGGTTCGACGCCACCCTCCGCGGATACTACGGGATCGCCGCGTTCCTCTCCTCCGTCGTCATGGGCATCACGTTCGCGACGGTCCACGGGGGCGAGGTCCGGAAGGGGACGATCCGATCCGTGATCCTGTACCCGATTGACATGACGGACCTGACAATCGCGAAGCTCCTCGCGACGTTCGTGATCGCGTTCCTCGTCGCGACGCCCCTGTTCATGGGGTTCTTCGGTGCATACTTCGTCTACGGCCTCTATCCCGCGGGGGCGTTCCTCGCCATCCACCTGATGGCCTTCGCGATGGCGGCCGTGGCCCTCGCGACGGGGGTCGGGGCGTCCCTCCTGATTGCGAATGTCACGGGCCGCCTGGCCCCGAGCCCGTCCTCGATGGGCGCCCTCTTCCTCATCGCCGCCCTCCTCCTCACGGAGACCGCGGTCTCGACGATCGGCACGTACCTCGCGATCCTCATGTCTGCGGGCCGGTTCCCGAGCCCGGAGACGTTCGAGGCCATCGAGGACTTCGCCCGGACGATCAGCGTCGTGTCGCCGCATCACATGGGCGCCCGCGTCCTCGGGATCGGGTTCGGGCTCACGGCCCTCTGGTCCGACGTCCACGTCGTCGTGCCCGTGGCCCTCCTCGTAATCGCCATCGCCTACGTCGTCGGGAAGAGGCTCTACCTCGACCTGTTCATCAAGTAGAGGAGCGGAAAAGAAAGGACAAGGGGGTGTTCGTACGAGAGGTGCTCCCCCTCATCGGGTGGACGCGAGGGTCCACACGGCTCCGCCCAGGAGGAGCAGGCCCGTGAGCATTCCGACCGTCTCGCCGACGAAGGCCACGAGGGCCAGGCCGGCGATGGCCGCCACGAGCGCCCCGTTCTGGGCGTTCTCCTTCGACACGCCGTAGCCGATCAGGCCGAGGACGCCGAAGATGACCAAGTAGGCCACCGCGGACGTCACGGCCACGATCGCGTTCGCCTCGACGATGTCGAAGACGTACGTCAACAGGCCGATGACCGCCGCCAGGAACCCGCCAAGCACCATCGGCACCTGGTAGGTCGGCATGCGGGCGAGGTCACGCCACGAGTGCGCGACCCCAGCGGCCGTTGTCCGAACGCTGGTCGCTGCCATGATTCACCTCCTTGCCCCCCGGGTACCCCGCGGCGGCTTAACCGTGATTGGACGGTCCTCGAACTGTCCTTAAGCGTTCCGTCGCTCTATTCGAGACCAAAGATATAAATGCCGGCAGACTCCGACACGGATGCCCGGAAAAGGACGATGTCGGGGGCGGGGTTCGAACCCGCGACCTCCGGATGCCTCAGGAACGCCGTGGTCGTTCTGCCCGCGGGACCCTATGAGTCCGACGCTCCACCAGGCTGAGCCACCCCGACGGCGCGGCCCAAGGTTCCCATGATTATAAAGGATGCGGGCGCGGGCGATCGGGCGGCCGCACGTTTATCCGGCAACTCGCATTCCCCGCGCATCGCCGCGGAGGGGGTCGTCCGGAGGAGAGCTCGGAGCGCCGTGCCCGGCGCCGCCCTGCTCGCGGCCGGCGTGATCCTCGTCTTCCTTACGTTCCTCGTGCCGATCGGGGAGGACGTCGAGATCGTCTGGGAGAACGCGAACGTCCCGGACGTCCGGGAGGTCCTCGTCGTGGTGCCTTTCGACCTCGTCGGAGGGGACCGCCGGCCCATCTTCCACTTCAACACGATCGCCGTCGAGGGGATCCCGGGCGCCACGGTCGAGCTGGTCCGGACCCAGGACGGCCTCGTGGAGGCCGTGAACGTCTCGGGGATCGACGCGGACCCCGGGTCCGTCCTCCGCTTCCGGGGGCGCACGACGAACCGCGTCGCCGACGGGACGTACACGTGGTTCACCGTCGCGACGAACGTGACGGGCGTGGACTTCGAGGAGACGGGCGCGACGACCCACACGACGACGACCGTCGAGGCGGTCTCCTGGTTCTTCCTCGAGAACCCCGCGTATCTTGCGGTGGCGTTCGTCCTCGGAGCCCTCCTCCTCTCGAGCGTCTGGGGCTGCCCCCACGAGTGCGAACCGGAGGGCTCGAAGAAGGGATGCGCGTCGGAGCTCCACATGGAGACGTACCCGTGCGGCACGGCCCCCGAGGACATCGACGACGTGCGGACGGGCGCGCAGATCATGGCGTGGGCCGCGAGCCGCGCGCGGAAGCTCCCCGTCCTCGGGGCCACGTACGCGGAGTTCCTGAAGTCCATGCCAGGCTGGGTCGACGCGGCGAAGGGGCTCTCCGAGAAGACCGTCGGGCGCGAGGTCTACGTGACCGTCGTGTGCCGATGGCTCGCCTGCCGGACGCGGTCATGCTGGGTCCTCTGGAGCCGACGGAAGTGGGTCGAGGAGACGACCGCGTACGGCCCCTTCAAGATCAAACCGCCGACGGGCTACTACACGAGCAACGCGGACTGCTTCGGGCCGGGGCTCACGGCGGAGCAGTTCTACGAGGGCTTCAAGAAGGCCGTCGAGGGGAGCGAGGAGGTCGCGGAGGCGAAGACGAAGTGCGAGGCGGTGTGCGGCGAATGAGGCTCCCCGCGAAGTTCGGGGCGTGCGGGCGGTGCGTGGGCCTCGCGGTCGGCGCGCTCGCGATCTCCCTCGTCGCCCTCCTCGCTAGCCTGCCTGCGGGGGACCTCGTCTCCTCTCTCATCTCCTTGGGGCTCGTCGTCGCGAGCGGGACCACCGTCGTCCTCCACGGGATCGGATGGCGCCGTCGGCACGATTCTTCCCTACGCGATTAAATACCCTGAGGCTCGTCGCTTCCCCGTGGACCCGGAGATCAAGGGCAAGGACGCCCGGGCCGTCGAGGACCCCATCGCCGCGATCTTCGACCTCGCGGAGGCCGTGGACCGCCAGACCCCGACGATCCGGAGGGTCCTCCGGTACGTCCGCGTCTTCGTCTCCCTCTGGCTCCTCCTCGACTTCGTGATGATCCTCGTCTTCGCGGACGTGCGGGCGTTCGTCACGCTCCTCCTGTTCGTGCCGCTCGTGATCTCCCTCTTCGCGATGCGGTCCGCCTCGACCCCGGGGATGCGCCTCGCCTTCCTCGTGACCGCGTGCGTGTTCGGCGTCCTCCAGATCGTCACGTTCGGGCCCGCGTTCCTCGTCGGGGTCGTCCTCGTCTCCCTGTTCATCCTCGGGTTCGTGATCCTCGAGCTGCTCCGGGACCTGCGGTCCTTCTTCGACTACTTCGCCCTGCGGCACCGCGTGATCCAGCGGGTGCGTCAGGCGGACCCTGTCGTGTACGTCCCCGAGGGCAAGGACTCCGTCCAAAGGATCCTCGCTCACCTCTCGAGGACGAGCGCGGACGTGAAGGCGGCCATGGCCCGCCCCGACGGGCTCGCGGCGCCCGCCCTCCTCACGGGCCGGTCCGGCCTCACGTACTCCTTCGACGCGTTCGTCCGGACCCCGCCCTCGGGCCTGTGGCGGACCCTGGGGCTCGGGAGCCCGGGCTTCGCCGTCTACGTGAAGGCCTTCGACGCGGCGCCAGGCCTCGCGGACCTCCAGGGCCTCGCCCGCGCCGTGGCCGACGTCTCGGAGGCCCTCCGGATCCCCCCCGTCCGTGCGATCGCGCTCTGGAAACCGGCGGGGGACGAGTCCGTCGCGGCGGACGCGTACGAGTATCTCCTCAAGGGGGCCGTCCGCGTGAGGATCCGGGGCGCCACGTTCGTGTGCTCCCTCGAGCTCGCGCGGGAGGGCGCCGACGGGACGTACGACTTCATCCCCCTCGTCGTGGACACGGCCCTCGGCGGGCCCGTGAGCCCGGCCGTCGCGAAGGCCTAGTCCCGCAGCCAGAACGGGGCCTTCGTGTACCGGTAGTGGTCCCGGATCTGCTCCTGGTAGATCTTCCGGTAGAATTCGTTGTACTTCTGGATGTGGAGGACGCCCTCGTGGGTGATCCGGATCCGGTACCGGCCGTCCGCCTGCTCGACGGACACGAGGCCGTCTTTCTCGAGGTGGTCGATGACCCGCTCCGTCATGAAGTGGTTCGACTTGATCTCCCGCTTGACCTCCTCCTTCGAGATGCCGGCCTGGCCCGGCAGGACGCGCGCGAGCTTCTCCGGGAGGCCGTCCTGGTAGAGGTCGATCCCCAGCTCGGCCACGAGCCGGTTCAGGACGAAGCATCCGTAGATCACGAGGTCCTTGTAGGGCCGGCCAGGCATGAGGAGTGGGCGCTGAATGTGGACGCGCCTATTTGATGCGTCCCACGGGCCCCTGCCGAGGGCCCGGCGAGGCCTGGCCCGAAGTTCGGAAGGCCGGGGGAGACCCGGGAGCAACGGGCGAGAGACCCGATGGGGCAGCTCTCGGTGGTCAGGTCCCGGGCGGCAGCCCTCCCTTCATCCGCCGACGTCGAACTCGGAGGAGGACGAATCCCGCCGCGGCCGCGGCCACGGCGGACACGGCGCCCCACGCGAGGGGTCCGCCGAAGAGGGCGCCTTCCCCCACGCTCGCGGGTCCGGGCTGCGTCACGAGGATCCACGCGGTGAAGCCATCAACCTGCCCTGCGGAGTCGCGTACCTCGAGTCGGACGGCGTAGGACCCTCCATCGGAGTAGGCGCGACTCGCGGACAGGGAACGGGACCAGAAGGTGTCCCAGACCCCATCCCCGTCGAAGTCCCAGCGCTCCTCGAGTCCCGCAGGGGGATCCTCGGGATCGCTGGAGGCACCGGCATAGAGAGTGAACTCCCCGCCGCGTTCGCCCGCGGGCGGATATGCGACGAGCGCACCGACGGGCGGGCCGTCGGGCGCCGACAACGGGCGCATGAACGGGAAGTCGTCGCTCGCGTTCCCATCGATGACGAAGTGCGTGTCCCCAATTCCGTCCCCGCCCGTGCAGGATGACTGGGTCGGGCCGGAACACTCGTCGACGCCCGTGTAGCCCGACCAGAAGTTGCCCCCGAGG
>MGWD01000021.1:19115-30546 GCA_001800825.1 Euryarchaeota archaeon RBG_19FT_COMBO_69_17 | reverse complement strand
ATCCGAGAAAACGTTGTGGTAAAACAGGTTCCCCGTCGAGTTGGTTACCGAGACCGCGACCTCGACGTCGGAGACCGAGTTCGACGCGATCCTCGCGTTCCGCGCGCCGAAGAGCCCGATGCCCGCATACGCCGCTCGGATGTCGTTTCCTTCGACGAGGGCACGATCCGCTCCGGAGACCCATATCCCGAAGTCCCAGGATGATGTCACCGAGTTCTCGGTGATGGTGAGGTTCGTCATCGGGACGTACTCACCCCCGGGATTGTAGGCGTCCACGTAGATTGAATCTGCGAAGCGGGTCAAGCGGTTCGCCCGAATCTCCATGTCATCGGAGTCCAGCACCACGATCCCGCCCGACCCATCCTCGAGGGCGTTCCCCGCGAGCACGACGCGGTGGGACCCGTCGACCACGACCGCACGTCCCGCGGCGAACCACGTCTCGGGTCCCGCTGGCGTCACTCGGTTGGAGAGGACCTGGACGTCCTGGGAGCCGAGGATCTCGATTCCGAAGCCGGTTGGGGGATCGGGGGTCCTCGAGATCGAGTTCGCGACCAGGGATACGCGGGAAGAATCGTGGATGGACAGGTCCGCGCCCTCGAACAGGTTCCCGGAGACGACCACATCCGACGATCCCCGGACGAGGACCGAATCGCCCCGTGAGAGGAAGCTGTTGCCCACTACGGAGACGTTCCGCGACCCGAGGATCCACAGTCCCGGGGCGTTTCCTTCAGAGACCACGCTGTAGACGAAGACGTTCGACGCGTTCCTCAGGAGCAGGCCGCCGATCGAGAAGGCGTCGGTCTGATACCCAGAGTGCACGCGGACGCCGCGGATGATGACGTGGGCCGTCGTGTTACGAAGCTCGATCCCCGCCTCACCACGACTCGCCGAGGCGTCCACATCCGCGCTCTCGAGGACGTACGGGTCCCGGGGCGTCCCGGCTCCGCGGAGATGGGCCGAGTGCGCCGCGAAACCCCGATCCCCTTCAATCAGGATGGGCTCCAAGGGAACCAGAGCAGGGGAACGTGAAGCGCGATCTGCGGCCAGGGGTGTCGCGACCGAGGCCGCGACGAGGAGACCAACGAGCACTCCCGGCAGGACTCCCCCGAGCAATCGTACCCCTCCGCAACGAGATGATATCCGAGCGGGATAGATAAAGTGAGGCTTCCAGGGCCGCGCGAACAGCGCTTAAAGCCATCGGGAAGACTCTTGCTCGCAGGGATATCCCCCACGGGGGACCTGCCTCTCCTCAGGTGAGACGGCGATGCAAGCCTACTGCGTCTCGAAAGGTCCCCGGCGGTCCTTGATCGTGATCATGGCGATCGCCCTCGGGGCTGTGGGCCTGGCCGCGGCCCTCCTCCCTGGGATCCAGGGCGGCGGGCTCGGATCGAATGCGACGTACGCGCGCCTCCTGGGCTACGCGCCCGGGCCGGGCGGCGCGGACCTGAGCGCTGCGTCCGCGAGCGACGCGGGCGAGGGCCGCGTGATCGTGGCGTCGGCCTCGGCCCCCGGGCCCACGCCGGCGGCCCCCGCGGTCCCCCCGCGGGCGTCCGACGGCGGGACGCCGGGCGACGCGGCGACGACCGTGCCCGCGGACGACGGGGACCGCGAGCCGCAGACCGTGGACCTCGACGTCGGCGCGCTGCGGGAGATCAACGAGACCCGCGAGGACGTCGGCGAGGACGGCCTCCTGGCCTTCGGTCTCGGGATCCTGCCCGGCGACGCGGGCGACGTCCGCGGTGCCTCCCTCGAGGAGTTCGTCCGACCCACGATGGAAGAGGACGACCGATGCTCCTGGACCCGCGAGTTCGAGGCGAAGGACGACGACCGGGACGGGAACCCCGAGTGGGTCCTCGGCCGGATGCTCGGGACGTGCGCCCTCGATGAGGACGCGGACGGCGTCCCCGAGGCGGGCCTTACGATTGCGCGGGAGGTCGAGGCCTGGGACAACGACTCCGACGGGGTGTTCAACGCGCTCGTCGGACATCAGGGGCTCGAGGCCTACGCGGACCCGAACGAGAACGGCTTCGCGGAGTACCGGGCCCAGGCCGTCTGGCGCCTCAGCGTCCATGACGAGGACGGCGACGAGACGATGGACGACCTCGCGGCGACGTTCGCGGGGGACCAGTCCTTCGACCGGAACGAGAGCGGGGTCGTCGAGTACGCCCGCACGGCGCACGCGTCGATCTCCATGGTCGACGCGACGAGCGACGGCCACCCAGAGGCGGCGGACCTCTCCCTGCGGATGTACCACGCGTACGACGTCGGCGACGACGGGACGCGGGAGTACGAGGGGATCCTCGAGCTCACGGCGGCGACCCGGGACGCGGACAGCGACGGCGCGAACGAGTCCGTGAACGTGGTCCTCGGGGCCTACGAGACCCTCGACCTCGATGCGGACGGATACGACGAGCTGGCCCGCGGGATCGAGGTGAGCCTGGGCCTCGTGGACGAGTCCTCGAACGGCATCCCGGAGCGGACCGACGCGCGGATCTTCGTGTACGCGAGCTACGACCCCACGTCGGACGGGGTCCTCGAGGCTCGGCGGGCGTTCGAAGTCGTCGGGCTCCTCGAGGACGGCACGGACGACGGGAACCCGGAGGTCGTCCGGCTGACCCTCGAGGGCGCAACGGTCCGGGATATGGACCAGGACGGGACCCCCGAGGCCCGAGCGAGCGTCGTCGGCACGATCGAGGCCCTCGATGAGGACTCGTCCGGGATCTTTGAGCGGGCGACCCTCGTCCTTCGGGCGGAGGCCATGGCCGACGAGGACGACGACGGCCTCGCTGAGCGGCGGTCCTACGCGACCGCGGATGGCGTCGTCGTGAACGCGATCGAGGACGAGTACCCGGAGCTCGTGGAGCTCCACCTCGCCGCCTACGAGGCCGTGGACGCGAACGAGAACGGGGTCGACGAGGCGTCCCGTGGCGGGACGATCGACCTCCGGGCCGCGGACGCGAACTCGAACGGGGCCATGGAGGCCGCGAACCTCACGATCCGCGCGAGCGCGGTCCGCGACGGGGACGAGGACGGCGTGCTCGAGTACGACGCCGCCTTCGCGGCGTACGCGGAGGCCACGGATGCGGACGACGACGGGAACCCTGAGTCCTTCATGGTCCTCGCGGTAGGCCATGAGTGGCTCGACGAGGACGAGGACGGGGCGCCCGAGCGGAGGGCGTACCTCGACCTCCACGCCCAGGCCACGGACGCAGACTCGAACGGCGTGGTCGAGTCGACCACGCTGACCCTCCGCGCGGAGCGGATCGAGGACCCCGACGAGGACGGCACCCCCGAGGTCCGCGAGTGGGTCTCCGTCGACTACGCAGCCGAGGACGTGGACCAGGACGGGGAGATCGACAACGAGAGCCTCCTCGTCGAGAAGATCCGCGAGGAGAACCCGTAAGACCCTCGACGGGGTCCGCCGGACGGTGCGGGCCCCGTCCCTACCCTTTTCCAAGGCACCCGTCACGGGTCTTCCCTCTTCTCGCCCGAATCCGTGTTCTGAGGACGATGGGCGAGGTGCGCAAGGGACACGTCCTGCGAGTGGCCGTTACGCTTCCGCCACGAAGGGGGCGCTGGGGATGACTCATTCGTGCGGTTCCCCGGCTCGCCCGTACATACTGTACGGAAACCGTCCCTACAATCCGGGGCGCCGACGGAAGTAGGCAACCGACGATAGACCGTCGTTTTGGGGGGACGGGGCGACCCGTCCGCTGGAGTTGGGGGTACCGTCATGCGACTCACGCGAAGGGAGTTCGTCGGAGTGAGCGCGGCCGCGGGAGCGGGGCTCGTGATCGGGCCTCAGATCCTGAGCCGCCTCGTTCGTGGGCAAGTCCTGCAGACGCCGCTTCCGGGGAGCGCGATCCCGCAGTTCACGGACCCGCTGCCGTTGCTCGACGTCGCGGGCGGGACGATCCAGACCCTCATCGCGGGGGCGACGCCCCTCGAGATCCACGCGCGCGAGTTCCGGTCCCTCATGCTGCCCCGGAACCTCGTCCTGCCGAACGGGCAGCCGTACGGCGGCACATGGGTGTGGGGCTACATCGGCGGCGCGGCCGTGCCCTCGGGCGTCCGGGACACGTACACGGGCCCCGTCGTCGTCGGGGCGAGGGGCACGCCCACGGAGGTCAACTTCGTGAACGACCTCGGGAGCGCCCTCACGTCCCGCGTGCGGTTCTGGAGGGACGCGACGGACCAGACGATCCACTGGGCCGACCCCCTCGGCACGGGCCACTCGATGGACCACTACGCGGGGCCGATCCCCGTCGTCCCGCACCTCCACGGGGGGGAAGTCCCGCCCGTCCTCGACGGGGGCCCCGATGCGTGGTACACGAGCGACGGGAAGTACAAGGGCCACGCGTACTACACGAAGCCCACGAAGGGAAAGAAGGCCCCCGGGAACCAGGCCATCTACCGATACCCGAACACCCAGGAGGCGGCCCCCCTGTGGTTCCATGACCACCTCCTCGGCGCGACCCGTCTGAACGTGTACGCGGGCCTCGCGGGGGCCTTCCCCCTCGTGGACCCGGGCCTCGCCCTTCCCGCGGGCCTCCATCCCGTCGGGCTCCAGCGCGGGGCCAGCGTGGACTACGTGATCCCGCTCGTGATCCAGGACCGCATGTTCGACACGGAGGGCCAGCTCTACTTCCCCAGCGTCGGGATCAACCCCGAGCACCCCTTCTGGATCCCCGAGTTCACGGGGGACACGATCTGCGTGAACGGGAAGGCGTGGCCTTACCTGAACGTCGAGCCGCGGCGCTACCGGTTCCTGTTCATCAACGGCTCGAACGCCCGCACGTACGAGATGTTCTTCGTGAACCCGATCACGAAGCTCATGGGCCCCTCCATGTGGCAGATCGCGACGGATGGCGGATACCTCGACGCTCCCGTGAGGATCGACCCCAACGCCCTCCCGGGCCTCACGAAGCTCGTGATCATGCCGGGGGAGCGAGCGGACGTGATCGTCGACTTCGCGGGCTTCGGCGGGCAGACCCTGATCCTCCGGAACATCGGCCGCACGCCGTTCCCCAAGGGGCCTCCGCCGAACGGCTCGACCCTCGGGCAGATCCTCCAGGTCCGCGTGGGCCTCGGGCCCGTGCCCGACGGGAGCTACGACCCTGCGGGAGGCGGGAGCCTGCGGCCGCCATTGGTCCGGCTCGTGGACCCGGCCCTCGGGGCCCTCGCCCCCGGCCTCGTCCCGAGCAAGATCCGGCAGCTCACCCTGAACGAGGTCATGGGCCTCGGGGGACCCCTCGAGGTCCTCGTGAACAACACGCACTGGAGCGGCCTCCACATGATGGGCGGCATGCCGCGGATGGACTTCACGCCGGTCACCGTCGGCGGGGTCACGGAGCACCACTCCGAGGTGCCCATGGAAGGGGACCTCGAGGTGTGGGAGCTCGTGAACATCACCGCGGATGCCCACCCCATCCACACCCACCTGACCCAGTTCCAGCTCCTGAACCGGCAGGGCTTCAACGTGGGCGGCTACAACGCGGCGTACGAGGCCGCGTTCCCGGGCACGGACATGGTCGACCCCATGACGGGGATGCCCTACCCGCCGGGGATGTACATCCCGGGGTTCGGGCCGCCCCTCGACTACAACCTCGGGAACCCGAGGGCCCTCGGCGGGAACCCGGACATCGTGCCGTTCCTCCTGGGCCCTCCGCGTCCGCCCGAGGCGAACGAGGCGGGCTGGAAGGACACGACGATCATGTACCCCGGCGAGCTCACCCGGATCGCGATCCGCTACGCGCCCCTCGACACTCCCGCCGGGATGAGCGGCGCCTACCCGTTCGACCCCAACGCGGGCGGCCACGGGTACGTGTGGCACTGCCACATCATCGACCACGAGGACAACGAGATGATGCGGCCGTACAGCGTGCGGCCGAAGGCGGTCCCGCGGTCCCTCCTCATGGGCACGCACTACTGAGCCGGGGACGGGTCAGGGGGCGGCGAGGCGGGCGTCGAGCCTCGAGACGAGGCGGTCGACCTGCTCCTCCGTGACCGTGAAGGGCGGGCAGACCAGGAGGGACGAGCCGTCCGAGTTCGTCGTCACGCGCAGGCCGTCGGCCTTCAGGCCCTCCCACACCCGCTCGACGCGAGGCCAGGCGGGATGCAGGCCGCCCTTCACGCGGCGTCCCTTCCCCGCGACCTCGAGGGCCAGGAAGAGGCCGTGGCCGCGGACGTCCCGGACGTCGTCCGGGTGTTCGTCCCGGATGCCCTCGAGACGCTCCCGCAGATAGGCGCCCATCCGCCGGGCCCGGTCGACGAGCCCCTCCCGCCGCAGGACGCGGATCGTCTCCTGGGCCGCGACGCAGCCGAGGGGATGCGCGCCGAACGTGAGGCCGTGGGGGAAGCCCGTCCTCCGGAGGCGCTCGCCCCACTCCCGCTCGAACACGACGGCCCCGAGGGGCGCGTAGCCGCCCGTGAAGCCCTTCGCGAACACCATCGCGTCGGGACGCAGGCCGACCGTCTCGGAGCCGAACCACCGCCCCGTCCGCCCGAAGCCCGTGATGACCTCGTCGGCCACGAGCTTGATCCCGTGCCGCTCGCACAGCTCCTGGATTCCGCGGGAGAGGTCCCTCGACAAGGGGACCGCGCCCATCGTCATGTTCACAGGCTCCAGGATCACGCAGGCGAAGGACCTCGGCCCGTGCCGCTTCAGGGTCCGGGCGAAGGCGTCGAGGGAGGCCTCGTACGCGCGGTCCCAGTCCCCGAGCTTCCGCCAGAAGTCGTAGGGGGCGGGCGTGTGAACGGCCCAGGGCCGCGGGTCCCCGTAGTCCGTGAGGCCCGTCCCGGACACGTTCTCGATCGTCATCGTGTCGCCGTGGTACGCGCCCTTGAACGTGAGGACCTTGGACCGGCCCGTGACCTTCCGGGCCGCGCGGATCGCCGCCTCGTTCGAGTCGGAACCGCCGAGGCCGTAGAAGGGCACCCGGAGGTGCCGCGGGAGGACGTCGAGAAGGTCGCGGGTGAGGGCGAGCCGGATGGAGGCGAACTCCGCGGGGGTGAGCCAGGACATCGAGAGGGCCTGGTCCGCGAGGGCCTTCGCGATCTCCGGCCTGCCGAGGCCGATGTTGTTCACGAACGCGGAGCCCGTCCAGTCCTCGTACGCCGTGCCGTCCTCGAGGGACGTCGTCATCCCGCGGGCCTCGACGTACGTGTTCGCAGGGGTCGCCCGCCGCTCCTCGGGCGTGCCGCCGTACCAGATCGTGAGGTAGAACGGCCGGGCCGTCCTCGCGCCTCCCATGGGAATCCCGGGCGGGAACGCGGAGGGGGGATATAGCCCTCCCTGCAGGCCCGCGGAGGTCTCGGACATTCGGCGCCGGCGGGAAACCCTACGTGGCCTTGGGCGTGACCGTAGGGGTGGAGGCCTCCGGCGCCGGACGGGTGAGCAGGACGAGGAAAGGCAGGGCCGCGATCTCGATCGCCTTGGAGACGAGGCCGAGGAGCTCCACGGGCTCCGCCATCTCCTCGCCGGGCAACGGCACGAGCCGGCTGACCGTGTACGCCGCGATGACGACGACGTTCACGATGAGGGCCATGACGGCGCCTGCGGGCACGCGGGCGAGGACGATCAGGCCCACGGTGACCTGGACGATCACGATGCCCCAGAACACGTAGAACAGTTGCGTCTCCAGGTGGTCCGCCTCGTACGCGGCGACGGCGTGGACAGCCGCCGCCGCGAACAGGAGCGCGGCCGCCAGGAGTCGCGTGCGGTCCCCCAACGGCTTCATCGGGCCGTCGGATTACTAGTGAGATAGTAAAAGCTTTCCCCGAATCGCAGGGCGGGGATCAGAGGTCTTCGAGGTCTTCCGGGGTGAGCTCCTCGGGGGCGGGCTCCCCCTCGGGCGGCGCGGCGGGCTCCGGGGCGGGGGCCTCGGGCTCCGGCGCGGGCGCGGGCTCCGCGGGGGCCTCGGCCTCGGCCGCGGGGGCGGGCGCCTCCGTCACGGCCGCGGCCGCCGGGGCCGCGGGCGCCTGGCCGATCTCGTGGACCTCCGACTTGCGGATCTCCACGCGGGAGATGGGTTGGATCGGCTTGCACGCGACGGCGACGGCCTTCGCGAGCTCGCCGGAAATCACGGCCTTCATGAACTCCCCCATGGACAGCTTCGAGGCGGCGTCCCGGACGACGTTCCCGATGATCGCGCGGATCGCGCGCTGCTTCGAGGCCTGGATCCTCCGGTCCGTGATCGCCATGGGCTTCACGCGGACCCGCCAGCCGTCCTTCGTGGCCACGTCGACCGTGACGTCCGTCCGCGTGCGCTTCCGGCGGGTGAGGCGGCGGATGTAGTCCGACGTCATGTCGTGCCCGACGAACTGGGTGACGGCGTCCTGGCCCTGGACCTGGTTCACGCGGAACTGGAGCTTGATGTGCATCTTGCTGAAGTCGCCCGTGAGGTCCTGCACGGTCACCTCGGCGATGCGGCCCACGATCTTCGTCGGCTCGTCGGAGAGGGTCTCCCCGATGAGCTGGCGGTTGAACATCTCGGGGGCGAGGAGGTTGTACCAGACCTTGGACTTCCACTTGTCCTTGATCTTCCTCGCGGCCGCGCGGGTCTTCTTCTCCGCCATGCGGGCCCGTCGAAAGGGAGGGGGCTATTTAAGGGTTCCCGGAGCGGCGACCCTCACCCCGAGACGGCGCCCATGTAGACGAGGAAGATCCGATCGCCGGGCGGGCCCGTCACGCGGAGCACCGTGTGCTCCGACAGGAACGCGTCGAGGACCGCGCGCGGAATCGCGAGGTTCGCGGCGGGATGGACCTGGGCCCCGACGGTCGTCCAGCGCTCGAGGAGGAGCGCGTGGCCTGGACCGGGCACGTCCTCGCCCTCGCTCAGCCTGAACGGCAGGGTGGCGTCCCCGTCGATCCCGAACCACCACGCGGCCACGTCCGCGAGGCGCTGGTCCGTCGTGACGTTCGCTGCGCCGAGGGTCGCGAGGTAGGCGAGGGCCTCGAACTCCGCGGAGGTCGTGACGTTCTCCACGCCGAAGACCGCCTGGCTCTCCCAGGCCATCGGGGTCGTCGCGAGGAGGGCCGCGAGGAAGAGGGCGGGGACCGCGAGGCGGAGGCCCCGCATCCGCGGGACCGCGTTCCAGGCCAGGACGACGCCGACCCCCGCGAGGAGGGCGAACGCGAAGTCGATGTAATCGAAGGACCGGTAGACGAGGGCGTGGGACAGGGGGTCCAGCCCGCGGAGGAGGGCGAAGAGGACGAGGGCCGCCGGGGCGACGAGCATCGCGAGGACGAGGTCCTCCGCCCGGCCCATCGTGCGGCGGACGACCGGGTAGCCCGCGACCGCGAAGGCCGCCAGGATCGCGAGGGCGGGGAGGAGGGCGAGGAACGCGGGGCGCGTACCGCCCGTCCCGGCGAAGACGGGGACGCGGTCGTTCGCGAGGAGGACGAGGAGCACGGCTGCCGGGACGATCGCCACTGGGCCCGGGAGCCTCCGCGCTCGAGGGCGGGCCCGCAGGGCCGCAGGCCGGCGAAGCCGGGCGAGGAGATACGCGAGGAGCCCGGTCAGCGACAGGAAGAGCGCAAGGTCCCCCGACGACGTCACGTCCCGGAAGAAGGGCATGTCCACAGCGGAATAGTAGGCCCACGTCGCCGCGGCGGCACCGGGACCCGTGAGGACGTCGAGGACGAGGGAACGCCACCGGAAGGTCCCGCGGCGGACCGCGCGGGACGCGCTGAGCACGACGAGGGCGGAGACCATCCCGAGGGCCATGAGGGTCGTGAGATGGTGGAGGAACGGGATGACGAGCAGGAGGACGAGGGCGAGGGCCCTCTTCCGGGGGTCCGCACGCTCCGCGAAAAGGAGCACGACGATCGGGAGGATCACGAGGCCGAGGGACTCCTTCATGATCGCGCTCGTGAGGAACAGGAAGCTGCCGAAGAGGGCGAGGAAGGCCCCCGCCGCGAGGCCGACCCCGCGATGTCCCGTGGACTTGACGCCGAGCAGGTAGCCCGGGAGGACGACGAGGGAGGTCACGAGGGCCATCGCCCACGGCAGGTCCGTCAGGGGACGGAGGCCTGCGAGCCCCGCCAGCGCGGACCAGACCGCGGAGTACGCGGGCATCCGCAGGTTGTACGCATGGAGGTCCGCAGGATCCAGGAGCCATCGCCCGTCCTCGAGGATCCCCGTCGCGATCCGCGCCAGCGGGAAGCCGTCGATGTTGAGGGGGAGCGGGGAGAGGAGGAGCGGCACGAGTCGAAGGACGAGGGCGAACGCGTACAGGGCCGCGAGGAGCGCCGCATCGACCCTCAGCCTCGCAGGACCACCTCCAGGGACCGCGGTTCGACGGCGGCCGCCCGGTCCGTCAGCGCATCCGTGGGCCGCTCGCGGAGGGCGGAGCCCACGAGGAGGAGTTGGGACACGGCGCTCGCGGCGACGAGCGCGGCGACGACCGCGAGGAGGGTCCACGGATCCGCGGTCCCCTGGATCTCGTGGCCGAACAGGACGAGGCTCGTCGCGGGCCTGAGGAGGCGATCCGCGGCGAGCCCGATCCCCGCGCCGGCCGCCCCCGCGAGGAGAGCGAGGGGGACCGTTTCGCGGAGCCCGCGCAGTCGTACCCAGGCCCCGCTCGCGCCGACGGCCCGCAGGATGCCGACGGACCGCCGGCGGTCGGCGAAGGCCCGGGCCTGGACCGCGTGGACCCCGGAGGCGACGAGGATCCCCAGGAAGACGCCGAGCCCGAGGGCGACGACGCGGACGGAGTTCGTCGCCTCCGCCACGCCCGTGGTCATGTAGTCCCGCGGGATCGCCCCGCGCCCCGAGCGCAGGAGGAGGTTCGTGAGTCGGTCGTCCGCGGGCGGGTCGCTGTTCACGTCCGCCCGGGGCAGCCCAGGGCCGGTCACATGGACGCTCGCCCCGTAGGATGCGAGGAAGGCGAGGAGGGTTCCCGAGTCCTGCGTGCGGACCCGGATCGAGTGGAAGCTCCCGGTCCCCACGCCGGTCAGGGACCGGGCGAGGTCGAGGGGCACGAGGAGCTCGTCGGCCGTGGGACCCGCGGCGTCGAAGAGTCCCGTGATCCGGACGACCTCGAGGCGCGGCACCGTCGAGCCCACGAGGGCGACGTCCGTCCCCGGAGCGAGGCCGAGCCGACGGGCGAGGGACGCGCCCGCGAGGGCCCATCCGGCGGGCCCCGACCCGCCCGGGATGGGGGAGGCGCCCTCGATGTCCAGGAACGGCTCGAGGTCGACCCCGCGGACGAGGACGGGCTCGGAGCGCACGGCGGAGAAGGCGAGGATCTCGGGGCTCACCCGCTCGGCGAACGGCTGTCCGGCGAGGGCCGCCGCGAGGCTCTCGTTGACCGAGGCGATCCCGGAACCCTGGCTGATCGCGACGACGTCCCCCGCGAGGATCCTCTCCGGGAGGGCGGGGAGGGCCGCGAGGACGGGCCAAGCCCCGCCGAGGAGGATCGCGCACAG
>MGWD01000021.1:15547-19102 GCA_001800825.1 Euryarchaeota archaeon RBG_19FT_COMBO_69_17 | reverse complement strand
CCGGTCCGTCAGGATCGTCCCACCTCCCGGAGGGGGCGGGCGAGGGAGGCCGCGCGCAGGGACGGCGCGATCCCCGCGACGGCGCCCGCGGCGGCCGACGTCAGAAGGGCGAGGGCGAAGGGGCCGACGGGCGGTCCGAGGAGGACGACGTTCGGGAGGCCGAGGAGGGGTGCGAAGGAGACGACGGCATGGGCGACGACGACGCCCAAGGCGGATCCGAGACCCGCGCCGAGAAGGACGAGGGTGAGCGCCTGGCCTTCGTAGATCCCCGCGACGGAGGCGGGGCCCGCCCCGAGGCTCCGCAGGGTCCGGATCTCCGCGGCCCGGCCGTGGACCTCGAGGGACATCGCGCTGTAGACGAGCAGGCCGATCACGACCGCGATGAGAAGCGCGAGGGTCGAGAGCGCGGACCCCGCCTCCTCGAGGCCGCCGCGGAAGAACGCGACCGCTCCGAGGACCTCGAGCCGGGAGAGGCCGAGGGAACTCACGAGGGACGGGTCGAGGGGCCCGTCCGAGACGAGGGCCTGGACCGGGAGGCCCTCGGCAAGGCCCGACGCCGCGAAGAGCTCGGGCCGCGCCCAGGCCCAGGAGTCGGGCAGGAGTTCAAGGGACACCGGCGGAGGCGGGACGACGGACACGTTCATCGGCGGTGCGCTGAAGAGAGTCAGCTGTGCGGCCGCTTCGAGCGGCCGGCCCGAGGCTGCCTCGATCGCGGCCTGCAGGCCCACATCGATCGACAGGTCCGAGGAGGAGGTCGGGTAGGCTGTGGACCAGGTCCCGCCCACGAGCCGGGCCTCGGATCCCACGATGACGTCCCGTCGAAGGCCGTTGATCTCCAGGACCCCGGCACGAACGCGGAGGGCCTCCGTCCCGTCGGGAAGGCCTGCGAGGCCGTCGAGGGGGATCCGGCTCTCGAGCAGGTCCGTCCCACGGATGTACACCGCGGGGCCCGTCTCGAACCGGCCTGCGACGGAGTCGGCCCCGGCGCGCAGGCCATCCACGAGGGCGAGGGAGCCCACGAGGACCATGCACGCGAAGGCGACGGCCCACGCGGTCGTGCGCGTCCGCCGCGTGAGGCGCATGGCCAGCCGAAGGATGGGTCTCCCCAATGCGTCCCTCCACGCGGGAAAGGAGGCCGCGCCGATAAACGTTGGCGGAGGATGCGCGCCTCATCGGAAGCTGTGCAGTGCCGCAGAACCCTTGCGTATCCAAGGCCGCATGGCATCCCAGGGTCGATTTCCGAATCCCCGTCGACGCGAAGGCGAAGCGCCGGATGGACCGGTTCCCGGACTTCAACTTGCCCGAGCTCGCCCGGGGAGGCCATCCGGAGACGTCTCGACCTTGAGGAACGGCCTCGGACCCCGGTCGAACGGCCAACGGCCCTCGCCGCCGCACGCCGCATGGACGAGTTCCGGGAGCGGATCGGCCCCAGTAGTCTCGACAGCACCCGGGCGATCCGGAGCGCGCGAGACGGCCGATCACCTTCCTAGTCCCGCGTCGCTGCGAGAACCAGGCCGCAAGGGTCATCTCCCCCGCGACCTTCGGGTCGCCGGATGTACGTCCTCGGCCACCTCGGGCTCGGCCTCGGGATCGCGTGGCTCGCGACGTACCGCCGGCCCGGGACCGTCGACTACCGGCTCGTCCTCTTCGGGGCCCTCCTCCCGGATCTCATCGACAAGCCCCTCGGCGCGCTCCTCGACCTCGACGCGCGGCTTTGGGCCCACACCCTCTTCTTCGTCGGGGTCGTCCTCGCGGCGAGCGCGGTGCCGAGGGCCCGCCTCCTGTTCTCCGTCGGAATCGGGATCCTCACCCACCTCCTCCTCGACCGGATCTGGGAGCAGCCTTCCGTCGTCCTGTGGCCCGCCCTCGGCTGGTCCTTCCCGCCCGGGGGGCCCGACCTCGAGGGGTTCCTCGAGGTCCTCCTGCGCGACCCCTATGTCCAGGCGGGGGAGGTCGCCGGCCTGATCGTCCTCGTCCTGTTCGCCCGGGCCCACGGAATCCGCTCCTGGGCTGCCCTCCGCTCGTTCTTGCGCCACGGGGCGGCCCCGACGCAGGGAGGCTGAGCCCGGCCCGCGCCGAGGCTTTTCCCCCTC
This sequence comes from Euryarchaeota archaeon RBG_19FT_COMBO_69_17, assembly GCA_001800825.1. Taxonomy (GTDB): domain Archaea; phylum Thermoplasmatota; class Thermoplasmata; order RBG-16-68-12; family RBG-16-68-12; genus RBG-16-68-12. The sequence continues at coordinate 17,009 of MGWD01000021.1, read as the reverse complement.
GCGAAACGGTATAGGCGACGGACGTGTCGGGAGGGCTCGCATGCCCGAGCCCGCGCAGCTTCGGGAGGCGTTCCGGTCCTTCGCGACGACCGTCGCCCTCATCACGACGCGAGGCCCGAACGGGCCCAACGTCATGGCCGCGGAGTGGACGTACCTCGTGTCCCACGAGCCATTCCTCATCCTCGTCGTCGTCGAGGGGTCGAACGCGACCCACACCCTCATCCGCGAGACGAGGGAGTTCGGGGTGAACCTCGCGTCGGAAGAGCAGGTGACCGCGATGAGCTTCGCGGGGCACTTCACGAAACGGGAGACGGACAAGCTGTCGAGCGAGCTCTTCGAGCCGATCCCCGCGAACCGGATCCGCGCGCCCCTCTTGGCCGGCTCCGTCCTGCGGGCGGAATGCCGGCTCGTCCGGGAGATCCCCCTCGGCGCCCACACGGGCTTCCTCGGGGAGGTCCTCGAGGTCGCCGTGGACCCGGGGAAGCGTCCGATCATCCTGCACCGCGGGCCCCACCGCCTCGGGTCGCGGATTGAGCGGCCGGAATCCCTCGCCATCGCCGTGACCCCGGCCGCGACGTCGGGCGGGACGAAGGTCTCCGTCGAAGGCGAGCTGACATCGTCCGAGAGGGCGGGGCGTCCCGTGAGCCTCCGGCTCCTCGACCTGGGCGGGACCGCGGTCCGGGAAGGGACGGCCTCGACGGATCGCCGCGGCATGTTCACATGGGAGACCGTGGCGCCTCCGCAGCCCGGGCGGTACGTCGTCGAGGCGCAACACGGGTCCGCGTCGGGCCGCGCGAGCCTGGACGTGACGTGAGGCCCCTCGCAGCGCACCCGTTCGGCTGGAAAACGCGAGACCCGAGCGATCCGGCGAGTTCCTCCGAGACGCGGGCGCCGACGTCCACGAAGCCGCAGACGGCACCCAGGGCGTCGAGGAGGACCTCCTCGCGGGGACGCTCGACGCGATCGATGCAGTCATGCAGACCTCGTCCCCGACCCTCGAGGGAAAGGGGCTCCGGACGATCGGCCGCGATACGCTCCTCTGCGTCGCGCGGCAGCCCGGGGACGTCTCCACGGCCGGGACTCGGGCCCTACGAGGGCCTGACGGCCTTCCGCGCCTGGAGGCCCGCGAGGAGGATCAGGAGGAAGACGACGATCTCCAGGACCGGGACGACGAGGAGGGTGAGGACGAGCCCGACGATCGCGACGATCGCGAACGCATCGATCCCCGCGCCCCCGAAGGTGAGGAGCAAAGGGACCACAAGCATGAGGACGCCAACCGCGCTCACGATCGCGAACGCGAGGAACGGCTTCCCGAGGAGGGGCCGGCCGTCCACGCGGATGAGGCCGAGGGTCGTGCACGCGCGGGGCGCGAGGATCCCCGTGAGGGCGAGGACCACCGCGGAACCGGCCCAGGCCGCGAAGACGACCTGCCCCATCACGAGGAGCGTGGCGAGGTCCAGGG
>MGWD01000021.1:9119-15518 GCA_001800825.1 Euryarchaeota archaeon RBG_19FT_COMBO_69_17 | reverse complement strand
GCCGCCAGGGCGACCCCGGCCATCGCGGCGAAAAAGAGGAACAGGACCCCCGCGAGGACCGGGTTCCCGGCTCCGGGGGCCGCCCGGCCCTGCGCCTTCGCGCTCGGGATGATCGCGGTCGCCAAGAACACGGACGCGAGGAAGACGACCGCGGTCGCCGCGAGGAGGGCGCCCGCCGCCGCGAACGCGGCCGCCGGGTCGCCTCCCACGGCACCCAAGGGGATCGACACGATCGACACGAGGCCCACGAGCATGAGGACCCCGTGGACGAGCCACAGGATCGCGCCGACGGTCACGAACGTGATCGCGTAGCAACTCGGCTTCGTCCCGATTGCCATCGGCGCCGCCGTAGGCGCCACGGCGCCCTCCATTCCCGCCATCGGTTCCCTCGAGGCCGCATGGCCCGGACGGCTATTTGATGGCTGCGGGGCGTCCTCGCGTCCCGCACGCCGCCCAGGAGCGCCGCGCGCGCGGCCCACCGGAACCCTTATAGTCGAAACGCCCCGTGCCGCGCGGGCCCATGGAAGGACGGACCGTCCTCGTCACGGGGGGCGCGGGGTTCCTCGGCTCCCATCTCGTGGAGCGACTGAGCGCCCGGAACGACGTCGCGGTCCTCGACGACCTGTCCGCGGGGTCCATCCGGAACCTCGAGGCTTGCCGCCAGGAGGTCCACGTCCACAAGGCCTCGATCCTCCAGACCAAGGAGGTCGCGGAGGCCATCGCGGGCGCGGAGGTCGTGTACCACCTCGCCGCCCGCACGTCCGCCGCGGAGTCGCTCGAAAGGCCGCGCGACTACTGGCGCACGAACGTCGAAGGCACCCTCAACGTCCTCAAGGCCGCCGTCGACGCGGGCGCGAAGCGGGTCGTCTTGGCGTCGAGCGCCGCGGTCTATGGGAACCAGGAGGCGAACCCCAAGGTCGAGTCCATGCGGCCCGCGCCCGCGTCCCCGTACGCGACGACGAAGATGGTCGGGGAGTTCGCGTGCGAGGAGATCTCCCAGCTCAAGGGGATCGAGACGGTCCCCGTGCGGATCTTCAACGCGTACGGGCCGCGCCAGGACCCCAAGTCCGCGTACGGAGGGGTCGTCGCCCGGTTCTGCGCGGCCGTCGCCTCGGAACAGCCCCTCGAGGTCCACGGGGACGGCGACCAGACGCGGGACTTCCTCTACGTGGCCGACGTCGCGGAGGCCCTCGAGCTCGCGGGGGACGCGAAGGTGGCCGGGCAGCGGATCAACGTCGGCTCGGGCTCGGCCGTGAGCGTGAACGACGTGGCCCGCCTCCTGTCCGAGATCACCGTCACCCCGATCAAGGCCGTCCGGAAGGAGGCCCGCGCGGGGGACGTCCGCCACTCGCGGGCGGACATCGAGAAGGCGATGGCCATCCTCGGCTTTTCCCCGAGGACGTCCCTGCGGGAGGGCCTCGAGCGGACCCTCGCATACTACCGCACCCTCCCGAGGCCCGGCTGACGTCTCACCCGGCCTCGCGGAGCCAGCGCGCGAACGCGTCGAAGGCGACGTCGCGCCCGAGGAACTCCCGGATGAGGTCCGCCGCGGGCCGCTCGCTCCCGCCCAGGATGATCGTCCGGTACCGCGCGGCCTCCGTCGGGTCGAGGAGGGACCCGCGGGCCTTGAACCGCCCGAACAGGTCCTTCGCAATGACAAGGGACCACATGTACGTGTAGTAAATCGCGGAGTAGCCGTTGAGGTGGCCGAAGCTGCACTGGAAGTGGGTGCCCTCGAAGTGCGGGATCAGGGGGAAGCGGGCGTGGGCCTCCTCGAGGACCGCGGTCGTGTCGAGGGCGCCAGGGTCCCGCGTGTAGTACATCAGGGACAGGGTCGCGTACAGGAGCTGGCGCTGGACCTCGTAGGCCCGGCCGAAGGCCTCCGCGCGGCGCATCTGGCCGATGAGGTTCGTGGGCACGGGTTCCCGGGTGTCATGGTGGAGGGCGAACGTCCGGAGGACCTCGGGGTCCCGGACCCACTCCTCGAGCATCTGGGAGGGCGCCTCGATGAAGTCCCACTCGATCCCCTCCGCGGAGTTCTTCGCCCACCGCACGCCGCCGGAGAAGAGGACGTGGAGGAGGTGCCCGAACTCGTGGAAGAACGTCTCGACCTCCGCGAAGTCCATGAGGGCGGGGCCGTCCCACGCCCGCGGGTCGGGGAAGTTGCACATGAGGGCGGCCTGGGGGAGCTGGGCCCCGCGCACCCCGAGGACGAGGGGGACCGCGGCCGCGTGCCCGTACTTGTCCTTCCGGGGATGGAGGTCGAGGTAGAAACGCCCGAGTCTCCGGCGGCCCTGGAACAGGTCGTACACCTCGACGGAGGGATGCCACACCCGAACGTCGGTCACGCGGAGGTACCGGACCCCGAAGAGCCGGCCCGTGATCTCGAAGAGGCCGTCCCGCACCCGCCCGAACTCGAAGTAGGGCCGCAGCCGCTTCGCGTCGAACGCGTAGGAGTCCGCGCGGACGAGCTCGGTGTAGTAGTTGAGGTCCCATCGCTCGAGGCGCTCCGCCCGCGGGTCGTCCTGCCGCTTCCGCGCGAGGATCTTCTCGTAGTCCACCCGGGCGCGGTCCTCCGCGGTCCGGGCGACCTTCTCGACGAACTCGGACGCGGCGCGGGCGGTCCCGACCATCTTGTCCGCCGTCGCGTACTCCGCCCAGCTCTCGTACCCGAGGGCCCGCGCGAGCTCGTGCCTCTTGGCCACGAGCCGCGCGAGGACGTCGAGGTTCTTCGGGTGCCCGCGGTTCAGGTACTCCGCCATGAGGGCCTTCCGGACGCCGTCCCGGCGGGCGTACCGGAACACAGGGATCGAGTCTGGGTAGTTCGTGGTGATCGTGATCCTCCCGTCGTGACCGGGGGGATGGCCTCGGACGAAGTCCTCCGGGAGGCCCTCGAGAGCCTCGGGGCCGTCGACCTCGATCGACCGGACGTCCTCCCGGATGATCCGGTCGAACTCCTGCCCGATCGTCGTGATCTCGTCCCGGAGGGCGCGGACCTTCGCCCGGGTGGCCTCGTCCCGGTCCACCCCCGCGAGGCGGAAGTCCCGGAGGATCTTCGCGACCGCGTAGCGCGTGGCCTCGTCCTCCGAGGAGACGTCGAGGGCCGCGAAGGTCTCGTAGAGCTCCCGGTCCAGGCTCAGCTCCGTCGCGAGGCGGTCCGCGGCCTGGTACGCGACGTCCCCCGCCTCCCGAATCCCCGAGTCCGGGTGGACGTCGCTGAGGAACTTCGGGAGGGCCTGGAGCTCGTGGAGTCGGAGGGAGAGGTCGTCGTACGGCTCGAGGGTGTTCCCGAGGGTCCGGGGGCCCTCCGCCCGGACGATCGCGTCGCGGAGGGCACGGACCTTCGCGAGGCCGCGCCCGGAGAAGGAGCGGACCTCCTCGGGCGTCTTCGCGAACAGGATGCGCGGCTGGGTGAGCTTCGCGGTGGGCGCGGCCAGGGTTCCAGACCTCGTGCCGTCGGGGCCGGGGACCATCGTCGTCCGTCGTGTAAGACCCTTGCGCGGGCCGCCGCTGTCCAGAGCGGCTGCTCGCCTCGCCGATCAAGAAAAGGGGAAGGGGAGGGTCCCCTCGGGGGCCCTCACAGTTCTTCTTCGATGGGCGGGAGCTTCGGGGCCTCCGCGGGCGGGGCCGCCGGCGGCGCGGACGCGCTCGCGTGCCTCGCGTCGTCCATCGCCGGGGGCCGGCCTTTCCGGGCCCGCCACCACGGCATGAACAGCAGGAGGAAGGACAGGGCCGCGAAGACGAGGATGAGGATCAGGAGGATCGAGTTGAACATCCTCGCGCCCGCGGGCCCCCTGTCGTCCGCGGGGTCCAGGGGGTTCGTGCCCTTCGACCGCTCCGTTCCGTCGGAATCGCCGCCTCCGTCCGTGTCCACCTTGAGGGGATCCATGCCCGCCGTGATCTCGTCCGGGTCGTCCACGCCGTCGTTGTCCGTGTCCGCGAGGGTCGGGTCCGTGCCGATCACATCGACTTCGGACCCGTCGTCGAGGCCGTCGTTGTCGCTGTCGGCATCCGCCGGGTTCGTGCCGAGGCCCGTCTCCTCGCCGTCCCAGAGACCGTCGTCGTCGGAGTCCGCGTCCGTCGGGTTCGTCCCGAGGCCCGCCTCGGAGCCGTCGGGCACGCCGTCCGCGTCCGTGTCCCGGGAGAGCGGGTCCATGCCCGCCGCGACCTCCGCGCCGTCGAGGACGCCGTCCCCGTCCGAATCCGCGGCCGTCGGGCTCGTGCCCCGCAGGGCCTCGTCGCCGTCCAGGAGACCATCGTTGTCGGAGTCCGTGTCGTAGGGGTCCGTCCCGTACACGTCGAGCTCGTCCGCGTTCCCGATCCCGTCGTTGTCGGAGTCGACCGTGTCATCGAGGGGGTCGTTCGGGTCCAGCGGCGGTCGAAGGCCGATCTCCACGCCGTCCTCGAGGCCCCCGCCGTCCGTGTCCCGCTGGAACGGGCTCGTCCCGTAGGTGCTGACCTCCTCGCCGTCGAGGAGTCCGTCGCCGTCGGTATCGGCGCGGCGCGGGTTCGTCCTGAAACCATAGAACTCCGCGGGGTCCGTGAGGCCGTCCATGTCCGCGTCGGGAGACAGGGGGTCGAGGCCCAGGGCCAGCTCGTTGCCGTCCGTGATGCCGTCCCCGTCCGTGTCCCAGAGGCGGGGGTGAGTCCCGACGACGCTCTCGTTGTAGTCGTCGAGCTGGTCCCCGTCGGAGTCGGGCGCGAAGCCGTAGGTCACGTGCCCGTCGGTCCCGAGGGTCGCCTCCTCGCCGTCCCACAGGCCGTCGTCGTCGACGTCCTCGTCCGTGGGATCCCCGCCGAAGAAGAAGGCCAAGAGGTCGTAGAAGTCGTCGAGGCCGTCCCCGTCCGTGTCGGGGTCGGACCAGTCCGTCACGTACCCGTCGGCCCCCGTGTCATTCTCCTCGTCGTCATTGAGGCCGTCCATGTCCGCGTCCTGGTAGGTGACGAGGAACGCGGCGTCGTCGGAGGCCCGCCACGGGTGAGGCCACGGGAACGTCCGGAGGAGCAAGGGCGCGAGGAACTCCTGGGCGTCGTTCGCGCCGCCGCCGTCCGTATCCGCGAGGGTTGGGTCTGGGATCCAGAACCCGAAGAAGAACGCGAGCTCGAAGGAGTCCGTGAGGGCGTCCCCGTCCGTGTCCCCGATCCGCGGGTTCGTGCCGAAGGAGTAGATCTCCTGGGAGTCCCACAGCATGTCGAAGTCCGTGTCCGTGAGCATCGGGTCCCCGCGGAGGAGGTCCGCGGCGTCCCCGAGGCCGTCGTCGTCGGAGTCGGCATCGAGCGGGTCCGTGAAGGCGCCGTCGGCCCCCGCGAAGGCCTCCTCGAAGTCGTCGATCCCGTCGTTGTCGGAGTCGGGCATGACCGGGTCCGTCCCGAAGGCGAAGATCTCCTCGCCGTCCGCCATCCCGTCCCCGTCGGAGTCGGGGTTCGTCGCATCCGTCCCGAGGCCCCACTCCACGCCGTCCCGGAGCCAGTCCCCGTCCGTGTCGATCGTGAGGGGGTCCGACGTGTCGATGATCGCGGTGAGGGGGTCCCAGTCCATGTTGAGCTCGAGGCCGTCCCCGACGCCGTCGAAGTCGGAGTCGGGGTTGTTCGGGTCCGTCCGCGCGGTCGCCTCCGCGGCGTCGGAGAGCCCGTCCCCGTCGGCATCGGCGAAGGCCACGGGGTCCAGGGGGTCGAGGGGGTCGAAGCCGTTCCAGACCTCGACGTGGTCCGCATATCCGTCGACGTCGGAGTCCGCCCAGCGGGGGTTCGTCCCCGACTGGAATATCTCCTCGCCGTCGGACAGGAGGTCCCCGTCGACGGACCAGCTCTGGGAGTCCGTCGGGTAGACGTTCTCCTCGTCCTCGTCCGACGCGCCGTCCCGGTCCGTGTCCGCCCGGAGCGGGTCCGTCCCGGAGTTCCACTCGTCGTCATCGTCAAGGCCGTCCCCGTCCGTGTCCACGACGGTCGCCTCCGTGCCGAAACCCAACTCCTCGTCGTCCGACAGGCCGTCCCGGTCCGAGTCGGTGAAGAGGGGGTCCGAGTCGAAGAGGCGGACCTCCTGCCCGTCCGGCAGGTCGTCCCCGTCGGTCCACATCGAATCCGGGTCCGTGTTGAACCAGAGCGCCTCGAGGGCATCCGTGAGCAGGTCCCCGTCGGAGTCCGCGAGGGCCGGGTTCGTGTCCCCGCCGTCGCCCCAGAAGTCTCGGTCGCTGTCCTGGTAGAGGGGGTCCAGGGGGCTGAAGAGTTCCTCCCCGTCGCCCCAGCCGTCCCGGTCCGTGTCCCCGTAGCGCGGCTGGAGGTCCATGTCGATCTCCGCGAGGTCGGGGACCCCGTCCCCGTCGGAGTCGCCCGAGTTCGGGAACGTGAACATCCCGTCGTTCCCGAGGGTCAGCTCCTCGAAGTCCGTCATCCCGTCCC
>MGWD01000021.1:4324-9109 GCA_001800825.1 Euryarchaeota archaeon RBG_19FT_COMBO_69_17 | reverse complement strand
CCCGAACCAGAACTCGTGGCCGAGGTCGAGGAGGTCGCTCAGGAGGTCCCCGTCCGTGTCCGCGACAATCGGGCTCGTGCCCGCGTTCCCTTCCGCGACGTTGTCGAGGCGGTCCGAGTCCGGGTCCGTGGGCGTGAAGGCGGCGTCGTCGGGGGCGAACGTCGGGCTGCACACGCAGGCCCCGTACCGGTTGTTCACCCATTCCATCCCGTCCGGCTTCCCGCCCCCGTCCGTGTCCACGATCGTCGGGTTCGTGCCGAGGAGGAGCTCGAAGGAGTCCGTGAGGCCGTCCCCGTCCGTGTCCACGTTCCGCGAGTTCGTGAGGAGACCCGGCTCGAAGTCGTCGTCGATCCCGTCCCCGTCCGTGTCGGAGAGGACCGGGCTCGTGAGGGCCGCGATCTCCGCATCGTCGTCAAGGCCGTCCCCATCCGTGTCCGTCGTCCACGCGTACGTGATGTAGCCGTCGGACCCGAGGGTCGCCTCCTCGCCGTCCCCGATCCCGTCCCCGTCCGTGTCCGCATCGAGGGGGTCGAGGTCGAGGACCCAGGCCTCGAAGCCGTCGAGGAGCCCGTCCCCATCGGAGTCCGCGTCGAGGGGATCCAGGCCCACGCCGACGGCGGGGGCGGAGAAGAGGATCGCGAGGCCCGAAGTGATCGGGCCCGCGCCGTCGTTGTAGGAGAAGCGGACCGCGCGGTTCCCGCGGTCGTTCTCGATCCCGACCGTCGCGCTCCGGCCCTGGTTCACTCCGAAGAGGCCGAAGTCCGTGTCCTGGTACTGAAGCTTGATCGACATGTCCGATTCCGTGAGGACGACCTCGAAGGATCCCCGGTTCCCGCAGCCCGCGGAGGTGTGCCCGACGTTGACCCAGGCCACGATGACCTGGCGGTCGGGCTCCGCCCCCTGGACGAGGACGTACACGTGGGCGTCGGGCCCGAAGCACGCCGTCGTGAGGCTGTCCCAGTACGCGTATACGGCGTTGTCGGGCCACGCGCCCGAGGGGATGTCGCCGTTCACGCTGATCGCGTCCGCGAGGGAGCCGCCCGCGCGGGCGAACGTGAAGTATCCGTTGTCCGTGAGGCGGAGGTTCGTGTAGCCCTCGCCCATGTAGATGAACTCGAAGGGGATCTCGTACTCCTCCCAGCAGTTGTTGCAGCCCGACAGGACGTGGTCCCCGGAGGTCGGGTCGATCCACGCGTATGAGGCCGGGCTCGTCGAGACGTAGATGCGCTCGTGCCCGTCCGGCAGGCCGTCGTCGTCCGTGTCCTCGTCGAGGGGGTCCGTGCCGTACGTCACGGCCTCGTCGTAGTCGCTGAGGTCGTCCCGGTCCGTGTCCGCGAACACGGGGCTCGTCCCCTGGGACCATTCCTCGAAGTCGTCGAGGCCGTCCCCGTCCGAGTCGGGGTCGAGGGGGTCCGTCTGGAAGCGGTCCCCGCCCCAGAGGACCTCCTCCCCGTCGGGGAGGGCGTCCCCATCCGTATCGGAGTCCGCGGGGTCCGTGCCGTAGACCTGGTCTTCCACGTAGTCGGGGATTCCGTCGGCGTCCGCGTCGGCGAGGGGCGTCGGGACCGGCGCGGCAGAGGTCTGCGCGCGGCCCGTCGTCCAAAAGCTCGCCTGGGCGGCTCCGACCAGCATGACGATCGCGATCAGGATCGCCGGGACGAGGCGGAGCGTCCGGCGTCCTAGTCTTGTGTCCTCATCGTAGCTCAAGGGGTTCCCTCCCTGGGAATGGGGGGCGTCGATAGTGCGGCGTGCATCCCGTACCGCGAAGGCGGCATAGAGGGAGGGTGTGAAAAAGCTGTCGATAGGATAGGAATTGACAACGACAGGCCTCCGGGAGGCCTGTCGACGGACCCCACGCGCACGTACCGCGGCCCCATCGCGGCGCACGGTCTACACCTCGGGAAAGCTTTTCCCCGCGGCCCGCGATGGCCGCGCGATGGCGGGCGCCGTCCTCGCCGCGCGGGACCTGTGGAAGTCCTACGACGCCCGGGGGGACGTCCTCCGGGGCCTGTCCCTCGACGTCGCGGGCGGCGAGGGCGTCCTCCTCTGGGGAGCGAACGGGAGCGGGAAGACCACCCTGCTGTCGATCCTGGGCGGGCTCGACGCGCCGACCCGCGGGACCGTCACGCTCGGGGGCCGCGAGATCACGGGCCTCCGCGAGTCAGAGCTCGCGAAGGTCCGCCTCCACGAGCTCGGCTTCGTCTTCCAGACCCACAACCTGATCGACGACCTGACCGTCGCGGAGAACGTGGCCCTCCCGCTCCGCCTCGCGCGGAAGCCGGACGAGGCCCGGGTCGCGGAGCTCCTCGAGGCGTTCGACCTCAAGCGCCTCGCATCCCGCCGCCCGGGGGCCATCAGCGTGGGGGAGAGCCAGCGGGCCGCCGTCGCCCGGGCCCTCGCGAACGGGCCGCGGGTCCTCCTCGCGGACGAGCCCACGGCGGCCCTCGACGCGAAGGGCACGGCCGCGGTCCTCGGAGCCTTCGAGCGCGCGCGGACGTCGTTCGGCGCGGCCGTCGTCATGGCGTCCCACGACGCCGACGCCCGCGGGATCGCCGGGACGCGGTACGCCCTCGAGGACGGCGTCCTCAGGCCCCTCGACTGACCGCGCGGGACGAAGCCTTTATCCCGTTCCGAGGGTTCGTCGCGCGCGTCCGAGGACGAGGGCCTGTGGAAGGGACACCGGGGCGCGTGCAGAAGCTCGCGGGGCGGCTCTGGGGGGAGGCGAAGGGGCCCCTGTACCGGAACGCGTTCTTCATCATGCTCTCCTCCGTGATCGGGATCGGCCTCGGGTTCTTCTTCTGGGTCGTCTTCTACCGGGTGTACAGGCCCGCGGACGCGGGGTACGGGCTCACCCTCCTCCAGACGGTCACGTTCCTGTCCGGCTTCGCGCACCTCGGCCTCGGGGTCGGGATCATCCGGTTCCTCCCCGAGACGGACGACCGGAACGCCCTCGTGAACTCGTGCCTCTCCATCTCCGGGCTCCTCGGGGGGATCCTCGCCCTCGCGTTCGTCCTCGGGGCGGGCCTCTGGACGCCCGAGCTCGCGTTCATCCAGCACCCCGTATACGTCGTCCTGATCGTCCTCACGGGGATGGCCTATTCCTTCGCCCCGATCCTCGACAGTACCGTCGTCGCGTTGCGCCGGGCGGACGTGGCCACGTGGAGGAGCGTCCTCTTCGGCCTCGTCAAGATCCCCCTGCCCCTCGTCTTCGTCGTCTGGTTCACGGGCCCTCTCGGCGGGCGGATGGGGGCGTACCTCTCCATCGCCGTGGCCTTCGGGATCTCCGTCCTCGCGACGGGCTTCCTGTTCCTCCCGCGGGTCCTCGACGGGTACTTCCCGCGTCCCCGCCTCAGCCGCCGCCGCGTGCGCCCGATGTTCGGCTTCAGCGTGGGGAACTGGGTCGCGGGGCTCATCGGGAGCGGGTCGACCCTCCTCCTGCCCCTCCTCATCGTGCGGGTCCTCCCCGCGGGGGCCGAGCGGGCCGCGTACTTCTATGCCGCGTTCACGATCGCGGGCCTCCTCTGGATCATCCCCGGGGCCACGATGACATCGTTCCTCGCGGAGGCGTCCCAGGCGAACGCGCGCCGCGCGCGGGACGAGCGCAAGGCGGTCCTCCTGTCCCTCGCCCTCCTCGTCCCGGGGATCGCGGGGATGTGGTTCGCCGCGGAGATCATCCTCGAGCTGTTCAACTCCGGGACCGGCGTCTCGGCGATCGTCGAGGCGGGGATCACGCCCCTCCGGATCCTGAGCTTCGCCTCGATCCCCGTGTTCCTCAACGGCCTGTTCGGGACGCGGGTGCGGATCCGCAAGCAGGTGCTCCCCCTCATCGCGGCCGCGATCGTCGCAACGGGGGTGACCCTCGGGGCGGGGTACGTCCTGCTCGGCACGATGGACATCACGGGGCTCGCGTACGCGTACGTCATCGGACAGGCGGCGGAGATGCCGATCCTGTGGTGGGCGGGGCGGGCGCCCATGGAGGCGGAGCCCGTGGACCTGCAGGCGGTCCCCCCGTAGGAGGCCGGGCATGGCGACGGCGACCGCGACAGGGACCCAGACCCCGAGGATCCCCGTGCCCGCGGTGCTGTCCGGCTACCTCGTCCTCCTCGTCCTCGCGGAGTCCCTCATCGCGTACGGGGACGGCGTGCGGTCCGCGTCGATCGAGGAGGCGGGGCTCGCCGTCCACATCCTCCTCGTGTTCGCCCTCCTCATCCACGGGGTCGTCGTGCAGCCGAGGCAGGCGACCCTCGGCGCCCTCCTCACGGCCCTGAGCCTCGCGTCCCTCATCCGGGTGTACTCCCTCGCCCTCCCGCCCCTCCCGGGGCAGATCCTCCCGCGCGACACCCTCGTGCGGCTCGCCCTCGTGAGCGCGCCCCTCCTCGTGTCGATCGCGGCCGTGGCCTACGTCCAGCGGATCCGGCCGCGGGACCTCGGGATCCTCACGCCCCTCAGCGACTGGCCCGTGCAGGCCGCCATCGCCCTCACGGGCCTCCCCCTCGGCGTCGTCGAGTACTACATCCTGCGCCCCGAGCCGTGGATCTCCGAACTCACCCTCCCCGCGGTCGTCGGCGCGACCCTCGTGATCTTCCTCGCGACGGGGGTGTCGGAGGAGCTCATCTTCCGCGGGATCCTCATGCGGCGGGCGATCGAGGGCCTCGGGACGACGGCCGGTCTGATGTTCGTCAGCGTCGCGTTCACGGCCCTCCACATCTTCTTCCGGTCCCCCGCGGACCTCGCGTTCGTCTTCGGCGTCGCGCTCTTCTACGGCGGGGCCGTGATCCGGACGCG
>MGWD01000021.1:3806-4298 GCA_001800825.1 Euryarchaeota archaeon RBG_19FT_COMBO_69_17 | reverse complement strand
CTCGCGCCCTTCCTGATCGGGTGAGGGCCCCCCGCTCGGGGGACGGAGGCCTCGCCCTGGGGAATCCCGAAGGATGAAAAGGGCGGGCCGCCCTCCGCACCTGCGGCGCGTCCGTTCGCGTCGCGCGACGGTGGGGAGGCGTGGAGGACCTCGTTCGGCTCGGGAAGTCCGACGTCCACGTGTCGCGCATCGGCGTCGGAACGATGACGTGGGGCGGGAAGACCCGGATCTACGGGGGCGCCCACGGGCCGGACGCGGAGGCCCGGGCCCTCGAGACGAGCCTCGCGGCCGGGGTGAACCTCTTCGACACCGCGGAGATGTACGGCCGGGGGACGTCGGAGCGGAGGCTCGGGGTCCTGGCCCGGGGGAGGGAGCTCGTCGTCGCGACGAAGTTCGCCCCGTTCCCGCCCCGGACCGCGAGGAGCCTGCCCCGCGCCCTCGACCGGAGCCTCGCCCGCCTCGGCCGGAAACGAGTGGACCTCTATCAGATCC
>MGWD01000021.1:2444-3759 GCA_001800825.1 Euryarchaeota archaeon RBG_19FT_COMBO_69_17 | reverse complement strand
CCGTCGACGCGTCGAAGGCGCGCGCGGTCGGGGTCTCGAACTTCTCCGCGGAGCACATGCGCCGGGCCCACGCGGCCCTCGCGGAGCGAGGGATCCCCCTCGCCTCGAACCAGGTCGAGTACTCCCTCCTCCATAGGGAACCCGAGGTCGACGGCGTGCTCGCCGCGTGCCGGGAGCTCGGGGTCACGCTCGTCGCGTACATGCCCCTCGCGATGGGGGCCCTCACGGGGAAGTACACGTCCCGATCGCGACCCCCCGACCGGCTCCGCAGATCCGTGGGACCCTTCCGGGGGGACCGCCTCGACCGTGCGGCGCCCGTCCTCGAGCGGCTCGGGGAGATCGGCGAGCGGCACGGGAAGACCCGGGGCCAGGTCGCCCTCCGGTGGCTCATCGAGCAAGACACGGTGCCGATCCCGGGGGCCAAGGACGCCCGACAGGCCGCCGAGAACGCGGGGGCCCTCGACTTCCGCCTCTCGAAGGAGGATATCGAATCTCTCTCGGATGCGACGCAAGGATGGCGCGGCTGACGGCCGCCCGCGAAGCCCAACGACCGCCTAGAGGACTTCGAGGATCTTCACGGCGACGATGAAGCTGAAGACGACGAGGAGCGGCGCGATGGGGATCAGGAGGGTGTGGGAGAGGATCTTCGACCGCAGGCTCCCCGACTCCTCCGCGTGGGCTCCCGACAGCTCGCGGACGATGAGGAGGAGGATGAGGGACAGGACCGCCGCGGCGCCGAAACTGGCGGCGAGGAATGTAGATGTGACAGTGACCGCGGTCGTGATCACGGAGCGCCCTCCGAGGTAGGGGAACAAGGTCGGTCGTATTTAAAGGCGTTGCCGAAACGTGCTATCCATGAGAATTCGGCTCGCGCGCCCCCGGCGGCCCGTGACAAAACAGTAACGTACGGCGTCATCGTTGCTTGAGGAGGGCGTAGACCGTCGCCGCGAAGTACGCGCCCAGGCCCGCCCAGGAGTACCCGATCCCCAGGATGAGGGCCGTGTTGAGGTTGTAGTAGGACTGGAGCATGCCGTCGGAGCCGGGGAGCATCGCGCCGGCGACGGCCATGACGAGAATCCCTCCGATCGCAGGCCCTGCGAGGTACCGCGGGACCGCGTTCCGCATCCTCCGGGCCCGCTCCCGCTTCGTGATGAGGTCGCGGCTCGCGGCGACCGCGGGGCTCGCCTCCGCGACGGCCGCCAGGGACCCCACGGGGGCGTCCGGTTCCCCCGCCTCCGCGGCCTGGACCACGGTCGTCTCCATCTCGGAGAGGCTCTCGAGGAGGTCGTCGATGTCCCGGTCCACATGGTCCCGG
>MGWD01000021.1:1013-2383 GCA_001800825.1 Euryarchaeota archaeon RBG_19FT_COMBO_69_17 | reverse complement strand
CGCCCCCCAGGGCCTCGATCTGCTCGTTGAGCTCGATGATCCGGCGGTCGAGGAACTGGGACCTCATGACCGCGACGGCGCCGCTCGCCGCGAGGAGGACGGTCCCCGCGACGAGGTACGCCATGTACACCCATCGCGACAGGTCGGGGCCGTACCACGGCGTCGTGAGGGACGAGGTGAAGTACCACGTGCCGAAGGCCATGACGAGGAAGAACGCGCCGAATCCGCCCGCGAGTGTCCTCGGCCTGAGTTGCATGGCCATTCAGTCCCTCCGCACGATGTCCGGGGCCGGATATACTTCATCCCCTCCTTTTCACTTTTGATAGGACGTCCCCGGGGCGCCGGGAGGCGAAGGTATATCTGGGATTCGGGCCCTTTCTTCCGGCGGAGAAGGGGTTTCGGGCGGTGCGGCCGCCGCCTGGGCCTCCGCGGAGGACGCGCGTGAACGCGAGGCGGAGTTGGCTGGCCCACGTCGCCCTGAAGGAGGTCCTCCTCCTCGGGATCGCGGCGATCGCGGCGGCCCTCTTCTACAACCACGAGGTCCTGTACTTCGACGGCTCCGCGCCCCGGCCGACGGACCCCGCGGCGTACGTCGTCCTGACGACAATCCTCTATCTCCTCCTGCAGGTCGCCCGCCTCGCATTCTCCTTTCGCGGGCCGAAGGTCCGCGGGGACCTGATCCTCTGCCCCGAGTGCGGGCAGCCCCTCGACGACGGCACGCCGAAGGGCGTGGAGGCCCACCACGAGGTGGTCCTCACGCCGAGGCCGACGGAGAAGGAGGTCCTCGCCGCCGTCGCCCTCCGGAAGGCGATCGACGACGCGCGCGTCGCCGCGCAGCGGTCCGCGGCCGTCCGAGCGAACGTCCCCGAACTTCTCGGGCAAATCGAGAACCCGCCCGTCGACCTGACGGACATCCCCGACGCGGGACGGCCCCTCGTCATCCGCCGGGTCGTCCGGGGTCCGCCGGGCCCGCCCAAGCCGCCTACGCGCTGAGGCCCAGGAGCACGAGGAGCTCCTCGAGCAGGCGGTACGTGAAGCCCCAGATGACCTCGCCCCCGTGGACGAACGCGGGGACCGTGAGCTCGCCGAGGATCGTCGGGACGACGGCCGTCGTCCGTGTGGGCGGCAGGTCCGCGAGGGCGCACCAGAACGCCGAAGCCATTTCGGGGCCGGGGGACGGCTCGAGCGGACGCCGGGCGAGGGCGACGTAGGGCACGACGAGCATCTCAAGACGATTCCCAGGGGCCCGCGGGGGCATGTGGCCGAGGACGTCGGCCGAGCCGCGAAGGTCGAGCCCGACCTCCTCCCTTGTCTCCCGCAAGGCCGTTTCGAGGATCGCCCCGTCGGCCGGCCGGTGCCTCCCTCCCGGG
>MGWD01000021.1:0-870 GCA_001800825.1 Euryarchaeota archaeon RBG_19FT_COMBO_69_17 | reverse complement strand
AGGACCGGGCGGCATGTGCGGGCGAATCCTCACGCTCGTATTAGGGCCTGCGCCTGCGTGCGGATGGGAGTGGGACGACGGCGGGAGCAAAGGCCGATCCACCTCTTGGGCGCGCCAATCCGATTCCCGGAGGAGTGCGGAACTGTCATATACGTACGAGCGTATACGTGTATACGCATGACGACGCTTCGACTCACCCCCGACCAGAAGGACGCGGTCCGGCGGGCCGCGGAGATCCTTGAGAAGACCCTCGGGCGCAGGCTCTCCCAGGGAGAGACCGTGGCCGCCCTCGCGGAGTTCGCCCTCCGGAACCGCGCGGCCCTTGCGGACGCCTTCTCGGCCGACGCCCCGGACCTCGCCGAGGACCCGTTCTACGACACGGCTCTCGTCTTCGACGCGGGGCGGACGGACGCCCGGGGCCTCGACCGCCTCCTCTACGGGCGGCAGTAGATGGCCGAATACGCTTTCGCGGATTCGAGCTTCCTCGTGGCCCGGTTCAACGTGCGGGACCGGGACCACCGGGCCGCGATCGCCTTCGTGAGAGATCAGAAGGGCGCGGGTCCGGACGCCTTTCGGATTGTCCTGAGCGACTACGTGTTCGACGAGGCCGTGACGGCCCTCCTCGTCCGATCGGGCCGCCACGATCTCGCCTCCGCGGCCGGACAGGCGATCCTGGGCTCCGGCAACCTTCGGCTCGTCCGCGTGGAGACACCCGTCTTCCAGGCGGCATGGAAGCTTTTCGTCCAACGGGGCGACAAACGGTGGTCCTTCACGGACTGCACCTCGTTCGTGCTCATGGGGAACCTCGGAATCCGCAAGGCTCTGACGTTCGACGCGAACTTCCGACAGGCGGGGTTCGCGACGTTCCCT
>MGWD01000020.1:4919-4998 GCA_001800825.1 Euryarchaeota archaeon RBG_19FT_COMBO_69_17 | reverse complement strand
GCGTCGCGTGGCCACCCGATGACGTCGTGGTGACCGTCCGAGGCGCGCGGGCCGCCGTGGGCGCGGACGGCTCGTTCGA
>MGWD01000020.1:4515-4807 GCA_001800825.1 Euryarchaeota archaeon RBG_19FT_COMBO_69_17 | reverse complement strand
GTTCTGGCCGTGGACCCGATTCCCGCCCGCGTCACGACGGGCGTCGTCACCGTCTCGGGCCGCACGGAGCCCGGGAGCCTGGTGACCGTGAACGGCTTCGTCGTGCCCCTCGACGGGGACCGTTTCATCCGCAGCAATGTGACCCTGAGCGCGGGGGAGAACGCGATCGTCGTCCGCGTCGAGGACGCGGTGGGGAACTTCGACGAGCAGCGGTTCTCAGTGTCCCTCGTCGCCGCTCCCGGGGATCCGTGGAGCGTCGCCGGGCTGGTCGCCGCGGCGGCCATCGGCGCGT
>MGWD01000020.1:2871-4457 GCA_001800825.1 Euryarchaeota archaeon RBG_19FT_COMBO_69_17 | reverse complement strand
AGAGCCCGAGGAGGGACCATCGGCCGAGGAGACGCCCGTGGAGGAGGGCCCTGCGGAGGAGGAGATCGAGGAAACCCCGCCCGCGACGGAGGGCGAACCCGAGGACGCCTCCGCGCCGCGCGTCACGGTCCCGGGGGCGGACGAGGAGGAGGAACTCGGGGACCTGGACGAGGCGCTTGCGGGCCTCGGGGAGGAACCGCCGGCGCCCGAGGACCCCCGGGTCACGAGACTGCGCGACGCCTTCGAGTCCGGGAAGATCAGCCGCGAGGTCTACGAGGCGAACCTCAGGCGGCTGGGGAAACTGCCATGATCTCGGGACGCGCCTCCGGGATTTCGGCCCGCCCGAACCCCGGTTAACCGTATTATAGGGGGTAGCCCATCGCTGGAGTTCAGCGATGGCGGTGCGCACCCTCAGCGACGCACTGTACGCGTTCGACCGGATCCCGTGGTGGGCCATCCACATCGGGACCATCGTTGCGGTGATCGCCGCGATGGGCGCGGCGTTCGGCGGGATCGCCCTCCAGTTCGCGATCCAGGGCATCGTCGTCGGGAGCATCTACGTCCTGGGCGCGTCCGGCCTCTCCCTCACGTACGGGATCAAGAAGTTCGCGAACTTCGCCCACGGGGACATGATGACCGTCGGCGCGTACGCCGCGTACAGCGTCAACGTCCTTCTGGGGGCGAACATCCTGTGGGGGTTCGTCGCCGCGATCCTCGTCGTCGCGCTCCTCGGCATGTTCCTCGAGCTCGGCATCTTCCGCCGCCTCGAGCGCCGGGGCCCCGTCCCCGCCCTGATCGCCTCCGTGGGCGTGGCCCTCCTCCTGCAGAACGTGATCGCGGTCATCTTCCTGGGGGACGTCCGATACCTGAACGTCTCCATCCCCCCCGATTTCGAGATCGGGGACACCGGGCTCTCCTTCAACTGGGTGAAGGGCGGGGTCACCCTCGCGGTCTCCGTGGTCCTGATCGTGTTCCTGCACGTCCTCCTCAAGTACACGACGCTGGGCAAGGCGATGCGGGCCTGCGCGGACGACCTCGACCTCGCCCGGACGTCCGGCATCAGCACCCGCAACGTGATCCTCTGGACCTGGGCCCTGTCGGGGGGCCTGGCGGCGGTCGCGGGGGTCCTGCTCGCGATCATCGTGAACGTCTACCCCCTGCTCGGGTTCTTCGTGCTCCTGTTCGTGTTCTCCGCGGTGATCGTGGGCGGGATCGGTTCGCCGTACGGCGCCATGCTCGGCGGGCTCATCATCGGGCTCGTCCAGAAGCTCTCGAACGTGGTCTTCACCGCGCTTCAGCAGGCGAAGGTGCTCGAGGGCGGCTCCGCATACGAGCCCGCGGGCGCGTTCCTCGTCATGATCCTGGTGCTCCTGCTCAAGCCAGAAGGGATCATCGGCTCCACCCGGGCCCGGATGGGGGGGCGCACGCCGGGTCTTCGCGGCCTCTTCCCGAGGCGGGGGGTGGTGCGACCTGGCCCTTGAGTCCCTCGTCCTGCAGCTTGCGAGCTACGTCGTTCCCGCGACGATCTTCGTCGTCCTCGCGCTCGGCCTGAACCTCCAGTTCGGCAAGACCGGGCTGTTCAACGC
>MGWD01000020.1:2708-2820 GCA_001800825.1 Euryarchaeota archaeon RBG_19FT_COMBO_69_17 | reverse complement strand
GACGGGGCGGGTGCCGGAGAGCTCCACGTACCCGGGGCACTGGGGTCTCGTGGTCCCCCTGGACCTCGTCCTCTCGGCGGTGGTCGCGATGGCCGTCTCCGGGATCCTCGGG
>MGWD01000020.1:1724-2595 GCA_001800825.1 Euryarchaeota archaeon RBG_19FT_COMBO_69_17 | reverse complement strand
CGGGGACCAGAACCTGTCCCCGATCCCCCGGCCGTTCGCCGGCCTTGTCCCCGAGACGATCGGATGGGCCTCGGACGGCGTCTTCGTCCTTGTCGGCCTGGGCGTGATGCTCGGCGTCCTATTCGTCGTCGAGTACCTCGGCCGTTCCCCGTGGGGGCGCGCCCTGCGCGCGGTGCGGGAGGACGAGGAGGCCGCGATGGCCTTGGGGAAGGACACGTTCGTCCTGAAGCTCGGCGCGTTCGGGATCGGATGCGCGTTCATGGGCCTCGCGGGCGTCCTGCTCGCCTCGTTCCAGAGGGTCATCCTCCCGGACCAGTTCGCGCCGTTCGCGACGTTCAACGCGTACGTCATCGTGATCCTCGGGGGGAGCGGGAACAACCGTGGCGTGATCCTGGGCGGATACCTGTTCTGGCTGTTCACCTGGGCCACCCAGCAGCTGAAGGCGTACGTCCCGGACGCCCTCGCGCTGCGGATCGACTTCGTCAACCTGATCGCGATCGGGGTCCTCCTGATCCTGTTCGTCCTGTTCCTGCCGGAGGGGATCATCCCGGAGGAGCGGTACGTCCCGCGGAAGGCGGGGTGACCCCATGGCGGAAAACATCCTCGAGGTCCGCGACGTGGCGAAGAGCTTCGGGGGCATCCGGGCGGTCGACGGCTGCACGCTCGCGGTCAGGCCGAGGACGATCACCGGCCTGATCGGGCCGAACGGGGCGGGCAAGTCCACGCTGTTCAACGTGGTCGCAGGGCTGTACGCGCCGGACGCGGGCGAAGTGGTCTTCGACGGGCAGCGCGTCGACGGCCTCCCGCCCCACCGCATCGTCCGACGGGGGCTCGTGAAGACGTTCCAGATCCCCCGGGAGCTCCGGAATCT
>MGWD01000020.1:618-1681 GCA_001800825.1 Euryarchaeota archaeon RBG_19FT_COMBO_69_17 | reverse complement strand
GGAGAGCGGCTGCGGGACCTCGTCCTCCGGCCCCGCCTCATCCGCAAGCAGGAGGAGGGCGTGATCGCCAAGGCGGAGTCCGTGCTCGAGTGGGTCGGCCTGCGGCAGCTCCGGGACGAGTACGCGAAGAACCTCTCCGGCGGGCAGAAGAAGCTCCTCGAGCTCGCGCGGGCGATGATGGCGGAGCCGAAGATGGTCCTCCTCGACGAGCCGGTCGCGGGCGTGAACCCGACTCTCGCGAAGAAGATCCTCGCGGTGATCGAGGGGCTCCGCGACAAGGGGCTCACGTTCTTCCTGGTGGAGCACGACATGGACGTCGTGATGAAGCGGTGCGAGTGGATCATCGTGATGCATCAGGGCCGGACCCTGACGGAGGGCCTCCCGCAGGCGATCCAGGCGAACCCGAGGGTGATCGAGTCGTACCTGGGGGCCTGACGTGATCCTCCAGGTCCAGGACCTGTTCGCGGGATACGGCGAGACGGAGATCCTCCATGGCGTGAACGCACGGGTCGACGACCGGGAAATCGTCGCCGTAATCGGCCCGAACGGAGCGGGGAAGTCCACCCTGATCAAAGCCATCATCGGGATCCTGAAGCCGAGTCGGGGGAGCATCCGGTTCCGGGACGTGGAGATCGCCGGGCGCAACCCAGAGGACCTCGTGCCCGCGGGACTGGCGTACGTCCCCCAGAACCGCAACATCTTCCCGAGCATGACCGTGCTCGAGAACCTGGAGATCGGCGCGATCACCCGCCGGCCCGGATGGCTCCACATGGGGGGAGCGCTCGTGCGGCGGTACCTACCGTTCCTCCCGGGCGGGTCGGTCGGGCCGAAGGCCCCGGACCCGGTCGGTGGGACCCCCCGTCCGGTGACGGGATTGCGGATCAGCGAGGAGGAGTTCCGGCAGCGCGTGGACCACATCACGGGACTGTTCCCGAACCTGGAGCCGAAGCTGAGGCAGCGGGCGGGGGCACTGAGCGGAGGGGAGCAGCAGATGGTCGCCCTCGGGAAGGCCCTCGTCCTGGACCCGGCGATGCTCCTGATCGACGAGCCCTCGGCGGGTCTC
>MGWD01000020.1:187-563 GCA_001800825.1 Euryarchaeota archaeon RBG_19FT_COMBO_69_17 | reverse complement strand
GGACGGCGATCCTCCTCGTCGAGCAGAACGCGAGGAAGGCGCTCGCGATGGCCCACCGCGGGTACGTCCTGGAGATGGGGCGGAACCGCTTCGAGGGAAAGGGGGAGGCGCTCCTGAACGATCCGGACGTGGGGCGCCTCTACCTGGGCGGGTAGCTCCTCAGCGGTCGTCCGCGGTGGCCGCTTCCGGGCGCCACGGGAACATCACGGACCGGGTGCCCGGTGCGGGCATCGGCGGGGCGGGGAGCAGGGTCTGCACCAGGGACTCCGGGAAGACCTGCGTGTTGATCGCCTGGCCGGTCGCGTTCACGCCCCAGACGATGTATCCGCTGAACGGGTCCCCGAGGTTGTCGATGTTCACGGCCCCGGATGCGCCC
>MGWD01000020.1:0-162 GCA_001800825.1 Euryarchaeota archaeon RBG_19FT_COMBO_69_17 | reverse complement strand
CGATCTCCGTCAGGGCCTTCGTCCACTCGCCGGGATAGATCTTCGTCCCCGGCGCGTTCGCGACGTCAAAGATCTTCGACTTGATCGCCGCGCCCGTGGCGCTGCCCGCGGCCTGGGCGGCGAGGGCGATGAGGTACGCCCCGTCGTAGTTGTTGTCGTCGA
>MGWD01000019.1:13997-15139 GCA_001800825.1 Euryarchaeota archaeon RBG_19FT_COMBO_69_17 | reverse complement strand
GACGGTGCGAGAGGTGTGCAAGGCGTGCGAGCTTCGGGACCGCCTCGGGCTCCCGAGGCCTTCGATCCCGCCGGTCGCCCTCGACTGACGGCTCCCCCCTCTCCGGGGGCGTGAAGGTCCGTCCGTCCTCGCGCGATACACGCCCCCGGTGGCCGCGACCCCCCTCCTCCTCGACGTCGCGGTCGTCCTCGTCAAGGCAGAGGTCGGCGAGGCCCTGTTCCGACGCGTGCGTCTCCCCCGCGGTCGGGACGCTCGTCGCGGGGTTCGTCCTCGGCCCTTTCCCCCCGGGCGACGTCGTCGACATGGAGGGATCGCGGGCCTCGCGGGTCCTCCCGCGCGAGCGCCTGATCCCGCGACGTTCCGTCACGCCCGGAGGGCCATCGTCGCCGCGCGCGACCGCCCGACGGACGCGATCTTCACGGGGACCTTGAGCTGCGCCTCGAGGAACGCGAGGTACCGCCGTACCGCCTCGGGAAGGCCCCGCCTTCCCTTCCTCGCGATCCCGATCCACGCGTCCTCGGAGAGCTCGGGCCAGCCCTTGA
Source organism: Euryarchaeota archaeon RBG_19FT_COMBO_69_17 (assembly GCA_001800825.1). Taxonomy (GTDB): domain Archaea; phylum Thermoplasmatota; class Thermoplasmata; order RBG-16-68-12; family RBG-16-68-12; genus RBG-16-68-12. The sequence goes on along the minus strand of MGWD01000019.1, from coordinate 14,597 downwards.
AGTCCCGGTACGCGGGCTCGCACTCGCCCAGGACGCGCATGCTCGCGGGGAATTCCCGGATCGTCTCCCCGTCCCTGCGGTAGTGGGTCGCGACCCGCACCTTCTCGAGCCCGCCGAGGACGTCGAGCTTCGTGACCGCGAGGCCCGTGAGGCCGTTCACCCGGACGGACATCCGGAGCATGGGGAGGTCGAGCCAGCCCCCCCGCCTCGGGCGACGGGTCGTCGTGCCGTACTCCCCGCCCCCCTTCTCCCGCAGGTGCGTGGCGACGTCCCCCTCGAGCTCCGTCGGGAAGGGCCCCGCGCCGACCCGGGACGTGAAGGCCTTCGCGACCCCGAGGATCTCCGTGAGGTGCCGCGGCCCGACGCCGGCACCGACGCTCGCGGCCCCCGCCACGCACTGGCTCGACGTCCCGAACGGATAGATGCCGTGGTCGATGCAGAGGTGGGTCCCCTGGGCCCCCTCGAAGAGGACGCGCTTCCCCCGGGCGAGCTGCCGGTCCAGGAGGACGGACGTGTCCGTGACGAACGGCCGGAGGCGGTCCCCGTATTCCGCGTGCTGCGCCACGAGGGCCTCAAGGTCGAGGACGTCGGACCCGCCGA
>MGWD01000019.1:4585-13974 GCA_001800825.1 Euryarchaeota archaeon RBG_19FT_COMBO_69_17 | reverse complement strand
ATCGGCACGACCTTCTCGAGCTTCGCCCGCAGGACGTCGGGGTCGACGAGGTCCGCCATCCGCACGCCGAAGCGGCCGACCTTGTCCTCGAAGCAGGGGCCGATCCCGCGCATCGTCGTGCCCGCCCCGAGGCCCCCTTTCAGCTTCTCCTCGAGGCCGTCGATCGTCTTGTGGTACGGCATGACGACGTGCGCGCGGTCGCTGATCCGCAGGTTCGTCGCGGGATGCCCGCGGGATCGGACCTCCTCGATCTCCTGGAGGAGCTGCCCCGGCTCCACGACGACCCCGTTCCCGATCACGTTCAGGGTCCGCTTGCGCAGGACGCCGGACGGTAGGAGGTGGAACTTGTAGATCTCCTCGCCGACCTGGACCGTGTGCCCCGCGTTGGCCCCGCCCTGGAACCGCACGACGACGTCCGCGTGCTCCGCGAGGAAGTCGATGATCTTGCCTTTCCCCTCGTCTCCCCACTGGAGGCCGACCGTGACCGTCGCGGGCATGGAGTCCTCGAGGGAACATCGCCATGGGCTTAAGGGTTGTTCGCCCGCGGACGATCGTGCCGCCTTCGGGAACCTATTTATCGTATCCGGCCCATCGCCGTGCTAATCTCCGTCAGGGTCGGGAGTGGGGGTTCCGGAGATTCAGGTGGCACGTTCAGAAGACCGCATCCCAACGTACGTCGCAGGGCTCGACGAGCGCCTCGGGGGCGGCGTCCCGAAGGGCCACCTCGTCCTCGTGAGCGGGCCGCCGGGCTCCCTCAAGTCCTCCCTCGTCTTCCGGATCCTGTACAGCGAGGCCATCCACCGGGATGCCTCCTGCCTGTACCTCTCCATGGAGCAGAGCCGGGAGTCCCTCGGGGCCCAGATGCGCGCCCTCGGCATGGACCCGGGGAAGGCGAAGGGCGTCCACGTGATCGACGTCCGCGCCCTCCGGAAGGAGCTCGAGGAGATGCGGGAGCAGCCCCGCTGGATCCTCGGCCTCCGCCGCCAGCTCGCGCGATACAAGGAGGAGCTCGGCTGCGACCTCCTCGCGATTGACAGCCTCGACGCCCTGTACGCCCTGACCCCGTTCGAGAACCCGCGGAACGAGATCTTCACGTTCTTCGAGGAGCTCCGGGACCTCCAGGCGACGTCGTACCTCGTCGCGGAGATCGCCCGGGACAGCACCCGCTTCGCGAAGTACGGGGTCGAGGAGTTCCTCGCGGACACGATCATCCACCTTCGCCTCCGGGAGATGGACGCGGGCCTCGCGACGACGGTCCGACGGTACATCGGCGTGGTGAAGATGCGGGGCGTGAACCATGACATGGACTACTATCCCCTCCTCGTGGACGGGAACACGTTCGAGATCGTCTCCGAGTGACGGGGCCGCGGGCCGCGTGGTAGCCTGACGTCCCTCGGGGTCGGGCTCTCCCTCCTCGCCCTCGGCGTGAGCGCGTTCCTCGCCGTGTACGTCCTCGGCGTGAACCCGAAGGGCGCGGCGAACCGCGCGTTCTTCGTCCTCATGCTCGCGTTCGTCCTCTGGGACGTCACGGAGGCCGTCCAGCGGGCCATGCCCGCGTCCGCGTCCCCGGATGCCATCGAGCCCTGGACCCGCCTCACGTGGGTCGGGATCTCCCTCGTGCCCGCGGCCCTCATGCACCTCGCCCTCACGTACCCGGAGCCGGCTTTGGGCCCGCGGACGCGCGGGGTCCTCGCCCTCGCCTACGTGCCGTTCCTCCTGTGGTCCGCGGCGGTCCTCGCGACGGACGGGGTCATCGACGGCGTCTCGCGGAACGCGTTCGGCCCGGGCGCCCACGTCGCGCCGACGTACCCCATCGCGGCCGCGCTGTACGGCGCCTGGCTCTACTCGAGCGTCGTCCTGTTCGTCGCGTCGTGGTGGCGCCTCCGGAGGCGGAAGGCGGGGTACATGCCCGGGGTCGTGGCCCTCGGCCTGATCCTGGGCTCCCTCCCCGCGGGGATCACGGAGACGTTCTGGCCCCTCCTCGCCTCCACGGAGACGCGGATGGGCCTGGGGTCCCTGTACACCCTCGCGTGGTCCGTGTTCATCGCGTACGCGGTCGCGCGATACCACTACCTCGTGATCGACCCCGTGATCGAGGTCCGCCTCCCGCGGGCCGAGAAGCACGGCCTCGGCCGAGGCCTGAACTACCTCGTCCTCGAACCCGGCCGGACCACCGCGATGGGCGCGTTCCGGGAGATCGTCTCGACGACGCCCGGGCTGTGCGTGAGCGCCCTCCCGCCCTCCCAGATCGGGAAGCGCTTCGGGCTCGAGCGCACGCCGATCCTCTGGATCACGTCCTCCTCGAGCGACGACCGGTCCCTCCGGCCGTCCTCCCTCGAGTTCGAGCTCCTCCACGCGGTCGTCAAGTTCCTCCGGGAGAACCCGGGCACCGCGATCCTCCTCGACGACCTCGACTACGTGGCCCAGATGAACGGGTTCGACGCCGTGGCGCGCTTCCTCCGCCGGGTCACGAACCAGGCGAGCGCGTCGGGCGGGACGGTCCTCGTCGCCGCGGGCCTGGGGACGTTCCCCCCGGACCAGCTGTCCCTCCTCCGGGGTTCCGTGGACCACGTCCTCGAGATCCTCCGGGCCCCCGCGGAGGTGTCCGTCCCCGACGGGGACCACGTCCTCCTCCTCGTCTCGGCCCAGGAGTCCCCCGGGGCCCTCCTCGCGGCGGGCGCGCGCGGGGGCCTGCTCCTGACGGTGGAGCATCCGTCCAAGGCGCGCCGCCGGTACGGGGACGCGTACGAGATCGTCTGGGTCACCGATGCCGACGTGGACGGGCCGCGGGTCCGCCCGAGGTCCCTCGACGCGGAGGCGAAGCGCACCCTCGTGTCCTTCGTGGGCGGCCACCCCGGCGCCGACGTCGTGATTGCGGGGCTCGAACAGCTCGCCCTGTTCAACGACTTCCGGACCGTCCTCGGGTTCGTGAAGGACGTCCTCGACCTCGCGAGCCTCGCGGGCTGCCGTCTCTTCGTGACCCTCGCGCCGGAGAGCCTGCCCGCCCATCAGGTCGCGATGCTCGCCCGCCGGTTCGACGCGCCCCTCGGCCCCCTCGGGATCAGGGGGCCTCCTCCTTCAGGGCCGACCACAGCCGCTCCTGGAAGTCGAATTCTGTATCGAGGACCCTCTTCATGAACAGGAGGATCTGGCCCTGGGGGTCGAGGCCGTTCCGCTCGCAATACGCCCGGAAGCCCTCGAGGACCTCGGGCTCCACGCGGATGTTGAACTGGACCCGGGCTTCCGGGGACCCCTTCCCCGCCCTCCGCTCCGCCATCGTGCGCCTCCATGGCCTCCGGATTATTTCTACATTTTGCTAGATTTCGTAGCAAGTGCTACGGATTGTAGCAAGCATTAAGTATCTGATAATCAGTTCTGGGAACGAGTGGGAGAGGAGGAGAACCCCCCATGGCAGGCGTCGCCCCGACTCGGCCGCGGCTGGTGCCCCCCGAAGAACCAGGACTGGAACCCCCTGATTCCCTAGACGCCGGCACGACCACGGCCCGGATCCAGGAGGACCTTCTCAAGAGCCTCGTGGAATCCGCGGACTACGTGGACGAGCGTACACCACTCCCGGCCCGGAGTGGTGGGGCCCTGTATCTGGCCACGCCCGAGGCGATCCGGGAGGCGTTCCTCCATGCGTGGGAGGGCCTCTCCCATTCTCTCGGCCTCGGGATCCCGCCCGAGGCGGCCCTCGCGGACCTGCGGGACCTCGTCCTGTACGACATCCCCGACGGGACCCGCTCGACCCTCACGGTCCCCGCGGCCCACGACGTCGACACGGACGCGGGGATGTACTGCCTCTCCCTCGTCCACACCCTCGCGTCCCTCGGCGCGCGGACGTCCGTCGTCCTCACGCACACGGCGTACAACCGGGAGCGCGGGCCCCGGGACACGAAGCGGTTCCTCCAGATCCTGGCGGAAGGGATCGAGCCCTTCCGGACGTACGCCCGGCGCCACGGGGTCGGGATCCGGATCCACGGCCTCACCCCCGGGTACGAGCTCGAGACCGCGTTCCGGAACGCGTTCCCGCCCGCGAAGGACGGCCGGTTCGACGCCCACTTCCTCCTGGACTACGAGGAGGAGTGGTTCCTCACGGAGGCGGGCCGGGCCACCCTCGAGGCCCTCCCCGAGATCGACGTCGTCGTGCGCCACACGAAGCTCCAGGTAAGCGGCGGCTGGATCCCCATCCGGATGCGCCGGTCGTCGTACGTGTACTCCCAGAACGGGACCCTCCACAGCAACTGGTCGTTCCCCGAGTATGCGGCCCTCGTCGCGGTCGGATACCTGAGCAAGCTCCTGCACCGGGGGGAGGCCCTCTCGAAGACGTACGTGTCGATCGACGAGATCAAGGAGCGTTTCAAGGAGCGGGAGTTGAACCTCGGGCAGCGCGTCGTCCGCCTGAGCCCGAAGCCCCGGAAGCTCTTCCTCCTCGGCTCGCCCGTCGGCCTCGTCCAGGTCTACGCCTGAGGCGCGCGTTCGTCGAGGCAGCCCACGAGCCTTTGCCCGTGCGCGCCCCCGGGGGGCGGCCCCGGGCCGTCCCGGTCTCCCGGAGCGGGACCGCGTCACCCAGCCTCGTCGTCCTCGCCGAGGAACGACTCCAGGAGGTCCCCCGCGCCCCGCGCGTCGTCCGCGAGCCCCCGCCACCGCGCGAGGGCGTCCGCGTTCACGACCTCGAACGCGAGGAGGGCGTCCCTCATGGCACGCCGCAGGGGGTCCGTCTCCCGCCCGCGGAGCACGAGGGTCAGGCACGTGCGCCCCGCCCTCTCCAGGACGAGGGTGTACTCCCCGTGGGTGATCGACTGGAGCCACTTCCCGCGGAGGCCGGGGAACGAGGTGCGCATGAAGTTCTGGATCACGTCGAGGGTCGCGCCGAAGAGGTCCTCGTCCATGCCCCCCTCCTCCGGCCGGACGCGGGAGGCGATCAGGGTGCCGTCCTCGAACGTGAGGAGGGCGGCCCGCACGGAGTACGCCCGGGCCTTCCACCGCCGGACCGCGCCCATCATCCCGACGGACCCCGCGGGGGTCGCGGAGTACAGGGCGATGAGCCCGGGGATGACGAGGAAGGTGGAGAAGAGGGGCGGGACCTTCACCTGGCCGTACCCGAGGACGACGTTCGTCGCGCCGCCGAGGAGGACCATGAGGACGAGGGACGTCATCATGAGCCGCATCCGCCGGGCGGGTCGCGGGGCGTGTCGCCGGACCTCCCGGTACGTGAGGTAGTACGCGCCGAGCGCGACCGTCGAGTTCGCGAGGATCCAGCCGACCCACAGGGTGAACCAGAACGGGTCGTACATGGGGATGTACGGGGGCCCGGTCCCCTCGAGGGGCACGAGCCCATTCACCATCGTCATGTTCACGAAGGGGAGGAGGACCGCGGCCGGCACCGCCGCGATCAAGAAGACGCCCCGCGACCGCGTGTGGAACACGATCCCGTGGAGCATGAAGAAGACCTCCGCGAGGGTGAGGGCCGTGAGGCCCATCCGCGCGGCCCCGAGCGCCTCCCTCGCCGAGTCCGCGCTGAAAAAGATGGCGTCCGCGAGGGCGTACACGGCGCCGAACGTGAACATCCCGAGGAACAGGAGCTCCGTCCACGTGCGGTAGCGGTCGCGGTAGACCTGGTACACGACGACGCCGAACCAGACGAGGGCGGTGAGGAGCGCGGCGACCGCGACGCAGGGGATGTTGGCCATGGACGCCGCCGTCACGCGAGACCCGGGCGTCGGGGATAAAGGGCTCACACGGGCGGGCTTGACCGACGGGCGCGGGAGGCCCTACGATGGCGGCAGGTCGTCGTACGCCTCCTCGAGGAAGAACTCGGAGAGGAACTCGTCCGTGCCGCGGGCGTCCTCGGCGAGCCCCTTCCAGTTGAGGAGGACCTGGCGGTTCACGGCCTCGAACGCGAGGAGGGCGTCTCTCATCTGTCGTCTCAGCTGGTCCGTCTCGAGGCCCGTGATCACGAGGGTCAGGTACGCCCTCCGGCCCCGCTCCATGACGAGGGTGTAGTCCCCGTGGGTGATCGACTTGAGCCAGTGCCCCCGGAGCCCGGGGAACGAGGTGCGCATGAAGTTCTGGATCACGTCGAGGGTCGCGCTGAACAGGTCCTGGTCGACCATCGTCTCCCCCGGCCGGACCTTGGATCCGATGAGGGTGCCATCGTCGAACGTGAGGAAGGCCGCCTTGATCAGGTAGTGCCGTGCCTTCCATCGCCTCACCGCGATCGACAGGCGCTCCTTGCTCAACGGGGAGAGGGCGACGAAAGCCACGAGGCCGGGGATCATGAGGGCCGTGGAGAACAGGGGGAGGACCTCCGTGCCCGTGGCCCCGCGGATGAGGTTCGTCGAGGACCCGAACAGGATGACCAGGATGAAGGAGAGCATGAGGCCGCGCATCCGGCCCCGGAGCTTCTTCGTCTGCTTCGTGACGACGCGGTACGTGAGGAAGAACGCGACGGCCCCGATCGCCGCGTGCCCGAGGACGTAGGCGCCCCAGATCATGTACCAGGTCCGGTTCCAGTCCCCCACGTAGGGCGGACTCAGGTCGTCCGGCTCGAGGGAATGGAACCCCACGACGAGGTTCGACCAGAGGAGCGGGAGGAAGAGGAGGGGCGGGAGGAGGGTCAGGAACAGGGCGTTCCGCATCCTCGTGAGGAAGACGACCCCGAAGAGCATGAAGAAGGTGGCTCCGAGGGTGATCGAGGTGAAGCTCGCGAGGGCCGCGAGCCGGGCCCGCTCGAAGGCCGCCGCGTCGTACACGGGCGGGTCGCCGACGTAGTACGATGGGGTGTTGAAGAACAGGAGGTCGCTGAGTCCGTACACGCCGACGAACACGCACAGGGCGAGGTAGAAGACCTCCGTCCACGTCCGGTAGCGGTCCCGGGCGACCTGGTAGGTCGCGAGTCCGAACCACACGATCGCGGTACCCAAAGGTAGCCACTGGAGGAGGGAGAGATGGGTCATGCTACGCCTGAGCGAACGGACCGACGAGGACGGGGGCCTTAATCCTTCCTCCGTCAGGATAGGTTCTGGGAATACGGGCCATCCGCGCGCCTCGTGTTATCGGTCCTGAGAACGTCCCTCGGGTCGGGCCGCCGATCCCGGCTCCCCGCGCACCGCCTTCTGCTGCCCGCGGTACATCGCGAGGAGCTCGTCCTGGGTCGTCGCGTCCTCCGCCCTCTTGTCGTCCCGCCAGCGGCCCGTGAACCGCGGGAAGCGGACCGCGAGGCCCGCGCCGGGTCGCACCGCGTCCCGGGCGCATGTGTGGACCGGGCTGACCGTGATCTCCGCCCCGCGGACCTCGAGGACGAGGCGGGGCTCGAACCACACGTCGGGCGTGAGGGTCGCGTCCACACGGGCGTGCGCGTGCGGCACGAGGAGGTCCTTGAACCTCTCCGGGAGACCGAAGAGGACCTCGTCACTGAATCCCGTCCCGAGCTTGCACGTCGTGCGGAACACGTCGGCCCGGGCGTCGTACGCGGCCATGAGGAGGGCCCCGTACGTTCCGGCCCGCTTCCCCCGCCCCGCGAACGCCCCCACGGCGACGAGGTCGATCGTGTCGCTCAGGGCCGCGCTGTACTCCCGCTTGAACTTGATCCACTGGAACCCCCGCGCCCCGGCCTCGTACGTCGACGTGAGGGACTTCGCCATGAGCCCCTCGCACCCGGCCTGGAGGGCCTTGTCGAAGAAGGCCTCCGCCTCCCTCGGGTCCGCCGTGGTCCGGACCGTCGCGAGGCGCACGCCGTCCGTCTCCCGCACGAGGCCCTCGAGGGTCTTCCTCCGGTCCGCGTACGGGCGGGTCGTGAGGTCCTCCCCGTCGAGGAGGAGGCAGTCGAACGCGAAGAGGCTCACGGGAAACTCCCTCGCCATCCGCTCGACGTCCGTCTTCCGCCCGCGTCGGCGGCTCACCTCCTGGAACGGGAGGAACTCCCCGGTGTTCGCGTCGACGGGCACGGCCTCCCCCTCGAGGATCGCCTCCCGGCCCGGGACCGCCGTCCGGAGGGCGTCGACGATCTCCGGGAACTGGCCCGTGATCCGCTCGAGTTGCCGGGAGAAGAGCTCGATCCCGTCCCGCCCGACGTGGGCTTGGACCCTCAAGCCGTCGTACTTGTACTCGAGGGCGGCCGTCCCGAGCCGCTCGAGGATCTCCTCGAGGGTCTCGAGGCGCTCCGCGAGCATGGAGCGGAGGGGCCGGCCGAGGCGCAGGCGGATCCCCGCGAGGCCGGCGAGGCCCTCCGCGGCGAGGGCCTTCGCGACCTCCCCGAGGTCGGAGGACACGTTGTACGCCCGCTCCACGCGGTCCCGCTCCTCCTTCGTCGCGAACGTCGCGGCGAGGGCGTCCACGATCGTCATGTCCGCGACCCCGAGCCGCATCTTCCCCACGACGGTCCGCGCGATGTACCGCGCCTCCCTCGGGCTCGCGTCGTTGAGGAGGTCCGCGAAGAGCCGCAGCTTCCGCTCCTGGGAGCCCGTCCCCGCGGCCGTCGCGATCTCCTTGAGGTTCTCGTACACGCGGGCGACGGTCAGGGGCTCCGAGCTCAGGGTCGTCTGGGTCCGCTTCGCGAGCTCCGCCTCGGCGACGGCCCCGAGGTCCCCGGAGGCCTTCCACAGGGACGTGATCTCCGCGTCGGGGCGGCCCGTCGCGAGGGCGATCCCCCGGATCGCGAGCTTCTCCGCGAGGCCGAGCTCGATCCCCGCGTAGTCCGGGAACACGCGGCCCTGGGTCAGGTACACGACGCGGTCGATCTGCTCCCGTGGGACGACCCGGAGGAGGGCCACGAGGACGTCCGTCATCTCGAGCCGCTTCGTCGTCGCCTCGAGCCTCTCGTAGGCGTCCGCGAGGGCCGCGTAGCGCATGTCGTGCGCGGCAAGGGTGCGCCCCCGCATAAGGGTGGCGGGACCGCCGCGATCATTCGCCTGGCTCGCGTAGGTCCCTCAGGAGTCCCTCGTGCAGGTCCGTGGACACCCGGAAGCCGGATGCCGCGAGGCGATGGACGACCGTAGGCGTCCGCCAGGACTCTCGCGCTCTCTCAATTCCCGGAATGGGGTTGGAGGGGTCTTATAGCGGAACCGCTGAGCCGGCGCCATGGGAAGCGAGGGACGCGATGGGTTGGCCATGCGGGGGCTCCTCGTGGTACTCCTCGTCATCGCCTCGGCCTCCTCAGGCCTCGCGCCCGAGGGGACGGGACGAGCTCCTGACGCGGCTCGCGACGGGGTCCCATTGCCGGACGCCCCGGGCCCCGGGATCCCCGGACGACCGACCGTGATCGCCCTCGCGGACGAGGGACCCGATCCCTCCCCCCTCCCGTCCCTGCACGAGGGGACGTATCCCGTGTCGCCTCCGCCCGCGCCAGGGACCGCCTCGGAGCTCGCGTGGCTCCTCGCCGGCGTCAA
>MGWD01000019.1:3515-4557 GCA_001800825.1 Euryarchaeota archaeon RBG_19FT_COMBO_69_17 | reverse complement strand
GCGAGGAAGGACTCGAAATCCACGGCGTCGGCCGAGGCGCGGCCGATGTCGGGCTCGGCCATCGTCCCCTTCGCCGCGTACTCGGTCGAGGGCCGGTTCCTCTTCGAGGACCGGGAGCTCGACGAACGGGGCTTCACGGGCGTGACGTGGATGGCCCCGGTCCGATGGGCGGACGTCGAGTTCTACGACGTCGACACGGGTCAGGTCCTCGGCACGGGCTCCACGGACGAGACGGGCCGCTTCCAGATTCTCGTCTCCGATGAGATGATCCGGAACGTCTCCGTACGCGCCCGGACGACCTCGCAATACCGGGCGAGCTTGTTCAACGTCTCCGTGCTCACGCTCCCGAGGTTCGGGGCGCAGCCCTACGAGGTATCGTCCCCCGTGTTCCGGGACCACGTGCCGGGGACGGACCTCGACTTCACCGCGGACCCCGTGAACGCGACGAAGGAGACCGTCGGCGGGCCCTTCCACATCTTCGACCTCGCGCGGAGCGCGGAGGGGTACGTCGAGAACCTCACCTCCGCGTACCCACCCACGAACCTCACCGTCCACTGGTCCCGGGGGACGGACGACGGGAAGTACTACGACCTCAACGGCCACATCTACCTGATGGGCTCGAGCGCGGACGACGACTCCTACGACGACAACATCATCCTCCACGAGGTGGGGCACTACATCGCCCTGAGCTACTCCGCGGACGCCGGGTTCTACGGCAGCCACGGCCTCGCCGGCACCGTGGACATCCGGCTGTCCTACACGGAAGGGCTCGGTTCGTACTTCATGGGCGCCGTGCGGGACTTCCTGAACCTGACCCAGCCCTTGATCTACATCGAGACGAACGGGACCGTGCTCAACTGGTTCGGCTTCTCCCTCTCGAACGACACGGACACGCCCTCGTCCTACTGGGACGGCCCGTTCCAGGACGGGACGTCCGCGAACGAGGTCGCCGTCGCCCACGCCCTCTACGACGTCGCCGACGGCGCGGCCTCGCGGGACGGCACGCCGGGGGTGGAGGACGACCCGATGGACCTCCCCGGGC
>MGWD01000019.1:3078-3256 GCA_001800825.1 Euryarchaeota archaeon RBG_19FT_COMBO_69_17 | reverse complement strand
GGGGACGAGGACTGGTCCGTGTTCTCCGGCACGGGCGGCACGGAGTATGTGATCAAGACCACGGGCCTCCTGGACGGCGCGGACACGGTCCTGGAGCTGTATGCCGCCGACGGGACGGCCCTCCTCGCCTCGAACGACGACCGGGACGTCTCGACGCGCTCCTCCCTGATCGCCTTCT
>MGWD01000019.1:726-3068 GCA_001800825.1 Euryarchaeota archaeon RBG_19FT_COMBO_69_17 | reverse complement strand
CTCCGGGTCGTACTTCATCCGGGCCTTCCGGGCCTCGGAGAGCCCCCTCCCCCTCGGCGAGTACGGCAGGTACGACCTCGTCGTGTACGTCCTGCCCCGGCCGGAGATCGCCGGCGTGAGTCCGGCCTCCGGGCCCGTGGCGGGCGGGACCGCCGTGAGCATCGTCGGGTTCAACTTCACCGCGGGAGCCACGGTCCGCTTCGGGGCGTACGACGCGGCGAACGTCAGCGTCCTCGACGCCACGACGATCTCCGCGTCGACCCCCGCGAACGTCCCCGGGGCCGTCGACGTCGTCATCCAGGTCCCGCCGAACGCCGACAACCTCGTCGTCCAGGGCTCCCTCCTCGGAGGGTTCGCGTACACGGGGGATGCCCTCCCCCCGCAGGTCCTCGAGATCACGCCGGACTTCGGGACCACGACGGGCGCCACGAACGTCACCGTGGAGGGCGACTATTTCGTCGCGGGGGCGAGGCTCGCGTTCGGCGGGATCGAGTGCGCGAGCTACACCGTCGTCGACGCTCGGACGATCGCGGCAACGGTCCAGCCGCTCCCCCTGGGCGTGTACGACGTCGAGGTCACGAACCCGGACGGCGACCGGGACGTCCTCGTCAATGGCTTCGAGACGGCGGCCCACGCCGCCGCCGACATCGGGTCGGCGTTCGACGGCGTCACCCCCCTGAACGTCTCCCTCGCGATCGCCGATGACTTCGCGGTCATGGACCTCTACGTCCACGCGAACGTGTCCCACACGCCGTACTACTGGGATGGGGTCCGCCTCGAGCTCGAGAGCCCGAGCGGGAGGCGGGTCCTCGTCTTCGACCAGATCCTCGCGACGGATGTGACCGGCACGGCGTGGCGTTCCGGGTTCTCCTCCGTGTTCGGGTACGACGAGGCCCCGTCCGAGGCCCTGTGGCAGTTCCGGGGCGAGCGCAGCCTCGGGACCTGGACCCTCCACGTCTCCTCGGTCCCCAGCGTGCCGGGCGTCCTGCACTCCTGGGGCCTCTACCTCTTCGCGTACCGGCACCGGGAGGTCTCCCGGATGGCGTTCGTCGCGGCGGAGTTCCGCAACTACGTCGCGGCGTTCGACGCGGACACGGGGGACCCGCTCTACCGGGTCCGCCTGGAGGCGCAGGACACGGTCGTCGCGTTCCCCATGGCCGTGGCCGTCTCCCGGGACCAGCGGACCGTCTGCGGCGGCGGGTACACCGCCTACAACGCCACCCGCGCGGGTTGGACGGACAGCGCGGTCACCTGCTTCGACGCGGCCACGGGCCGGAAGGTCGCGCGGTTCTCCTTCTCCGGTCACCTCAACATCGACGGGATCGAGGCCGCGGCGGACGCGGACCGGCTCGTCGCCGTGACGGAGGAGAGGCTCTACCTCATCGACACGACGAGCCTGGTCCTCACGGGAACGATCCCGCTCCTCGACGACAGCGGGCCGCCCCATCTCGGCGTGTCGCCGGACGGGCGCACGGCCTACCTCGCGAGCCCGGGGAACGAGCGCGTGCGCGTCGTGGACCTGGACGCGATGGCCGTCGTGGGGCAGATCGACACGCCCGGCTACGCCCTCGGCGACGTCGACATCGCCGCGGACGGGGGCTCCGGGGTCATCAGCACCCAGGGCTCCCCGAGCGTCCTCCTCCGGTTCGACCCCGCGACGTACGTCGTCGTCGAAGCGCTCCCCATCTCCGGGTTCGCGTCCCAGGCGGTCCTCGCGCCCGACGGGACGAAGGCCTTCCACACGCAATTCCAGTGGTGGGCGGGCTTCGGCCGACTCGACCTCGGGACCGCGGCCTGGAGGGGGTTCATGCCCCATCCCGAGTCCACGACCCAGGGGATCGCGATGGGCCGGGACGGCTCCCTCTACGTGGCCGACTGGGCCCAGCAGCGCATCTGGGTGTACAACGCGACGACGGAGACCCTTGTCCGGGGGATCGAGGTGCCGGACCGGCCCTGGCTGCGCGGGATCGATGCGGGTGAGCTCGCGAAGGCGCCCGCCCTCAACGCGTCGCGCGGCCGCGGATCCGTGACCCTGGGCTGGAGCACGCCCCGCAGCTACGGGACCCCGATCGTCGGCTACGCGATCTACCGGGGCGACGGGCCCGGCGAGGAGGTCGCGCACGCGTCCGTGGGTCTTGCGAACGCCTACGTGGACTCCGCCGTCACGGACGGCGCGACGTACTACTACCGGGTCGCCGCGGTGAACGGGGCCGGGGAGGGCGCTCCGTCGAACGAGGTCTCCGCCGGGCCTGCCGGGGTCCCCGCGGCCCCCTGGAATCTCCGGGCGGTCGCGGGCGACGCCCGGGTCGTCCTCGTCTGGGACGCTCCCGCCACCGACGGCG
>MGWD01000019.1:512-695 GCA_001800825.1 Euryarchaeota archaeon RBG_19FT_COMBO_69_17 | reverse complement strand
AGGTACCGCGTCCGGCAGCCTCGCGCTCGTGGCCACCCTGGCCGACGTCCTCACGCATGAGGACGCGGGCCTGACGAACGGCGTGGCCTACGTCTACGCGGTCCGCGCGGTGAACGCGGTCGGGGAGGGACCGCCCTCGGGGGAGGCGTCCGCGACACCCGTCTCCGTGCCTCTCGCGCCGCA
>MGWD01000019.1:185-427 GCA_001800825.1 Euryarchaeota archaeon RBG_19FT_COMBO_69_17 | reverse complement strand
CGCGGCCCCGGGCGGCCTCGTCCCCCTCGTCGCGGTCGGCGACGTCCTCGGGTTCACGGACACGGGGCTCACGAACGGGGTTACATACTACTACGCGGTCAACGCGCTCAACGCGGTCGGCGACGGCCCTCGGTCCGCAGAGATCCCGGCGACGCCGGCTCCGCCCCCGGACACGACGGACCCCACGGTCTCGATCGGCTCGCCCGCGGCCGGCTCCACGTTGACCTCGCTGATCGTGACGG
>MGWD01000019.1:0-161 GCA_001800825.1 Euryarchaeota archaeon RBG_19FT_COMBO_69_17 | reverse complement strand
TCGGCCTCGAGCGGGTGGAGGTGAGCACGGACGGGGCGAACTGGTCCCTTGCCTCGGGCACAGCCTCCTGGTCAGGGACCCTGACGCTCGCGGACGGACCCAACACGATCTACGCGCGCGCGACGGACACGTCCGGCAACATCGCCACGGCCGCCCTCTCC
>MGWD01000018.1:10373-10724 GCA_001800825.1 Euryarchaeota archaeon RBG_19FT_COMBO_69_17 | reverse complement strand
TTCGAGTCGATTTCCAGGGGACGCACGCCCAGACAGCAAGCAACCTGAACGCGCCCTTCGCGGTCACATTGAGCTCCGTCTACTACGCGCTCCGCTGCCTCACGGACCCAGACATCCCCGCGAATGCGGGCGCGTACCGTCCGGTCCGGGTGAGCGCACCAGAAGGGTCGATCGTTCGGGCCCGGCCACCGGCCGCCGTTGCGGCCGGGAACGTCGAGACATCGCAGCGGATCGTCGACGTCGTGTTCTCCGCGCTCCGCGCGCCGCTTCCGGACCGGGTACCAGCCCAGAGTCAAGGCACGATGAACAACCTGACGATCGGCTCCGCGCGCAGGCCGCGCTTCTCCTATT
>MGWD01000018.1:0-10283 GCA_001800825.1 Euryarchaeota archaeon RBG_19FT_COMBO_69_17 | reverse complement strand
CCGTGGAGGCGCTCGAGCTCGCGTATCCTCTCCGCGTCGAAGAGTACCGGCTAATCGACGGGTCCGGAGGCACCGGGCGGTTCCGCGGGGGAGATGGGATCCGCCGCGCCGTCCGCGTGCTCGGAGCCGGGACCACCGTGTCCGTGATCTCGGAGCGCCGCCGACTCCGGCCGCGCGGCGCGAACGGCGGCTCCGACGGGCGGGCAGGGAGGAACTGGCTCGTCCACCGCGGCAGGCGACGTCCGCTTCCGGCGAAGTTCACTGAGCGCCTGAGTCGCGGCGATGTCATCGTGATCGAGACGCCGGGCGGCGGCGGCTGGGGGAACGGCGCAAGGGCGAAAGGTCCCGCCGGACAACGGCGGCTCGGGTCAGGAAGACAGACCGACGAACGACCGAACGCCTTCCACCACGGCGGTATCGTCGAGAGCGGCGGCGAGTCCAGCTAGGTTCGCGAAGGGTCGGTGCCGCACGATACGCGCCGCGCGCTTGGCCCCGACGCCCGGCAGGGCTTCAAGGGCCTTCAACGAGGCGCGATTCACATCCAGGGGGAACTCCACGGCCGTCACGGACCGAGCGCCGTGGCTCGTAATCTTCACGTCCATGAACCGATTGACATCGAGATCATAAGGCAGGCCGACGAGGATCGGATAGGTTCCGATCTGGCGCCCGTACGTCACGTGGCCGTGTCGAATCTCGAGATATACGTCTCGAAGAACTGTTCCTTCGGGTAGGATGCGACGGAGAATTTCATGGTCGATACCTGCCCGCACGGCCTCTTTGAAACGCCGGAACTCGGAATGCAGCCCCGTGGGCTCGAACTCCTGCCGCACGGGACGAACCTGGCGGATGTTGATTCGCCGAACCCAGAGGTCCTCTTCGAGGAGATGCTTCAGAAAGGCGAGATTCAGATCGAACGTCTTCTTCGTTTCACCCGTCAAACCTGTGATGAAGTTGAGACCGGGCAGGAGCTGCGGCAGGCCGTTCTCCCCACGTTCCCGGCCCACGGCGTTGACCATGCGGATGGCCTCGAGGCATCCGTCCGCGTCGATGTTGAGGTTGTTCGCCTCCGTGACCGCGGGGTCCGCGGACTCGAGGCCAAAGGAGAGGAGGTTGCCCGGGGACGTGTACCGCACCAGGAGGCGGAGGCCCGCCATCGCTTCGTCCGGATGGGCGACCATCATCGCGGGGTCGCCGTTGTCCGTGTGGAGGACCCGCAGTCTCGGTGCGGCATCATGGATGCCATGGAGCAACGCCTCCAGGACCGGCACGTTGATCTGCGGGGTCGGCGAGGTCCCGACGCCGAGCGCCTGGTAACTGAAGAAGTCGGCTTGGCCGCCGAGGCGGAAGTTGACCGCGCCCAGCTCCGCGAGTCTGCGCACTTCCGTGAGGACCCCCTCCACCGGGCGGAACTTCGTGATCCCATATTGCGGTTCGATGCAGAAGCTGCATCCGCCGTTCACGTAGCGGACGCAGCCCTTCGACGTGTCGAGCTCGATGACGAGCGGCTCGGGGAAGTCCGGATGGCGCGTGATGACGTCGGCACCGAGGCGCCCCCACCGGTCCCACTCCTCCATGGTCCGGTCGCGGTTCGTCCAGTCGCCCTCGGACAGGTGGTCGTAGACCGAGGCGTCCAGATCCCGCACCCCGACGTGGTCGAACGGAGCCGTGAGGGCTTCGTCGAAGAAACGAAAGCGGGCAAGAGGCCCGCCGAAGACCCGCGGACCCTCGAAGGCGTTCGCGTGGCGCAGGACCTCCTTCTCGCTGATGGGCAGGCCGCGGAGATACTTCCCCGGCACGATCGGTCCCGAGATGACCGCCAGGAGGTCGCCCCTCAGGGGGCGGCCCGAACGGACCTGGTCAATCGTGACGTACTCCCACGCGTGGCCCGCATCCCGCACCGCGCCTGCGAGGTACCTCGGGTAGGGCGAAAGATAGGGCGGCACGCCGAAGTTGGACGGCTCGTCCACGTACCCGTCGAGGATCACGACCTTCATGGGCCGGAATCCATGCCGCCCTGGCGATAAAAGGGCTTCGCCCCTTCGGCCGGCAGACCGCCTACTCCTTCCCCGCTTCCTTGCCGGCGAGGCGGCTCACGAGGATGATGAAGACGACCATCACCACCGTGATGACGACGACGCTGACGACGAAATACGCCCAACCACCCCAGTCGCCTAGTTTCGCGTCCGTACCCAACGGAATCCCTGCCGTCGCGAAGCCCGACTGCACGACCGTGTTCCACAGCAGCGCGATTACGAAGCCGAAGGCCGCCGCCAGCGACGTCGCAATCGTCTTCCGCATCTCCGCCGCCAAAACTCTTTTCCGCTCTGCCTTCGCAGCCGCCATGCCAAACCCTCAGATTCGGGATGGAGGGTTGGGAGATGTCCCTTTCCATTCTCATAATGAGCGTCGTAGGCACTATCGTCGGTGGCGACCTTTGCCTTTCGAGATCACACGGACACCCTCGATCCGCGCCGCAGGATACTGCCCGCGGGCGTCCTTCTCGAGGGCCTTGACCATGTCCCAGACGGTTAGCAGGGCCACAGCCACCCCATAGAGGGCTTCCATCTCCACGCCCGTCTTGTACGTCGCCTCGACCGTGGCCGTGCATGTGACCCGGTCCCGCGACGCCTCGAGGGGGACCGTCGCGGACGTGATCGGGATGGGATGGCAATGGGGGAGGACCTGCCACGTCGACTTGAGCGCGTGGAGCCCCGCGACCTCCGCGGCCGCGAGAGGGTCCCCCTTCTCCACGCGTCCCGCGCGGATCGCGGCGAGGGTCGCGGGCCGGAGCCGGATCGAGCCGCGGGCGACGGCCCGCCGAGGGACGTCGGGCTTCCGGGCGATGTCCACGATTCGCGCCATCGGGGACGCGGAACGCGCGCCGGCGTATTAGGCCTCTCCCGTTTGTCAAGCCGCGCCCCTCCGGCGGACCGCGCCCGGGACGGGGACGTCATCCGGGCGCGTCCGACGCTTTGTCAAGCCGACGCGTCCGACGCGAAACGGTTAACTACGCCGGGCGGGCGTGGGGACCCCGCGTGCGAATGGGATGCGCGCAAGCGAAGGGATGGGACGGGAGCCCTCCGGGGCGCCCGAATCGGAGTTCCTTCTCCGCGCGTTCGCCCGGCGCCGCGGCGGGCCCGGACTGAGGGCCCGCGAGACGACCGAGACGAGAGGCGAACCAAGATGGCAGGGACGAAGAAGCTCGTGGCCGTCACGCTGGCCGTGACGATGCTGGCGGCGGCCGCCGCGTACCTGCTCCGCCCGACGGCGGGTCCGAACACGGACACCGTCATCGTGAACGAACCGCCCGCGCCGGACACGGACCCGGGCGACGAGCCGACGGACACGCCGCCGGCGGCACATGGGAAGGCCGCGCAGAACAGCAACGGACCCAAGCACGAAGTCTGTCTGCCCGCGAACCCCCACGTGCCGATCCACGCCGCGGACGAGGGCGCGAACCGCTATCGCGGGGCGTGCCTCGGCTTCCCGGCGGGGATCTTCGGCTTCCTCGGCTGACGCGCCGGGACGAGGCGGAGCGAACCAGCTTACCCCCGTCGGGGGGGCGAGGCGCGGGGCCGACGCGGCCCCGCCCGATCCTTTCTCCGTTTCCGGGCGCGGGCCTTCGCCGGGGACGGGGGGAGCTCGCTCTTCCAGATCGGGACGATCCGCTTGACCTCGTCCATCGTCCACGCGCACGCCTCGAACGCCGCCGCGCGGTGGGGCGCGGAGCACGCGATGACGACGGCGTCCTCCCCGAGGGGGACGTGGCCGAGACGGTGGACGATCGACATCGCGAGGACCCCGAAGCGGGCCCGCGCGGCGTCGGCGACCTCCCGGAGCTTCGCCCGGGCCATGGGGCCGAACACCTCGTAGTCCAGGGCCCGGACGCCGGGGTCCGCGCGGACCGTGCCGAGGAACACGGCGACGGCCCCCGCGTCCTGGCGACGCACGGTGTCGAGGACGGCCTCGACGTCGATCCGCGTGCGGCGGAGGGCGATCATGGGGCGCCCCCGCTCACGGGCGGCATCATGGCGACCTCGTCCCCGGGGCGCAGGCGGACGTCCCGCGTCGCGAACTCCCGGTTCACGGCGAGGAGCATGGAGCCCCGGTGGGGCTTCAGCCCCGGATGCTCCGCGAGGAGGTCCTCGAGGAGGTCTCCGAGGGTGCCGCCCTCCGACAGCGTCCAGGGGAGGTCCCCGCGGCCGACGATCTCCCGATACGTCGCGAAGAGCCGGACCCGGACGCGCATGCCCTCTGCCCAACGCTCCCGGGGTAATGGGCTTTGCGACCTACTCGGGCAGGGCCCGGGCCAAGGCGTCCGCCCGGCGCCGGCGGAGCTCCACCTCCGCGCGGTCGTAGTATGCGGCGATCGCCTCCGCGAGGCGGACCCGCGAGGCCTCCGAGCGGGCGGGGCCGACGTACTCGAAGACCTGGGTGCGCCGGGCGCCGCGATCCTCGTAGTGCCAGAAGTACACGTAGCGCCGCCCGCGGATCTCCTTCGTCGTGCCCCCGCAGCCGACCTGCATGCCCTCCCGATCGAGTTAACCTTACTTAAGGTTAACGCGGGGATGGGCGGACGGGACCCCCACCCCACCGTTTCTCCTGGAAACCCTTATCGGTGGCCGGGGGCCTGACGGACCCGTGGACGTCCTCCTCGTCTCCCTCGTCCCCGAGGTCGCCGAGATCCGGGCCCTCGTGGAGTCCGCAGGCCACCGCGTGGCCGACCTGATCGTCCAGAGGAGGGCCGCCCCCCATCCCCAGACGTTCGTCGGGCGGGGGAAGCTCGAGGAGGTCCGGGCGCGCGTGGACCGCGGCGACGTCCAGGCTGTCGTCCTCAACGGGGACCTGCGTCCGTCCATGCACTACGCCCTCGAACAGGCCCTCGGCGTCGAATGCTACGACCGGCTGCGGGTCCTCCTCGAGCTGTTCGCCCAACGGGCGGCGACCCGGGAAGCCCAGCTCCAGGTCGAGCTCGCCCTCCTCCGGTACGAGGTCCCCCTCCTCCGGGAATGGATCCACGAGGCCGACGTCGGGGAGCGGCCCGGCTTCATGGCAGGTGGAGAGCAGCGCGTGGACGCCTACTACGAGACGGTCAAGCGGCGGATCAAGAAGATCCGGGACGACCTCGCGACGATCCGGCGGGAACGGGACCTCCGCCGGTCCCTTCGGAAGGACCGGGGCTTTCACCTCGTGTCCCTCGCCGGGTATGCGAACGCGGGGAAGTCGTCCCTCCTCAACGCCCTCACGGGGGAGAGGGTCCTCGTCGAGGGCCGGATGTTCTCGACCCTGTCGACGACGACGCGCGCCCTGCCCGACGCCCGCCGACGGATCCTCCTGACGGACACGGTCGGCTTCGTCGACGGCGTCCCGTTCTGGATGGCGGAGGCGTTCCAGGCGACCCTCGAGGAGATCTTCGAGGCGGACCTCATCCTCCTCCTCATCGAGGCGTCCGATCCCGAGGCGGAAATCCTCCGGAAGGTGCGCCTCGCGGCCCGCACCCTCCTCCCACGGGTCCGGGAGGAGACGGTCCTACCCGTCCTGACGAAGACGGACCTCGTCCCCGCGGACGAACTCGGGAGGAAGGCGGACCTCCTCCGGGACGAGGAGTTCCACCGGCCGCCCCTCGCGATCTCGACGACGTCGGGCGAGGGCCTCCCGGAGCTCCGGGCGCACCTCCTCGCCGCGTTCGCGTACCCCCACGAGCTCCACCTCGTCCTGCCCCAGGGCCCCGGGACGGAAGGCAGACTTCACTGGCTCCACGAGCACGCGGACGTCGTGACCGTCGTCCATCACGCGGATCGCGTGGAGGCCGTCGTCCGCTGCCGGGCCCAGGACCTCGCGGCCGTCGAGGGCCTCGGGCGGGTCGTCCTGCGGAGGGACGCCCTCACGCCTTGATCCGGAACTCCGCCTTCTTCTCGTTCATCCTCTTCTCGTACGACGACGGGAGGTTGTAGTACGCGAGCTCCTCGATCCGCTTGAGGTTCTTGAGGAAAACCTCCTTCGAGGTCGTCGAGACGAGGCGCTCGAACTCCCGCTCCTTCCGAATCGTGTCGATGAAGTAGTACCCGCCCACGAGGAGGGCGAAGAACCCGAGGATCCCCACCCAGAACACGTAGTTCCCAAGGCCGAGGTGGATGGACCGGAGCCACTCCGGGCTCGACCCCGCGAAGAACTGGTTCGTGATCGAGATGAACATCCCGAGGACCCCGAGGCCGAAGACGAGGGTGCTCAGCTCGTACCTCAGCTCCCGGAGGAGGCTCATGGGCGCGGGCAAAGAGGGGGCTCCAGATAAAGGCTTCGCGGACGCGAGGGTTCATCGCCTCCCGCCCCGTTCCCGGAGGCGCGATGGCATCGCGCACGCCCCTGTTCGACGCGCACCGCGAGGCGGGCGCACGCTTCATCGAGTTCGGCGGCTGGGAGATGCCCCTCCAGTACGCGGGGATCGTCGAGGAGCACCTCGCCGTCCGGCAGGCCGCGGGCCTGTTCGACGTGAGCCACATGGGGAAGTTGTTCGTCGAGGGGCCCGGGGTCCACGCGGCCCTCGACCGCCTGAGCGCGAACGACGTCCCGACGCGACCGGGCCGGGCGCGCTACACGTTCCTCCTCCGGGAGGACGGGACGATCCTCGACGATGCGATCGTGACGTGCCTCTCGGCGGACCGGTACTTCGTCGTGTGCAACGCGGGACCCCGGCCCGCGGTCCTCGCTTGGCTCGCGTCCCACGTGCCCCCGGACGTCCGGGTGAGGGACGCGACGACGGCGTACCTCTGCCTCGCCCTCCAGGGCCCGCGGGCCCCCGAGATTCTCGGCCGCCTGACCCTCGTCGACGTCCTCGGGATGAAGCCGTTCGCGGGCGCCGTCGTCCGCGTCTCCGGCCTCGCTTCGGGCCCCCCCACGGAGGCGCCCTCTCCACTGGAAATGGAGGGGTGGGGGTCCCCCGCGTCCGGTGATCTCTCCATCCGCAACGGAGGGGGGTCCCGGGACGCCTTCGCTTCCGGTGGAACCGCGGCCGTCCTCGTCACCCGGACGGGGTATACGGGGGAGCCAGGGTTCGAGCTGTTCCCTCCTGCGGACCGCGCGCGGGAGGCCTGGGACGCCCTCCTGGCGGCGGGGAGGGACCTCGGCCTGAGGCCCGTCGGGCTCGGGGCCCGGGACACCCTGCGGCTCGAGAAAGGGTATCTCCTCTCGGGCCAGGACTTCGACGGGCGGCAGACGCCCCTCGAGGTGAACGGGGCCTGGGTCGTCAAGTGGGACCGTTCCTTCCTGGGACGGGACGCGCTCGAGGCGCAGCGCACCCGCGGGGACCACCCACGCCTCGTCGGGCTGAAGATGGAGGACCGCGGGGTCCCGCGCCACGGCTGCCGGATTCTCGCGGGCCCCGTCGAGGTCGGCCGGGTGACGAGCGGCACGATGTCCCCGTTCCTTCGCGTGGGGATCGCCCTCGCGTCCGTCGGGCCCGCCCATGCCCGCGTCGGGACGGGCCTTCATGTGGAGATTCGCGGGTCCGCTCATCCCGCCCGCGTGGCACCCCTTCCTTTCCTGTGAAGGGACGCCTCCGAGGAGGGACCCCTTCGCGGACCTCCGGCGCACCTTTATGTCCGCTCACGTCCTGACGAAGTGGTAACAGACGTGGTACAACTCGGTGGGGGGACCCGCACCGGACGTGGTTCAAAAAGGACTATAGGTTCAGACCCTGTTCGCCGCGCTCACCCCCGGGATGGTTCCACCTCCGTATGCTCGGGCCACCATCCTCGCCGTAGAGAGGTTCGTTCCATGGAACAGATGAAGGTTGCTGCGTCGAAGACCCTCGAGGTCTTCGCCCGTGAGCCGGATCCCCAGCTGACGGAGAACGCGATCCGCGTCCTCGAGAAGCGGTACCTCCGGAAGGACGAGAAGGGGACGCCCCTCGAGACCCCGCGGGAGATGTTCGCCCGGGTCGCCTGGAACCTCGCCCAGGCGGAGCGGAACTACGGGGCCACGGAGGAGGAGGTCGTCGACACGGCCCTCCGCTTCTACCGGCTCATGGCGAACCTCGAGTTCCTGCCCAATAGCCCGACGCTGATGAACGCGGGCCTCGAGCTGCAACAGCTGTCGGCGTGCTTCGCCGCGGGGACGATGGTGAGCACGATGCACGGCCCGAAACCGGTCGAGGAGATTGCCACGGGCGACTTGGTCCTCACCGGAGCGGGCCGTTACCGGCGTGTGCTCGCCACGATGCGTCGCACGGCGCCCGTGTATCGAATAAGGGTTCATCGGATGCCCGCCATGCTCGCGACGGGCGAGCACCCCTTCCTCACATCCGAGGGCTGGGTTGCGGCCCGGGACCTGGCGGGGAAGTACGTTGAGTTCGGGGTGCCCACGGAGCCGGTCACCCGGACCGTCGTTGAGTTCGAGGGCGAGGTCGACGGCGATCTCGTCTACGGCCGGAAGGTCGGTCAGTCCGAAGCCTCGATGAAGAGGCACCGTGTCCTCGGGACGAGGAGCCTGCAAATCACGCTTGCCAGGGCCCGGGTGGAACTCGACGAGGAGATTGGCTGGTTCTTCGGAATGTACCTCGCGGAGGGTGATGTCAGCCCTGAGTTGCGGGCCGTCCGGTTCACGCTGGGTCTCCACGAGGAAGCCCGTGCGGAGCGGCTCCTGACCATTCTGAAGGGTCGGTTCGGCATCGGCTCGGAGGTCACCCATGTGGTCGAGGCTCCGACCTCTTGGACGACCGTCCGAGGGCACAGCAAGATCCTTTGCGAGTGGATCGCCAAGGAGTTCAGCCGCGGGTCCTCACGGAAGAGACTCCCCCACTGGATCCACTCCACACCGCCCGAGTTCCGCGCGGGTCTTCTCCGCGGCGTCTCCGACGGGGATGGGACCCACGTCAACGTTCACCAGACTCGCATCACCCTCTCGAACGAGGCGCTCATCCGGCAACTGTTCGAGGTCGCCGTCGGACTTGGCCACACGCCCTGCATGGGGGCGGAGGATCAACCGACGAACGCGACGGCGCGCCCTTGGTCGCTTACCCTCGGCGGGCGGCCCATGTTCGTGCGGAAAGGAGCGTATCTCGTGGAATCGGTTGAACCGCTCGAGGGCGTGACGACCGTCTACAACCTGGAGGTGGAAGAGGACAACACCTACGTCGCCAACGGCATCGTTGTTCACAACTGCTTTGTGCTGCCTGTTGACGACAGCCTCATCGGAATCTTCGAATCGCTAAAACAACAGGCTCTGATTCATCAGTCAGGCGGCGGAACGGGGTTTAGCTTCTCCCGCCTCCGTCCCAAGGGGGACTTCGTCAAGTCCACGATGGGCGTCGCGTCGGGCCCTGTGTCGTTCATGAAGATTTTCGACGCGGCCACGCAGACCGTGAAACAAGGGGGACGTCGAAGGGGAGCTAACATGGGGATCCTGCGCGTGGACCATCCCGACATCCTCGACTTCATCGTGTGCAAGGACCGGACGACAGACGTGACGAACTTCAACATCTCCGTCGCGGTCACGGACAATTTCATGGAGGCCGTGAAGGCCGGGACCTCGTACGACCTCGTGAATCCGCGGTCGCACCAGGTCGCGAGGCAGCTCGACGCCCGCGAGGTCCTCGACAAGATCGCGTACCAGGCCTGGAAGAATGGGGAGCCGGGGCTCTTCTTCATCGACGAGAACAACCGGCGCCAGCCGACGCCCCACGTCGGCGACATGGAGGCGACGAACCCCTGCGTGACGGGCGACACCCTCGTGGCCACGGAGAAAGGGCTCATCCCGATCGCGGAGCTCGCCCGGGACTACCCGGACGGCGGGATCCGCATCGTGACGGACCGGCGCGTGCCCGCGGAGGTCGTCACGGAGTCGAACGGGCTCCTCCTCGCCTCGAAGGACGAAGCGGAGGCCGGCACGCGGCTCTCCCCGACGGTCGGCGCCTGGAGTTCCGGCGTCAAGCCCGTGTGGCAGATCCGCACGAAGTCCGGCTTCGAGCTCACCGCGACGGCGGACCACAAGGTCCTCACGACGGAGGGCTGGGTCCCCGTGGAGGATCTCGTGCCGGGAACGCACGAACTCCTCATCCAGTCGGGCGAGGGCGCCTTCCCGGCGGACCGTGCCCTGCCGTTCCGCCCCGCGAATTTCTGGGTCGGGGAGAACGGGAAGACGACGGTCCTGAACCTTCCGTCGGAATGGTCGAGGGAACTCGGCCTCGTCCTGGGCTGGCTCGTCGGCGACGGGTGGCTCCGCTCGGGAGACAAGGACTGCCGCGTCGGGTTCACGTTCTCGCGGAACGACGCGCCGATGTTCGCAAC
>MGWD01000017.1:5067-5280 GCA_001800825.1 Euryarchaeota archaeon RBG_19FT_COMBO_69_17 | reverse complement strand
AGAGATAGGTGCCCTTCGTCATCCCGTCCCAGTCCAGGCGGACGGGGTAGTCCGTGCCTAGACGCAGGACGAGTGCCTCGCGCTTCACGGTCTTGAGGAACGACGTGAGGTAGTCCAAGGGGAAGAGGGACGAGTACGCATCCCCGGGTCCCCGGAGCTCAACCTCGACACTCTCACCGCGTCGGAAGTCGATGGACACCTTGTCCATGTCGC
>MGWD01000017.1:1010-4964 GCA_001800825.1 Euryarchaeota archaeon RBG_19FT_COMBO_69_17 | reverse complement strand
CTCGACCTTCGCGGGCAACGTCAACGCGGGGATCCTCGGGTCCGCCAGGTCTGCGGTGTCGATAGGGGCCATCGTCCGCCTCATCCCGCCCATCTCGACGGTCAGCATGTCCTGGTCCGAGGCGTTCGGGAGGTCGGCCGCGATGCGGACGATGTCCTCCCTCTTCGCCTTCTTCACGAGGGCGAGGAGCTTCTCCACGTCCGCGCCGAAGGGGACGTCGTCCTGGAGGGATCGCGGCGTGCCGTCCATGCGTTCGACGGCGTCCACGACGTCCGTGAGGTGGACGTCAATCAGGGCGACATGCGCTGGGTCGACGGCCCGCACGTGCCACCCGTCGCGGTTGGCGACGATCTTGGCCTCGTCCACGAGGTGTGCGACCTGAGCGAGGAACGCCTTGAGCGGCTCCGCCCGGAAGGCGACCTCGAACCGCCGAAGCGGCCGCGGAGGCGACGGAGGCTCCCGAAGCGGCTCCTCGGCCTCTTCGGGCTGGGCTTCCGCTTCAAAGGCCTCCTCCTCGCCGTCGGTGTCCTCCGGGGGCTCCTCCTCGTCGAAGGTCTCCTCCGGCGGCTCCTCGAAGGCGAGGGTCTCGGCCTCCGCGGCCGCGAGGGCGCGGATCTCGTCCTGGACGTCCTCGGGGACGTCCGTCTCGACCGCCTCGGGTTCCGGTTCTCGTTCCTGCACCGTTGGGTTCGTCTCGACCTGGTTCGGCGAGACGAGCGTTTCTTTCATCCACTCGGGGATTGGCGTGTACACCACCCGAAAAGGAGCGGGCAAACCGCACGTGCAGGGTCTCGTGGCAGCCCGCGGAACAGAACCGCATGGCGAGGAACGGACAGCGGGGAAAGTCCTTCCCGGCCGCATGGCAAAGGGCGCATCGTCGGATCGTCGCACCACCCGAAAAGAAAGGCCCTCAGGGTTCGAGGGCCACGCGCGATTCCCGTCCGCAGTTGGGGCATCGCAGCACGACGACGTCCATCGTCCGCACCTCGGCCCGCACGAGGGGCATGCGCTGCCCGTCCGTCCCGTAGACGGCATGGCGCGCCTCGTCCACGGCCCGGTACACCTTCCGCCGGATCTTCGAGCCGGTCACGTGGGCCTGGGCGCCCTCCACGAGCCGGTTGGCCTGGAGCCGCTTCAACTCCAGGGCGACGTGGGCGCGGCTCACAACGAGGGCCGCTGCGATCCCGTCCTGGGTCGCGTCCCAGGGCCAGACGTCCCGCGCGGTCAACTCGTCCACGGGCAGCTGTTCGAGGTACGCGACGATGGACTCGCCGACGGTCTTGCCGTTTGGTAGCGTAGATCACCACCCGAGGGATTGCCCGAGGCGGGACGGGGAGCCGTGCAGACCCGTCCGCTTACCGGCCGGATGATTCCTTCGTCCTCCCGGCGGCGCGCTGTGTCACACCGGGGGGACCGGCTCTTCGGCCTCGGGCGCGGACGCGGACATGCGAGGTGCATGCGTGTCGCGCCCGCGGGCGTGCACCACCCGAAAAACGTCAGGGTCCGGGAGGCACGCCTCCTTCCTCCGGCGTGAAGACCTGAGGCGTGTACGGGATGCCCCGCCGGAGGCGAACCGCCCTCCGCGGGTCCACTGTCGGTGGACTCGGTGCTATCCGCTCCGTCCCTGACTCGACCTCTATCCCCATCTCGCGCAACATTGATTTCAGTACGTCCCGCAAGTTCACCACCCGAATAACGAGGAAGAGGGTTCGGCTACAGGCGGAGCTGCGCGAGGAGCTGCTCGTGGAGGTAGTCCTCCGCGAAGGCGCCGAGGACCTTGGGCTGGATGTTCGCGACCTCCGTCTCGAGGAAGCGCCGATCGACGACGGCATCGATGGGGAACATGTCCGTGATGACCTCCCGCCCCGTGAGGGGCGAATAGACCGCCACGCGCAACGTGCCTTTGTCGCTCCGCGTCAGCTGCGCGCCCGTGGACGTCTTGAACCACTCCAGGTTGTTCTGGGCGTCCGCCACGAGCTTCGCGACCTTCGCCTCGAGCTTCGCCCGGAACTCGGCGATCTGCTCCGGCGACAGGATGGTTGGGCTCGCCATGGCTCACCTCCTGGGCGCACCATGCCCGACGGCGGTCGGCCCGAGACGATAGCGTGTCTCGAAGCGGTAGCCTCCTGATCCGTTGTCCCCGCGTCGTCGCCCCTTCGGATGGGGCTCAACGGGGTGTCTCTCCCCTAGGTACTCGGGTCCCGGGTCATCGTCATTTTGGACTCGCCGTCCCTGGCCTACACCCTGGGGTACTGAAGCGTTCCCGTACTCAGACCCGATCGGGTCCTTTCGGTTCGACGAGGCCGGTATTGCCTCGGGCCTTTCGGCACGAGGCATTTCCCGCCGCCGTAGGGTGTGGTGCTTCGCGTCGCGACCCCTCGGTATCCGAGGGCCGCCTGCTTCGCTACCCGAGGGTAGCACGACAAGTTCCGGCCCCTGTGCTCCCCACGCCGCGAGAGGGACGGTCGTCGGCGCCACTTCGGTTCAGGGCGCGGCTCTCGATTTCCGCATCTCCGCAGGCGTTTGGTACGAGGTCGAGGTCCTGCTCGATAGACCAAACAATCTCATGACGATATGGATCGACGGCCAAAACCTGGGATCCTTCCAAGCCGCGGCCAATCCCGACGATTTGTACACGAGAATCGACACCTTCAATCTGGAAAGTGGCCACACGGGCCCGGACACCTTCTTTGATGACGTTGAGGTCTCCGTCGCACGGGAGAAGCGGGCGCTGGTTGTCGGAATCGGGGATTATGGCGCGTCCGTTCCGTGTCTGGTCCCTCCAGATCTCTGCGGCGCGGTCAAGGGAGCAGAGGATTTTACGGAGCTCTTGGTCTCGAGGTTCCACTTCCAGACCGATTCCGAACACATGGTGTTCCTTACCGATTCCCCGCGGCCGGACGACGACATCAGCAGCGAGCGGGTCCTGGACGGGATATCTTGGCTGGCAGAATCGAGCAGGCCGGGCGACTTGGCTGTAATCTACGTCGCGTCCCACGGTTACCGGGACGAAAGCACGATGGAACCTGAATACCTCGCGGCAAATCCTGGTTTGCTGTCCGATTCCATGTTCGCGGAGGCGGTCTCTCGAATAGCGCCGCAGGTGACAGTCCTAGTTGTTCTGGACATCAGCCTCGCTGGCGGATTCATCGTGGACGGCGGCGTCTGGTCGGACCTTGCATCAGACACCCCTGCAAACCGTATCGTTCTCACTGGTTGCACGGAAGACATTGCGGAGGATTGTCTGTTTCACCCGCTCTTTGGTCCCGTATTCACAGAATTCCTCATAGACGGTTTCGCCGACCGATCGGAAAAGGCCTGCATACGTGATGACGACAAGGACGGAAGAACTTCTGTTGAAGATGCATTCGAGTACGCTAGATGTGCGGTCAAACATTCCCGTGACACGCTCCGGGACTTGGCCCTCTGGGCCAGAGGACTCAGGCTCCAAACTCCCCTGATGTACGATGGGTATCCCACGTTTTCCGCAGGCCACGACCGGAATTCTGGCGAACTATCCCTCTGAGCTCCTCAGGACACACGGAGGGCGAAGAACACGTCCGGCCACCTCCACGCCTACGGACGCGAGGATGCCATCAAGCCGGCGCGGCTTGACCGGTCGACCCATGCCAGAATCGAGGAGCTCGAAAGACTAGCGCTACGAATTACGGGCCTTCTTCGTCCGTTCGCACTGAGTTCAGGAATGCCCTTGAAGATCATTTCAAGGCCGAGGCGCGAAGAGTCTTCCTACCCAGCTCCTGAAGGCACACAACGAGGGAACTCCCTCGGAGGGGCGGGCATTCCCCCGGACATGTGACCGACGGTGTCCCGCGTGTCATCGACCCCCAGCCGGGTCATCGATACGCCATTCCCTCTCTCAATCGATCCCACGAGTTCGCTCTGCGATTGGCTGAGGAGGTTCATGGACTGGAGGCGGCACGGTTCGGTGGTATT
>MGWD01000017.1:665-934 GCA_001800825.1 Euryarchaeota archaeon RBG_19FT_COMBO_69_17 | reverse complement strand
CCAGCGTGACGTAGCAGCAGCGTTCGCCTATGAAACGGCTCCGCGAAACGAGCATGACTAGCGCCTGCGACCAACTCGGATACTGCCATCTAGCGGCGAGGTTTCGTACGAAACCCTCCCCGAGATACCCGCCGAAGACAACCGAGGCGCTATCAGTCTCCCTTCTCCGCACTAGGTCCTCTCTGAGATATTCGTCGAGGAGGTCATCGATTACTCGCAAATGTTCAGGGGCGTGATCCGAAATGTCTGCATTCGTCATCTCGCGTGCA
>MGWD01000017.1:574-648 GCA_001800825.1 Euryarchaeota archaeon RBG_19FT_COMBO_69_17 | reverse complement strand
GTCAGCCTTAGCAAGCCAATCCGCGAGAGCAGCGCCCGCTTGGTGGCTTGTCGAACGATTTATCCTCGGAGGGT
>MGWD01000017.1:0-423 GCA_001800825.1 Euryarchaeota archaeon RBG_19FT_COMBO_69_17 | reverse complement strand
CCCGTCTGAGGTGCGCCAGCAGCAGGTCCCGATCCGATCCTGTCGATTCTTTCGGGTTTGCGGCCACTCATGGACCCATCACCGCTCGCTCCTCACACGCGCTCTTTCTTCTCTCCCGGCACTGCCTCTACGGTAGATACGAAGGAATGAATCCGGGAAGCCCGGGCTGCGCCGAAGGCAGCTCTGGCCGCACGGGTGCTTGTCCCGGTTCACGTAATTGCCTGAAGATCATCTCACCAAGATCCACAACGGGCGTGTACTTAAGAATCAGTTTGGCCGCGTCTAACAACGAATGACCCGCAAGCGATCTAGTCGATCTCATGAAGGCATCGAATTCCGCATTGAAGTACTTGAGGCCGAATTCAAACAGCTCATCGTCGAACTTCTCGAGTGCGGACTTCGCGGCGACCAGCCCCCCTTTCG
>MGWD01000016.1:127998-137091 GCA_001800825.1 Euryarchaeota archaeon RBG_19FT_COMBO_69_17 | reverse complement strand
TTCATGTAGTCGAAGATGTCCAGGCGGCGCTTGACCTCCTGTTCCATCCTCCGCTGGTTCCAGTTCCGCGCGAGGGAGATCTTCTCGTACACGTACGAGTGGCCCGAGTAGTTGAACGTGTCGTCCGCAGGGTTCCACGTGTACGCGGAGTTCGTGATGAGCTCGTTGGACTCCGGGTCCACGCCGACGATCTCGATGAGGGCCTTAACCCGCCGCGTCATGTCCGTCCCGACCTTGACCTGGGCTTGGAGGAGGACGATGTCGAGGGCCGCGACGAGGGCCCGCGGCAGGTTGATGGGGTCGTTCTCGAGGCGGTGGACCATGGACTGCACGTCGTCCGCGTGGAACGTCGTGTACGCGGACTTGCCCGTCGCCATGGCCTGGAACACGACGAACGCCTCCGCACCACGGACCTCGCCGACCATCAGGTACTGGGGCCGCTGCCGGAGGGCCGCGATGAGGAGGTCGAACATGTCGATCTCGCCCGCCGCCTTGCCCGTCGAGACGGACTTCCCGCCGAATCCCGCGCGGGTCAGCAGGGGCACCCAGTTCTCGTGGGGCAGGTTCAGCTCCCGGGTGTCCTCGATGGAGACGATCTTCATCTGGGGCGGGATGAACAGGAGGATCGCGTTCAGGGTCGTCGTCTTCCCCGACGCCGTGCCGCCGCAGATGAGCATGCTCTGCCCGTTCTCGATCGCGAGCCAGAGGTACCCCATCATCTCGGGCGACATCGTCTTGAAGCGGACGAGGTCGAGGGGGGTGAAGGGGTTCTCCCGGAACCGTCGGATCGTGAAGGACGAGCCGCGCTTCGTGACGTGCATGCCGAGGGTCGCCTGGAGGCGGGACCCATCGGGGATCGTCGCGTCGAGCATGGGCTGGGCCACGGAGATGTGCTTCCCGCACTTCTGGGCGAGCCAGACCACGAAGGAGTCGAGCTCCTCAGCGGAGTCGAACTTCAGGTTCGAGGGGATCGAACCGTACTTCCGGTGGTAGATGTAGAAGGGCACCCGGACGCCGTCGCAGGAGACATCCTCGACCTGGGGGTCCGTCATCACGACGTCGATGGGGCCGTACCGGATGAAGTCCCGGAACACGTAGTACATGATCCGCTCCTTCGAGACGGGATGGAGCTCTACCCCGAGTTCCCGGATGAGGCCGTCGACGATCCGCCGGAGGTAGTTCTCCTTCGTCGCCCGGTCTTCCTCCTCGACGAGTTCGAGGTTCTCCACGAGGATCTCCTTGAGGACCTCCAGGAGCTCCGACTCCTCCTCGAGGAGCTTCGGCTCGATGGCCTCGTAGAAGTACTCGTTCGCGAGGGTGTCGTACAGGATCCGGACGTAGGAGTAGTTCTTCGCGATCGGCTGGATTTCGATCTCGTTCATGTTCCGCTGGGCGATCTTCGGAATCGTCGTGATCTTGCCCAGGGTGGACTCCTCGACGCTGCTCAGGCGGGGCGCCTTGACCTTGACGCCCTTCCCGCCGAGGAGCCGGTGGAAGTACTTCTTCTTGATCCCGTCGAGGGCGGCGAAGAGGGCCCGCTTCCGGGTCGCCTCGATCTGGTCCAGCATCTGCTTCGCCTCCGCTCGCTCCCGGTCGAGCTTCGCGACCCGGGCGGCGACCTCCGACTCCTGCCGCTGGAGCTCCTCGAGTTCCGCCGCCGTCTTCCGGTCCATGGCCTGGGACATATTGGTCACCTCAGATGAGCTGGAACCCGAGTAGGGCGATGATCAGCATGATGAAGCTGTGCCGAAGTCCCGTCGGGATCTTCCCGTTGTCGAGCACGCCCGCGAGGATCCCGTCGCCCAGGCCGTGGACGATCGTCGCGACGAAGAACGCGACCTTGATGTTGTACACGACCTCGGGCAGGTTCTCCGCGAGGGGGCTCTGGATCGCGCCCGTGGCTCCCCCGAGGGCCCCGCTCGCCTCGAGCATCTTCGGGAGGAACGTAACGTTCAGGATCCAGATCGTCACGAGGAACACGAGGAACGAGATGTAGATGACCGCGACGTACGTGGACATCGCGATCCGCCGCTCGTCGTTCGTGAGCTGGGACTCCTTCGTGTCGTGGGAGACCATCGTCAGGACGTCCGCGACGTCCCCGCCCGCATCGGAGGACTTCACAATGATCGACACGACCCGCTGGACCATCGGGGTCTTCACCCGCTCCGAGAAGAGGCGGAGGGCCTCCGTCGCGGGGACGCCCCAGCTGATCTGGGCGGCCATCTTCTTGATCTCCGGCGTGAGCTTGCCGTACCGGCCGCTCGAGGAGACGACGATCGCCTCCGCGAGGGTCATGCCGAACCGGCCCGCCTCCGCGACGTCCCGCAGGAAGTCGGGGAGCCGCCGCTCGATCTGCTTGATCTCCCGGTTCTTCTTCGCGAGGTAGAACCCGTAGGGTCCGATGAACGACAGGATCGCGATGACCAGCCAGTTGAGGAAGCGGTCGAAGTTCCGCTGCCCCTCCCGGAAGGAGATGTTCACGGAGCCGATGACGTTCAGGAACGCGATGAAGCCGAAGAGGAGCAGGAGGACCGTGCTCACCGCGAGGAGGACTCTCCTCCGGTCGGCCTTCTCGTACAGCCTCACGCGGGCCTTCTCGAGCTCGGGGCGGACCATCTCATCCCTCCTGCTCCATGTTCCAGATCACGAAGATGAAACCGAACTGGCTCAGGGGGATCATGAGGCCCACGACGACGTACAGGAGCATGAGGACGAAGTCGGACCCGCCCCCCTTGCTGATGAGGGCCATGATCGCCATGATCACGACGAGGAACAGGGGGAACGCGACGACGACGGTCACGAAAGACTCCGCGAGCATCCCCAGGGTCTCCATCCTCTTCCTCATCTCGAGGCGGTCCTCCTTCTCGAACTGCTCCGCCTTCATGAGGAAGTACGGCTTGAGCTGGCCGCCGCTCGTCGAGGTCGTGACGACGCCCTGGAGGAAGTCCTGGAGCTTCGCGCTCGGAGAGCGTTGGGCGGCCCGCCGGATCGCGGTCAGGATGTCGACGCCCAGGAGCTCCGTGTCCCGCGTGATCCACTCGGCCTCCTTCGCGACCTCGCCGTAGACGGCCTGCTTGGAGAGCTCCTTGAAGATCACGTCGACGGGGACGTCTGCCGAGGCCATCGCGGAGATGAACGACATCGCGCCCGAGATCTTCTTGTCGATCGCCCGGCCGCGCTTCTTCGCGAGGGCCGCGGGCTTCCCCTTGTACCCGACGGGGAGCCCGAACGAGTACATGTAGGAGAAGAAGATCGGCAGGGCCGCGACGAGCCCGAAGATGGTGATCAGGGTCGAGATGTTGACCCGAAGGACGGACAGGAACAGGGCCGCGCCCAGGGCGGCGATGACCGCCGCGACGGACGCGAGGGTCGTGTTCAGCCACGCGACTGCGAGGTACTCCTCGGGCCGAAGGCGGATGTGGGCCCTGAGGAGGTTGTCCTCGAGCTCCTGGTCCTCGTGCCGCCGGGCCTGGACGAAGGCGCCGAACGTCTTCCAGGCGAGTTGCTCCTTCGGCGAGAGGCCCACGGACACGGGCTTCGCCCCCTTCGGGAGCTTCACCATGTGGTGCGCCTTCGCCGCCACCTCGTCCCCGGGTCGGAAGCGCTTCGTCTTCGTCAGGGTGCGTCGCGTCTCGAGTTTCTCGAAGGCCGTGCTACCCAACCGCCTCACCTCCCGCAGCGGTGACCGCGGCCGTGCGCTGCTCCGTCCATCCCATCTCCTCCCGGATGCGCTTGGCCGTCTCTTCGGGGTACTGGTAGTAACCGACGACGAGCTTCGAGATCTCGCGGAAGTCGAGCATGGACTTCTCGTGCATGTAGTTGATGATATCGATCCGCCGCTGGAACTCGGATTCCATCTCCTCGTGGGTCATGTTCTTCATTTCCATGATCTCGTCGAACAAGAAGGAGTGCCCCTTGTAGACGAACGTGTCCGTCGCGGCGTCCCACTCGTAGACCGTGTTCGTGATGAGCTCGTTCGTCTCGGGCTCGAACCCGACGAGCTCGACGATCTGCTTGATGCGCCGGACAATGGAGTCTCCGATCCGGGCGTGGGTCTGGATGACCACGAAGTTGAGGGCCGTCAAGAGGATCCTCGGGGTGTTGATCGGCGGGTTCTCGAGACGGTTGACCATCGACTTCACGGAGTCCGCGTGCATCGTGGACATCGTCGGGTGCCCCGTGGCCATGGCCTGGAACATCGTGTACGTCTCCTTCCCGCGGACTTCCCCGACGATGATGTAGTTCGGCCGCTGCCGGAGGGCCGCGCGGACGAGGTCGTACATGTCGATCTCGCCGCCCGCCTTCCCGTCGGGCCCGCGCTCCCCCACGCCGGACCGGGTCGTGCCCGGGATCCAGTTCTCGTGGGGCAGGTTGATCTCCCGGGTGTCCTCGATGGAGACGATCTTTGCGCCCGGGCGGATGAAGAGGGCCGCGCTGTTCAGGGTCGCCGTCTTCCCGGACGCCGTCCCGCCGCAGACCATCATGGACTTTCCGTTCTCGATCGCGACCCAGATGTAGGCGACCATGTCTGCGCTCGCGGTTCCGAACTTCACGAGCTCGACGGGGGTGAAGGGCTTCTCCTTGTACCGCCGGATCGTGAACGAGGACCCGCGGGTCGTCACCTCGCGGCTGTAGGTCGCCTGGACGCGGTGGCCCTCCACGCTCGTCCCGTCGAGGATCGGGTTGGCGACGGAGAGCTGCTTCGCGCAGCGCTGGCCGAGCATGACGACGAAGGAGTTCAGGACGTCTTCGTCGTGGAACGTCACGTTCGTCTTGATGGACTCGTACTTCTGGTGGAAGATGAACAGCGGGATGCCCTCCCCATCGCAGGAGACGTCCTCGATCCGGGGGTCCGCCATGAGAACGTCCACGGGCCCGTAGCCGACGAAGTCGCGGATGATGTAGTACACGACCTTGTCCTTCGACGCGGGCTCGAGCCGCAGGCCGCGGGACCGGATGAAGGAGTCCACGGCCTCCTCGAGGTACTCCTTCTTGTCCTTCTCCGCCATCTTGTCCCACTCGTACTCGAGGGTCCGGCCGAGGGAGTCCTTGAGCATGTCGAGCAGCTTCTGCTCCCGCTCGTCGAGCTGGGGCTCCCAGACCTCGTAGATGTACTCCGAGCGGTCGTGGTCGTAGACGACCCGCGCGTACGTGAAGGGCTCGCGGATCGGCATCGTCTCGATTTCCTCGAGAGATTCCCGGTCGAGGTCGGGAATTCGGGTCAGGTAGGACCCGCGGGTGCCGGACCACTCCGCCTTCTGCTGCAGGGCGCCCTTGGGCATCATGACCTTCTTGCGCTTCGCCATGCGAGTCACCTCAGATGGGGAGTTCCTCCGTGCTCTCTCCGATCCCGATCGTCACGTACGCCCGCTGCACGGTGAACCGTTCGAGCGGCATGACGACGGTGTCATAGATTTCCACGGTGAGCGTGTACAGGCCCGTCTGGGAGCTGTACGAGGCCTGGATCCGATACACGGGGATCCCGCTGACGATCCCCGTGAAGGTCCGCGACAGGATCTGGGTCGGCGACGGCGACACGAGGAACGTGCCCGAGGTGATCCCGACGGACTTCGCGAGGGTCGCGTTCATGAAGTTGTACCAGGCGAGCCCGTACTTCGACGTGTGGTTGAGCCAGATCGTCGACGCGAGGTCCGAGTACGCCTGGCGGTCCACGCCGAACAACCTCGACGTGACGATCTCCGTGGATGTGCCCGTTACCGCGCCCCCGCCGTAGAGGGAGACGAGCTGGAACGTAAGGTTGAGCTTGTTGTTCGCCCGGACGGGGTTGAACACGGGGGACGCCCGGATGACTTGGCCGTCTTGCTGGTACTTGATCACCGCCCCGTTCTCGTAGGCGACGCTCTGGGGGATGAAGTACCGGTTCCCGACGTTCAGTTCGACGGCGCCGCGGGACGTCTCCTCCACCTTCGTCCGCACGCCGCGGATGTCGTAGAACGCGGCCACGGTCCACACGCCGTCGTCGGGTTTCAGGGAGAGCTCGCCGATGGAGGGCGCCGCGAAGATGGGCACGCCATCGAGTCCAAGGGTGATGGGGGTCGCCGCTTCGACGGGCTCGTAGTGCTCGCCGATGCTCGCGGCCATCTGGGCCGCTAGGACCTGCAGGTCGATCGTGCCCTTGAGCCCGCCGAACTGGCCGAGGGCCGAGTTCATGTGGGCGGCCTCGGAGTCTTTCATCCAGACCGGGACGTACTGGTTCACGATCAGGCTGAGGAACGTGAGGAAGACGAGGAGCGCCATGATCGTACCCACGGTTGAGGCGACGCCCTGCTCATCCCTTTTGATATCCCGGATCACAACTCGCATGGAGTGACCTCCAGAGTAAACTCGGTGGGCACTGCGCGAGCCATCCCGGATTACGCTATTTATATGTGTCGTGCCAAAAGTCCAGGACTGAGAATGAACTCGTTTCCTCCATGAAAACGGCCCCGCGGCAACACCCTCGTTTCGGCGGTCGCACGGCCGTCCGGCCGGCCTCCGTCGGCCGGTTTCAGGCCGCCCGCCGGCGTTTCGCGGCGTCCGACGCTGTGTAGACGAACGTCGCCTCCCCGAGGTTGAACCGGAGCATCCCGTCGACCGTCGCGTACTCGTTCGGCGCGTGGGCCCGGCCGCCATGGCCGAGGCCCGAGGCAATCCACGGCACGCCGATCTCCGCGAAGACGAAGGCGGGCATCGTGCCGCCGCTCGTCGGCCACACCTCGGGATCCTTGCCATGCTCCCGGAGGCTCGTCGTCGCGGCGCCGACGATCCACTCGTCGGGGCTCGTGCGGCCCGGGCCGTAGGGCCCGTGGACCTCGATCTCGAGGTCCCCGAACCCCCGCTCCTTCAGGTGGGCCCTGAGCTTCCGCAAGGTCCCCTCGACGGTCATCTTCGGCACGAGTCGGATGTCGACCTTCGCGTACGCCTGGTGGGGCAGGACCGTCTTCGTCCCCCCGTGCTCCGTGTACCCCGCGTAGATCCCCGCGATGTTCACGGTCGGCTCGAAGAAGTACTTGCCGAGGAGCTTCTCCTTCGGCAGGTCGTACTTGTAGCGGAACGCGGGCATCTCCTGGAGGGCCATCCTCGGATCGAATCGCTTCGCGAGCTCCGCGGTGAGCCGGAGGTCCGCCTTGGACGGGGGGGCGACGTCCTTCCAGATCCCGTCGATCGCAGGCCGCTGGTCCTCGTCCACGAGGGTATCGAGGGCCTTCACGAGACGCCAGACGGGGGACGAGACCCAGACCGCGTGGGAGCTGTGGATCTCCCCCACCGTGGGCCCGCCCGCCGCCTTCGACCCGCGGGACCAGATCGTGAGGTAGAGGCACCCCTTCACCCCGAGGATCACGGACGGGACGCCTTTGAGGTCCTCCGTGAAGTCGTTCGCGATCGCGCCGTCCCCCCGCAGCTCGGCCTTGTGCCCCCGGACGAACTTGATGAAGTTCTCGCTGCTGATCTCCTCCTCGCCCTCCGCGATGATCTTGAGGTTCACGGGGAGCTCGTCGACGTCCCGGATCGTCCGCCAGGTCTCGAGGTGGCCCGAGAGGGCTCCTTTCGAGTTGTAGGTCCCTCGGCCCACGACGCATTTCCCGATCCCCTCGAGCTCCCGCACCTCCGCGGCGAAGGGATCGCACATCCACTCCTGCCGATTCCCGACGGGCTGGACGTCGTACATCTCGTACTCGAGGAGGGTCACGTCGGCCCCGACGTCGAGGTCCCCGTACACGACGGGATGTCCCTTCTCGCCCCACACCGTCGTCTTGAAACCGATCTCTTCCATCCGCTGCCGCACGATCTCCGCGCATTCGCGGACTCCTTCGCCCGTCGCGCTCACGGAGGGTTGCCGGATGAGCTGCCGCGCCCGCTCGAGCTGCTCGGGGAACCGGCTCTCGAGGGCCTTGTAGACTTCGGGAGGAGCCTTCATGGCCCCGGGGAACGAGTCCCCGCCGATAAGGTTCACGCTCTTACCTCGTCCGACGGGCCGTGGGAGGAAAACTATTTGTCCCGCGCTCCCATGGCTCGCGTCGCGCCGCGGTAACTCAGTTTGGGAGAGTGCGAGACTGAAGATCTCGAAGTCGCCGGTTCGAGCCCGGCCCGCGGCACTCCCCCGGGGGACGGGCCGACAAGGTTTTTATCGACGGCGCCGTTCGTCCGACGTCCCGCCTTAGCTCAGCCTGGTCAGAGCGGGTGACTGTAGAGTGCTCCCGCGCACACGGCGTGCGCGGTGCCCGCTGCCATCATCAGGCCCCCGGTTCAAATCCGGGAGGCGGGACTCATCTTTCCCAGCCACGGGGGTGGCGCATTCGCAGACCATAGGTATATGTTCATATACTATATGAACCCATACCTAGCATCGATGCAAGCACCGCCCATGCCCCCAAAGTTGGAACACAAGGGGCCTACCCTGGAAACGTTGCACATGGTTGAGTCCGTCCTTCGGAAGTTCGACGAGCCGCTTAGCCTCAACCGAATCAAGAGCCTCCTACCACGAAAGATGATGCACGCCGCCCTTCGGGAGGCCATCGATCACTACAAGCGTCTGGGCTGCGTAGCTGAAGGCTCGAAAGGCGTCATGTGGACTCTGAACGTCGAGCCCGAGTTCTGGAAGGTCGTGGGGACTTGGGAGGCTCGTTGACCTGGCTCGTTTTACCGCAAGCGGGGTCCGGTTGGGACCTCGCGCGCTTTCCGCCGAGGCGAGCCTTCAGCCAAAACAGCGAAAGAAGCTTCAGTGGTGGGTCGCGCGTCTAAAGCAGGACGTATTCGCGGGAGACCAGATACCGAAAGACCGGATTCCGCTTCAGCTCGCGACACGTAGCGGTCTTCTGTCTCCGATTGGGAACGCGTGGCGGTTCGAGCTACCGCTGGCATACCGCGGCGTCTACACCGTTCAATCCGCACCGGGTGCTGGCACCGTGGTCCTGATCCTCGAGATCCTTTCCCACAGGGAATACGATCGGTTGTTCGGATATCGTTAGGTCCGATGCACGAATGGGCCGCTCAGGCCATGGGAAGTCCCAAGTACCCGTGCACGTCGGCGAAGGCGCCGGCGTATCGTTGCGAAGTAGGCGGGACTCCCTCCCCCCGTCGCGGGTCGCATCG
>MGWD01000016.1:127638-127977 GCA_001800825.1 Euryarchaeota archaeon RBG_19FT_COMBO_69_17 | reverse complement strand
ACGAGTTCATGTCGCACTTCCCTGAACTCTTCGAGCGGATGCCCGAGGTGGACGCCGCCTTCCACGGGATCCGGATGCGTCTTCTCCGCGGGCCGACCGCCTCCGCCATCTTCGTCGAAGCCCGGACGGCCGCGATCGTCCCCGACCATTCCCACGGCGCCCAGTGGGGGATCGTCGTCGACGGCGAGATGGAGCTCACGATCGGTGGGACGACGCGGACCTACCGGAAGGGCGACGAGTACACGATTCCCGCAGGGGTCGTCCACGCCGCGCGGTTGCGCCCCGGGACCCGCGTGATTGACGTGTTCGACGATCCGAACCGGTATCGCCCGAAGGACT
>MGWD01000016.1:108459-127614 GCA_001800825.1 Euryarchaeota archaeon RBG_19FT_COMBO_69_17 | reverse complement strand
CGCCCCGAGCCCTTGCTCCGGCACCCTGCCGGGCCGTTGGAGAACGGGCGGCAGAAACGGATAAGTGCCGGCGTCTGCTTACCGGGGCCAGGGAGGGGAGTTCTTGGGTTTCTGTCCGAACTGCGGTTCCCCGGTCGCCGACGAGAATGCGTTCTGTCCGAAGTGCGGGAAGCCGCTGAAGGCGGCCTCGCCGCCCCCGGCCGCGCCGCCGACAGCCCCGCCTCCTATGGCCGCAATGCCTCCCGTCCAAGCGCCTCGCGTGCCCGCGTACCCCCTGGGATACGGCCCCTCCGATGCGCCCGCGTACCCCCCGACCGCGCCCGCGGGCTCCCCCTTCGGGTCCGGCGGTTCCACGGTCATGAACGTCGTGGGGTTCGTGTTCGTGATCCTCGCGATCATCGCGTCCGTCATCGCGTTCTTCCTCTCCGATGAAGGCTCGTACGAGTGGTCCGCGGGGATCTACCTCCTGTCCGCGTTCCTCTTCGTCATCGCAGGGGTGTTCTTCTTCCTCGCGCGGCGGCCTGCATCCCCTCCCCGGCCCCCCGGGATGTGACCTCCGGCTGCGGACCCGCGGGGGATTTGTCAATCCGACCGGTCGCCCCCAATGTATTAATAGCCAGCCGCGCCATGGGGAAAATGTCAGACAAAAGTCCGACTGACCCCAAGGGATGGGAATGGGACTACTCCGCTGGCTCCTATGGCCGCGGCGCCGCCGGGAGGACGACGACGACGAGCCCGAGAAGGGATCCCGGTCGCGCCGGAAGGACGCCCACGGCGTCTACCGGATCGAGGTGGACCAGGAGGTCGGCCGCTTCCACCGGGACGGCCCCGCCTTCTCCTTCTGGTCCTCCTCTCGGATCATCCTCATCCTCTCCTTCCTCCTGTGGTGGATCCAGCCCGCAGGGCCGATGATCGCGGGTTACGTCGGCGGCCGACGGGCGGGGTCCCCGTGGAAGGCCGTCGTCGCCGCGCTGCTCCCGGTGTTCACGATCCTCCTTGCCAACTACGCCTACGCGCACAATTTCGCCGCGCGCCAGCTCGACGTCGTCGGCTCCCTCCCGGTGGCGGCCGGGGACGGCGTCGCGGCCCTCCTGCCGTTCCTGGCGCCGTACAAGGACTTCCTCATCGCCTACATC
Organism: Euryarchaeota archaeon RBG_19FT_COMBO_69_17; assembly: GCA_001800825.1. Lineage (GTDB taxonomy): Archaea > Thermoplasmatota > Thermoplasmata > RBG-16-68-12 > RBG-16-68-12 > RBG-16-68-12. Next base: position 126,478 of record MGWD01000016.1, on the reverse strand, counting down.
CAGGGGTTCGTGGACGCCCTCCGGGCGACGTTCGGGATGGGGACGAACGGGTACCTCATGGTCATCCTCTTCGCGTACATCGGCGGGCTCATCGCGGAACAGACCCGTCGCGAGCTGGCGTACCGGTCCGGGTCCGGCACGTCCGTCGGCCTGAACCTCGTCCAGCCCATCCTCCACCCGCGTGGCTACGCGGACGAGGAGGACGACGAGGGCGAGTACGAGGAAGCCCCGCGAAGGCACCGCCGTCCCTCCCGGGCCCGGGCGGCTCCCGTCGCGGGACCGAAGCGCCGACGCTCCCACCGCGGTTCCCCGGACCGGTTCGAGGAATACCGCCAGGTCGACGCGGAGGCCCTGGGGTCTCGCGGGGAGAGCCGGTCCACCCGGCGGCGCCGGGCGGAGGCCGACAAGGCCTCGGAGGACGACGACGAGGGGGACGAGGAGGACGCGCCCATGCGCGCCCGCCATCCCTCGAGGGCCCACGCGACGGGCCGTCACGCCCACGAGCATGAGGTCCCCGCGGAGCGGGAGCCTCGGGGGGAATCCCGCGAGCGGAGGCCCGCGAAGCCCCGGAGCCACGACGAGGAGGTCGCGATCCAGCGGTTCGTCGAGCGGGCCCTCCGGAACTACGACCACTCGAAACTCTGAGCGCCCCCCCTCCGGTCCCTCCCCGGAAAAGCTTTTTATCGCACGCTCGTCTCACGCCAGGTCCGTCATGTTCTGTCCGAAGTGCAGTTCTCTCATGTACCCGGCGGACGGGAAGCTCCGGTGCAGCACCTGCGGCTTCGAGCGCTCCTTCTCCGCGAAGGACGCAACCGTCACGAAGGTCGGCCGCGTCTCGAAGGAGAAGCCCGCGGAGACCCTCGTCCTCGATGAGATCACGGACACCCTCCCGCGGACCCGTGTGGAGTGCCCCAAGTGCGGGCACTACGAGGCCTTCTGGGTCATGCGCCAGACCCGGGCCGCGGACGAGCCCACGACGCGCATCTACCGTTGCGTGAAGTGCAGCCACACCTGGCGCGAGTATTGATCCGACGACGTCGGGCCGACGCGCCCCGGGAACCTTTATTATGGAAGGTAGGATATCCGGCCGAATCTTCGGGGGAGATGGATGTTCGAGGCGAAGGTGAAGGCGGAGGTTCTCAAAGAGGTCGTCGACGTCGTCTCGACGCTCGTCGACGAGGCGAAGTTCAACATCGGGAAGGACGCCGTCACCGTGAAGGCCGTGGACCCCGCCCACGTCGCGATGGTGGACCTCTCCCTGGACCGCGCCGCCTTCGACGGGTACAAGGCGGATGAGGGGGAGCTCGGGATCGACATGGACAAGATGAAGGAGATCCTCCGGCTCGCGAAGTCCGGGGACGTCATCTCCCTCGTCCACGACGAGGAGAAGAACCGCCTCGTCGTCACGGTCGGCAACACGACCCGCCGGATGTCCCTCGTCGACACGGCGGGGATGTCGGACCCCAAGGTCCCGAGCCTGAACCTCCCCGCGAAGCTCGCGATCCGCACGGAGGAGCTCCGCCAGGGCATCCGGGCGTCGGAGAGCATCAGCGACCACATTGCCCTCAAGGCGTCGTCCGCGGGCTTCGAGATCGTGTCCGAGGGTGACACGGACAGCGTGAGCCATGTCGTGCCGAAGGAACTCCTCGAGGAGCTCCAGTGCAAGGACGCGGTCCGCTCCCTCTTCCCCCTCGACTACTTCTCGAACATGGTCAAGGCGATCGGCTCCTCGCCCGCGACGACCCTCTTCCTCGGGACGGACTACCCCGTCAAGATGGAGTTCAAGATCGCGGGCGGCAAGGGCGAGGTTCGGTTTCTCTTAGCGCCGCGGATCGAATCGGACTAGGAACGCCGTCTTGGAACCAGAGGACGCACGCGCCCCGTCGAGTGCAGGGCCGACCTATCGGCCTTTAAGCCCGAGGGTCAGCAGCGTGTCGGCCGCGTGCTTGCAGAAGTCCGTCGCGTTCTCGATTCCCTCGAGGAGGTCGTTCAGGATCACCACGATCCCCGGGTTCGTGTGGATCTTCACGAGCACCTTGCGGTTCTCGAAGTAGATCTCGTCCACGACGTTCTCGAGGCGCTTGACCTCGTCCCGCGCCTTCACCATCCGGTCGTAGTCCACGCCGTACGCGTCGATCATCCGTTTCAGGGCGCGCGTGCAGTCGAGGGCGTTCTTCGTCATCTCCTTGAAGGACGACCAGACGGGCGGCGGGATCTCGATCCCCGTCTCGAGGAGGAGGTCGATGTTCTTCCCCGACACCTTCAGCCAGTCCGCGACCGTGTCCACGGAGGAGACGAGGCGCATGAGGTCCTCGCGGTCCTTCGCGGGCAGCTCGCCGCGGCTCAGCTCCTCGACGAGGGCGATCTCCACGTTGTCCGCGGCCTTCTCGTTCATCGCGAGGCGCTTGAACGCGCTCGCCATGTCCTCCTTGCGCCCGTGGATTGCGGCCTCGACGAGGCTGTCGAGCTCCAAGGCTGTGTCCACGACCTTCGTCATGTGATCCCGGGCCATCGTGAGGGCTCTCGACTCCCGGCGGCTCCGGAACCACTCCAACTGGCTCTTCTCACTCAAGCTTCAACGCCTCCTGGAGTCCCGCGAAGGGGCGGGGGTACACCAGGATGTTCGCCTCGTTGAACGAGACCATAACATCCCGGCCTGTATTAAGACTTTGAGAGGAAGGGAGGTCCACCGCGACGACATCGTCCGTGAAGAGCCGCACGAGGATCCGCTGGGTGGCCCCGAGGAAGCGGCGGCCCTCGACCCGACCCGGCAGGACGTTCCCGAAGCCGTCCTTCACGAGCGCGAGCCCCTCGGGCCGCACCGCGAGGACGACGGCGTCGCCGATCATGAGGCCCGGGGACGGGACGCGGAGCTGGAACCCGTTCCGGAACTCGACGAAGGCCCACGTCCCCACGGTCCGCTTGACCGACCCCTCGAGGAAGTTGTTCTCCCCCACGAAGTTCGCGGTGAACAGGTTCGCGGGCCGGTCGTAGAGGTCCTCCGGGCCTCCCGCCTCGACGATCCGTCCCTTCCGCATGACGACGACACGGTCCGCGACGGACATCGCCTCCTCCTGGTCGTGGGTCACGTGGATCGCCGTGAGGCCGAGGTCCTTCACGATCCTCCTCAAGGCGTACCGCAGCTCGAGCCTCACGCGGGTGTCGAGGGCGGAGAGGGGCTCGTCGAGGATCAGGAGCTTCGCCCGGTTCGCGAGGGCCCGGGCGAGGGCGACCTTCTGCTGGGAGCCGCCGCTCAGCTCCCCGGGGAACATGCCGCGCTCCTCGAGCATGTCTACAAGCTCCAGGACCTCCTTCCCGACCGCCTCGACGTCCGCCTCGGGGCGGGCGTGGACCCACGGCCCATACGTCGCGTTCCGCCAGACGTCCATATGGGGGAATAGGACGATGTTCTGGAACACGTAGCCGAGGTCGCGTTCCTCGACGGGCACGCCCGTGACGTCCTGCCCATCGACGAGGACCCGCCCCTCCGTGGGACCCCACAGGCCGGACAGGATCTTGATGAGGGTCGTCTTCCCGCAGCCGCTCAGCCCGAGGATCCCGACGTACTCCCCGTCCCCGATCACGAGGTCGCACCTCTCGAGGGCCGTGATCCGGCCGAAACGCTTCGTGACCCCGACGGCCTCGACCCGCGGCACGTCACTCGACCTCCAGGGCACCGGCGACCCCTCCGGGAGGCAGCGGGAACAGGAGGAGGTGCTCCGCAGGCATCAAGACGAAGACCTCCTCCCCCTCCCGCGCCCACGTGCCCAGGGCCGTGAGAGGCTTCGCCTTCACGGGTCCGAGGCCCGGGGTCTCGACCTCGAGGGAGATTCGCCGGCCCATGAAGAGGCGGCGCTTCACGACGCCCTCGACGCCCTGGCCCGCCCGCCAGTCCGCGGGGGCGATCCCGCAGGCCTCGGCCCGGATCCCCGCGAGGACCCGCCCCGTCAGCCCCTTCTGCGGGAGGGCCACGAGGTTCGTGCCCCCCGCGACGAGCCGGAGCCCCGCCCCGTCCGGTGTCGCGACGGCCTCGAAGAAGTTCATCTCCCCGAGGAAGTTCGCGACGAACGGCGACGCGGGGGCCGAGTAGACGTCCTCCGCGGGCCCGACCTCGAGGAGCCGCCCGTCCCGGAGGACCGCGATCCGGTCCGCGAGCATGAGGGCTTCCTCCTGGTCGTGGGTCACGTGGATCGTCGTCGTCCCGACGTGCTCGATGAGGCTGCGGAGCTCGTTCCGGAGCTCGATCCGCAGGCGGGCGTCGAGGGCTCGAAGGGGCTCGTCGAGGAGGAGGACCTCCGCGTCCGCGGCGAGGGCGCGCGCGAGGGAGCACCGCTGCTGCATCCCCCCGCTGAGCTCCCGCGGGAGGGCGTCCGCCCGCTCGATGAGGTGGACCATGGAGAGCATCTCCCGGGCCAGGAGGTCCCGCTTCTCGTCGGGCCAGCCCTTCACGGACGGGGAGAAGATCGCGTTCTCCCACACGGTCAGGTGGTGGAAGAGGGCGTACGTCTGGGGCATGTAGGCGACCTGGCGCTCCTCGGGCTGCATCCGGGTGACGTCCTCCCCGTCGAGGAGGATGCGGCCCTCGTCGGGGGCGATGAGGCCCGCGACGGCGCGCAGGAGGGTCGTCTTCCCCGCCCCCGTCGGGCCCAGGACGACGAGGTATTCCCCGTCCGCGATCCGCAGGTCGACGGCGTCGAGGGCCCGCTTCGCCCCGAAGCGGACGAGGGCCTTCTCGAGGACGACCTCAGCCACGGCGGCGCCTCCTCTGCACGACCATGCGCAGGCCGAGGATCGCGGCGAAGGAGACCGCGAGGAGCGCGACCTGGGCGATCGACGCCTCGTAGAAGGACCCCGAGCGGATCAGGTTCACGATGAGGACGGGGATCGTCACGGTCTCCGTCGACACGGAGACGGTCGCCCCCGTCTCCCCGACGGACCGGGTGAAGGCCATGATGGCCCCCGCGAGGATCGCGGGGCGGACGGAGGGGAACACGACCCGCCGGAACGTTTGGATGGGCTTCGCGCCGAGGGTCCGCGCCGTCTCCTCGAGGGCGGGGTCGAGCTGCTCGAGGGCGCCGACGACGTTCCTCACGACGAAGGGGAACGTGAACGCGATGTGGGCCATGATCACGAGGACGAGGTCCGACGGGACGAGGGTCCGCTGGGCCTTCCAGAAGAGCCCGAGGGAGATCCCGAGGGCCGCGCTCGGCACGATGTAGGGCACGTTCACGAGGGCGTCGAGGAGCCGGCCGAGCCAGCGGACGCGGCCGCGGGTGATGAGGATCGCCATGGGGATCCCCGCGGCGAGGTCCACGGCCGTGGCGAGCCCGCCCACGAGGAACGAGACCCCGACGGCCCCCCAGAATCCCCGCCAGTCGAGCCCCGCGGCAGGCGTCCCGACGACCCCATACAGGAGGAAGAAGAAGGACGGCACGAGGATGAACCCGACGAGGAAGCCGATCGCGGCGAGGTTCCTCAGGGTCGGGACGGAGCCGCGGCTCAGGCGGCCCTCGACCCCCGGCCACACCCGCCGCAGGGGGAAGTGGAGGCGCTGGGCGACGTACTTCAGGACGACGAGGAGCACGAGAGAGAGGGCGATCATGAGGGCGCTGACGAGGGCGAGGGCGGGTGTGAACTCGGGCCGCAGGGGGTCCGCGGAGAGGTTCTTCCAGTAGTTGATGAGGCCCGTCCCGTTGCAGACGTCCGTCGAGGGACCCCCGCTCCCGCAGGCCCCGATGAGCCCGAGGGCCGCGAACGCGCCGCCCGTGTCGCTGAGGGCTTTCGCGATGACGAGGATGAGCCCCGTGGCCATCCCGGACCGGAACATGGGGAGGGTGATCGTCCGGACCGCCGTGAGGCGGCTCGCGCCCGCGGCCCGCGCCGCGTTCTCGTACTCGATCTCGATCTCCTCGAGGATCGCCGCGAGGGACCGGACCATGTAGGGGAACGTCGTCGTGAGGTGGAGGAACATGAGGATCAGGAACGCGTCCGAGGTGAGCCCGAGGGCCCCCGGAGGCGGGACGATGGAGGAGCCCGAGGCGGCCCAGGGGATGCCCCAGAACAGGACCACGCTCAGGCCCAGGCCCGCCGTTGTCACGGCGAGGGGCGAGTCGATGATCGTGTTGACCCAGTCCTTCCCGCGGAAGTCCTTCCGGACGAGGAGCCAGGCGAGGGGCAGGCCCGCGACGAGGTCGATCCCCGCGACGGTCAGGGCGACCCCGAAGGACAGCCAGAGGGCGGGGCCGATGGCCCCCACGAGGGTTGGGTTCGGGAGGACGAGATCCTGGATGAGCCCCCAGCCCGAGATGACGTACCAGAGGACGTAGAGGGTCGGCGCGAGGATCAGGACGACGAAGAACGCGAGGAGGCCTGCGTACCACGCCCGGATTGTCCCGCGGCGGGAGAGGACCTGGAGGAGGCGCCGCCGCCGGTCCGCGCGAGCGCCCGCGCCGGGCGACGCGCCCCCCGGACCCGGGCCCGAGGCCTCCTCTTCCATCGCCCAGGCCTCCGGGTCAGCGGGCCTTCGCGACGATGTCCTCGAGGATATTCGCGACGTCCTCGCAGCGGTCCGTGACGATCTCCAGGGTCTCGTAGATCTCCTTGAGCTTGATGATTCGGATGGGGTCCTTGTCCTTGAGCAGTTCCGCGAGGGCCGCGGTCAGGACGTCGTCCGCGAGGTTCTCGAGGCGGTTCGTCTCGATCGTGCACGTGATCACGGCGTCCCGGCCCTTCGGATCGGGGATCGCGGCGATCCCCGCCCGGAGCTGCTCCACGGCCTTCAGGATGATGTCCGCGAAGTCCCGCATGGGCTTCGTCGGCGTGCCGATCTCGTAGATTGCGAGACGGGTGGCCGTCGCGTTCATGTAGTCGAGGACGTCATCGAGCTTCGACGCGAGGCCCCCGAGGTCCTCCTTCGAGAGCGGGGTCACGAAGGAGCGGTTCAGGGCGTCGTAGATTCGGTGGACGATCTCGTCTCCCCGGTGCTCGATCTCCTTGATCCGCTTACGGTACTCGGGCAGTTTCCCGAAGTCGTCGAAGAGGGCGCGGAGGGTCTTCGCGGCTTCGAGGGCGTTCTCCGCCTCGGCCGTGAGGTCGGTGAAGAATTGGCGTTCCTGGGGCGCGATCCATCCCCTGAGGTCCAAGGGTCTTCCTCCCCCCCGGAAGATGGCCTCCCGCTATATAGGTTCGCGAGGGGCCCGCGTTCACTTGTCCTCAAGCTCGCCGAGGTCGACCCCGCTGTCCGCGAGCTGCTTGAGGAGCTGCCGCCGCATCTTCCGGTTCCCGGCGAAGCCCTTGATCGCCTTGCGGGACATCTCGTAGTGGCGGAGGAGCTCCTTCACGTCGCGCGGGGCGACCCCGGCCCCCCGGGCAATCCGCTGGACCCGGGACGCCTTCACGGACTTCGGGTCCGTCATCTCCTCGTCCGTCATGGAGTCCATGATGACCCTGAACCGCCGGAGCTTCGCCTGGGTGTTCTCCATCTCCCCGTCCTGGACCTTCCCCGCGACCCCCGGGATGAGGGAGGCGATCCGCTGCATGGGGCCCATCCCCGTGAGCATGTCGATCTGCTCGTACATCTCATGGAGGGTGAACTTCCCCGCCATGATCTTCCTCGTGAGCTCCTCCGCCTTCTTCTCGTCGATCGCCTCCTGGGCCTTCTCCAGGAGGGACTCGAGGTCCCCCATCCCCAGGAGGCGGGAGATGAAGCGCGGGGGCTCGAACCGCTCGAGGTCGTCGATCTTCTCCCCAACCCCGACGAAGACGATCGGCGCCCGGACCTCGGCGACGGCGGAGAGCGCGCCGCCCCCCTTCGCGGTCCCGTCGAGCTTCGTGACGATGACCCCCGTGACGCCGACCGCGTCATGGAACGCCTTCGCCTGCGGGCCCGCCTGCTGCCCGATCGTCGCGTCGATCACGAGGAGCCGCTCGTCGGCGCCGAGGGCCTTCCCGACGGCCACGATCTCCGCGATGAGGTCGGGCTCGAGGGCGTGCCGGCCCGACGAGTCGACGACGAGGACGTCCGTCCCTTCGAGGGCCTTGAGGCCTGCCCTCACGATGCGGACCGCGTCCTTCTCCTTCCGGTCCCCGTAGAAGCCCACCTTGATCTGGTCCGCGAGCTGCTCGAGCTGGTCGTACGCCGCGGGCCGGTGGACGTCCGCCGCGATGAAGCCGACGGAGAGACCCTTCTTCTGGAAGTACTTCCCGAGCTTCCCCGCCGTCGTCGTCTTCCCCTGGCCGTACAGCCCGACGAGGAGGATCTTCTGCTTCTGGATGGGGACCTCCCGGGCGGTCCCCAGGATCCGCACGAGCTCCTCGTAGATGATCCGGACCACGTGCTCCCGGGGGCTCATCCCCGCGGGGGGCGCCTCCTCGAGCGCGCGCCGCTGGAGTTCCCTCGTGATCGAGAGGGCCAGTTTCACGTTGACGTCCGCCTGGAGCAGGGCGCGCTGGATGTCCCGGACGATGTCCTTGATGAGGGCCTCGTCGACGTAGCTCGCCCCCGCGATCTTCCGCAGGGCCGCGCGGAGGGAGTCGCCGAGCTTCTCGAGGACCATGGCGGGCACCAAAGGGGGCTTCGGCTTAAAGGTTGTCCGTGGCTGGCAAGAGGTTTTGCCATCCGATTCCACGTTATGAAGGCGTAAGCGCTGCGACGCTCGATCTACCTTTGACGCGACAGTGGGGGGACAGCCCTCAGCCCATCCTCACGAGCAACGAATCGGGTTCTGAGACCCTCCTCCAGCGGGGTCGCGGTCCACAGAACCGACGAGAAGCTTTCAATCTCTCCGGGCACTCGGAGTGCGGGGTGCTTGGTGTCCACGTGTCCTAACTGTGGCAACAAAGGCGCGCTTCTCGCACTCAGGCAATGTCACACATGCGGACGCCAGGCGTGCGGCAGATGTATGAAGCTTGTAGGGACGAGCTTCCCCGATGCGTATGGAAACCGGCAGTCATACAAGTCATGTGGATGGCCATGCCTTGACAGGGCCGTCCGAGATCAAGTGTCCCATGGGGTCACGGTCGGACAGTGGGGTGGTGCGTACACATTCCGCGGCATGGTGCTAAGCTCTGAAGCCTCGTACATTGCACTCAAGATTCAGGCGGAGACTTTTGTGGTCGCAGAACGCCGTGAAGATGCGGCGACGACCTACGAGAAGATTGGGATGTGGAAAGAGGCGGGCGAGTTGAGGAGGAAGATTCGATCGCAGGTCGTCACTCAGGTCCACGTGAACATGAACGACTTAATTGACCAGCTGCGCCAGATGGGGCTGTCCGCAACCTACGCCTGTCCCTCGTGCCGAAGTCCGATTACGGTCAATGGAAGCACCTCCCCCGACAAACTGGCGAAGTGCCAGTTCTGCGGCACAGTCTTCTCGTCCACTGATCTCATGGAAGCCATAACCAGGGTTGTCGGTCATCACTGAACGCCGAGAACGGAAAGGGTCGTGCTCACGAGGGCGCGGTCTGGGCGGGCCCTGAGGGCGCTCAACTACCGACGCCGATCGGAATGGAGCGCCTGGCGCAAGACTCGGGAAGGGACGCCTTGTTACCGCGCGCCCCTATGAAAAAGAGAAGGGAGGGCTAGCCTTGTCAGAAGGGATGGGATGCACTCTAACGAACTAGCCCAAAATTCCCCCGAAAATGTCATGGCCAAACGTGTATATAAGAATTTGTAAACGCGGGACCTTTACAGGTAGCCCGACTTCTGGAGGGTCATCAAGTCCTCCGTGGAGAGCTTGTCCCCCTTCTTGAACCGTTCGAAGATCATCTCTGCCTCGCGCTTCGCGTCGACGACCTCCTCCTCCCCGTGGACCCCCCTCTCCTTCATCCAGATCCCGTGGATGATCTTGTCGTAGTCGTGGACCTCCCGGATGTGCTCGATGTGCTTCCGGTGCTCCTCGTCCGCGAGCATCTTCGTCTTGATGAACTCCTCTTGGGCGAGGTCCGCCTGCCGCCGGAGCTCGTCGCTTTTCTCGTAGAGGGCCGTCATCTGGTCGTGTTCCTTTTGAGCCATCTCCGCGAGCTCGGAGACGCGCTTGTGGGCCGCCTCCGCTTTCTCCCGGACCTCCCGTAGCTCCTCCCCGGCCTTCCGGACCTCCTCGTTCTCCTCGAGGGACTTCTCGAGCCGGCGGACCTCCGCCTGGATCCTCGCCATCTCCTCGATGAGGGCTCGTTCCTTGTCGACCGTGAGGACGGACGTCATCTGCTTGAACTCGAGGGCCTTCAGCTCGCGCTTGAGCTTGCTGAGGGGGATAGCCCCCTTCGGCATCTTGCGACGGCGCAGGTCGTTGAACTGGTCGAGGAGCTCGTTCACCGTGCGGTTCCAGAGGTCCCGCTCCTCCTTCGCCTTCCGGACCTCCGCGTTGAGCTCGTCCCGCTTGATCCGGTGGCCCGTCGCCTCCTCGACGAGGGCCCGCACCTGGCCGTTCAGGGTGTCCCGCTTCTCGACCCAGTCCCGGGTCCTGTCGTTGAGCTCGTCCCGCTTCCGGCGGTGCCTCTCCGCCTCCGCGTTCTCTCGCTCTCGCTTCAGCTTCAGCTCATCCAGCAAGGGACGCGCCCGCCCGGTGGATTTGTGCGAAGCGGACCTTGCCATATAAAGGTTCTCGCGTTCCTCCTTGCAGAGGCTCGGGACCGGGTCCGATAATACGGGAGCAAAGTCCATGAGTGCTCGGTCCGATGGAACGTCGGAGAGCGTGCGCGCGCGGGTCCTCGTCTTCCTCCTCGTGGCCGTCGCCGTGACGGGCCTGGCCCCCGATGCGGGCCCGCGCAGTCCGCCCGACGTCCCCGTCGGGGCCCTCGCGCCGACCGCCGGCCTCGCGATCGTCGCGAACGAGTCGTTCGCAACCCTCGGAGACCCCCTCGCGTTCCGGGCCTGGGTCAACCTGACGGGCGGCGGGTTCCTCCCCCGGACCTGGCTCAACCTCACGTTCCCCGCGGAGCTCCGGCCCGATGGCGGGAACGCGAGCTCCCCCGCGGGGTGCGTGACCGTCGGGAACCTGTCGTGGCAGTGCAACGGGCTGCGCGCGGGGTCCTACCTGTGGATCGTCCCCGCGTCCGTCGCCCGGGACGCGGCCGTCGGGGCCCCGTACGCCGCGACCGCGGCCGGCGCGACGTACGACGCAGGCGTCTACACGACCCTGGACCCGGTGTCCGCGGCCGTGATCGTCACGGGGGCCAACATCGAGATCACCCTCGCCCTGAACGGGACCGCCTCGGCCGGAGGCCTCGTCGTCGTCACCGCGATCGCGATCAATAGCAACCGCTTCTGCCAGAACGACACGTACTGCGAGGCCCGGGACGTGCGCCTCCGGGCCGCCGTGGACCCCCTCCTCGCCGTGCGCGCGGGGGACCCCCTCTACCTGAACGCGACGAGCATGTCGAACGGGAGCGAGGTCAGTCTGACGTTCGCCGTCATCGTGCCCGCGGACGCCGTTGGCGGGGCCCTGTTCTGGCTCGACGTGACCGTCGAGTACCGGGACTTCGACGACCGGCCCCTCCCCGTCGAGCGCGCGTTCGCCGTCGTGCGCGTGGAACCCGGGCCGTTCCCTGCGGACCCGTGGCTCGTCCTCGTCGTCGCCCTGGGCGCCGTCCTCGGCACCCTCGCGGTCCTCCTCGTCTGGGGCCAGCAGGCCCTGCGGATCGAAGAGCTGTTCCTCATGCACAGCAGCGGCATCCTGATCCGCCACATCAGCCGTGCGGCCGGACTCGCGAAGGACGACGAGATCGTCGCGTCCATGCTCGTCGCCGTCCAGGACTTCGTGCGCGACTCGTTTCGGAGCCAGGCGACCCTCGACGAGTTCCGTTTCACGGGGCGCCGGGCGGCCATCGTCCGGGGGAAGCATACGATCCTCGCCGCGATCGTCTCCCGCGGGGATGTCCGGTACCTCGTCCCCCAGCTCCGGGCGGCCCTCGAGGACCTCGAGCGGGCCCACGGGGCCGTCCTCGCGCGGTGGGACGGCCGCATGTCGCGCCTCGAGCGGGCGGGCCCCATCTTCGATCGGCTCCTCCGGGGAGGGTACCGCGGGGTCGGCGCGCTCGCCCCCTCTGCCCGTGGGTTCCTGGAACGGCTGCGCCAGGGACGATGACACGCGAGGACGGATTCGCGACGACCGTCCCAGAATGTTTAACTCCCGCCCCTCGAATGGGGGATGGCGGTGGGGCGTCTCGGGCCCCGGTCCCCTCGACGGGAGGAAGGCGCGATGACCTCGGAAGTCCGTCCCGATACGGCCGTCCTCGTCCGGGAGCGGCTCTCCCGCGATGCGGACGACCCGGACGCCCTGTTCACCCTCGCCGCCCTGCGGGCCAACGACGGCGACCTCGACGAAGCCCTCCCGATCCTCGACCGCGTCCTCCGGATCGACCCGCGGTACCCGGGTGCCTGGATCCTCAAGGCGAAGCTCCACGGGATGCGCGGGGAGCCCGACGCGGCGGCCGCCGCCTCCGCGAGGGCCCAGGAGATGGGACCGTGAGCCCGCCCGAGGAGCGCCCGGAGGTCCTCAAGCTCAAGGTCTGCATGGCGGGGGAGGCGATGGTCGGGAAGACGTCCCTCATCCGGCGCTTCGTCGTCGACGAGTACGACGACCGGTACATCGCGACCCTCGGGACGAAGGTCACGAAGAAGGTCATCGCCGCGAAGGACCCCAGGACGGGCGGGCCCCTCGACGTCCACCTCCTCCTCTGGGACGTCATGGGGACGCGCACCCTGCGGGACCTCCTCAAGGAAGCGTACTACCACGGGGCCCAGGGGATCCTCGCCGTGGCCGACCTCACCCGGGAGGACACCCTCCTCGAGCTCGAGGCCTGGGCCTCGTCGATCCGGCTCGTCGCGGGGGACATTCCGACCGTCGTCGTCGTGAACAAGGCGGACCTCGAGGCGGAGCGGGCGATGGACGAGGCGTCCATCGACGCGTACTGCCGGGTCCGCGGCTGGCCGTGGTCCTACACGAGCGCGAAGACGGGGGCCGGCGTCGAGGCCGCATTCCAGGGCGTCGTGGACCGCGTCCTCGCGTCCCCGCCCTGAGGCTCAGGCGAGCCGCCAGCGGCGGTGGGCCTCGGCCCCCGGCGTGAAGCAGAAGTGGACCGTGTTGAACTCCTTCCGGAGCGCGGCGACGTCCTTCGCGACCCGGTCCGGGGCCTCGCCCTTGACGACCACGCGGGCGACGAGGTCCGCGACCTCGCGCATCTGGGGCTCCCGCATCCCGAGGCGGGTGAGCTCCTGGGTCCCCACGCGGATCCCCGACGGCTTGACGGGGGACGTGTCCCAGGGGAGGAGGGTCTTGTTCGTGATGATGTTCGCCCGCTCGAGGTCGAGGGCGAGCTTCGCGCCCCCGCCGAAGGCCGCGACGTCCATCGCGACGGTGTGGCTCTCCGTGAAGCCGTGCCTCTCCGCGAGGACCTGGATTCCCCGCTCGTGGAGGGCCTGGGCGAGGGCCTTCGCGTTCCGGATGATCTGGTCCGCGTACGCACGCCCGAACTCGAGGTGCTCTGCGAGGGTCACCCCGAGGGCGGCCATCGCGTGGAGGTGGTGGTTCGAGAGGACTCCGGGGAACACGGCCCGCTGGAGCCGCTTGATGAACTTCTCGTCCCCCGAGTCGGAGAGGAGGATCCCGTGCTGGGGGCCTGGGAGGGTCTTGTGCGTGGACCCCGTCATGACGTCGGCCCCCTCGTGGAGGGGGTCCTGGAACTTCCCGCCCGCGATGAGGCCGAGGACGTGGGCGCCGTCGTACCACACGGTGCAGCCCGCCTCCTGGAACGCGTCCCCGAGCTCCCGGAGGGGGACGGGGAACAGGAAGAGGCTCTGGCCGAAGGCCGCGACCTTCGGCTTCACGAGCTTGAGGAGCTTCGCGGTCCCGTCCACGTCGATCCCCATCCGGTCCACGTCGAAGGGGTAGTTGACCGTGTTCACCCCGCGCATCCCCGCGGCCCCGAACCTCGCGCTGCTGATGTGGGCCCCGTGGCTCAGGGCGACCGACGTCATGATGTCCCCGGGCTCCAGGAGGGCGAAGTAGACGGCCATGTTCGCGACGGTCCCGCTGATCAGGCGCGGGTCCGCGTGGCGCACGCGGAACAGCTTCCTCGCGAGCTCCGTGACGCGGATCTCGACCTCGTCCGTGAACAGGTTCCCCTGGTAGTACCGTTCCCGCGGGAGGCCCTCCGCGTAGCGGTCCCCGAAGTCGCTGAGGAGGAGCTCCCGGGCGAGGGGGCTGATCACGTTCTCCGAGGCGATCAAGGGGAGGCACGTCGCGAACCACGCGTGGTGCCGCTCGACCTGGTCGTAGATGAAGCGGACGTCGTCGTCCATGGGTCTCGACCGGGCGCGGGATGAAAGGGTCGGGATAAATACGTTCGTCCGGGCTGGCCCTCGATGACGGTCGAATGCGCGGTCAGAAGACGCGGGCCTTCCCCGCGACGAGCCGGTCCGTGAGCTTGTAGATCTTCGCGAGCTCCTCGTCGACGATCGCCTCCGCCTCCTTGCGGATCGAGGCGATCTTCGTCCCCTTCTCGGGGATGATCTGGGCCGCCGCGGCCTGGGGCTCGTCGATCGGCTTCCCGATCTGGGAGACGATACGGACCCAGACCTCCTTGACCTTCCCCTTGTTCTCGGCGACGATGCGGTCCGCGATGTCGAACGACAGGATGTTGTACAGCTTCCCGACGTGGGTCACGGGATTCTTCCCCGCGGCCGCCTCCATCGACATCGGGCGGTACGGGGTGATGAGCCCGCTCACCCGGTTCCCCCGGCCCACGGAGCCGTCGTCCCCGTTCTCCCAGGACAGGCCCGTGACCGTGAGGTAGAAGATCCCCGCGGCGGGGTCGTCCCCCGTGTTGACGTCGACGGTGACCCTGCGCTTCGTGTGCCGCGCGGCGTGGTCGATGACCCGCTCCCGGAGCTCCTCGATCACGCTCGCGTAGTGACCCTTGTCCGGGACGTAGCGGTCCACGAGGGCCGCCGCGATCGTGAGGCGGATGGAGTCCCCTTGCCGGACCCCCATGACCTTGATGTCCTGGCCGACCTCCTTGAGCTCCTTCTTCAGGGGCCCGTTGATGAGCTCCTCCGTCTTCAGGACGAGCCTCTCCGTCTCCGAGAAGGGCGCGAAGCCCACGCCGAAGGACGTGTCGTTGGCCAGGTGCTTCTGGGTGTCGTACAGGCCGCGGAGGTCCACGGAGCCCTGGCCGATCTTGCAGTCGAGGGTCACGTCCGCGTCGACGTTCAGGTTCGTGCACGTACGTCGGAGGTAGTCTCGGGCGGCCTCCATGGCCGTCGTCCGGTACGGGAGGCGTTCCCCGTTGACGACCGTCGTCGCGCGCCCGACGAGGAGGATGTAGGCGGGCTCGAGGAACATCCCGCCGCCGAACTTCGGCGCGCTCTGTCCGCCGACGACCTCGACCTGGTCCGTGTTGTGGTGGAGGATCCGCCCGAACCGCTCGAGGTACATCCGGGAGAGGGCGCGGGACACGGTCTCCGCGAGCCCGTCCGCGACGCTGTCCGGGTGTCCGATCCCCTTCCTCTCGACGATCTCCGTGCCCTGCTCCTCGATGGGCGTGTGGACGAGCTCCTCGACGAAGATGTTCCGCGGCACGGCGAGCCCCCGGGCGTCGAGGCGTCGGAACCCTCGGGCGGTTATTAGTCTTTCGTCAAGGGTCGGCCGGATCCTGTGGGGGACCTTCCGGGGAGGCATACAATATTCCCCTATCGGAATAACCGCGGTCGCGGCCATTCATACGGAGGCCATACCAAAATTCGGAAAGGAATATGTACCTCTTGGCCCGTCCCCCCGGGCGATGCTGCCCGACCTCGACGAGATCCCCCGGCTCCGGAAGGCCCTCGGCCTCACCCAGACGGCCCTCGCCCGTCTCGCGGGCGTGAGCCAGTCGACGATCGTGAAGATCGAGAAGAAGCAGATGAACCCGTCCTACGACGTCGTCCGCCGGATCATGAACTCCCTCCAGACGGAGCTCAAGAAGCAGGAGAAGAAGGCCCTCGTGGAGCAGATCCAGACGAAGAAGGTCCAGTCCGTCGACGCGAAGATGCAGCTCGACGCGGCGGCCGCGGAGATGCGCCGCTGGAAGTTCTCCCAGATGCCCGTGTTCCACAACGGCCACTCCGTCGGCTCGATCTCGGACAAGGTCATCAACAACCTCATCCTCTCGGGCCGGGACCCCCGGGAGCTCGCCCACATCCGGGTCGAGGAGGTCATGGAGCCCGCGTTCCCCCAGGTCGACTCGAAGGCGCCCGTGGAGCTCGCCGCAGGCCTCTTGCGGCACTACAATGCGGTCCTCGTGAGCCACAAGGGCGACGTCACGGGGATCGTGACGAAGTCGGACCTCATGAAGCTCCTGTGATGCCACCCGGAAGCGGGCCCGCGCCCCTGGCAGGCGTCAGATCGCGCTGTTATCGTTAAACAACGATAACTTGATGAGGCGCCACGCCGTTCCCCCCGGGATCCCCATGATGGCGGGCTGCGGTTATTGCGTGAAGAGGATCCACGACCGCCCGTACCTCTACGTCTGGCACTACGAGACGCGCGGGGGCCGGCGGGAGCAGGTCGAGGAGTACGTCGGGCCCGCGGGATCCCCGCGGGCGAGGGAGGAGGTCGCCCGCCTCGTCGCGTCGTACGTGGACCGGGCGGGGACCGAGATGGCCCGGTTCCTCGCCGGCGTGCGGGCCGAGATGGCGTCCGCCTGATCCCTCACTCGGGGTACGGCACGTCGATCTCCGCGAAGTCGTCCGCCACGCGGACGTTCCCGAAGACGGCCTTCGCGTCCGCGAGGAGGGTCGCGGGGTCCTCGTACCGGGGGCTCAGGTGGGTCAGGACGAGGAGGCCCACGCCGGCCTCCTTGGCGATCTCCGCGGCCTGGCGGCTCGAGGAGTGCCCGTAGCGGTTCGCCTTCTCCTCGAGGGCCGCGTCCGAGGTCGCATCGTGAATCAGGACGTCCGCGCCGCGGGCCATCCCGACGAGGGTCGGGCTCGGCATGGAGTCCCCCGTGTACACGATCTTCCGGCCGCGGCGCGGCGGGCCCAGGACGTCCTCCGGTCGGAACGTCCTCCCCAGGACCGTGACGGCCTGCCCGTCCTGGAGGCGGCTGTACAAGGGTCCCGGGGGGATTCCGAGGGCCTCCGCCCTCTCCCGGTTGAACCGCCCCGGTCGGGGCCTCTCCTCGAGGACGTAGCTCAGCCCGGGGACCGTGTGGGCGGCCTCGAACGCGCGGACCTCGTAGTCCCCACCGTCCACGGCGTCCCCGGGCCGCAGCTTCCGCGCCTCCACGGGGAACCCCGGGGTGAAGTAGCCGAGGGAGAGCAGCTCCTGGACGAGCCGCTCGATCCCCTGCGGGCCGTACACCTCGAGGGGCGCCTCCCGGCCGTTCATCGACATGGACTGGACCATCCCCGGGAGGCCGAGGAAGTGGTCCCCGTGGAAGTGGGTGAGGAAGACGCGGGCGACCTGCATGAAGCTCAGCTTGCTGAGCATGAACTGCCGCTGGGTCCCCTCCCCGCAGTCGAACAGGAGGACCTCGGGTCCCCGCTTGATCGCGATCGCGCTCACGTTCCGCTTCGGCGTGGGCCACGACCCCGACGTCCCGAGGAAGACGATCTGCATGGGCGCGCGGACATGCGCCGAAGGCGCTTAACGCCTTTGGGCGCGACCGGAATCTCTTTCTACAGGGGCGCGATGCGTGGCCCCGGAGGCAAGGTCGTGCGCCGGCTCGCGGTGCCCGGTTCGGTCGTTTCCCTCGTCGTTCTCCTCGCCCTCCTCGGGGCCGCCATCCCCGTGCAGGCGGAGTCGGAAGGTCTCCTGTCTCTTTCCCTTTCGACGGAGTGCACGGAGACGATGGCGTTCGAGGCGGCGACGGTACGCGCCTTCCTGTCCGTCGACGGCGTCGGCGTCGAGGGCGCGCGGCTCGCCGTCCGGTCCTCCCTGGGCGGCAACGCGAGCGATCCCGTCGATCTGGGCCGAGGGCATTACGGATTCACCTGGACCGCGCCGCGCGTCTCCCGTCAGACCTATGCGATCCTCTACGT
>MGWD01000016.1:102727-108443 GCA_001800825.1 Euryarchaeota archaeon RBG_19FT_COMBO_69_17 | reverse complement strand
TCGCACGGGAACGCCACGGCGCGCATCGCATTCATTGTGGACCCATCCATGGCGAACCGGCTCAGCCCGACGGCGACCTTCGTCCTCGTCCGCTCCTCCTCGTCAACTCTGCGCCCGGGAGCGACGATCGGGGTCGTCGTCCATGCGTACACGGTCGAGGGGTACCTCATCCAGGGCGCGGTCGTACGGACCGCCGTCTCGAACAGCACCCTCGCGACGGCCGGAACGCCCTTCCGGAAAGGCTGCGGATACGGCTTCACCGTGACGGCCTCCTCGACGATCACGACGGATACCGGCGTGCTCATCCGCGTCGACGTGATGAAGCCCGGATACCTCCGCGGGACGGCCCGGTTAGGCCTCCTCATCGTGGCCTCCGGCTGAAACAGCCCGCCCCGCGCCAAACCTTTATCGCCGCCCCGACCATGCCCGCGCCCGGGGGCGGCTCATGATCTCCCTCGACGGGCATCGTCTCGACCTCGAGGACGTCGCGCGGGTCGCCCGGGGGCGGGAGGAGGTCCGCCTCGCGCCCGCGGCCGCGAAGCGCGTGGATGCGTCTCGGAAAGCCCTCGAGCGGATCCTCGCGAGCGGCTCCCTGGCCTACGGGATCAAGACGGGCTTCGGGGAGCTCGCCCATGTGTCGATCCCGGACGAGGACGCGCGGCGCCTCCAGCTCAACCTCCTCCGGAGCCACGCGGTCGGCCAGGGTGAGCCGTTGCGGACGGACGAGGTCCGCGCGACCGTCCTCCTCCGGGCGAACACCCTCGCGATGGGCCACTCCGGCGTCCGCCGGGCCCTCGTCGTCCGTCTCCTCGAGATGCTGAACCGCGGGGTCCAACCGGTGGTCCCGAGCCGCGGCTCCCTCGGCGCGAGCGGGGACCTCGCGCCCCTCGCCCACCTGGGCCTCGTGACCGTCGGCGAGGGTACTGCGGAAGTCCGCGGGCGGGTGCTCCCCGGGGAGGAGGCGCTCCGGCGGGCGGGGCTCCCGCCCCTCGTCCTCGAGGCGAAGGAGGGACTCGCCCTGATCAACGGGACGGCCGCCTCCGCGGGGGTCGGCGCCCTCGTCGTCCACGACGCCCTCCGCCTCCTCAAGGACGCCCAGGTCGCCGCGTCCCTGTCCTTCGAGGCCCTCCGCGGGTCCCCCGTCCCCTTCGACGAACGGATCGTCGGCCTCAAGCCCCAGGCGGGGGTCCGTGAAGTCGCGGGGAACCTGCGGAGGCTGCTCCGCAGGAGCGAGATCATCCCCTCCCACAGGAGCCCTCATCGCGTGCAGGACCCGTACACCCTCCGGTGCATCCCCCAGGTCCTCGGGGCCTGCCGGGCGGCTGCGGCCCACGCGGCCGGCGTCGTCCGGATCGAGATGAACGCGGCGACGGACAACCCCCTCCTCGTGGACGGGGAGAGCCTGAGCGGAGGGAACTTCCACGGCCAGGCGATCGCGATGGCCCTCGACGCCCTCGCGGTCGGGATGGCCGTCCTCGCGGGCTTCTCGGAGCGACGGATCGCGAGGCTCGTCGACACCCGCCTGAGCGAGCTCCCCGCGTTCCTGACGAAGGAGGGCGGGCTGAACTCCGGGATGATGATCCTCCAGTACGTCGCTGCGGACTACGCGAGCCAGAACAAGGTCCTCGCCCACCCCGCCTCGGCGGACTCCCTCCCGACCTCCGCGAACCAGGAGGACTACGTCCCCATGTCGATGGCCGCGGCCCTCAAGGCCCGGGCGGCGATGGAGAACGCGGCGCGCGTCGTCGCGATGGAGTACCTCGCGGCGGCCCAGGGCCTCGAGTTCCTCCTCCCCCTCCGCGCGGGCCTGGGCCCCCGCGCCGTCCGCGCTCGGATCCGCCGGACGATCCCCGCCCTCGCGGAGGACCGCCCCCTCGCCCATGAGGT
Source organism: Euryarchaeota archaeon RBG_19FT_COMBO_69_17 (assembly GCA_001800825.1). GTDB lineage: Archaea > Thermoplasmatota > Thermoplasmata > RBG-16-68-12 > RBG-16-68-12 > RBG-16-68-12. The sequence goes on along the minus strand of MGWD01000016.1, from coordinate 106,556 downwards.
CGAGAGGATCCTCGGCTGGATGTCGTCCGGGGAGCTCGTCGCGGGCGCAGAGGCCGCCGCGGGCCGGCTCGCCTGATCACTCTGCGGCGGCCCCGAGGGGCCGGAAGCACACGGGGCACCGGCCGACGCGGGACGCGCACAGGTCGTGGAAGTCCCGCCCGCAGCCGCAGCGGAGGACCTTGAAGCCCTTCTTGATGAGCCCCTTGCAGATCGGGCAGCGGGACTCGAGGTCCGCGACGAGCCGCTTGGGCTTGTCCCGGGCCTCCTCCGCGACGTCGACCTGGGCGATCATCTCCCGGGTGTACGCCTTGTCGTCGAACACCCGGTGGGCGGTGATCTGGATCGCGAGGGGCACGGACCCCGGCGCGGTCATCTTGATCCGGAGCTTGAGGGTCTCCGACCCCTTCGCCCGCACCGCGGCGACGGGCGCGAGGCCCTCCGTCTCCGCGTCCCCGAGGATCTTGACCTGGACGTCCTTCGCGAGCCCCTTCCCCGTGTTCGTGAGGGTGAGGGCCGCGTCCGTCCACTCGTTGAGCCTCGCGGGCCCGATCTCGAGGGACGCGTCGAGGCTCGGCGCGAAGGCCTCCACGGCCTCCCACGCGATCCGGTACGCCTCCTCCGCCGTGCGGATCGCCTCCGAGAGGTCCGACTTGCGGAGGCCCATGGAGTCCGCGAGGCGCTTCTCCGCCGCCCGCATGTCGATCCCGAACTTCTTCCCGTTCCGGATCGTGGACTCCGCTTTGTAACTGAGGTCAACGAACCGCTTCTCGACGAGCTTCACGCTCTCCACGTGCTCGAGCGCCCGCTCGACGAGGCCGAGGGCCGCGTCGTACTCCCCCTGGGCGATCCGCCGGTTCGCATCCCGGAGGCGCTCCTCCGCCTCCCGCGCGTCCGTCCCCAGCTTCTTCGCGTGGGCGATGCTGCTCGCAGCCTCCGCGAGGGTCGCGTTGAGCCGGGCCCCGAGCGCCGCCTCCGCGACGTGTCGCCCCTCGACGACCCGCATGTAGGCCTCCGCGAAGTCCCCCGTCTCGATCCGCGTGCGGGCCTGGGCGAACTCGTTGAGGGCGGAGGTCGGGTCGACCCCGAGCTTCCGGCACGTCGCAACGGTCTGCTCCGCCTTCGCGAGGACCCCCTTGAGGTGGTCCCGGAGCAGCCCGGCCCCCCAATCCTGGGCCTGGGCGTAGGCCTCCTCCGCGCCCGCGTAGTCGCCCGCGGCGAACGCCTCGTCGGCCTCTTCGATCATCCGCTCGAGCTTGACCGCGTCCGCGTCGAGGTCCTTCGCGTTCTGGAGGAGCCGATGGGCCCTGTCCCGCAGGGCGGCGGCCTCGTCCATCTCCTGCCTCGCGGCCCCGAAGGCGTCCGTCGCGCGGATCGCGGAGTCGAGCGCCTTCACGTAGTCCCCCGAGGCGAGGGCCGCCCTCGCCTCTGCGACGATCTTCGCGACGTCGGCGCTCGGCTCGCCGATCCCCTGGAGCTTCCGCTCCGCGGTCTGGACGGCCTGGGTCGCGAGGCCCTGCTGGAGGGCGACCCGCTCCGCCTCCCCCTCGCTCTGCATCGCGATCGCGAGGGCCTGGCGGTACTTCTTGCCCCGGAGGAACTCCCGCGCGCGATCGAGGAGCTTCTCCGCGGACCGTGTGTCCGTCCCCTCCCGCTTCGCACGGGCGATCGTGTCCTCGAACCGCCGCATCGTCGCGGCGATCCCCGCGTCCCGCTCCTTCACTGCCTCCGCCTCGGCCTCCGCGAGGAAGTCGAGGGCCTCCTCGAACTGGCCCATCTTGTACGCGCGGTCCGCCTTCTCCATGAGGCGGGCCGTCGCGGGGAGCTCGACGTCCATCGCCTCGACGTCCGCGACGAGGTCGCGTACCCGCCTCGAGGCGGCGTCCGCCTCCGCGGACTGCCCCTTGAGCCTCCCGAGGTGGTCCCGGAGATGGAGGGCCGACTCCGCGGCGGGCGCGAACCGGCCCGCCTCGAGGGCCCCCTTCGCCTTCCCGATCTCGTCCGTCAGGGCGGCGAGGTTCACCCCGGGGACGGAGGCGACGACCGCCTCGGACTGGGAGAGCATGGACCCGATCCGCTCGCGGATGAGGCCCGTCGTCTCCTCCTCCGCCTTCGTCGCGGCGGCGAGGGCGCGGTCGTAGTCCTTCGCCTTCATTGCCTCCTTCGCCTCCGTCAGGGAGTCGCGGAGGTGGGGCACGTCGATCCCGAGGCGGGCCGCGAGGTCGAGCCGCTCCCGGCTCGACAGGATCTTCTGGGCGGAGGTGTAGAGGACCATGAGCTTCTCCGTCTCCCGTCGGGTCTGGGCGGCGAGCTCCATCGTCCGCTCGTAGTCCATCCGCTCGAACGCCTTCTTTGCGTCGAGGAGCATCTCGAGGACCTTCGTCACGTCGACGTCGCGCTTCCGCGCCTCCGCGACGAGGGCCGCGGCCCCCGACAGGGCGGACTGGGCATGGCGGTGGATGGCCGTCGCCTTCCCCGCGCGGTCGTTCGCGTCCTTGAGCCGCGCGAGGCCCTCGTGGTAGTTCTCCACGCTGAGGGCGGACCTTGACTGCCGGAGGAGCCCGAGCATCTCGTCGATGTCGATCTTGAGGTCCCTCGCCTGGGCCACGCGGACCTTGACGAGGTTGAACAGGGCCTCCGAGGCCGTCGAGAGGGCGGGCTTCACGCGGTCCCGCGCGGCGAGGACCTGCTCCGTACGGCCCGCGCCGAGGTGCGCGTTGACCTCCTTGAACAGGGCCTCCACGCCCGCGACGTCGGACCCGAGGTCGACCCCCATCTGGACGACGAGCCCGAGGTCCTCGACCGCCTGCTTCGCGGCCACGCGGGTGTGGCCCTCGATCGCCCGGCGGCCCTCCTCGAGGGCCCCGAACGCCCCGTCGAAGTCCCGCGAGGCGGACGACGCCTCCCCGCGGTTCACGAGGGCCTTCACGGCGGCCGCGTCGTCCCCGAGGTGGGGCAGGGCCGCCCGAAGACCCGCGGTGCCCTCCGAGAGGTGCCTCTGCATGGCCGCCTCCGCGGAGGCCTGGGCCTTCCCCGCGAGCTCGAGGGCCTTCAGGAACTCTTGGGCCTTCGCGCCGAGGATCGCCTCCTGGAGGGTCTGGGACGCCTCGTCGAGGTCCACCCCGTTCCGCTCCCCGAGGGTGAGGACGAACTCCGTCTGCTCGATGACCTGCATCGTGCGCTCGCGCTCCGCCTTCCGGAGCTCCTCGAACGCGGTCCCGATCGCGGACTCGAGGCCCGCGGGGTCCCGCGCCTGGTACGCCTCCCGCGCACGCTCCGCGGCCCTCCGGGCCGACGTCGTGTCGACGCCGAGGGTCTCCGCGTCCGCGAAGGACCGGTGGAGATCCCGGAGCCGGTCCTCCGCCGCCCGGTAGCGGCCGACGACCGAATCGACCCCCTCGTCGGCCTTGCGGGCCGCGTCGAGGGCCTCCCGGAACGCGTTCCGCTGGAGGGCCTCCCGGGCCTTGTTCAGGTGAGCGATGGCCCCCGACAGGTCCACGCCCAGGTTCACGGCGGCCACGAACTTCTCCCGGGAGGCCGCGATCGTCTGGAGGACCCGCTGGAACTGGGCCTGCTGGAGGGCCTGGAACCCCTGCTTCGCGGCCTGCCCGCCCTCCGTGAAGTTCCGCTGGCGGATGAGGGCCTCCGACCGGGCGAAGTGTCCCTCCGCGGCGGCCGTGTCCGCCCCGATGTCCCGCCCGTCCTGGATGAACTTGGAGAAGTCCGCGATCTTCCCCTCGAGGGTCTTCTGGAGGGCCTTCTCGGACTCCCCGCGGCTCTGCTTGAGGGAGTTCCGGGCCTTCTCGAACTCGAGGTTCGCGATGTCCCCCCG
>MGWD01000016.1:90563-102694 GCA_001800825.1 Euryarchaeota archaeon RBG_19FT_COMBO_69_17 | reverse complement strand
CTGGGCCGTGCGAAGGAGGTCCTCCGCCTCCTGGACCTCCTCTCGAGGACGGACTTGAGGTCCTCCGTGATCGTCTCGAGGCCCTCCTGGGTGAACCCCAGGGCGGCGGGGAAATCGCTCCCCTCCATCGCGCTCCGCGCGCGGGACAGGAGGTCCTCCACGGGCCCGACGTCCCGTCCGAGGTTCTTCGCGCTCAGGATGAGGGCCTGGGCCTTCGAGAAGGAGGAGGAGAGGTGCTCGAGGAGGACCTTCTCGCTCCGCTTCCACGCCTTCTTCGCGTGGTCGATCGCCCCGGTGACATCGTCGGAGTCGAGGGCGTCCCGGGACCGCCTGAGCGCGGCATCCGCCTCGGAGACGTCCCCGCCCACGCCGCGGGCGAGGTTCGCGAGCTCCTCGCTCGACCCGAGGATCGTCCGGGCCCGGTCCCGGTAGATCCGGGTCCCCCGCTCCTTCGCCTCCTCCGCCTTCTCAGCCGCGAGCTTGTAGTCCTTCGCCCCCATCGCGGACTCCGCCTCTGCGAGGGGCTTCATCGCCTCCGTCACGTCGGCGTCGTTCCGCTTCGCGGCGTCGAGGACCGCGCTCGCCGCCTTGATCCCGTCCTCCGCGGCCTGCCGCGTGCGAGTGGCCTCTTTGACCTTCTCCTCGAGCTGCCGACGCAGCTGGTTGTCGCGCAGGTAGCCGCTCACGGTCCGGGGCTCCGCTGCCTCACGGGGATGGGGTGGGCTCGTCCTCTGAGGGCGGCGTCCGAATGGAGGCCCCTGAGCTTATAAAGGGGTTGGCCCGCGGTTCTCAACGACGATATTTGCCAGATGATGCTCTGGCGGATCCCCGAGACCATTAAGCCTCCGGTCACCTATGGCATGGCCGGCTCGCGGGGATTCCGCGGGTGGAGGGACACGATGGCCGCGCCGGGAGTGACCCCGGTCCAACCGACGTCGCGACGGGACTTCCTGAAGTGGGGGGCGATTGCGGGCCTTGGCGCGGCAGGGGCCCTCGGCGGCTTCTGGGCCCTCTGGAAGTACGCCCTCAACCTCACGTACCCGCGCTATGTCCCGCTCAAGCCGTGGGAGCTCGAGCCGGGCGTCGTCAACTACGATCTCGTGCGTGCGTACGGTTACGGCCCGGCCGAGCTCGGGTTCGTGAACGACATCGGGGACGCCCCCGCGGAGAGCCGGATCCTCAACGTGGCCCAGTGGTACGACTACTGGCCCGGCCGGATTGTCGCCGAATTCGGTCCCTATATGTCTTCGCGGTGGGGCATCGAAGGCGTTTCCGTGCGCTGGACCCCGAACATCTTCACATCGAACGAGGAGCTACTCCAGTGGGTGCTCGAGGACGGGCGGACGTTCGACGTCATGTTCCCCGCAAACTACGCGGTCGAGGCCCTGGAAAAGGCCGGCGCCCTCGTGAACCTGAACCGGGAGTGGATCCCCGACTACGTGAACATCCTCGGACGTTTCCCCGCCTCGTGGCCCCCGGGATTCGAGCCCGTCCGGAGCGATCTCACGCACTTCCCGTCGTACCCGGATTCCGGGAACGGGTACAACAACGACATCGCCTTCGATCTCCGGGATCCTGCGGCCAACGCGTACGCGTACCGCATGCCCTCCTCCGTCTACCCGTCGCCCCGGGGGATGTCGCACGTCACGTGGGACGAGGCGAACAGCCTCCTCGCTGTCCCCTACCAGTGGATGACCACGGGCATTGGCTATCGGACGGACATCTTCGACCGGACCGGCATCGAGGCGCTGGGATGGGAGGTGTTCGAACTCACGTCCTACTCGAACCCTGTGTCGGGGGAGACGCACCCGCTCGCGAACCGCAAGATGATGCTCGACGAGATGCGCGAGGTCTTCGGGGCGGCCCTCAAGGCCGTCGGCGGGAAGCGTCAGGTGGATGCAGGCCTCCCCCTCACGGGGATCCCTCGGAACCCGGCGCCGCCGTGGAATGGGGAGTACCAATGGTCGACCAACGAGACTGATCCCGCGAAGACCCAGGCGGCCGTCGATTGGGCCCGCTCCATCCGGGACTCCCTCTGGGGCTTCAACACCCCGCAGCAGGGTCCGTGGCTCGTCAACGGCACGATGTACGTCGACCAAGCGAGGTCCGGCGACGTCATGTACGCGATCCGGCCGAACAGCAACCAGTTCCTCCCGGTCGACTTCTTCGTGCCCTTGCAGGGTTCCTCGCGCGTCGTCGACGCGGCCGTGATCGGCCGGTCGTGCGACAGCCTCTGGCTCGCTCACGAGTTCCTCAACTACCTCCTGCAGCCTGACGTCGGCGCCGACATCTCCTCGTGGAACCTGTACCCGACCCCGAACGCGTGGTCGTTCAACCTCCTTCACGCGGATCCCTCGTACTCGTACTACGGGCAATACCCGGATGGCTCCCCCTACGTCTGGAATCCTGCTGAGGACGCGAGGCTCTACGCGGACCTCGCCTTCGGCTACGCGGGGCCCTCGGTCCTCGAGCGCTGCGAGCTTCAGCACGACCTGGACCCAGACACGACCTTGCGCTACGAGACGGCCTGGGAGGACATCCGGTACTGACGCGAGGCTCTAACCGGTCAGCGGGACCGCAGGTCCTGCGGGTGCCTCCGGCGGGGTCTCGACCGGCGGCGCAGGCGCCGCGGGCTCGGGCTCGTCCTTCGCCTTCTCCTTGTACGTGACCCCGGCCTTCTGGGCCATGAGTTTCCGGATCCCTTCGCGGTCCGTGGCCTTGAGGCCGAAGAATTCCGCGAAGTACCGGGTCGTCGTGAGGGTGAAGGAGTGCCCCGCGGGCTTCCGGTTGATGAGGCCGAGCCCCTCGAGCGACTTCGTGTGCTCGTAGACCTTCTCCCCGATCATGTCGAACAGGTCGCTCTGGAGGAGGGGCTGGTGGTACGCGACGAGGGCGACCGTCTTGAGGAGGTCCCGCGCGAGTTCGGGCGGCGCGAAGGCCCGCGCCCGGTCCGTGTACTCGGCCCGGATCTGCATCGTCCATTTCGTACCGATGGGGGCGACCTCGAGGGCGCTCCCGCGGGCGTCGTAGTCCTTCGCGAGCTTCCGGAGATGCTCCTTGACCTTCCCGGAATCGAAGCCCGTGACTTGGGACAGCTCGTCCACGCTCAGCGCTCGGCCCGCGGAATAGAGGGCCGCCTCCACGATCGCCTGGTCCTTCACGGTCGGACCTCCTCACGGGCCGCCGCGGGGGGTCCCACGCGGGGCAGCCCGACGAGCTCCTCGGGGCTGATCGCCTCCGCCTTCGAGAGCCGCTTCACGTAGATCTCCCCGTGCGGGTACCCCTTCTGCCAAACCTTGACCTTCTCCATGTGGGCGAGGAACAGGAGGGACATGAACACGGTGACCTCGTCCCACACCCCGCCGAAGACGAGGGAGCGGAGGGGCACGGGGTCCCCGTTGAACTGGGTGAGGCGGGCCCACACGGACCCGATGTCCTCCGTGAGGTCCTCCCCGTGGACCTTCTGGTGAAAGTTCGGCGCGATCCGCTTCATCGCCTGCTCCCGGAGGGCGTTGACCTGCATCTGGATCTCTGCCTCCCGCCGAGCCTCGTCGAAGGCGTCCATGAGCTCCATGAGGGTCACGGCCCGCCGGCCTTCCCGCCGGATCGCCTCGTTGAGGGGCATCGCGCCGCCCGCGAGGACCGCCGCGTTGTAGTCCACGTCCTCCGGCTGGCCGTACATCCCGAAGTCCCACGCGTCGTCCCCGGGGGCCGCCTCGGGCGGCATCGCGGACAGGAGGACCTTGTCGCTCTGGAGCTTGAGGACCGACCACGCGAGGAAGACGAGCTTCCCCGCGGTCACGAAGTTCACGGTCCCATCCTTCCGGACCTTGTCCATGTAGAGCTTCGTGAACTCGATGAGGTCGATCTCCCAGGGGTCCAGGGAGCGCTCGAGGACGAGCTCGAACGCGGCGACGACGCTCTTCTCGAAGGGGTCCCGCACGGCGACGTAGTGGCCCTGGTCGATCTCGCTCAGCATCCCGAGGTACCGGTTGATCCGGGCCCCCGACTCCTCCTCGCTGATGATGGCCTTGTGGAAGAGGAGGTGGTTGAGGACGGCCTGGTACGTCTCCTTCATGCGGGGATCGCCTCCGTGGGCTTCTCGTCCTCGATGTCCGCGAGGTTCACCCGCATGATGATCTCGCTGATCGAGGTCGGGGTCATCGTCACCCCGACGATGTGGTCCGCCTCCTTCAGGGTCACCTTGCGCAGGCTGATCTGCATGAACTGGGCCGCGTGGCTGTTCCTCTGGATCATCCGGGCGACCTTCTCCGCGTTGACCGCGTCGAGGTTCTGGTCGATCTCGTCGAGGAGGTAGAACGGCGAGGGGTCGAACTCCTGGATCGAGAAGATGAAGGCCATCGAGACGAGGGACTTCTCCCCGCCGGACAGGGCCTCGAGCCGCAGGACCTTCTTGTGGGGCGGCTTCGCCTTCACGATGAGCCCGCCCAGGAACGGGTCCGCCTCGTTCTCGAGGATCAGCTCCGCCTCGCCGCCCTCGCTGAGTTCCGCGTACACGCGCTTGAAGTTCTCGTTGATCGCGGTGAAGACCTTGTTGAGGCCGTCCTTCTTCTTCTCCGTGAGCTGTCCGACGAGGTTCAGGAGCTCCTGCCGCTGCCCCTCGAGGCGTGAGAACTCCTCCTTCAGCTCCTCATGCCTTGCCTGGTGCGCGTCGTAGTCCTCGAGGGCCCGCAGGTTGATCGGGCCCAGGGCCGTGATCGCCGCCTCGGAGTCCGCGATCGTCCGCTTGAGCTCCTCGAGGCTCGGGAGCTTCCCGCGGACCTCGACGCTCAGCTCGCGCATCACGCGCTCCGCCTCCGCAAGCTGCTCCTCCTGGACCCTCAGCTCCGTCTGCATCTTCAGGAGGAAGTCGTCCTTCGTCTCGAGCTTGTGGCTCGCCTTGTCGAGGGCCGCCTCGACGTCCGTCTTCTCCTTGTACGCGGCGTCCCGGGCCTCCTGGAGGTCCTTCATCTTCCGGGACATCTGGGCTTCCATCTTCTCGAGGGCCCGGAGCTCGTTCTCGAGCCGGCTGAGGGCCCCCTCGAAGGTCGTGATCCGCTTCTCATGGTCCTTTCGCTGCGCCTCAAGGGAGGCCAGGCGGGCCTCGACCTCCGTGCGCCGCTCCTCGAGGATCCGGGTCTGGTCCGCCATCGCAGCGAGCTTCGACCGGAGGCCGCTGAGTTCCTCCGCGACCCCTGCCCGGCGGGCCATGAGCTCCTTCATCCGGGCCGCGATCTGCTGGGGGGTCGCGTCGAGGACCGCCTGCTTCCGCTCGTCCCGCTTCGCCCGCAGGGCGTCGAGCGCTTTCGTGAATTTCGCGAGGTCCTCCTGAATCCGCTCCGCGGTCGTCTTCGCGTCCTCGAACCGCTGCCGTCGGTCCGCGAGATCCTTGTCGGCGGCCTTGAGCTTGATTTCGAACTCCTTCCGCTTCGCCTCCAGGGCGCTCGCCTTCACGTCGACGGCCCCGGCCTTCCCGCCGTAGTCCTTGAGCTGTCCCTCGAGGTCGAGGATGTCCTTCCGGACCTCCTCGAGCCGCGCGGCGACGTGCTCCGCCTGGGCCTGGACCTCCCGGAGCTTCTCCCCGACCTTCTCGATCTCGCCGGGGCCCGACGCGCCGAACTTGAGGGCGGACCGCTCCGCCTCGCCGCCCACCATGGCCCCGCTCGCCTCGATGAGCTCCCCACCGAGGGTCACGAGCCGGACGCCGCCCATCCACTTCCGGGCCTCGTCCAGGGTCTGGACGACGAGGGTGTCCCCGAAGACGTAGAAGAATGCGTCCCGGTACTTCTCCTCGAACTGGCAGAGGTCGATCGCGAAGCCGAGGCACTCCTTCGCGACGAGGATCGCCTTGCCCCTCGGCTTCCCAACGAGCATCTTGTTGAGCGGGAGGAACGTCGCGCGGCCGATCTTCCGCTTCTTGAGGAAGTCGATGCACTCCGCGGCGACCCCGTCGTCGTCGACGATGATCGCCTGCATCCGCGAACCCGCCGAGGTCACGATGGCCGTCTCGTACCTCGGGTCCACGTGGGCGAGCTGGGCCACGGTCCCGTGGATCCCCTTGATCGTCCCCGTGTCCCGGGCCTCGAGGATCGCGGCGACGGCCCCGGAGTACCCGCGGCGCATGTTCTCCGCGACGTCGGCCTCGGCCTTGAGCTGGGCATACTGCCGGGTGAGGGAGAGGATCGCGTTCTGGAGCTCCGTCTGCTGCTTCGACAGGTTCGCCTCTTCCCGGCGGCGCTCGTGGAACTCCTCCTGGAGCCTCTGGACGGACTTCCCCGACTCCTTCGTGTGGGCCTTGAGCTCCCGGAGTTGCCAGTCTGCGTCGTCGAACTCGACCTGGTAGCCCTTCCGGGCGGCCTCGATCTGGCCGATCTCCGACTCCAGGCGGGCCATGGACTCCTTCGTCCGGTCCCCCTCGAGGACGAGCCCCTTGAGCTTGTCCTCGATTGCGTCCGCCTGCTTGTTGAGGGCGACGATCTCCTTTTGGATCGCGAAGACTTTCGCGTCACTCTTCGACGCGACCTGGTCGACCTCCTTGAGGTCCTGGTCCGCGGCCTTCAGGGCCTCGTCGAGCTCCGCGATCCGCGCCTCGACCTTCCCGCGCTCCCGCTCGAGGGCCTCGATCTCCTTGAGGGCCTTCCCCCGTTCCTTCGCGGCGTCCCCGGTCTCGGCCTTGAGCTGCCGGAGGACCTCCTTCGACGTCTCGATCCCGTCCGACGAGCGCGCCCGCTCGATCCGCAGGGCGTCGAGCCTCTCCTTGAGCTGTTTCGCCTCCTCCCCGCCCCGGTCCGCCATCTCCTGCTCCAGTTGGGACAAGCGAGTCTGGGCCGCCTCCAGCCCCGTTCGAAGCTCCTCCTTCTGGGCCAGCAGCTTCTGCCGGTCCGCCTCGTGCTTGGCTATCTGCTCCCTGGTCCCGGAGATCTGGGACTCGATGAGCTCCCGGTTCTTGTACGCGAGCTGGGCCCGCGCGGTCGAGAGGCGCTCGTTGAGCTCCTTGTACTTCAAGGCGCCCTCCCGGTCCGCTTCGAGCTGGGCGAGCTGCCTCTCGATCTCCTCGAGGATGATCCGGATCCGCTCGAGGTTCTCCTCCGTCTCCCGTCGCTTGCCTTCTGCCTGGGAGATGTCGTCATCGAACTTCGTGATCCCCGCGATGTTGTCGAGGATCCGCCGGCGGTCCACGTTCGACATGGAGACGATCTTCTGGACGTCCCCCTGCTGGACGAAGTTGTACCCCTCCGCGGAGATCCTCCCGTGGGCGAGGAGGCTGTCGAACTCCGCGAGGGACGACTTCCGGTCGTTGATGTAGAAGTAGGAGTTGTAGCCGCCCTCCACGGTGGGGCTCAGGCCGACGTATCGCGTGAGCTTGACCTCGTCCGCCTCGACGGGGATCGTCCGGTCCGAGTTGTCGAACAGGAGGCTGACCTGGCAGGATCCCGCGCCCTTCCGTTCCTTCCCGCCGTTCCAGATGAGGTCCGTGAGCTTGCCCGCGCGGATCGCCTTCGAGCTCTTCGGGCCGAGCACGAAAAGGATCGCGTCGGAGATGTTGCTCTTGCCCGAGCCGTTCGGCCCCGTGATCGACGTATAGCCCTGGAGGAAGGGAATCGTGATCTTGCGGCCAAAGGACTTGAAGTTCTCCATCTCGATTTCTTTCAAGTACAACGGTCTCACCCGCTCGAGGGAAGGTGAGCACTGAAGGCGTCTACTGCCATCCCATCAGTACCCTTCTGACGTCCGACCATCGTCGGACGAAAGGGCGGAAGGCGGTGATGGCTATAAAAACGTAGCGGGGGTCAGAGGCACGAATTGACAAACGGAGCTTCCTCGAGGGGGCCCGGGAAGACGAGACGGCCGCTACATTTGACGACCGCGACATCGCGGCCCGCATAAGATGCCCATGTCCGGTCCCGGATTGGCGGGGTCATCTGGTCGACGAGAGCCCTCGTTGCGGCTGTCCCGGCTTCGGGTCGCGGCCCGAATCTTGCGCGCGCATAGTCCGAACCCCCGCTCCTCGGGACTGCGCCTGGAGCCGCTCGAAATCGGCACCCAGGGTTCGGCGACTTTATGAGGAAAGCCTGGGTTGCTTGATCCCAAGCACGTAAGGCCTGAACTCCATCGGCACGAGGTCGAACGACGCGTGCCGGAGGAGCCCGAGGACGTCCTCGTCATTCTGGGATATCTCGACGATGACGCCGTCTGCCCTGTCGAGGGTCTTCCTCGCGCCCGTCAGCACTTCCCGTTCGGCCCCTTCGACGTCAATCTTGATTAATCGGATGGACGGGATGCCTCCGCAGATTTCGTCCAACGGGACGACATCGACTTCGGTCACCCGTCCCTCCGCCGGTCGCCTCGACGCGGCCAGTCCGTATGCACCGGGGGGGTTGGAGAGCCGTGCGCGTCCCCGCGAAGAACCGCATGCCTTCATGACGAGAGCGGCGTTCGGAGTCCCGTTCAGCATCAGATTGGTGCGCAATACCTCCGCCGTGGAGGGAATCGGCTCGATGGCTATGACCCGCCCCCTTTCCCCCACCAGCCGTCCCGCGAGGACCGAATAGAATCCGACGTTTGCACCGATGTCGACGAATACGTCTCCCGGCCGGAGGAGCCTCTCTAGCGACTCGCGTACTCCAGGTTCCCGACCGGGAGTGCACGAGTACAGGTCGTCAGTCCCTTGACGAATATGGAAGCGGGCAAGCCCCGAACTCCCGATTCGGAATACCACGACACCGCTCACATACGTCTTCGGCGACGGGGCCCGGGCTGGCGAGACGAGGAATCGGAGCAGGTCGAGGGCACAGGAAGCGAGGAGTCCCGATTCCATGCGGATCCCTCCTCGAGCGCGCAACATGCGTTGCCACGCGGTGACTCTACCTTGCAGCTCCCGCACCCGACGCTCCGTTCTGGTCGGCTTTCCCACGCCGTTCATCCCCGTGTTCCGTTCATCAGCGAAGTCGGGACCGCTGCGCCTCTTCATAGATGCCGACGGTTCTGGCTGCGACTCGCTGGGCATCGTGGAGTTCCTGAACATATCGTCGGCCCAACGATCCCCCCCGTTCGAGTTCATCGGGATGCTCAAGCACGCGACGGAAAACGTCGGATGCGTCGGCGTGCGAGAAGTGAATGACGGGGCACACCTTCGGGTACATCTCCACATCGTAGGAGGAAATGGCGGCACGGCCCAGCGACATCGCCTCGAGGGAGACGAGCCCGACGGGCCCCAGACTCGACAGATGGTCGACGATCGCGTCGCACGCGCGCATCAAGTCCAGGACGGTCTCGTGGGGAAGCCCCTCACCGACGACGAGGTCCGCGTGACCCCACGTCCACCTCCGGACGCCCGTTCGAACTTCAGACACGGCGCCCTCCTTACGGATGGCTCTCCTCATCGAATCCAGGATCGCGGCCGTCCCTTTCACGCGGCGATCGGATGGAAAGTGTCCAAAGACGACGGGCCCATCCCGAGGCCGAGGCGGGACGGGGTCCGGAAGCCGGACTGGATTCGGTAGCCATTCGGCGGACGGAACGAGCCGTCGGAGGTCGGGCGTCGAACACAGGACGGCGTCGGCCAGCCCCAGGTGGTGGAGCCCTTTCCCGGACCGCGTCTCCGATCCGTGGAGGTGGATCACCCATGCGGCTTTCGGGCTTCTTCGCCGGAGGGCATAGTAGTAGAGTTGGGACCGCCAGATCCCTGCGTGGATGTGCACGGCGTCGAGGGCCTCCCATTCCACATCGAGATGCCGCATGGCCCGGTTCCATCCGATCGGGCCTGAATCCGGCAGGACGGCGTCTGCCTCCTCCTTGAAACGGTCCGCGCGTACGGCGATCACGCGGACGTGATGTCCGAGCGATCGCTGGGCGTCGGCGAGGGTTCGGGCCACATTGGCGGTGTTGCCGAGGTGGAGGATCTCGATGGAGGTGACCGCGCTGCGGTAGCCATCGGCGGGTATTTACCGTTGCGTCGAGTCGCGCGGTTCGCACGCGCGATCCCGTGCCCTTCACCGGGCCGCGCTCGGAGCAGGGAACTTGAGCTTGGCTACGACGTCGCGGAGCGTCGCCTCTTGTAGTTCCCATGCGAAGTGCTCCAAGTAGGCCGTCCGGCCGCGCTCGCCGCGACGGGATGCCTCCCCGCTGCTCTGCGCACGGCGAAGGACCTGGGCGAGCGAGTCGGCATCCACACGGTCGACCGTCCAGCCGCATTGGTGCTCTCGAACGAGGCTCCCCAGGACCGGATAGTCGGGTACGACGGACGCGACCCTGTGCCCCATGTAGTCGAAGAGCTTGTTCGGCAGGGCCCGCCTATGGTTCGGGCGGTCGTCGAGCAGGATCACGCCGACGTCCATCGCGGCATAGTGGGGCGCGAGCTCGGCGAAGGGACGGTACGGGTCGAGGCGCACGCGACCCGCGACACCCCGGTTCGCAGCGAGGGCCCGCAGGCCCTCCAGCTCTTCCGCAGGTCCTCCGACCACGAGGACCTTGACCGAATCCGGCAGCCTCGCGAGTGTCTCGAGCAAGACCTCGAGACCCCGCCCGGGTCCGAGGGCCCCCGCGAACCCGACGACGAAGTCCCCGTCCTCGTACCCGAGGGCCTTCCGGGACCCCTCCCGGTCCGCGAGATGGATCTCCGACGTCGGCCTCGCGCTGTAGAGTACGGTCGTCTCGCACTTCCATCCACGGAACTTCGCCCCGATGGGCTCACTGACCGTGATCACGTGGTCCACCCGCTTCGCAAGGCGCCGCTCCTGCCATCCCGCGATCCGCGCCTCCCTCGCGCTGTTCTCCGCGATGAGGGCAGGCCAGTCCTCGTGGCTGTCGTAGACGAGGGGGACTCGGGCCGCGCGCTTCGCAGCGACCGCCGCCCGCAGGACCTCGAAGTCATGGGCCACGAGAAGGTCCGGCGCCTCGTCCGTAGCGGCCGTCGCGAGGTCCCGCGTCGCCCGGAGGAACGCGAGCCCGCGCCGCAGAAGGCCCTCCCCCAAGAGCGGGACGGGCGCGTGGACCCGCCGGACCCGGAACGCGGAAGGTCCCTGCGGAGGCGGGGCTTCCGATTTGATCCACGCCACGAAGGAGACGTCCCAGCCCCAATCGCGAAGGGTCTCGGCCTCCCGGAGGGCGCGGAGGGCGGGCTTCGGGTGGAACGGGTCCGTCTGGAGGAGGAAGACCGCCCTCACCGGATTTCCTCCAGGATCTCCGCGAGCTCTCGCGCCTGCCTCTCCCGGCTGAAGGCTGCCCGGTAGTCCCGGAGTCGCGGGGAATCCGGGGGGGCCCGGCGATCGGCCCGGATCGCCCTCCGGAGGGCGGCGACCATCGCCGCGATGTCGCCCGGCGGGATGACGTCCACATGCTCTCCCCATTCCGCGAGGAACCGCCGGCACTCCCCTTCCGGGATCTCCGCGAGGATCGGGTTCCCCGTGGCGAGGTACGTGAAGAGCTTGTCCGAGAGCGCCTCCCCGAAGTGGGCGGGCAGGAGGAGGTACAGGAGGTCCGCGCGGGCTGCGGCCTCCGTCGCCTCCCGGAGGGGCCGGAACCCCCTCATGTGGACGATCCCCTCGAGGCCCCGCGCCCGGATCTCCGCCTCCACGGTCGCCTCGGGCCGCCCGAGGAACTCGACCTGGACGCGGTCCGCGGACACGGCCCCCTCGGCGCGCAACCCCTCGAGGGCCCGGAGCAGGGTCGAGGGCGGGGTGTGCGGGTAGAACGAGCCCGTGTACGTGATCGTGAAGGGGCCTTCCCCCGTGGCGGGGACCGACGGCACGTCGTCCGGATCGAAGCCGTTGTACAGGACGCGGATCTTCGGGGCGAGGTCCGGATAGCGCCGCCCATACCGCTCGGCGATCGTCCTCGTGACGACGGTGACCCGCGCCGCACGCTCCCAGACGAGAGCCTCGAGATCCTCGTCGATCGTCCGATGGGCGGGGGTCGGGTACTTCGTGTCGGGATGGATTGTCCAGCTGTCCTGGAAGTCCGCGACCATCGGGAGGCCCGTTCGCCGCTGGGCAAGGGCCGCCGCGATGAGCGAGGAGTAAGGCGGTCCCGTCCCCATGAGGTGGGTCGCCCCCCAGCGCCGGGCAATCCGGGCCGCGGCCCCTGCGGCCGTAGCGAGCCAACCCGCCTGGAACTCCGGGACGACGACGCCT
>MGWD01000016.1:76644-90446 GCA_001800825.1 Euryarchaeota archaeon RBG_19FT_COMBO_69_17 | reverse complement strand
CCCGCGGGCATCTCCGCGGGCCCGATCATCCGCCACACGTCGGGGTTCGACACGCTCAGGACGTGCACGGCCCATCCGAGCCGGACGAGATACTTCGCGAGCTTGATCGTCCGGAACGAGCCGACGTCCGCGATGGGCGGGTAGCTGTACGACACGAGGAGGAGGCGCCCTGGCATCTCACGCCCCCAGGAGGTCGCGGTACGCCGCGACGAGGCGCGCCTTCTGGGTCTCCCAGCGGTACCGCTCCTCGTACAGGCGCCGCCCGCGGGCGCCCATCTCCCGGCACCCCCCGGGATCGAGCATGAGCCGTTCGAGGCTCGCGCGCACGGACTCCGCGTCCCCGTACCGCGCGACGACCCCGAGGCTCTCCCGTCCCACGAAGTCCCCGAGGCTCGTCCCCTCGTTCGTGAGCACGGGCTTCCCGAGCATCATCGCCTCGAACAGCTTGTTCGGCGACGCGAGCCGGTTGTTCGGGATCCCCGGGTCGTACAGGGCCGCGACGGCGTCGCAGGACGCGGTCCACTCGAGGACCTCCGCGTAGGGGAGATTCCCGACGAACTGGGCCGCGGGGGACGACTCCACGAGGGGGACGAGGACGTCCTCGTCGGGCCCATGACCCGCGACCACGAGACGCGCACCTGTCGACTCGCACGCGCGCACGAGTTCCGCCAGACCCCGGTCCCTCGCGATCTGTCCGCCGTAGAAGAGGGTGAAGAGGTTCTGGGGCCTCCCCTTCACGACGCTCGCCTCGGGGACGTTCATGACCTCGATGATCTTCGCAGGCCGTTCCTCTCCGAAGAACGCCGCGCGGGCGAGATCGGGGAGGATGACGAGGTCCGCGCGCATCGCCGCCTTCCGCTCGAACCGCTCGAGGCTCCGCCGGACGAACCCCGGGATGCTCCGCGCGATCATCGGCGCGTAGAAGTCGAAGACGTCGTAGACGACCCGGACCCCGAGCTCCCGGTTCGCCCGGAGGGCGGGCCACAGGCTGTCGAAGTCGATCGCGTGGATCACGTCGGGACGGAGCCGGCGGAGCCTCCGGCGCACCTCCCGCCCCCACCGGGGCATGCGGAGGAGGAGGGTCGCCTTCCCCTCGGGCGCGCGCATGCGCACGCGTTCGATCCGGTACCCGGGCCGCGTCTCCTCCGCGGGATGCTCCAGGGTCCGGTCCCAGAGGACGACGTGGACCTCGTGCCCGGCCTCCGCGAGGGCCCTCGCCTCCTTGTCGATTCGGGGCTCGATCCCCGCGGGGCTCTTCGATCGCAGGAAGACGACGCGGGCGGCCATGTCATCCCAGTACCGCGTCGACCCGCGCGGCGATCTGCTTCGACGTCGTGCCATCCCCGTACGGGTTCGGCCACTCCCGGGGGGCGTCGAGCTGCCGGCGGGCGGCCGCCTCGATCCTCGAGGGATCCGTGCCCGCGAGGGCGTTCGCCCCGATCTCCAGGGTCTCCGGGCGCTCCGTGCTCTCCCGGAGCGTCACGCAGGGGACGCGGAAGAAGCACGCCTCCTCCTGGAGGCCGCCGGAGTCCGTCATCACGAGGGCCGCGTTCTTCTCGAGGACGAGGAGGTCGAGGTACCCAAGGGGCTCGATCTGGCGCAGGCCGCGGACGGACGCCACCCGGGCCTGGAGGCCGAGGGCCTCGAGCATCTTCGCGGTCCTCGGGTGGACGGGGAACACGATCTCGAGCCCCGTCCCGCGGGCGACCCGCTCGAACCCGTCGAGGGCCGCCGCGAGGGGACCCGGGCGGTCCACGTTCTCCTGGCGGTGGAACGTGAGGAGGACGTACTGGCCCTTCGAGAGCCCGAGGTCCCGGAGGATCGTCGAGCGTGCCTCCGCGGTCCGGATGTTCTGGGTCAGGGCGTCGATCACGCTGTTCCCGACGACGTGGACGCCGCGGGTCACGTTCTCCCGCCTCAGGTTCGCCCGCGCGGTCTCCGTCGGCGCGAAGAGATGGTCCGCGAGATGGTCCGTGACGGTCCGGTTGATCTCCTCCGGCATCGTGCGGTCGAAGGACCGGATCCCCGCCTCCACGTGGGCGAGGGCCTTTGCCTGCTTGTTCGCGAGGACGGCCCCCGCGAGGGTCGTGTTCGTGTCCCCGTGGACGATGACGAGGTCCGCGGCGGAGGTCACGGGCGCGACCTCTCGGATCGTCGACGCGACCTGGGAGGAGGGCGAGCGGTCCTTGAGCTCGAACTGGTGGTCGGGGGCCCGTAGGCCGAGGTCCCGGAAGAAGATCCGATCCATGAGGAGGTCGTAATGCTGCCCCGAGTGGACGAGGACGTGCTCATGGCCCAGGCCGTCGAGGGCCTGGATGACGGGGGCCATCTTGATGATCTCGGGCCGCGTCCCGATGATCGTCACGATGCGGACCATGGGCGGGTCGCGAGTATCCGAGGACCGCTATAAAAGATGGCCCGCGGGGCCGCGCTGCCGTCCGCGCGCGCAGGCACGCGCCGTGCGTCCCGAAACCATGATAACCGCGCGGACCTTACGCGCCTCCCGTTGTTGATCACCGCCGTCACGACGGTCCGCAACGAGGCGCGGAACATCGCGGCTCTCCTCGACAGCCTCGTGACCCAGGAGCCGCCCCTCGAGGTCATCGTCGTCGACGCGGGGAGCGAGGACGCGACCCGGGACATCGTGCGGCGGTACGAGCGGGACTACGACTTCGTCCACCTGTACATCCGCGGGGGGACCCGCGGGGCGGGCCGGAACTTCGGCGTCTCGAAGGCCCGGGGCGAGGCCGTCGCCTTCATCGACGGGGATGCGATTGCGAACCCCTTCTGGATCCGGGAGCTCCGGGAGGGCCTCCGGACCACGGACGTCGTCGCGGGCCGTACGATCCAGATCGGCTACCGGCCCTTCGAGGACCTCGAGCGCGTCGAGCTCATCGTCGAAGGCTCCGACGTCACCCATCCCTCGACGAACCTCGCCTACCGGACGTCCGTCCTCCGGGAGGTCGCGGGTTTCGACGAGTGGTTCGTCACCGCGGAGGACATCGACCTGAACCTCCGCGCGGTGCGGGCCGGCCGTCCCATCGCCTTCCGGGTGGGGGCCATCGTGTACCACCGCACCCGCGGCTCCGTGTACGACTTCCTCCGTCAGGCGTTCTGGAACGGCGCGGGGAGGAAACAGCTCACCGTGAAGCACGGCGCCCTCTGGCGACACTACCGCCCGCTCGCGATGTTCCGTCAGCGGACGACCGCGTGGTCCCTCCTCCGCCTCCTCGCGGCCCTCCTGGGCTACCTGGGCTACAAGCTGTTCGGCCGCCCCCGACCCGGCTAGGCCGCAAACGCTTTACCCGCGGCCCTGTATCGCGCGCGTGTGCCCGAGGTCTCCATCGTCATCCCGACGATGAACGAGGGAGCCTCCATCGGGGCCGTGATCGACGAGGTCCGGGCCGCCCTCTCCGGGCGGGATCTCGAGATCCTGATCGTCGACACGGACTCCCGGGACGGGACGCGGGAGATTGCGGAGGGAAAGGGCGCGCGGGTGATCCGGGAGCCGCGCCGCGGCTACGGGCGCGCGTACAAGACGGGCTTCGCGGCCGCCCGTGGCCTGTACGTCAGCACCCTGGACGCGGACCTGACGTACCCCGCGGACCGGATCCCGGACCTCCTGCGCCCCCTCGAGGAGGGCCGCGCGGACTTCGCCACCGGGGACCGGCTGACCCGCCTCGACCCTGCGGCGATGTCGGAGATGCACCGGATCGGGAACTCGATCCTGAACGTCGCGTTCCGCGCCCTGTTCCGCCACCCCGTCCGGGACTCCCAGTCGGGGATGTGGGCCTTCCGGAGGGATCTCCTGCCGTCCCTCGAGGTCGTCCACGACGGGATGGCGTTCTCCGAGGAGCTCAAAGCGGAGGTCCTCCGGCGCGGGCTGCGCCTCCTCGAGGTGCCGGTCGATTACCGCGCCCGGGTCGGGGAGAGGAAGATCCGCAGCTTCCGGGACGCCGCGGAGAACCTCGCCTGGCTTTTCCGGAAGCGCTTCGGGTGGACCCGGCGCCCCGTGTGATCACTCCGCGAGATCCTCCACGAGCCGCTCCCATTCCCGCTGGATGCGCTTCGCGTCGAACCGCCCGCCGACGTACCGCGCGAGGGCCTTGTGGAACCCGGGGTCGATGTCCGCAACGAGGAGCTGCCAGGCGTCCCAGTGCTCCATGGACTTCCATGACCAGCCGCCATCGAGGTCGAGGTGGTGTTCCTGGCCGTCGTTCCACGTCACGCGGACGATCCCGAACTCCACGGCGAGCTCGTAGAGGACCCGGGCGAGGAGGATCGACTCGTCCCGGGGCATGTCGATCGTCGCGCCCTTGCGGAGGCGCGGGGGGTGCTGGACCCGGAGGGCCGCGAGGCCCTCCGCGGCCGCGAGGGACGCGTTCGTCTTGTCCATCGTGAGGAAGAACACGCCCTTCCGGAACTCGATCCCGCGGAGGAACGCCTTGAGCTGGTCCCGGATCATGGAGTCCGCGTTGAGGATCGTCATCCCGTCCGCGCTGAGCTGGAGCTGGTGGGGGTTCGTCTCCCCCGCGACGAGGACGCTGAGCCCCTGGAACCCTTCCGCGCGGTTCAGGTTCGTGATCTCCTGGAGGGCCCGGTAGCCCCGCCGCCCGACGTGGGTGAGGTGCCCGCCCTTCTTCTGGTTCGCGGCGTTCTCGATCTCCTTCATCACGACGCCGGGGATGACGAGGAGGATCCAGTTCACGCTCTCCCGGTACGGCCGGACGTGGACGCGGGCGAACTCGTCGAGCAGGTGCTCCCCGAGGATGCACGCGTACAGGACGTTCGTGTCGATCCCCAGGACCACGTCCTGGTGGTCGGCGAGACGCCGGACGAGGGCAGACAGCCCCGCGGGCTCCACCAGGCCCGAGCACAGGAGCGCGCTGTTGAGCCAGTCGAGGTACTCCTTGTCGTCGTTCTGGACATGGACGCGGAACCGGGAGGGCGGGCCCGTGAGGTCGAGGAGCGGCACGTCCTCCTTCTCCCCGCCCCCGAACCCTCGCGAGCGGACGGAGATCCGGTCCGCGCGTCCCTTGATCGCCGCGAGGGCGAGCTGGAGGATCGGGAAGTCGACGACCTCGCCCTTCTCGATGAGGCTCTGGAACGACACGTCACTCCTCCTTGAACAGGCGATCGACCATCCACTTCACCTCGAACCGACGGATGTCCGCGTACGTCTGGCCCGTGTTCAGGAAGACGATCGGCTTGCCGATCGTGTGGGCGATGGACAGGGCGGCGCCCCCCTTCGCGTCCGCATCGATCTTCGTGAGGATGACCCCGTCGATCCCGACGGCCTCGTGGAACTGCCGCGCTTGCTCGACCGCGTCGTTCCCCGCGAGGGCGTCCCCGACGAAGAGGACGAGGTGGGGCTCCGCGACACGTTTGATCTTCTTCATCTGGTCCATGAGGTTCTGGTTTGTCTGCATCCGCCCCGCCGTGTCGATGAGGACGACGTCCCGGGACCGCGCGCGGGCGTGCTCGATCGCATCGTAGGCCACGGCTGCGGGGTCGGAGCCCGCCGTGTGCTTGATGAGTCGGAACCCGACGGCCTCCGCATGCCGCTCGAGCTGCTCGATGGCCCCCGCGCGGAACGTGTCCGCGGCCGCCACGACGCACGTGTACCCCTTCTTCTGGATGTGGTGGGCAAGCTTCGCGATCGTCGTCGTCTTCCCCGTCCCGTTCACGCCGACGAACATGACGACGAAGGGCTTGGGCGTCTTCTCGAGGAGCCCGAAGAACGCGAGGGGCGGGATGGCGAGGGCCTTCTCGACGGCGGTTCGCAGGGCGGCCTCCACGGCCTTCTCGAAGGACACGTCCCGGGCGACCCGCTTCCCCTGGAGCTCCTCGGCCACGCCGTCGACGATCGTCTTCGTCACGGGGAACGCGACGTCGTTCTCGAGGAGGCCCACCTCGAGGTCGTAGAGGACCTCGTCGAGCTTCTTCGGATCGATCTTCCGCCCCGTGTCCCCGATCGCCTCGGGCCCCGCTTCGACGTCCGCCGTCTCCCGCCACTGCTGGAGCCGCTCACGGAGGGACTTGAACATCTACGACCGCTCGCCCTGCTCGCCCTGGAGGCGCGCGTACAGGTCCTGGACGAAGGCCCCCTGGGCCTCCGCTCGCTCCTGGACTTGCCCGATCCGCTGCCCGATCGCGTTCGCGGCCTCCGAGATGGACTTGATCCGGGCGTCGAGGCGCTCGAGCTGGGCGGGGATTGCATCGTGGACGATGAGGTCGGAGCCGATCCCGACGAACGCCCTCTCGGGGTCCCGGGCCTCGGCCACGACGAAGGAGTTGGCCCCGACGGGCATGAGGACCTCGGCCCCGGCTCCCGCCTTCTGGTACCGGAGGAGCGTCTCCCGGGCCCGCATGTGCTCCTCGAGGCTGATCCGGATGATCTCCTGCTGCTGGAGGAGGGCCTCGAGCTGGGACCGGTACTGGTCGAGGACGGCCATCCCGCGGCGGAGGTCCGACTCCCCCGCGCTCACAGCTCCCCCTCCACCGCGTACTGGACCGCGTGGTCCTGGACCTCCGAGGCCGGGACCTCCGCGGCCTTCGCGATCTCGATGTACTTCCGCGCGACCTTGTGCTGGCTGCCGAGGATGGACAGGAGCTTCTCCCGGGCCGCGGCCTCGTCCTCCGCGGCGACTTCCTTCGTGAAGGGCTGCCAGGCGCGGCCCATGCGGAAGCGGCCGCTGATCCGAAACGCCTTCATGGAAACCGGATGGCAAAGGGGACGCCTACATAAAGGCTTGCCGGGACGTCACAGCCGTACGCGGCTGTGCTCCCCCAGGACGAGGCGCGTGCCCTTCGGCCGGGCGTGCTCGTCCTCGTCGATCCGCGTGTGGCTCCCGATGAGGCTGTGGACAATCTTGTGGCGCGTCGCGATGTGCGCGTCCGTCAGGACGATCGAGTTCTCGATGTCCGCGGGCTCGAGGACGCTCCGGTCCCCGATCGCGGTGTACGGGCCGACGTACGTCCCCGCGCCGATCACGCAGTCCCGGCCGATGACCGCGGGACCCGCGACGACGGCCCCGGACCGCACGAGGGTCCCCCGCCCGATCGCCACGCGTCCGGAGACCTGGGCCCCCGGCTCCACGGTCCCCTCGACGTTCGACGCGAGCTCGTCGAGGACGAGGCGGTTCGCCTCGAGGATGTCTTCCGGCTTTCCTGTGTCCTTCCACCATCCCGTGACGACGTGGGCGAGGATCGTGCCTCCCGCCGCCCGGAGGGCCTCGAGCGCGTCCGTGATCTCGAGCTCGTCCCTCCACGACGGCTTGAGGGTCCGGATCACGTCGAAGATGGAGTCCCGGAGGAGGTAGATCCCCACGAGGGCGAGGTCGCTCTTCGGCTCCTTCGGCTTCTCGACGAGCCCGACGACGTGCCCCGCCGCGTTGAGCTCCGCGACCCCGAACATCTCGGGGTTCGGCACGCGGCAGAGGGCGATCCCCGCCTCCGCACGGCTCCCCTTGAACTCTCTGACTATGGCGGCGATCCCCCCCTTGAGGAGGTTGTCCCCGAGGTACACGCAGAACGCGTCCCCTCGCAGGAAGGACTCTGCGCACCCGATTGCATGGGCGATCCCCCTCGGCGGGCCCTGGACGACGTACGTGATCCGCACCCCGAAGTCCCGCCCGTCCCGGAGGAGCTCCCGGACCTTCTCGGGCTGGTTGTCCCCGAGGATCACCCCGATGTCGACGATCCCCGCGTCCCGCAGGTCCTCGAGGCAGTACAGGATGTTCGGCTTGTTCGCGATGGGGATGAGCTGCTTGGGCCCCGTGTGGGTGAAGGGGCGGAGCCGCGTCCCGGAGCCGCCCGCCAGGATGAGCCCCTTCATCGCGTCTCCCTCATGTCCTCGAGGCACGCGCGGAATCCCGGCATGTCCCTCTTTAACGTTTCCTCGACGCGCCGCACGATGAGGCACGGGGCCCTCGGCCTCGGGGCCTTCAGGGCGACGGACGCCATCGCGACGGGGACGAGCTGCGCCCCGGGGATCCCGAACGCCTCGACGACGGCATGCCCCATCTCGACGCGGGAGAGGCAGTCTCGGCAGGCCACGTGGAACGTCCCGCGGGCCTTCGCGGCCCAGAGGTCCAGGGCGACCCCGGCGGCCGTCCCCGCGTACGTCGGGGTGACGCGCTGGTCCGTGAACAGGGGGACCTCCTGGCCCGCCTCGACCTTCTGGAGGATCCACGTCACGCTGTTCGCCTTCGGCGACACGCGGTTCCAGCCGAAGACGGCGGACAGCCGGAGGATGAGGCTCGCGGGGTACGCCTTCCGGACGAGGACCTCCCCCTCCCGTTTCGTCCGGCCGTACGCGGACAGGGGCCGCGGTTCCGTGTCCTCCGTCGCGGGGCCCTCCCCGTCGAAGATGTAGTCCGTCGAGGCGTGGACGAAGTCCGCGTTCGCATCCCCCGCGGCCTCCGCGAGGATCCCCGGGGCGACCGCGTTCACCGCGCGGGCCTCCTCGGGCCGCGCCTCGCATCCGTCGACGTCCGTGAGGGCGGCCGCGTTCACGACGAGGTCCGGCGCGGCGTCCCGGACGGCCTGGCGCAGGGCGGCCCCGTCCCTCAGGTCGATCCCTACCCAGGGTCCCGCGAGGGTCGCGGGCGCGGCCCCGCGGCACGTCCCGATCACCTCGTGGCCCCGCCTCCGGGCCTCCCGGAGGACGTACTGCCCGAGGAGCCCGGCCCCGCCCACGACGAGGACCCGCGCCACGGGCCCCCGAACGTGGGTCGCCGCCTAAACCCTTGCGGGACCGCGCCCGGGGGGAAGCCTTTGTATGGAGGCCCGTGTATCCCGAGCCCGGTGCGCGGATGAAGCTGATTGAGGGCGTGACGGTCCGGCCGCTCAAGCCGATCCACGACGAGCGCGGGTACCTCCTGGAGATGATGCGGCCCGACTGGCCCGAGTTCGAGAAGTTCGGCCAGGCCTACGTGACGATCGGGTACCCTGGGGTCGTGAAGGGCTGGCACTACCACAAGCGGCAGACGGACCATTTCGTCGTCGTCAAGGGGGCCGCGAAGGTCGCCTGCTTCGACGGACGGGACGGCTCCCCGACGAAGGGGACGGTCAACGAGTTCTTCCCCGGCGAGAAGAATCCCATCCTCCTGAAGATCCCGCCCCATGTCCTCCACGGGTTCAAGGCGATCGGGGGCGAGCCCGTGTACGTCGTGAACTTCCCGACGGAGATGTACAATTACCAGGAACCCGACGAGTTCCGGGTCCCCTGGGACAGCCCTGACATCCCCTACGAGTGGGACGTCCAGATGAAGTGATCCCGGATGGCGCGGCTCGTCGTCACGGGCGGCATGGGTTTCATCGGCAGCGCCTTCGTCCGGCGCCGCCTCGCGTCGACCCGGGACGAGGTCGTCGTCGTCGACAAGCTCACGTACGCAGGGAACCCGAACAACCTCAAGGAGCACAGGGACGACCCCCGCCTCACGTTCGTCAAGGGGGACGTCTGCGACGGCGGCCTCATGGATCGCGTCGCGAAGGGCGCAGACGCCGTCGTGCACTTCGCGGCGGAGACCCACGTGGACCGATCGATCCTCGATGCCGGCGTGTTCGTCGAGACAGACGTCGTGGGGACGTTCCGCGTCCTCGAGGCGTGCCGCCGGGCCGACGTCGGGCGGCTCGTCCACATCTCGACGGACGAGGTCTACGGGGAGGCGCACGGGGCCCCGTGCACGGAGGACGCGCCCCTCGTCCCGAAGAGCCCCTACGCGGCGAGCAAGGCGGGCGCGGACCGCCTGGCCTACTCCTACCATGCGACGTACGGCCTGCCCGTCGTCATCTCGAGGTGCACGAACAACTACGGTCCCTACCAGCATCCGGAGAAGCTCATCCCCCTCTTCGTGACGAACGCCCTCGAGGACAAGCCGCTCCCCGTGTACGGGTCCGGCGCCTCGATCCGGGACTGGATCCACGTGGACGATCACTGCGCGGCGTTGGACCTCCTCCTCGAGGCGAAGGGCATCGAGGGCGAGGTGTTCAACATCGGGGCGTCCCAGGAACGCGACGTGCGGGGCGTGGGCGAAGCGATCCTCCGGATCCTCGAGAAACCCGCCGGCCTCCTCCAGGCGGTCGCGGACCGCCCGGGGAACGTCCGGCGGCATGCGGTCGAGTGGTCTAAGATCCGGGCGCGGCTCGGATGGTCCCCCCGGAAGGCGTTCGACGAGGGGCTGCGGGAGACGGTCGAGTGGTAC
Organism: Euryarchaeota archaeon RBG_19FT_COMBO_69_17; assembly: GCA_001800825.1. Classification (GTDB taxonomy): domain Archaea; phylum Thermoplasmatota; class Thermoplasmata; order RBG-16-68-12; family RBG-16-68-12; genus RBG-16-68-12. Next base: position 80,238 of record MGWD01000016.1, on the reverse strand, counting down.
CGGGGGAACGAGTGGTGGTGGAGGCCCGTGAAGACGGGGGCCTTCCAGGGGTACTACGAGGTCCAGTACCGCGGCCTCGCCTGAGCCCTACTTCGCGGGGACGAGCTGGTCCCGGAAGTGCTTCACGAGGTCCTGGGCGAGCTTCCGCGGGATCCCGCGGACCCGCATGAGGTCCTCGACGCTCGCCTTCGCGAAGTCCTCCCTCGTCCGGTAGCCGGCGGCCACGAGGGCCTTCGCCCGGGAGGGGCCGACCCCCTTGACGTCGTAGAGCTCCTGGAGGACGTCGGCCTGGACGGACCGTGCGGACTCGAGCTCCTTGATCTTCGCGAGCGTACCTTCGTCCCCCGGGTTCAGGCGGAGGGCCTGCGCGTACGCCTCGAGGGCGTCGTCGTCGCGGCCCATCTCCGCGAGGACGTCCCCTTGGCCGACCCATGCCTCCTCGTCCCCGGGGGCCGTCTCGACGAGCCGGTCGAACACCTCGAGCGCGGCGTCGAGGTCCCCCTGCTCGAAGAGGATGTGCCCCCGGTTCAGGAGGGCCGCCTCGTTCCCGGGCTGCATGCTGAGGACGAGGTCGAGGCAGTTGAGGGCCTCCGACGGCTTCCCGTTCCGGCGGTACGCGACGGCCTTGCCGATGAGGGCGTTCACGTTGCTCGGCTCGACCTCGAGGATGTCGTCGAACAGGTTCAGGGCGTGGGCGTAGTTGCCCGACGCGGACGCGATGAGGGCGCGGCTCATGAGGCCCGGGACGTCCACACGGGTCTCCTCGATCTTCTGCCGGACGTTCTCGTCCCGGGGATCGAGGGCCTCCGAGCTCTCGTACGCCTGGAGGGCTTCCACGCGCCGCCCGAGGTTGATGAGGACGTCCCCCCGCATCTCGAGGAGCCGCGCGTCGTTCGGCCGGAGCCGGAGCGCGTCGTCCGCGGCCTCGAGGGCCTCCCGCCAGCGGCGCTCCGCGACGAGGATCTTCGCCGCCCCGCGGGTCGCCTCCTCGTTCCTCCGGTCGATTGAGGTGACCTTGCGGTACGCGTCGAGGGCATCCCCCGGCCTCCCGAGGGCTGCATGGGCCTTCGCCCTCGCCAGGAAGGCGGGCACGTAGGACGCGTCCAGGCGGAGCGCCTCCTCGTATGCGAGGAGGGCTGCCGCGGGCTGCCCCGTCCCCAGGAGGACGTCCCCCCGCTCGAGGAACGTGGCCGGGGTGTCGGGCCTCGGGGGCGGGGCCGTCTTGGGCGGCGGTCTCGCGGGGACCGCGGGCTCGAGGGCCGCGGGCGCGGGGGGAGGGGGCGGGGCCGCCTTCGGCGGTGGAGGCGGTGGCGGGGGCGCCAACGCCGCAGGCGCCGTGTCCCGGACGGGGTTCTGCGCATAATCGATGTAGAACCGCTCGTCCATCGTCCTCTCCGTCTCCACGCCGCCGCCGTAGACGGCGGCCGCCTTCGTACGCTCCCGTAGCGGTCGAAGTCCGATCCACCAGCCCATGGTGGCCACGCCGTAGAGGATGAACAGGAACGGGATGAACGAGTACAGAGAGGGCCAGACCCCCTTGAGCAGGGAGAGGGCGACGGTCGCCGCGGGGCCGCCCGCGTTTCTCAGGGTGACGGTCCAGTTCTCGAGGTGCCCGTCCGACGGGTAGTCCGCGGCGAAGCTCGTGGGCCTCCCCACGTCGACGGTGTCCGTGTGGACGGACCGGCCGTCCCTCAGGATGACGACACTCACGGATCCCGCGCTCACGGCCACGTCGATCTGCCGGACGAAGCTGACCCCCAGCGCATCGGGGCTCAGGAATGTGATCGTCTCCGTGCCGTTGTTCGGGATCTGGTACGCCCTCGGGGCCTCGTTGAACAGGTCGCCGGACACCCTCGCGGCGCCGGGGAGCAGGAGGAGGGCCGCGAGGACGAACGCGAACGCCGCGGACCCCTTCGCCCGGTTCATGCTGTACTTCGCCATGAGGTACCGCTGGCTGTCGCCCTGGGCGTGCCGGAGCTCGAGGTTCTTGAAGTACACGGACAGGACGAGGGCGACGAGGCCCATGAGGAGGCCGATCTGCAGGGCCTCGGGGAACGGAAGGTAGAGGGGGAGGAGGCTCGCGCCCTGGGACAGCATCCCCGCCACGATGAACAGGCCCGTGACGACCGCGATCGCCACGAGGGTGACGACGCGGAGCCGGTGGATGCGGGTGAGCCGGACCTTTCCTTGCAGACGCTCCTGGTACCCCGACATGGGCGACTAGGCCTCTGGTTCGACGGTAGCGAGTCCCCTGGCCGCGAGGAAGATGGCCAGGAACTGCGGAACCTCGTTTACCCCTGGGGCCACGTTAAAGGTTTCGTCCCTCATCTCCGAATTGATTTTGTTCTTGAGGCGGACGCGGACGGGCTCGTCCGTCCACGCCTTCGGGACGGCGTCGCGGAGCGGTCGGAAATCCTCGATCCGCGTGCGGGTGAGGGGCACGACCTCGAGCCCCGTCTTCCCGTGGAGGGTCGAGGGCATCCGGATGAGGCGCTTGATGTCCGACGTCACGGGCTCGTCCGTCTCGCCCCGCTGCGTGATCCCCTCGAGGGCCACGCCGTGGTACACGTCGAGCCGGACCTGCTGGAGGTCCCGGACGATCCGGATCAGGAGGTCCCGGTTGCGGTCCGAGAGGGCCTCGAGCTGTCCCTCCCGGAGCCGGTCGATCCCGCGGATGACCCTCGGTCGCGTGGCCCGCGGCTTGAAGAGGTTCGCGTGGAGGTCCGCCGCGTCCGTCGGCTTGACGCCCTCGAAGGACGCGAGGAACGCGATCGCCTCCTCCGCGGGCAGGGTCTCGAGGGTCCCCGCGAGCTGGACCATCCCGCGGAAGATCTTCCCGCGCCAGCCGCCTTCGTCCGCCGCGGGCGCGACGAGTCGCTTCTTCACCCGGACGTGCCCGCGGAACTCCTTCGAGTCGAAGGCGCTCTCCCGGAACGCGGCGTCCACGTCGAGCCCCTTCCCGGTGATCCAATCCACGATCTCCCGCCGTTCGTGGCTCCCGAGGGACCAGACGCGCTCGTCGACGACGTGGATGTGGTACCCCCGCCCCCCGGAGAACACGAGGCGCATGGACCTCTCGTCGAAGCCGAAGTCCGCCTTCAGGAAGTCGTCGTACAGGCGGATGATCTTCTGCCGGACCGCCTCGAGCATCTCGGGGTACGACATCTCCTTCGCGGTGGGGATGTGGTCCGCGTCGAGGTCGAACACGAGGTCCGCCCCGAGCCAGCCCTTTTCCTCCATCGTCTTCGCGTCCGGGGTCTCGTAGTAGGCGCTCGAGTAGTACGCGTGGGCGGGCACGCGGCTCGTCAGGAATCCGCGGAGGTCGTCCTCCTTCGAGAAGCCGACGTGCCGCTGGACGATCCCCGCGGTCCAGAACATGAAGCCGAACTCCCGGCGGCCGAAGCGATCTGGCAGGGTCGGCCGACGGGAGCGGTAGTATCGCCGGAACTGCTCCCGGAGGAATTCCGTCGAGGCCTCCTTGCCCGGGTCCGGCGCGGCCATCCGGGCGCACGAACACCCCCGCGGTCTTAAGGGTTCTCGCGGGGCTTGCGGACCGTGGGGCTCACAGGTCCACGGTCACCGAGACGCTCGCTC
>MGWD01000016.1:76458-76627 GCA_001800825.1 Euryarchaeota archaeon RBG_19FT_COMBO_69_17 | reverse complement strand
CGCCGAAGGTCGCGCAGCCGCACGATGTCCACGGGCTCCCCCTGGAGGCGGGCGCTCAGCCCCGACACATGGCCGTCCCCCACGATCGCGAGGACGTCCCCCTTCGCGGCGTGGATCTCCCGGATCCGCGCGGCCATGTGCTCGTCCCGCTCGTCGATGAGGATGCGCT
>MGWD01000016.1:76126-76418 GCA_001800825.1 Euryarchaeota archaeon RBG_19FT_COMBO_69_17 | reverse complement strand
GCGCTCGTCCGCATGGTACCGCTCGAGTTCCGCCTCGACCCGGTCCCTCCCCACGAACGCGCTCCGGACGATCCCCACGAGGAACCGCACGCGCTCCCCGAACGACATCGCCCGCCACGTCCTGAGGAGGACGTCCCTCGAGTCGCGGTCGATCAGGGCGAGCTCGCTCCCCGCCTCCCGCGCGGCCTGGGCCGCCGCGAGCATCTCGTCCCCGACCTGGACGCCGTACTCCCTCGCGATCTTCGACTCCAGAGAGGCGAGGAGGTGGAGGAGGGACACCCCCCGCGCCTCC
>MGWD01000016.1:73060-76092 GCA_001800825.1 Euryarchaeota archaeon RBG_19FT_COMBO_69_17 | reverse complement strand
GGTCGAGCTCGAGGGCGACGACCTTCGGCCTCCGCGCCAGGACGACGTCCCGGACCCGGGCCCCGATGTCGAACACATGGCCCACCCCGACGAGGGTGATCATCGAGGCCCGCCCATGGTCCGGGCTTCCTTAACTCTTTCGCGCTCAGCGGGACGTCCGCTCGCGCACGACGCGCCCGTACATCCGCACGATCTCGTCCGCGCGGACCCGGCCCTCCCGGAGGGTGCGGTGCTTCGTCCGGATGTGGTGGACGAGGGCCCGGTCCTTCCCGAGGTCCACGATCTCCCCGACCTCGAACTCCTCGTCGGGCGTCGCGACGACGTCGTGGGCGACGGTCCGGTTCCCCTTGTTCACGGAGAACTTCACGCGTACCTGGTCGACCCGCTTGGCCCAGATCGTGGCGACGTCCTTCGCCGCCGCGGAGGGCACCCGGGCGCTCCCCGCCTCGACCGCGGTGACGAGGAGTCGCCCCTCGCCCAGCTCGAGCTCCTCCCCGACCGCGACGACCTCGTCGGGCGCGAACTCCATCGTCGTGCGTTCGGAGGCCCCGAGCCAGCTCACGACGACGGGGACTTCGATGGGCCGCGGCTCCCGCGTGACGACGGCCCGCACGCGACCGCACTTCGTGCACTTCACGACGCCCTCGAAGACGAGGTCCGCCTTGCCACCGACCTTGCCCCGGAGGACCCGATGGGGCACGTCCCCGCATTCCTCGCAGCGGAGGACGAGGGCGCTCGGAGCCGCCATGACGACGGACATTCCCTCCGTGTGGGAAAAGGGTTTCTCACGCCCGCGGCCTCAGCCCAGGCGCGCCTTCCAACCGCATCCGCTTGCGAGGGTGCGTCCCCGGAGGCGGAGGGGGCCCCCGCACGTCGGGCAGACCGCCCGCTCCAGGAACCTCGCGACCCAGGCCTCCCGGACCTCTGCGACGTCCGCGCGCTCGATCTCCTCGAGGATCGTCCGGAGCTCCGGGGTCGTCGCGAGACCCCTGAGGGATCCGGGCTCCACGCGCTTCCGGGACCGCCCGCCGGGGAGGGGCAGTCGCATCAGGACGGGCGCCGTCGCGAACCCGAAGAGCATCCCGCCCACGTGAGCGGACCACGCGACCCCGGAGGGCCCGCGGAGGCTCAGGAGGAGCTGGAGGACGAGGAAGCCGATCACGACGGTGAGGACGGGGAGGCCGGGCATCCCGGGCAGCGGGAGGAACAGATGGACCCGCTCCCTCGGGTAGAGCCGTCCGTACGCGGCGAAGAGGGCGAGGAGGCCCGCGGAGGCGCCGACGAGGAGCGCGGGCCCCGGCTCGAGGAGGACGAAGAGGAGGGCTCCCGCGGCCCCGCCGAGGAAGAACAGGAGGGCCCACCGGACGGGGCCGATCCGCTCCTCCAGGACGGGGGCGATGAAGAGGAACGCGAGGAGGTTCAGGAAGAGATGGTCGATCCCGCCGTGGACGAACTGGAAGGAGGCCCACGTCCACGGGTCCGGGAGGATCCCGGGGCCGTACGCAAGGCCCAGGTCCCCGAGGGCCCGGGACGCGCCGAGGAACGAGAGGCCGAGCCCGAAGGGGACCGTGGCGACCTCGAGGACGAAGATGACGATTGCGGCGATCGCGTAGGCGAGGGAGAGGGGAGCTTTCCTGAGGAACGCGTAGGCCGTCGACCCGGCGATGATCCCGAGGGCCGCGATGGAGAGCAGGTCCACGTCCCTCGCAAGGGAGCCCGGGGCTTAAGAGAATGCATCGCGCCCGCGGATGCCCGCTCATCCGAGGCGGTCGAGGACCCGCGCGATCTTCTCCGCCGCGTGCCCGTCCCCGAAGCTCTTGGACTTGATCCCCTCGGGGTTGAAGTTCGCGATCGCGTCGAGGATGTCCTCCGTCTCCGTCCCGACGACCGCGTTCCATCCGTCCTCGACGGTCTCGAGCCACTCCGTCTCGTCCCGCAGGGTGACGCAGGGGATCCCGAAGAAGTAGGCCTCCTTCTGGACCCCGCCGGAGTCCGTGACGACCTTCGACGCGTTCATCAATAGGGCGAGGAAGTCCAGGTAGTCCACGGGGTCGATCGCGAGGACCTTGGACCGGAGGGCCTCCCACAGACCGAACGCCTCGAGGTTCTTCCGGGTGTGGGGATGGACGGGGAACACGACGGTCCGTCCGCACAAGACGAGGGCGTCCACGATCCGCCTCAGCGTCGACGGGTCCTCCACGGTCCCCGCTCGATGGACGGTCGCGAGGATGTAGTCCCCGGCTTTCAACCCGAGCCGCGCGAGGGTGTCGCGGGACCGCGCGGCCTGCGCGCTCTGGAGGGCGACGTCGTACATGACGTCCCCGACGAGGTGGACGTCCCGCGTGATCCCTTCCTGGCGGAGGTTCTCGACCGCGCCCGGGGTGGGGCAGAAGAGGATCGCGGACACGTGGTCCGTCACGACCCGGTTCGCCTCCTCGGGCATCGAGCGGTTGTACGACCGCAGGCCCGCCTCGACGTGGCCGAGGGGCAGGCCCATCTTCGCCGCGACGAGGGCTCCCGCGAGGGTAGAGTTCGTGTCCCCGTACACGAGCACGAACTGGGGGGACTCCTTCTCGAAGACGTCCTCGAGTCCCTTCATCATGTCCGCGGTCTGCTGCGCATGGCTCGCGCTGCCGACCCCGAGGTTGTAGTCGGGCGCGGGGATGTCGAGGGCCGCGAAGAACACGTCGGACATGTTCGCATCGTAGTGCTGCCCCGTGTGGACGAGGATCTCCTCGTTGTGCTGCCGGAGTTCGCGGCTCACGGGCGCGGCCTTGATGAACTGGGGTCTCGCCCCCACGACGCTCGCGATCTTCACGCCCCGAGGACGGGGACCGGCCGATATAACCGTTCTGTCAAGTCTCAGGGCGCCGCGGGATTCGAGACTCGCTCGGTGGCGAGTCCCTGACGGGGCCCCGAGATTCTCGTGCGCACGCCTTCGCATTGAAAGCTTTATCCGGAAGGCCCGGCATGCGCGCGGCCGTGCAGGTCGTCGTCGTCGGGCTCGGCTACGTCGGCGTGCCCCTCGCGGG
>MGWD01000016.1:60982-73042 GCA_001800825.1 Euryarchaeota archaeon RBG_19FT_COMBO_69_17 | reverse complement strand
CGCGAAGGTCGTCGGCCTCGACATCGACCCCCGCAAGGTCCGCGCGGTCGCCTCGGGCCGGAATCCCCTCCGGGGCCGCGAGCCGGGACTCCCCCAGCTCCTCCGCGACCAGGTCCGCCGCGGCCGGCTCACCGCGACGACGGACCCCGACGCGGTCCGCGTGGCCGACGTCGTCGTCGTGTGCGTGGAGACGCCCGTTGACGCGAGGACTCGGGATCCGAGCTACCAGGCCCTCAAGGGGGCCCTCGCGGCCGTCGGCGCGCGCCTGAAGCCCGGCGCCCTCGTGTCGATTGAGTCGACCCTCGCGCCCGGCACGATGGAGCGGGTCGTCCTGCCGGCCCTCCGCCGGGCCGCGGGGGCGCGCGGGGACCGGGCGTTCGACCTCGTCCACTGCCCCGAGCGGGTCACCGCAGGGAAGCTCCTGTACAACCTCGTGAACCTCCCCCGGATCCTCGGCGCGCGGGACCCGAAGGCGGCCCGCCGCGGGGGCGCCTTCTACAAACGCTTCGTCAAGGCGGACGTCCACGTCACGGACTGGACGACGGCAGAGGTCGTGAAGACCGCGGAGAACGCGTACTGGGACGTCCAGATCGCCTTCGCGAACGAGATCGCCCTCATCTCGGAGGAGCTCGGCGTGGACGCGTACCGGGTGCGCGAGCTTGTGAACACGTGCCCCTGGAGGAACATGCTCCTCCCCGGGGCCGGCGTGGGCGGGCACTGCATCCCCAAAGACCCCTGGCTCCTCGTGTCGGCCGCGTTCCACGCGAAGCCCGACCTCATCCCCGTCGCGCGCGGGGTCAACGAGTTCATGCCCCGGCGGATGGCCCAGCTCGTCGAGGAGGGCCTCACGGCCGCGGGCCGGAAGGTCAAGGGGGCGCGCGTGACGGTCCTCGGCTTCGCGTACCGGGAGGGGACGGAGGACGCGCGGAACACGCCCGCGAAGCCCTTCATCCGCGAGCTCCGGCGGCGCGGGGCCGACGTGACGATCCACGACCCCTACGCCCGATCCGAGCGCGGGTACGCGGTCGTCCGCGACCTCGGGGCCGCCGTGCGCGGGGCCGACTGCCTCGCGATCGTGACGGCCCACGACGCGTACCGGCGCATGGACCTCCGGAAGGTCCGGCGGTCCCTCCGCCACCGCGTCCTCGTCGACGGCCGGAACGCGTTCCATGGCCCCGACGTCGCCCGGGCGGGGTTCGTCTACCGCGGGATCGGGAAAGGGAACGCCTGAGGCCCCGCGGCCTACGCGGGGGCCACGGTCCTCCCTTCCTGGGACGACGCCACGGCGGCCTCGACGACCCGAAGGGTCTCCAGGGCGTCCTCCCCCGTGACGAGGGGCGCCCCCTTCTCCTTGATCGCCCGGAGGAAGTCCTCGATCTCGCGCCGCAGGGGCTCCTCCTTCCGCACGCGGATCGTCTGGGTGTGGTGCTCGAGGGGGAGCTCGTACAGGTTGAACGCGTCGAGGGTCCCGAGGCTGCTCGAGCTCACCGTGATGGACTGGTCGATGTAGTCGACCTCGACGAAGTTCTTGAGGCACGTGAGGGCGAGCCGGCGGACCTTCATCGGGGTGAGCCAGTTCACCTCGACGTACCCGTTGACCCCGCTCGCGAACCGGAGGAGGAGGGCTGCGTGGTCCTCGAACCGGTCGTGCATCTTGCGGCCCCCGAGGGCGTACACGGACTCCACGGGCGCGCCGACGAGGTAGCGGAGGATGTCGATGTCGTGGACCCCGAGGTCCATCACGACGCCCACGTCGCGGACCCGGGTCGGGAACGAGCTGACACGCCGCGCGGAGATCGTGATGAGGTCCCCGAACTGGCCCTTGTCGAGGTGCCTCTTGACGGCCGCCACGGTCGGGTTGTGCCGCTCCACGTGGCCCACGGCCAGGGTGATGCCCGCGCGGTCCGCCGCATCGACGATCCGCTGGGCGTCCTCCACGCTCGGGGCGAGGGGTTTCTCCACGAGGACGTGGAGGCCCGCGGCGATCGCGTCGAGGGCGACGGCCGCGTGGTGCCCGGTCGGCACGGCGACGCACACGGCGTCGAGGTCCTCCTTCAGGAGGGACTTGTGGTCCGTGAAGTAGCTGACCTGGAAGCGGTTCGAGACGATCCCGCCCGCCTCGACGTCGGGATCGGCGACCGCCGCGAGGGCGTCGAGCTCGGACAGGACCCGGGCGTGGTTCTGGCCCATGGACCCGACGCCGATCACGCCGACCCTCATGGCCATGGCCGCGCGAATGCCCCGCGGGGTTATAAACGCCGCGCGCACCCGCCTCCGAGTCGAAGCCTTCATATCGCACCGCGCCTTCGTCGGCCTTGAGGATCCCGACGATGGCCGTGGACCCCGTCTGCGAGGAGCCCGTGAATCCTCACAACGCCTTCTGGATGATCTGGTACAAAGGCACCCCCTACTACTTCTGCTCGGAGAAGTGCCAGCTCGCCTTCGACCGGAAGCCGGAGCACTTCCGCCAGCTCGCCCTCGGCCGGCGTCAGAAGGAAGCCGTGTACTGACCCGGCGCGCCGCGGCACGGCTCACTCGTACGCCCGAAGGGCCTCCGCGGGGGGCATCCGTGCCGCGCGGATCGCGGGGCTCGCCGTCGCGAGGACGGAGCCGAAGAACGCGATCCCCCCGAGGAGGACGAGGCGGGCCCAGGGGACGACGAAGTCCCCCTGCGCTTCGAAGAAGTTCAGGTACAGGTCGAACGTGATCGCGATCCCGAGGACGGTCCCCATCCCGATCCCCGTGAGGGCGATGAAGGACAGCTCGAAGAGGAAGGACCGGAGGACCATGGACTTCCGGAACCCGAGGGCCCGGAGGGCGCCCGTCTCCTGCCGCCGCTCGACGACGTTCCGCATCGTGATGACCCCGAGGCCGGCGATCCCGACGATCAGGCCGAGGGCGAGGTACGCCTGGAGGAGATTGAACACCCCCATCGTGACCTCGAGGATCTGGTCCACGAAGGCCTGGATGTCCAAGGTGATCATCCGGTACGCGACGAACGCCCGCTCGAGCCCATGCCCGACCGGGGTCGGGTCAAGACCCGGCCGGACCTTGAAGTAGAAGAGGCTCGCCGCGTCCGTGCCGAACGCGTCCCGCGCGGCGGTCCAGGTCACGAAGATCCCCTCGACGAACTGCTCGTACAGGATCCCGATCACACGGACGGCGTGGACCCGGGACCCGACCTGCAGGTCGAGGACGTCGCCCACCTTGGCCGGGAAGTTCCCGAAGCTCGGGCCGAACCCGGGCCCGATGACCGCGGTCCCGTCGATGACCGCGAGGCCCGCGTCCGCGTGGACGGCGGTCCAGACTGCGGCGGCGTCCGGGTACGCGGGATCGGTCGCCTGGAGAGGCAGGGAAGGGACGGCCCACGTAGACGGGACGCCGAGGAGGGTCCGATTCCGGATCGCCCCCGAGGGGAGGGTGACCTGGACCCTCGTCGTCGAGAGGACCCGTGCCTCCGTCAGGTCGTCCCGCCCGGAGTAGTTCGCGAGGGCGCCGTCCCAGTCCGGGATGCCGAGGGCCGTCGTCCCGAGGAGGTCGAAGCCGCCGCTCTCCCGGAGGGTCGTCGTCTCGATGGACGACTCGACCATGGCCTGGATCCCCGACATCGTCGCGATCGTGAACATGACGAGTGCGATGCTCGCGAGGGTGGCCCCCGTCCGGAACTTCTTGTTCATCGGGTACGCGATCGCCGTCCGCACGACGGGCCGCCACATGCGAGTGCGGAATGTGCGGGTGAAGAGGCCGAGCACGATCTCGCTGTTGAACAGGACGATGAGGAGGCCGCCGAGGACGAGGAGCATGCCCGCCTGGATGAACAGTTCGATCCCCGCCGTCGTGATCCGGATGGGCTTCCAGGGCGAGAGCATCCAGACGACGATGAACGCGCCCGCCGCCGTGAAGACGATCCGCGGGGAGAGGATCCGCATCGTGAGGATCGCGAGGCCGAGGGCGAGGAGGGCGGGGCCGAGGTCCTGCAGGAGGACGTCCTCCCGGGCGAAGGCCGCGAGGGCGGCGACCGCCCCGACGGCCGCGAGCCCCGCGCCGATCCCGATCTGCCGTTTCGTCGAGCGGCGGGGGACCGGCTCGGGGATGTCCCGGATCGCCCGGACGATGTTGAGCTTCGAGATCCGGAACGACGCGAGGACGATCGTGACGATCGTGATGAGGAAGCCGATTGCGAATCCCTGGGCGAGGTCCGACCACGTCCACGTGAGGACGAACCGGACCCCCGCGAGGAACTCCGCGGGGAAGACCTGCTCGAAGCCCCACAGGATGACCCCCGCCACGAGGAGCCCCGCGAGCGTGCCGACGGCCGCGGACAGGAGGGCGTACAGGAGACCCTCCGACACGAAGCTCTGGACGAGGTTCTTCCGGCGCATCCCGAGGGCCCGGGCGACGCCCATCTCCCCCTTCCGCTCCTCCGCGAGCATGACGAAGATGTTGACGATGAGCAGGATGCCCGCGATGATCGTGAACGTCCCGAGGAGGGTGAAGAGCTGGCTCAGCTGGCCCACGCCCTCCTCCGCCTGCTCCACGCTGTCCGCCTTCACGGGGCGGACCCTCAGGTCGGGGGAGGGCGGCAGGTGGTCCTCGACCTCCGCGACGGCGTCGTCGGAGACGAGGTAGCCGTCCGACACCCCGCCCGCATTCGAGACGAGGATGAGGTTGACCTGGCCCGGCGTGCCCAGGGCGGCCTGGAGGGCGTCGAGCCGGACGAAGGCGTTCGCCCCGTCCCCCCACGCGGCCCGGCCCTCGTCCTGGACGATCGTGCGGATCGTCGCGGGCAGCATTCCGGGCCCCGCCGGGCCGACCACGTTGAGGACGAGGAGGTCCCCCTCCTCCGCCTCCACGCCCCTCGCGAGCTTCTCGTTCACGATGGCCTCGTTCGCCGCGAGGCCGGAGCCGTCCCAGGCGCTCCCGTCCCGTCGGATGAAGCCGCCGAGGTCTGCGGCGGGGTCGAACCCGAGGACCGTCGCCTGGACCTCGAGGAGCCCCGATCGATCGTCGAACGCGGCCCCGGGCAGGTGGTACCTCGCGGCGACCCCGTCGACGTGGGGCATCGCGGACAGGTTCGCCCGCAGGTCGGCGGCGATCCTCTCGGGGAAGGGCGCGAGCCCGCCCCCTGGCGCGGGGAGGTCGACGAGGACGTCCGCATGGTCCATCGTCCGGAAGACGGCGCTTCGGATCGTGTAGCCGAACGTGGACTGGATCACGAAGGAGGAGGAGATGATCGCGGTCCCGATGAGGAGGCCCGACACGACGATCGCGACCTGGGCCTTCCGCCGGAAGAAGTTCCCCAGGCCGATCCGAAGGGGGAAGCGCCGCCAGCCCGCCCAGCCGAGGACGGCCAGGACGACGGCCGCGACGAGGACCAGGAGGGCGAGGGCGGCGTCCACGGGCGGCACCTCACATGCCCGTCGGCCGGAAGGACTTCAGGATCACGCCGTTCCGCATGAGGACGACCCGCTCCGTCGAATTCCCAACGGAGCTGTCGTGGGTGACGAGGATGAACGTGAGGCCCTTCTCCTTGTGGAGGCGCTTCATGAGGGCGATGACCTCCTTCGTCGTCTCCGTGTCGAGGTTCCCCGTGGGCTCGTCCGCGAAGACGATGTCCGGCTCGTTCACGAGGCTCCGGGCGATCGCCACGCGCTGCTGCTGCCCGCCGCTCAGCTCCGCGGGCTTCTTGAACGCCTCCACCTCGAGCCCGACGGCCTTGAGGGCCTCCAGGGCCTTAGGCCGCGACTCCTTCGGGTTGTCCCCGCGGACGAGGAGGGGCAGCTCGACGTTCTCCACGGCCTTCAGGACGGGGAGGAGGTTGTAGTTCTGGAAGATGAACCCCATCCGAAGGGCGCGGAAGTCCGTCTTCGCGTTGTCGCTCAGCTTCGAGAGGGCCTTCCCGCCGACCCACACCTCCCCCGAGGTGAACTCGTCAATCCCGGAGAGGCAGTTCAGGAGGGTCGTCTTCCCGCAGCCCGAGGGGCCCATGATCGCGACCATCTCCCCGCGGCGCACGTCAAGGTTGATCCCGCGGAGGGCCTTCACCTCGATCTCCCCCGTGTCGTAGACCTTCGTGAGGTTCCGCGCGATGACGATCCGGCCGTCCTCCTTGGGGCCGGGCGGGGCCGTCGTCCCTTCGATCCCATCGGTCGCCATGTCGACACCCGGTGCCTGTGCCCGGTTGGAGAGCCCGCTCCTATTTGAGGCTGGCGCCGGGTTTCCCCGACCGGCCGCTAGGCGGGGGGCTTGCGAGCCGTCAGGAGGGTCGTGGAGACGAGGCCCGTGAAGGTCCCGCCCTTCCGGACCGTCCGGACGTCCTGGAAGCCTGTGCCCCGGAGAAGCTCGAGGTACGTGGCCTCGGACACGGCCCCCGCAACGCACCCCGCCCACGCGCGGGCATCCTCCCGGACGGACGCCGGGAGTTCGGCCTCCGCCACGACGTCGGAGAGGACGACCCGACCTCCAGGGCGCAGGACCCGGAACGCCTCCCGGAAGACGGCCGCCTTGTCGGGCGAGAGGTTCACGACGCAGTCCGACAGGACGACGTCCACGCAGCCCGACTCCACGGGCAGGTGCTCGATCTCCCCGAGCCGGAACTCCGCGTTCCGGATCCCGCGGTCCCGGGCGGACTCACGGGCCCGGAAGACCATCTCCGGGGTGGCGTCCACACCGATCGCGCGTCCCGAGGGGCCCACGAGGCCTGCCGCGTGGAGCACGTCCCGTCCGGGGCCGCTGCCCAGGTCGAGGACCGTCTCGCCGGGCCTCAGATCCGCCGAGCCCACGGGATCCCCGACCCCGAGGCTCGGCAGATCGTCGGGTGCGCCCGGCGTCCCGGCGTCGGGGGCGCAGCACGCGACCCCCGTGGGGCCGCAACCGCTGCCCGACGCCCGCCCTGCGTACGCGTCGCGGACGGCCCGCCGGACCGTGAGCTCATCCATCCCGTGTCCCCCGCAAGCACTCGCGGGAGCACCAGCGCCGGTACTCCTCCCCGTGGTCCCTCGCGGCCCGGATCCTCTCCCACACCAGGGTCCTCGCCATCGTCTCCGTCAGTCCGATCACGCCGTTCTCCTGGACGTATTGGGCATCCGATACCCTGATCTGCAGGGCGGTATATGAACTATTGGGCGTCCGATAATCGGGCGTCCAATAGGTTTAACCTTCGGGGGCGCGATGTCGTCCCCGTGTCCGACGTGGAGCTCGTGTGCTGCCCGCCCCCCGCGTGCTGCGACATGCGCGGGTACCTCAGCTTCTCGATCCTCTACCTCCTCGGCAAGAAGCCCATGTACGGCTCCGAGCTCGCGGGGCAGATCGCCCGCCGGAAGTTCGAGCGGCCGAACCCGGGGACGATCTACCCGGCCCTCCGCGACCTCCAGGGTCGCGGGCTCATCCGCCTCGAGGGCCGCGGGCCCAAGAAGGTCTACAGGCTCACCCGGGAGGGCCGCGCTGGCCTCCGGGAGGCGGCCCGGTACTTCGTCCAGGCCTACGCGGACGTCGTCGACGACGTCCGGGCGGGGCGTCTCTGATCAGAGTCGGAAGCCCGCCGCGAGGCGCGTGACGCCCCCCATCCCGATGGCCGCGAGCCCGACGAGGTACGCGGCGAGGAGGACGGCTTGGACGGCCTCCGGCGCCCCCGCGAGGAAGCTCGCCGCCCCGAGAAGGCCTTGGATCGCGAGCCCCGCGAGGAAGCCGGCGACGGCGACGAGGAAGATGATCCCCAGGATCGCCGGGGAGAAGGAGGAGGGCCGGAGCTTGACCCGGGTCAGGAGGGCGGCCGCCATGCAGGCGGCCCCGATGGGGGCCGCGAGGGGCAGGGCGGCCTCCTGGACCGACACCCGCGCGCCCGTCGCCGCGGAGAGGAGGGCGAGGAACGCGACGGACACCAAGAGGCCGATCGCCGCGAGGCACGCGAGGAAGCCGCGGAAGTAGCTCCCCGGCGTCGCGCCCGACGTGACGACGAGCCAGAGGTTCTCCCGCTCGTAGTAGGACCAGTTCATCGCGAGGATCGCGAGGAGGAACGTGAGCATCTGGGTCACCGTGACGGCGGCCGTGGACAGGGTCTCCGGCCCGCCGAACATCACGGGGGACACGGAGATCCCGCCGAAGAGCAGGACGAACAGGATGCTCCCGTCCCGCCAGATCCGGAGGAGGTGGAGGCGGGCCATGAGGCCCGTGTCCCCGCCCCGGTCCGTTCGCAGCCGCACGCGGGTCGTGAGCCCGCCCATCCCGCCGATGATCCGCCGCTGCTGGTCCATCCTCGACGTCATGTCGATCTGCCCGAACCCCGCGGACAGGGTCGGGCGGATCCCGTGGAAGACATAGGCCTCGGACGCGAGGGTCCAGAGGAACACGACGAGCCCGACGTACGTCAGGACGAGCCCGACGGCCGTGCCGGGGACGGGGGACCCCGTGAGGACGCCCGCCGCGAGGGTCGCGAACGCCGTCGACGGGTAGGGGAGCTCGTCGAACCGCACGGGGAGGCCGGGCTGGGCCATCGAGATCGCCGGGAGGACGGAGACGAGGATGAGGAGGAGGGCGAGGGACCGGACGGGGGCCTTCGGATGGCGCACGCGGGCGACGACGAGGACCTGGGAGACCATGAGCACGAGGAGGGCGTACCCGACGAGGAGGGCCAGGAGGGGGACCGTCGCGGTCAGGGGCTGGCCCAGGGCGGCCACCATCGCGAGGGCCGCGACCCCCGTCGCCACGCCGCCCGAGAGGAACAGGGAGACGATCTGGAACGCGAGGTCCGCGGTCAGGTACTCCCGCGGCCGGACCTCCGCGGTCATGAAGAAGTCGAACTCGGAGGGGTGGGCCGTGACCCCGGCCCCGAGGCTGTACAGGAGGGCGAGGGACAGGATCCCGGCGAGGGGAAGGCTCAGGAGGTTCACGGCCTCCCCAGGGCCCGCGGCCGCGAGGGACGTCCCAATCGCCATGCCCGACGCGAGGCCCGTGGGCACGAAGATGAGGACGAGGGCGAGGTACGCGAGGCCGCCGAAGCGGCCGCGGAAGGCGGGCCCGAAGAAGAAGCGGACCTTGTACGACGCGATCGCGAGGGCGCGGTCCATGGTCAACCCCGCCGGAAGAGTCCCCGACGCCGCGGCGCCTCTGGCTCGGGGGCCGCAGCCTCCTCCGTGAGCTTGAGGAAGATCTCCTCGAGGCTCTGGCTCCCATCCATCTGGGCCTGGGTCCGGAGGGCGGCAAGGTCCCCCGTGGCCACGTTCGCCCCGTGATGGATGATCGCGACCCGGCCGCACAGGCGCTCCGCGGTGTCGAGCTGGTGGGTCGACACGAGGACGGTCCCCCCGGACCGGGCGAGGGCGACGATCTGCTCCTTGAGGAGGTGCTGACCCGCAGGATCGATCCCGATGAGGGGCTCGTCCAGGATGAGGAGGACGGGCCGGTGGATCGTCGCGGCGGCGAAGGCGAGCTTCGCCTTCATCCCCTTCGACAGGCTTGCGATCGTCGTGTCGGCCTTCGGCGTGAGGTCGTAGAGCCGGAGGAGGTCCGACGTCCGAGTCCCGAGGTCCGGCCTCGGGATGCGCCGGATCCGCCCCACGTACCCGAGGAACTCCGTCGGCGTGAGGTAGTCCGGGAGGGTCGGGGCCTCGGGCATGTAGCCGAGGGCGGCCTTGTACCCGACGGGGTCGAGGAGGATGTCCCGGCCCAGGACCTGGGCCGTCCCCGCGTCGGGCCGCAGGAGCCCGACGAGGATCTTGATCGTCGTCGTCTTCCCCGCCCCGTTGGGCCCGATGAGGCCGACGATCTCGCCAGGGTATGCGACGAGGGACAGGTCCCTCAGGGCCGGCGTGTCGCCGTAGGACTTCCAGAGGTGCTGGATCGCGACGGTGGGGTCCGCCATGGTCGATCGGCCGTGCCTAACGCGCGGGGGGATTTGAAGGGTCGCCTCGGTTCCCGCGGCCTACCCACAGAAAGGATTCGCGCGGCGGAGGTACGCCTCCGCGCACGCGGGGCCGCAGAACCTGTGGATCCGTCCGCCCCGCCACAGGGCCGCGACGCCCGCGTCGGGACGGAGGGGCGATGCGCACGTGCCGCAGGCCCCCTCCCCGCGAGGCCTCGGCGGCCAGGGGGAGCCGCACAGGGGGCACGTCCCGCCGTCCGCGAGTCCTTCCTGGAGGAGGACCTCGAGGCACGCGAGGGAGCACGCGGCGTGGCTCCCCCGCGTGCCCGCGGCGAAGAGGACGTCCTCGGGGCCGAGGTACTCGTGGCAGACCCCGCACGTGCCCGCCCGGGGGGAGACGACCCGCTGGCGGTCCGTCCCGCACAGGGGGCACCCCCGGTCCCGGAGGATGTTCGCGAGGTAGCCCGATTCCTCCATCCGCCCCGCCCAGGGGCGTCGCGGGCCTCAAGCTTCCGTCCGTAGGATACGTACGTCGGGGCTCAGACGAGCTTCTTCCCGAGCATCCCGCGGAGCTGGTCCGCCTTCTCCTTCATCCCCTCGCGGTCGTAGAAGATCACGGCCTCCGCGAGGTCCTCCCGCCACCGGTCCTCGTCCCCGATTCCGCGGCGGACCTGGGCCTGGGCCTCCCACGCGGCCGCGACGCCCGCCCACGCCTGGGCAGCCCCGAGGACCTCCCGGGCCTTCGCGAGGGTGACGAACGCGAGGTCGAGCCGGCCCGTGCGACCGTAGAGGGTGCCGAGGTTCACGAACGCCCAGCCGCGGCCCTGCAGGGAGGCCCGGTCGTCCCGGCCGTGGAGGAGGGTGAGGGCCTCGACAATGAAGCCCTCCCCTCGCACGGCCTCCCCGCGCTCCGCCGCGAAGACCCCGGCCCCGAGGAGGGCCTGGGCGAGGACGTCGGCCTGGCCGCTCGCCTTCGCGTCGTGGAGGGCATCGTCGAGGCGGGCCCGGGCCTCCTCCCAGCGCCCGAGGCGCATGAGGGCGTTCCCGAGGCGTAAGAGGGCCGCCGCCCGCATCGCCCGGCCACTGCGGTCCCCGGGGTCGAGGGTCCCGAAGCCCCTCACGACGCCGTCGTAGAAGGAGGCGGCCTCGTCCCAGCGGAGTCGACGCTCCCGGTCCTCCCCCTCCTGGAGGTCTTTCGCGACGTCCCCGGGGTCGATCCTGCCCACCTCAGCGGGCCCGGCCCTCGAGGTCCGCCCGCACCCTCAGGTATTCGTCGCGGGAGATTTCCCCCTTTGCATAGCGCGCGTCGAGGGCCTGGAGGGCGGGGTTCCCGGCCGCAGGCGCCGGGTACCCCGGATAGGCGAACGGGGGCGGCGCCCAGCCCGCCGGGGCCGGCGGGGGGACCGCCTGAACGGCCCGGGCGAGGATCAAGATGACGAGGACCGTCACCACGACCCCGCCGAGCATGGCCGCGCTGCCCCAGAGGGGCATCCCGAACGTGCCGAAGGGCATCATCCACCCGGTGAAGAACGACATCATGAGGACGCCCGGCACGACGAGGGCGAGGACGACGGCCAGGATGATCCAGACGACGGGATCCGTCCGGGGGCGGGGTTCGGCCATGGTCCCTTCCATGGGCCGGCCGTACTTGAACGTGTTCCCGGGATGCCCCGCGTCCGTCAGCGCCGGCCGGCGATCCGGGCCTCGAGGAGGTTCAGGAGCGGGAACCCGACCATGAAGATCCCGATGATCCCGATGGGCCAGTACGCCCACGTGATCCCTCCCGTCGTCGCGAGGTCCACGAACAGGAAGAAGGACGACAGGATGAGCCACACCCCGATGGGGTACCACCATGCCCGCGCGCGGGCGGGCGGGTAGAAGACGGGGAGCGGCCCGGGCCCCGACGAACCCGCGGTGGGTCGCGGGGCCGCCCTGAGGTCCGCCCCGCACCCGTCGCAGAACGTCGCGTCGTCCTCGTTCTTGGCTCCGCACGCGCTGCAGTACATCGTCCTCACACCAGGGAGACGGAGCCCGTCGTCGTCGTGAGGCGGGCGTCGAACAGGAGCGAGGCGGCGTCGTACGCGGCCTCTGACGGCCCGTACGCGAGGGTCGTGGTGCCCTCGTACCAGGTCGGGTCGAGGGACACCCGCCCCGTCGCCGCCGTCGACTCGACCTTCGTCGCAGAGCCCCCGCCCCCACGG
>MGWD01000016.1:60561-60959 GCA_001800825.1 Euryarchaeota archaeon RBG_19FT_COMBO_69_17 | reverse complement strand
CGTCGTCGTGCCCGCGAGGGAGACGATCCCGGCCCCCCCGACGGGCTCGCGGGGGGCGATCGTCACGCCCCCGGTTGTGGACGTGGCCCGAAGGCTCGCGCCCGTCCCGAAGTCCGTCCCGTTGCTCGCGAGGGACACGGAGCCCGTCGTGACGGTCGCGTCCACGGAGCGGACCTTGACCCCCGCGGGGAGGTCGACCGTCAGGGCGCCCGTCGTCGTCTGGAGGTCGAGGTCCACGGAGAGGGCATCGTTGACCGTGACGCGGATCGCGTGGCCGCCCCCGAAGAACAAGCCGACGAAGCCACGGGCCGTGAGGCGGTAGGACAGGGTGTCCCCCGCGGACGTGTTCGTCGCGACGACGTCCCCCTCGTAGTGGGAGGTGAAGAGACCGCCGCGGT
>MGWD01000016.1:60374-60498 GCA_001800825.1 Euryarchaeota archaeon RBG_19FT_COMBO_69_17 | reverse complement strand
CCTCGTTCGTCGCGAGGAGGTTGAGCCTCGCGATCGCGGGGTCGTAGGGGACCTCGAGCACGTCCGTCGTCGTCGCGCCGCTCTGGAGGGCGAGGGTCACGGGGAGGAAGACCACGGAGAGGAC
>MGWD01000016.1:56969-60360 GCA_001800825.1 Euryarchaeota archaeon RBG_19FT_COMBO_69_17 | reverse complement strand
CCGCCGCGAGGGGCCGGCGGTCCCGGGGCTCCGGCGACGCGAGGACCTGGAGGATCATGATCGCGCCGAGGAGGAACGCGAGGCCCAGGAGGGCCGCGACGGACCAGGTCACGCGGCCCGTCGTCGCGAGGTCGATGAAGAGGAGGAACCCGGCGAGGATCGCGAACACGCCGAGGCCGTGCCACCAGACCTTCGGGCCCGCGGGAGGCGGGACGAGGACGGGGCGGGCCGGGGGACGGGCCGGCGCGGGCGAGGCCCCGGGGACGGCCCCGGGGCGGGGGGCCCGGCCGCAGGCCTTGCAGAATGACGCGCCCTCGCGGTTCGCCGCGCCACACGCGGGGCAGACCGTCGTCGCGGCGTCGGGCGGGGACGGAGGACGCGTCGCCATGGCCGCCCCTCCCTCACGAGGGCCTCCCGAGCCGGTCGAGCGCTTCCGCGATTCGGTCGAGGTCCTCCGACGTCAGGCCCGGGTGCACGGGGATCTCGAAGAGCCGCCCGACGACCTGCTCCGCGACGGGGCACCGCCCGAAGACCTTCCGGTCCCGCAGGGCCTTCTGCTTGTACAGGGGCATGGGGTACGAGGGGCGGCACCCGATCCCCTCGTCGGCAAGGGTCTGGACGATCTCGTCCCGGGTCAGGGGGAAGCCGGGCTCCGCGCGGACGACGTACTGGTAGAAGGAGTGGGTCCTCCCGGGGCCCTCCGAGGGCGGGACGAGCCCCTCGAGCCCGTCGAGGGCCTTCGTGAGGAAGCGCGCGTTCTGCCGGCGCCGGGCGACCCAGCCGTCGAGCTTCTTGAGCTGGACGAGCCCGATCGCGGCCGCGATCTCCGTCATCCGGAGGTTGAAGCCGACGACTGCGTGCTCGTACTTCGACGTCTGCCCGTGGTCCCTCAGGAGACGGGCGGACGCGGCGACCTCGTCGTCGTCCGTGACGAGGATCCCGCCCTCCCCCGTCGTCATGTTCTTCGTCGGGTAGAAGGAGAAGCACGCGCTGTCGCCGAGGGCCCCCGCCTTCCGCCCGCGGTACGCGGCCCCGTGGGCCTGGCAGGCGTCCTCGACCACGCGGACGTCCCGCGCCCGGGCGGCCTCAAGGAGGGGGTCCATGTCCGCCGTCTGGCCGTACAGGTGGACGGGCATGATCGCCGCGGTCTTCCGCGTCATGCCGGCCCCGAGTTTCGCGGGGTCCATCGTGTAGTGGGCGGGGTCCACGTCGACGAAGCCGGGCCTCGCCCCGCAGAGGAGGACCGTGGAGGCGGACGCGAAGAACGTAAGGGGCGGGATGAGGACCTCCTGGCCCGCGTGGAGGCCGTGGGCGAGCAGGGCGACGTGGAGGGCCGCGGTCCCGTTGCACACGGCGACGCCGTGCCTCCGCCCGACGTACGCGGCGAAGGCCTCCTCGAAGGCCTTGACCCGGGCACCCTGGGCGAGGGCCCCCGACGCGAGGACCTCCCGGACCGCGTCGGCCTCCTCGTCCCCGAGGAGGGGGCGGGCGATGGGGATCATCCGGGCCGCGAAGGGGGGAGGGGGCTATGAAGGTTCGGGGCTAGCTTCTTCCCCGGCCCGTGCGGGGCTTCGGGCCCGCGTCGACGGTCTTCTTGCAGTGGGCGCAGTACATCCGGCGGTCCAGGGGCCGCCCGCAGTCGCACACCCAGCCCACGATCTTCGCGGGCACGCCGGCGACGAGGGCGTGAGGGGGGACGTCCTTCGTGACGACGGCCCCTCCCGCGACCATCGCGTTGCGGCCGATCGTGAGGCCGGGGAGGACCGTCGCGTTCGCCCCGACCGAGGCGCCGTCCTCGACCTTCGTCGGGACGATTTCCCAGTCGGGGCTTACGGCCCGCGGGTACACATCGTTCGTGAAGCAGGCGTGGGGGCCGATGAACACGCGGTCCCCGATCGTCAGGCCCTTGTACAGGGTCGCGAAGTTCTGGACCTTGCAGCGGTCCCCGAGGACGACGTCGGTGTCCACGTAGACGTCCTTGCCGATCACGCAGTCCCGCCCGATGCGCGCCCCCTCCCGGACCTGGACCCAGTGCCAGATCGAGGTGCCATCTCCGATCCGGGCTTCGGGCGAGACCTCGGCGGTCGGGTGAATCCGGGTCGGCATGGGAGTCGTCCCCCCATCTGTTCCTGGCTATGAAAGCTTCCTGCCCCGCCGTGGCCTGCCGGGGACAAGTATCGGGAGCGAGAACCACGGACGCGCCTTGATATATCGATTTCACAGGCTTGGCGACCGTGGACACGAGCGCGTCCAGCGGAGGCAGTGAAACCCCGTTTCTGGTCTGGCCGCCGATGGACCTGTCCGACGGCTTCGGCGCGCTCATCGCCCTCGCCCTGTCCCTCGTCCTCGTCCTCCTGCTGACCCCCCCTCTCATCCGTAAGATGAGGGCGGGCGGGATGGTCGGGGAGGACGTGAACAAGCCCTCCCGGACGACCGTCGCGGAGCTCGGAGGCATCGCGGCCCTCTTCGCCTTCTCGATCTCCCTCAGCCTTGTCGTCGGGCTCCAGAAGCTCCTGGGGAACGTCGCGGAGCCGCCCTTCCTCGCGGCGATCAGCGTGTTCTTCATGGCCTCCATGATCGGGCTCATCGACGACATCTCGGATCTGAAGCAGAGGCTCAAGGCGATCGCCGTCGCCTTCACGGCCCTCCCCCTCCTCCTCGTCCACCTGGGCCCCGAGGTCATCGATCTGCCCCTCGGGCACCAGCTCGGCTTCCAGGGGAGCGCGTACCTGTTCTACTGGCTCATCCTCGTGCCCATCGGGGTCACCGGGATTGCGAACGCGATGAACATGTCCGCCGGATACAACGGCCTCGAGAGCGGCCAGATCGCCGTCGTGTCGGCGTCCCTCCTCGGCATCGGCCTCCTGCGCGAGATCCCGGACTTCTCCCTCCTCATCTTCGCGTCCCTGCTCGGATGCTCGCTCGGGCTCTTCTATTTCAACCGCTTCCCCGCGCGCGTGTTCATCGGTGACATCGGGACCCTGGGCCTGGGCGCCGCCCTCGGCGCCGGGGTGATCCTTGGCCACATCGAGTTCTATGGAGTCATCGCGATCGCACCCGCTTTCTATGAGGCCGTCGCGACCGCGTACTATGGGTTGCGGAAGAAGAACGGGGACCGGAAGGCGGCTTGCCGCCAGCCGGCGATTGAAGCGGATGGAATCTTGAGGCCCCCTGAAGGGGCGAGCCGCTACACGCTCGCGTACCTCATCCTGTCGAAACGTCCGATGACGGAGCGCGGCCTCGTCCGGACCCTCCTCGCGATCTATGCGGCCAGCGGGGCCGTCGCGATCGCCCTGAGCCTGGTGTGACGATGGACGCCGATCGGACGCAGGGGGGACCCGGGCCTCGCGTGGCTGTCGTTGCGTACACGGAATACCCATGGGACCCCCGG
>MGWD01000016.1:51209-56954 GCA_001800825.1 Euryarchaeota archaeon RBG_19FT_COMBO_69_17 | reverse complement strand
CGCCGTCCACGTGATCGCCCTCCGTCCCAGGTCCGGACCGTCCCCCTCGCACCTCGGCGGCGTCCATCTCCACGAGGTTCCACTGGGAAGTCGACGAGGGGGCCGCCTCCGGTACGCGTACCAGTACGGGCTCTTCCTTGTCCTCAGCACGGTCCTCCTCGTCCGCCTCCACCTCCGACGGCGGTTCGAGCTCGTCCACGTCCACTCCCTCCCCGATTTCCAAGTCCTCTGTGCCCTCCCCCTGAAGGTCTCGAGGGTGCCCGTTATCCTGGACCTCCACGAGGCCATGCCCGAGATTATCGCCGCTAGGTTCCGGACCTCGACTCAGGCCCTACTCCCGCGGATTGCCGCCTTCCTCGAAGGATGCAGCGTCCGCTTCGCGGACCACGTCATCGCCGCGAACGACGGTATCCGGTCGGCGGTTGTTGGGCGCGGTCTCCCAGCGGCTCGGATCACGGCCGTCTACAACGCGAGCGACTTCCCTCCCGGGGGCGTTGACCCGGTAGGGTTGCGGCAGAGGCTTGGGCTTCCGGATGGGCGTCTCCTCGTGCACGCGGGTGGCATCAACCCTGAGAGGGACCTCGAGACGCTCCTCCGCGCGATGGCTCAGCTGCCCGCCGACGCGGATGCGTGTCTCGTGATTGCGGGAGACGGGGAATCTGCCTACACAGGAGCCCTGAAGACACTCGCAGCGACCCTCGGGATCGGGGACCGTGTGCGCTTCGTGGGTCGCCTCCCCATCGAGGAGGCCCGGGCCCTCATGACCTTGTCCGAGATCGGCCTCATCACGCTTGAGGCGAACCCTCTGACGGAGCTCGCCTGGCCCAGCCGCATCCCGGAGTTCGCCGCCCTGGGAAAGCCCCTTATCGTTCCGAGGCTCAGCTTCCTGCAGTCTGTCTTGGAGAACGGGGCCCAGTACTATGCCCCAGGCGATGCCGGAAGCCTTGCCCGAGAGATTGGCGGTGCCCTGACCGAGCCGGAGAAGACGGCTCGCGCCGCCGAGAAGGCAGGAGAGATTTGCAGGCGCTTCGAGTGGAGGCAGATGCGGCGCGTCCTGTTGGGCGTCTATCATGCGCTCGGTGCATCCAATGCGGGATGATCGGACTCGCATCGGCATCCTTACCGGTGCCGACCTCCGCAGGGGTGCGGCGGGCGGCACGCGATCCTACGTCCTCGGCCTCGTCCGTTTCCTGGCCGACGAGGGGCTCGGTGTCGAGATCGTTGCGAACGGACCTGCCGACGACCTCCCCCAAGGCGTGACGGCCACGCCCGTGTCGCGGGAGCACGTGGCCTCGACCCTCGCATTCCAGCGAGCCCTCCGGTCGTGGTCCGCGCGGGAGGACTTCGCCCGGTTTGCCCTCCTCCATCTGCAGCGTCCGGATGATCTCACGGCGCTCCGCCTTCAGGGGGGTTGCCCCGTGGTATGCACCTTGCACGGGGACGCCGCTCGGGGGATCCGCCGTCGCCGCGGTCGGGTCGCGAAAGCCGCTTACCTGCGGCGCGAGCGGTGGGCGGTGTCTCGTTTCGCGGCACTCATCGCCGTCGATCCGTCGACCGCAGACCTCTACGCGCAGAGGTACCCTGCAGCCTCGGAGCGGCTTCATACGATTCCAGTCGCGGTGGAGGATTCGTTCGCACGGGGCCCTGAGCCCGGTCCACGGCATGATGGGCACGTCTTCTTGTTCGTGGGTCGCCTCTCGGTGGAGAAGCGAGTCGATCGCATCATTCAAGCCGTCCGGTCGTCCGGGATTCCCGATGCGCGTCTCACGATCGCGGGCACCGGCCCTGAGCTTTCCCGTCTCGTCCGTGCCGCGACGGGGGCCGCCGTGGAGTTTCTGGGCGAGGTACCCCACGACACGCTCCCCGCCCTGTACCAGACCGCGGATGCGCTCGTTCTCGCATCGGAGTACGAGGGTCTCCCCACCGTCGCCCTCGAGGCTCTCGCCAACGGATGTCCCGTTGTGGCACCCGCAGGGTGTGGCCTTGAGGCGGTCGTGACCGACGGGCGAGGGATCCTCGTTCCGTCCCTCGACGCGTTCCCCCAGGCGCTCCGTGAGGTCGTGAAGCTCCGTGACTCCGGTCAGCGGATCACCCTCCCGCAGGAATACACATGGAGCCGGGTGGGCGACGCAATTCTCGCCGTGTACCGATCCGTCGTCCCGGAGGGGGTCCGATGAGGATCCTCGCTCGGGTCCTTCGGCGTCGATGGGACCGGGTTCCCAGATGGGTGCTCACGGACAGCAAGTTCGACCGAATTCTCCAGCTCGCGGCCGGAAAGGACGTGCTCGACTGCGGCTGCGTGGGGTCGAGGCTGGAGGACCCCTCCGGCGTCGCCGCGACAAGCCACTACCAGGTCGCTCGGGTCGCCCGTCGTTGCGTGGGTGTGGATATCGTCGCCGACGAGGTTGGGAAGCGCCGCGATGCGGGATACGACGTGCGCGTGGCAAATGTGGAGTCGATGGATCTGGGAGAGACGTTTGACGTAGTCGTGGCCGCCGATTTGATTGAACATCTTTCCAACGCGGGAGCCTTTCTCGATCGAGCGGCCGCTCATCTGAGGGTCGACGGGCTCCTCTGCCTCGTGACGCCGAATCTCTGGTCCGCGAACACGGTGTTCAAGGCCCTCGCAGGGCTTCGCATGGCGGTGAATCCGGAGCATACCTGCTGGTACGATCCGATGACCCTCGTACAGCTTCTTCGCCGCCACAACTTTGAACCCATTGAGTGGTATTGGCAGGACTATCGCAGACACCCGGTGGTGGCCTTGCTGACGGCGATTCGGCCAAACCTCGCCGCCCACCTCATCGCGATTTGCAGGAAGGGCGGGTGAGGCAGGAGATGAAGTTGCCTCGTCGCGTCGTGTACTCGGTCCTTGCGGCCCTCGTCTTCCTAAGTCTGCTCCTCCGATATCCCCGGACCGCTCACGAGGTTGGGGTCGACTCGTTCTTCATCCACAACCTCGCGACGAACATCGTCAACGACGGGTATGCCGAATGGATCCTCAATCCGCTCTCCTGGTTTGGCTGGTATCCTCTGAGCTATCCGTCGGGTGGACCGTTCCTCATTGCCTCGTTCTCGAGCATGAGTTCGCTCGCCATCGAGCCGGCCATCCTCCTCTTGTCCCTGACGTTCGGGACCCTCGGCATCCTTACGTCCTTCGTCATGGCGAGGGAGTTCCGCGATGACGATCTCTTCTCCCTCGGCGTCGCGTTCATCTACGCATTCGCCCCGAGGTACCTCGCGTTCACCCTCTGGACGGCATCGATGCGTAGCCTGTTCATGGTCCTCCTGCCCGTCTTCATCTGGGTCGTCATTCGGACGTACCGGGAGCCCAAAATGACCGACTTCGCCTTGGTTACACTCTTCTTCCTGATCCTCGCCGCCACGCATCGGCTCGCTGCCTTGCTCGCCGTGGTCATGATCGCCTTCGTCGTCGCAATCCTTCTCCTCATCGCATTGCGCATCCTCCGCCTTCGGTTCCCGAAGATCGTGCTCGCGTCTCCCTACCGGCGGGTCTCCCCCTACCTTGCGCTCGGATGCTTTGCTGGCGTTGCCGGAATCATGTTCCTCGGTACCGACGTCCTTGCTGAGTACTCCACGGGCGAACTCCTCTCGGGTACGAGCCTTCACATTCAGATGTTCAATTTTGGAGTGAGCCTGACGCGGAGTGTGGGACTCAGTCTTCTCTTCGCCCTCGTGGGGGTTTTCGTCCTCGTTCGGTCGCGGAACAAGTCACTGCGGGAGCCCTTCCTCTTGATCTCGTTCCTGGGTCTGACTCCAACCCTTTTCTTGCGCCAGTACACCGGGTTCTACATCCTGCCCTTCATTGCCCTCCTTGCTGGATTCATGTTCGTCGCCGCGGAGGGGATGAGACGGCCGCGATTCCGGAAGGCCGTCATCATCACGATGCTCGCTGCATCTCTGGGCTTCTCGGCCGCCGTCCTGGAGTACGAGATCCAGAATACGACGTTCCTCCCCGAGGCGACCTACGGCACATCCATCTATCTTCGGACGTACGCGCCCGAGCGGAACCTGATTACGAACGACGGGCTCCTCGGCATCCGGGTGGCGTCCTTCTCCGCGAGCCGCATCCTGCCCGTCGGAGGAGCCGGCACGACGTTCCAGAGTCCCGAGCTCCTTGCATATCGGTTTTTCACTCGCGCTGAGGTCGAGGCGAACACGGTCCGCGTGCCGCTCCAGGATCTCACGCTCGAGAGCGATTCCCCTTGGATCGCGTCCACGATCCAGGCCGAGGCGGACTGGGTCGATATCATGCAGGGCCCGTTCGACTCCCAAGGGAGCGCGATGGCCCGCTACGATCCCGCATTCTATCTCGAGAACGAGCATCTCGCGGGCTTCTTCTTCGCGTACGGGAACAGGTATCCATCGGAATTCGCGAGCTCCGTACACGACAGCGCCTACAAGCTCTACGATGGCGACGCAGAGACACTCTGGTACGTCGCAGCCCCCCGTTCCGACTAGCGACCCGTGGGAACAATGAAGCTCCTCTTGCTCACGCCGTTCTGGCGCCCTGTCACTGGCGGGGTCGGGAGGTTCGTGGAGGCGCTGCGGGACCGGCTCCTCGCGTCCGGGCACCGCGTATCCGTCATCGCACTGTCGGGGGACGCGACGGAGGGCGTAACGACGTTCTCCCGTTCGACGGCGGCCGTCCTAGGCGCCGTCCTCAGGCAGATTCACCGAGAGAGGCCGGAGGCAATTCATGTCCACGGGCACTGGCGGCTCCTTCTTCCTGCGATTTGCCACAAGCTGCTTCGTCCTGGGCTGAGAGTCATCTTTACCTTTCACACCACGACGCGCACCCGAGGTCTGAGGCGTCGTCTGTTCCGATTCCTCCTGAACCGGTGTGACGTCGTTACCGCCGTGTCCGCCGACCTGCTCGCGAGGGAGTCGGCGCGGTACCGTCTCAAGACGGATGTGTCCGTAACGTACCCAGGGGCCGTGCCCGCTCCGCTCGTCGCTGACCAAGACGTCGTCCGCCGGCAGTACGGTCTCCATCCTCGCGATCCCGTCCTCCTTACCGTCATGCCTCTCCACTACCCTCTGAAGGCCTCGGGGCTTGTCGATCTCATCCGGTCGATCCCGTACGTCCTGAAACGCCAGCCGGGCACGCAGCTCGTCATCGTCGGGGACGGGGTGTACCGGCCTGCCCTCGAGAATCTCGTCGGAGAGCTCGACCTGACGCCCCATGTTCGGTTCCTCGGGACCCTCGCGGACCCCACCCCGATCTACGCCACGGCCGACCTGGTCTGCCACATCTCATACCAAGACGAACTCCCCCTCGCGATCCTCCAGGCAATGGCCCTGGGGAAGTCCGTCCTCTGCTCCCCTGTGGGCGGGATACCTGAGGTCATTCGGGATGGCATCGAGGGCGTCCATGGCGTTGGGTCTCCGGAGGACATCGCGCGGAGCATCCTGAACCTTCTCGAGGATCCCACTCGTCGCAGGGAACTCGGCGACGCGGCACGGGAGCGGGTACGCTCCGAGTTTACGTGGGACCACCTGATCAACCGGCTGTCGCCGATTTACGGACTCCGGGTGCGCAAGGCCATCCACGTCACGGTCGACGTGGAACAGGACTATCATCTCCGCGAAAAGTCCTACCGAGGAGTCGAGGAGGCGCTCCCGCGGATTCTCGACATCCTCCTCCACGCTGGAATCCGAGGCTCCTTCTTCGTGGCCGCGGACGTTGCGCAGCGGTTTCCAGATCTCCTTCGGAGGATGCTC